>NZ_SBFD01000002.1:780802-809445 GCF_014156615.1 Pantoea pleuroti | reverse complement strand
TTGGTTAGAATACCTGCCTGTCACGCAGGGGGTCGCGGGTTCGAGCCCCGTCCGTTCCGCCACTTAATTGGAAAGCCCTGACTTAACGGTCAGGGCTTTTTCCATTGCAGCAAATTCAACACGGAAAAATACACCGCACTGATTCTCTTCGATCATCCGGATCATTTTAACGATTGCTAATTCTTTGAATCTGAAGCGATAATCCTGCGATCGATCCCACTCCTCCCAATTGTGTGCAGGCAGACCCCGATCAGGCCTGCCCCTGTAGACTTCAGGTACGCCACGGCTGATCAGCTGTCCACTCACTCAGAAAATCGATAAAAGCGCGTACACGCTGGCTTACGCCAATATCACTGTAGTAAACAGCATGGAAGGGCATTTCGACCGGCAGACGCTGATCGGCCAACACTTCCACCAGTTTTCCCTCAGCAACTTCACGATCGATCATATAGTCCGACAGGCAGGCAATACCATTACCGGTAAGACAGAGCTGCTTAATCGTCTCTCCGCTGTTAGAGGAGATAGCCCAGCTAATATCATAGAGTTCGCCGCTTTCACGGGAGACGGGCCAGCGATTGAGTCGTGGGGAATCATCAAAGCCAAGACAGTGATGGTTATCCAGCTCAGCCACCGTTTGCGGTGTCCCATGCTCACGGAGATAGGCGGGTGAAGCCACAATCTTGCGAAAGCTCCTGAACAGCAGTCGGGCGCGCAGCGTTGAGTCGGTGAGATTGCCGGCACGAATGGCGATATCCACTTTCCGCTCAATCAGATTGATAAAACTCTCTGAGGAGATCAAAGAAAGAGTCACGTCAGGATAGCGCAGACGAAAAGGTTTAATCATCGGCATCAGCAAATGCAGAATCACCGGCGTCGCGGCATCAACGCGCAGTAGTCCTTTAGGCGCCTGTAAACTCTCGATTAAATCGCTTTCTGCCGTGGTCATCTCCTGTAAAAAGCGTTGAACATGGCGAAAATAGCGTTCGCCTTCCTGCGTAAGCGCCAGCTGCCGTGTTGTGCGGGTCAGCAGGGCAATACCCAGCTTGCTCTCCAGCTTTTTAACTGTCCTGCTGACGGCAGAGTTAGCCATCTTCAGCTGTTCAGCAGCGCGACTGAAACTTCCACTTTCTACTACGCTGACAAACACTTTTAGTT
The DNA here is from genome assembly GCF_014156615.1 of Pantoea pleuroti. Taxonomy (NCBI): domain Bacteria; kingdom Pseudomonadati; phylum Pseudomonadota; class Gammaproteobacteria; order Enterobacterales; family Erwiniaceae; genus Pantoea; species Pantoea pleuroti. The sequence goes on along the minus strand of NZ_SBFD01000002.1, from coordinate 808,290 downwards.
CATCAGAAGATGCCTTCATTCTTCCTCCGTGCAGCCACATGGCCATTAAGCCAGTTTATGACTGATAATGCTGTTATAACCAGTACAGGAGCCATTAATGATGACATCGGGGATGTCACCGCCTGATCTGCCTCGTTTAGCTTAGCGAACGTAAAAGGGCTGCTTTATTCTGGAAAAGGTGATGAATTCTGACATTCACCTGCATCCATTGAAACCCCGGTCTAAAATCCCTATAACAGACAGGTGTTAACTGTATTTTGAATCATCAGCCAGGCGGGAAAGTGCGCAAAAAAACTTATGCAATGCGATATGTAGCAGGACAACCAGTGGAACAGATCTTTCCACCGGGCGCGATGCTCCATCTCGGTCAGGCACTGCCACCCGGAGCACCCTTGCCCGCGCATCCAAACCTCAAAGTTCTGGTATGGAACATCTTCAAGCAGCAGCGCGCAGACTGGATGTCGGTACTGGAAGGATTTGGTAAAGATGCGCACCTGGTATTACTGCAGGAAGCGCAGACCACACCTGAACTGGTGGAGTTTGCCACCAGTAATTATCTCGCTGCCGATCAGGTGCCTGCCTTTGTGCTGCCTCAGCATCCCTCTGGGGTGATGACGCTCGCCTCTGCGCACCCGGTCTATTGCTGCCCGTTGCGTGAGCGTGAGCCTCTGCTGAGACTGTCAAAATCGGCTCTGGTCACGGCGTATCCGCTGCCCGCGGGGGAAATGCTGATGGTCGTGAACATCCATGCGGTAAATTTCAGCCTGGGCGTCGACGTCTACAGTAAACAGCTGGGGCCAATCGGGGAGCAGATCATGCATCACCAGGGGCCGGTGATTATGGCCGGGGATTTCAATGCCTGGAGCCGTCAACGTATCAATGCTCTCTACCGTTTTGCACAGCGAATGAAGCTGGAAGAGGTGATGTTTACTGCCGATCACCGCCGTAAAGCCTTTGGTCGCCCACTGGATTTCGTCTTCTATCGCGATCTCAGGGTGAGTGAGGCATCCGTACTGGTGACGCGCGCGTCCGACCATAACCCCTTACTGGTGGAGTTCAGTTCAGGAAGCTAGTCCGGTGCATTAAGCGAGCCTGCAAAGGGGAGGAAAGTCCGGCAGATGAGTAAACGGTGGCGGATGAATAAAAGAAAAAGGCTGACAAATGTCAGCCTTTTCAACGTATCAGGTATCAGGTGTTGCGTTATTATTCACAAACAGCGTTAAGTTATCGCCGGGTTGAATATCTTTCGCACTGTCCAGCACACTGTTCCAGCGCATCACGTCTTTGATATTGACGCCGTGATGACGGGCAATACTGTCAAGAGAATCACCCTTACGAACACGATAGGTGATGCTGTTGCCGTTATCAGCCAGTCGGGTGCCATTCGAACCAATGGTCAGAGTCTGACCTGGTCGGATATCAGCACCGCGCAGGTTGTTATCCTGCTTCAGTGTCGAGACGCTAACGCCAAGTTTTGAAGCGATACCAGAGAGCGTATCACCCCGCCGCACTTTGTACCCGCCACTCGCACTGGCTTTCGCAAGCTGAGTAGGCTGTACCGCTGCGATGTCACCGGAAGCCAGTGAGTTACGCAGTTTCGCGACGTTCGACTTCGGCACCATAATATAGTGTGGGCCGTTTGGCGCTGTTGCACCGCCTTTGTAACCAGTATTGAAGCTCTTTAATTTCGTGAGCGACATACCCGCCATTTCGGCAGCCTGCGTCAGCTGTATCTGCTGACCCACTTCCACTCGCGCCAGAGCACGACTTTCATTAGGTGTCGGCAGTTTGATACCGTAACGCTTGTTATTTTTGAGCAGTTCACTCAGAGCTAACATTTTAGGCACATACACGGTCGTTTCGCGTGGCAGCGATAAATGCCAGAAGTCAGTCGGCTTACCGCGCGCCTTGTTCTGCTTTATCGCTTTGAGTACACGTCCTTCACCACTGTTGTACGCTGCGATGGTTAATAACCAGTCGCCGTCAAACATGGTGTTAAGACGCTGCATCATATCCAGCGCAACTTTCGTGGATGCGACCACATCACGTCGCCCATCGTAATACTGGTTCTGTTTCAAACCATAGTTTCGACCTGTTGCAGCAACAATCTGCCAGATACCAGCGGCATTGGCGGATGAAGTTGCCCGGGGGTCAAAAGCGCTCTCCACTATGGGTAGCAGTACCAGTTCCATCGGCATTTTACGTTTCTGTATCTGCTCGACTATCCAGTACATGTACGGCTCTGCCCGTAATGTTACATCGTGGAGATAGCTCTTATTTTTTAAAAATTTACTTTTTTGTTCGCGGATTGCCGGGTTTTCCGGAATCCCCATCTTCAACTCGTCACTAATGAAACTCCAGAGATCTGCGTCTGCTGCGAGGCCAGTTCCATCTTCCTGCCATCGCGGCGACAAAAACTCGTCTCCGTACTTTCCATTTTCACCTTGACCAGCTGAAGACAGACTCTGTGCATGCTGTACCGGGATATTGGCATCGTTCCTGGACGCCTGACATCCTACCAGCAAGACTGAGGCGAGTAAGATCGCTTTAGCCTTCATGTGTGTGTCAATAGTTCGCTTAAAAGACGAGCAACTATACGTGACGACTTTTCACAACACAACCCGAAAAATCAAAAAGCGTCTTTCTTCTCGCGTAGAACGGCAAATGAACGCCATACGGGTTCATCAGTAACGTTAACGTTTAATGCCCTTTGTAAATCAATGTCTTGCGTGCGAAGAAATAAATTTATTGTCCGTTCGTGCGCCAGTTTTGTGGGCAAGCTAATGCCATTTTCAGCGCGTAAGTCCTTAATTTTCTGATATTCGGCCGTTATTTGTGGGTCATGGGGCAGAATAGCCGCAGCAAACTTCAGATTGGATAAAGTATATTCATGTGCGCAGCAGACTAATGTTTCACCTGGAAGCTGGTTAAGCTTTTGAAAGGAGTCATACATCTGCTCTGCCGTGCCCTCAAAAAGCCGTCCGCAACCGCCCGAAAAGAGTGTGTCACCACAGAAAAGATAAGGTGAGCTGTAATATGAGATATGTCCTAAAGTGTGACCAGGGGTATGGATCACCTCAAACGTCAGGCCCAGAACCGTGACCCTATCGCCTTCGCTGACTATCGTTCTGGCCCCTTTAGCCGCAGTTTCCTGGGGACCATATACCTCAAGCTGAGGGAAATGCTCGCACAGTGTTTTCACTCCGCCCGTGTGGTCGTTATGGTGGTGAGTCAGCAGAATAGCCACCGGCTGCCAGCCGTTGGAGGCCATTTTTTCTAACACCGGTTGGGCTTCGCCGGGATCGACAATCAGGCATTTACCGTCATCATCAGTCAGCGTCCAGATGTAGTTGTCCTGCAACGCAGGAATACTGGTAAGATTCATCATCACCTCTCGCAGGTCGTAGGAAAAGGAAGAGCGTAAAGCATGAAGCCCGCTAAATCACGCCAGATTCTGAACGCACCGCTGTCATGGCGCGATATGCCGTGGGGAGATTATTTCCGCGACGCGCTAACGCAGCAGCTTCAGCCTTACCTCGGAAAGCTTTATGGCTTTCATATGCTTAAGCTTGGCAACCTCAGCGCAGAAATCAACACCGAAAACTGTGCTATTTCACATCAGGTCAATGTTGGCAGGGAAGGGGAGCTGTTACAGGTGCTGGCTGACCCGATGCAACTGCCGTTTGAGTCGAAGTCGATCGATGCCTGTTTGCTGGCCCATACGCTCGCCTGGAGCCAGGATCCTCACCGGGTGTTACGTGAAGTGGATAGGGTGTTAATTGATGATGGCTGGATGATTATCAGCGGCTTCAATCCCTTCAGCCTGCTCGGCGTGAGTAAGATGGTGCCGGGCCTGAACCGCAAAGCCCCCTGGAGCGGACGGATGTTCAGCCAGGTGCGGTTAATCGACTGGCTGGGACTGTTGAATTATGAGGTGGTCTGGCGCACCCGATTTCAGGTGCTGCCGTGGCATCGGCAGGGCGGAAAATTGATCAGCGCCCACTTACCGGCGCTGGGCTGTCTGAATATTGTGGTGGCACGTAAGCGCACCTTCCCTCTGCTGCCGACCCGGGCCAGGAAGAGTATGAGCACCAGCAAGATCCGTCAGACGGTCAATGCCACACGCCAGTTCCGGCAGGCAGAGGATCAGGATTCGGTTTTATAACCAATATCCTCAAAAGCGGGATTTTCAGCCGCGCTGCGGGCCAGCACGTCGCAGCGCTCATTTTCCGGATGTCCGGCATGGCCTTTAACCCACTCCCACTGAATCTTATGGGTGCTGAGTGCTAAGTCGAGACGCTGCCAGAGATCGACATTCTTCACCGGCTTTTTGTCGGCGGTTTTCCAGCCACGCTTTTTCCAGTTATGGATCCAGCTGGTAATTCCCTGACGCACATACTGACTGTCGGTACTGAGCACCACATCGCACGGCTGGGTCAGCGCTTCCAGTGAGACAATCGCCGCCATCAGCTCCATCCGGTTATTGGTGGTAAGGTGATAGCCTGCGCTGAAGGTTTTCTCATGCTGACCGTAGCGTAAAATCGCCCCATAACCGCCGGGACCGGGATTTCCAAGACAGGATCCATCGGTGAATATTTCTACCTGTTTGCGCATCTCTGGTAGACTTCCTCTCAAAAACGCTAAGTCTGACATAAAACGGGTCTTATGAGCACTGCAAATAACCGCCAGATCGTTCTCGATACTGAAACCACCGGCATGAACATGATCGGGGTACATTATGAGGGGCACCGCATCATTGAAATTGGTGCGGTAGAGGTGATTAACCGTCGCCTGACCGGTAACAATTTCCATATGTATCTTAAGCCCGATCGGCTGGTCGATCCCGAAGCCTTTGGCGTACACGGCATTGCCGATGAGTTTCTGGCTGACAAGCCTGCGTTCAGCGAGATCGCCGATGAGTTTCTCGACTACATTCGCGGTGCTGAATTAGTAATCCATAACGCCCCGTTTGATATCGGCTTTATGGACTACGAGTTTTCAAAGCTGAACCGCGGCATTGAGAAAACCGAAACCTTCTGCAAAATCACCGACAGTCTGGCGCTGGCGCGCCGTATGTTTCCCGGCAAGCGCAACAGCCTTGATGCGCTTTGCTCGCGTTACGAAATAGATAACAGCAAACGAACCCTGCACGGCGCACTGCTCGATGCCGAGATTCTGGCTGAAGTGTTCCTGACGATGACAGGCGGGCAGACCTCACTCTCCTTTTTATCGGAAAGTGAAAGCGCCCGACAGGCGCAGGGAGAGAGCATCCAGCGGATCGTGCGTCCCACCTCTGCACTACGCGTGGTCACGGCCAGCGAAGAGGAAGTGGTTGCCCACGAGTCACGTCTGGATCTGGTGATGAAAAAGGGTGGCAGCTGCCTGTGGCGCGGCTGAATTGCGCATTTTTGTGGATAAAATCAACGGCAAGCTGAAAAAAACAGCAAACGATTTGTTCGCCTGGAAAAAGCGTTGACGCCGCAACAGGCTGCCATTACTATGCGCCTCGTTCCCGACGGGGAACAAAGCGCGGAGCGGTAGTTCAGTTGGTTAGAATACCTGCCTGTCACGCAGGGGGTCGCGGGTTCGAGCCCCGTCCGTTCCGCCAATCTCTTTAAAAAAGCCGATTCAGAAATGAATCGGCTTTTTGCTGTCTGCTATTCCGCGGCGGCCTGGTTCTTCTGCGCCATCACCTCGCCTTGCCAGCGGGCTACCTCCTCCGCCTCACGATCTTCACGGGCGATAAAGCGATAGCAGCCTGCCGCCAGACCGGCGCCAATAAACCAGCTGAAGTTCGCCACCTGATGCAGGGAAGGGATAAAGCTAATCACCAGGCAAATCGCCACCGATGGCAGTAGTGCGCCAATCGCTTTAGGGTTAAAGCCACCGCGATACCAGTAACGGCCTGCTGGCGTATCGTTAAACAGATCGTCGACCGAGATACGTCCACGTTTAATCAGATAGAAATCGGTCAGCAGAATCCCGAACAGCGGCCCGATAAACGATCCCAGCACATCCAGCGTGTAGTGAATCAGCTCAGGAGACTGGAACAGATTCCACGGCGTTAACAGCACCGACCCCACCGCGGCGATCATCCCGCCGGTACGGAAACTGATTTTCTGCGGTGAACAGTTAGAGAAGTCAAAAGCGGGTGAGACGAAGTTCGCCACGATATTGATGCCGATGGTGGCGGTAATCATGGTCAGCAATCCAATCGCGACCGCCAGATCGTTGCCGACCATGCTCACGGTTTCGATGGGATCGGTAATCATTTTGCCAAACAGCGACTGGGTGCCCGACACAATCACTACCGTCACCACGGAGAACAGCAGAAAGTTAAACGGCAGTCCCCAGCGGTTGCCGCGACGGATCTCTGACATGCTTTTGCCGTAGCGTGAGAAGTCACCGAAGTTCAGCAGCGGCCCGGAGAAGTAAGAGACCACCAGCGCCGTCGCCGTAATCATCTGCCACGTCTGCTCGCCTGCGGTAAGCGATTTGCTGGTGAGGGTAAACGAGATCCCATCGAAGCCGGTCTTGTATACAATCCAGCCCGCCAGCGCCACCATCACCACATAGACCGCCGGTCCGGCGACATCAATAAACCGTTTGATGGCGTTCATGCCATGCCAGAACACCATTGCCTGCAGTAACCACATAATGCCGAAGCAGCACCAGCCCAGCAGCGAAAGACCAAGCCAGTGCGGCACGGTCATCGACGTCAGCGACGGCGCGAACTTCAGCAGTACCAGCATCAGCGCATTCGCCGCGAGATAGGTCTGGATGCCATACCAGGCGAACGCGATCAGGCCGCGTATCACCGCCGGGATATTGGCACCAAACACCCCAAATGCCTGACGGCAGATCACCGCATAGGGTACGCCCGCCATCTGGCTCGGTTTCGCCACCAGATTCGCACAGATCTGCACGATGCAGATCCCCGCCAGCAGGCAGAGCAGCACCTGCCAGCTGGCTAATCCCAGCGTGAAGAAGCTGGCGGCCACCACATAGCCGCCCATGCTGTGCACATCCGACATCCAGAAAGAAAAAATGTTGTACCACGACCAGTTCTGATCGCGAGTCGGTGCCAGGTCGTCGTTACAGAGCCGAGGGCTGTAACGGGCGTTGGCTTCAGAGGCCGTGCTGGCCACCGTTGATTGATTTGGCATGAAACCTGCTCCTCTACCCGAGAGTGGAATGAATAATCTGGTAAGGCGGTATTGCAGGATCCAGGCCAGATCTCTTTTCTTGTATACAATATTTATTTTTCACGTATACGATATGTGGCGTACAGCAAGCGACCGGAGCGGGTAATGACGAGTAAAACAGGACAGCGAGACGCCACCAGGCTGCAGGATAAAGATGAAGGGATTTACCAGGCATTGATGAATGCCATTGTTGAGCATCAGCTGCCGCCGGGCAGTAAATTGCCGGAAGAGGCGCTTTCCGGGGTCTTCGGTGTGAGCCGCACCGGCATCCGCAAAGTGCTGCAACGCCTCGCGGCGGTGCAAATGGTCACCCTGACGCCCAAACGTGGTGCGCAGGTCTCCACACCCGGCGTTGAAGAGGCGCGGGATATCTTCTCAACCCGCAGTTTAATGGAGTGCGCTAATCTGCCAGCGGTACTGACCCATCTGCAGCCCCCGCATCTGGTGGCGCTGGAGCAGCTCATCGCGCAGGAGAATCAGGCGCACGCCGATCATGATGGCCCGGCAGCCATCCGGCTGTCAGCGGCGTTTCATATACAGTTGCAGGCGATCTCCGGAAATCAGGTGCTCACCGGCATGGTGACCAGCCTGACGCAGCGCTCATCGCTGGTGATCGCCGCCTATGGCGCACCCTGGCAGCGTGGCTGCCGCTGTGACGATCATGCGAATCTGCTTCAGTTACTGCGCGCGCGTGCGCTGCAGCCGCTGACGCAGGCGCTGCAGCATCACTTCGAGCACATCGTCTCCAGCCTGCACTTCGAACGCAGCGGGGAAACGCTGCCCGACTTTTCCCGACTATTTGCCGCAGGCTCTGGAGCTGCCTCATGAGCCTGATTCAGGTTATTAACCCTAATACCAGCCTGGCGATGACCGAAACTATCGGTCAGGCCGCGCGTGCAGTCGCCGCACCGGGCACCGAAATTCTGGCTGTTTCGCCGTCGCAGGGCGTACCCTCCATTGAAGGGCACTTCGATGAGGCGATCGCCGCCATCGGCGTGCTGGAGCAGATTAAACTGGGCAGAGCGCAGGGCGTCAGCGGCCACGTCATTGCCTGCTTTGGCGATCCGGGTTTACTGGCGGCACGCGAGCTGGCCAGCGGACCTGTGATCGGCATCGCGGAAGCGGCGATGCATACCGCCACGCTGCTGGCGACGCGTTTCTCTATTGTCACCACGCTGCCGCGCACCCTGGTGATTGCGCGTCATCTGCTGCAGCAGTATGGCTTTACCCATCACTGTGCCGCACTGCATGCCATCGATCTGCCGGTACTGGCGCTGGAAGATGGCAGCGGTCTGGCGCAGGAAAAAGTACGGCAGCGCTGTATACAGGCGAAGCGGGAAGATGGCAGCGGGGCGATTGTGCTGGGTTGTGGCGGGATGGCGACGCTGGCCGGGGAGTTGACCCGGGAGCTGGGACTGCCAGTCATCGATGGCGTCAGCGCGGCGGTGAAAATGGTAGAGTCGCTGGTGGCGCTTGGTTTTGGCACCAGCAAACATGGTGATCTGGCCTGGCCTTTGCAGAAACCTCTCTCAGGTGCGTTTCAGCATCTAAACTAACGGAACTTTCCCGAATCAAAACAGGTGGAGTGATGACTGACGCTGCAGAGAAGAAAGAGTACAGCTTTAATAAAAACTATCCGCGCGATTTAATCGGTTATGGCGCTCATCCACCGCACGCCGCCTGGCCCAACAACGCCCGTGTGGCGGTGCAGTTTGTTCTGAACTACGAAGAGGGCGCAGAAAACAGCGTGCTGCACGGCGACACCGGCTCAGAGCAGTTCCTCTCCGACATCATCGGGGCAGCCAGCTATCCCGATCGCCACATGTCGATGGAGTCGCTGTATGAGTACGGCTCACGCGCCGGTTTCTGGCGCATCCACAACGAATTCCAGAAACGCGGTCTGCCGTTAACGGTTTTCGGCGTGGCGATGGCGCTGGCGCGTCATCCGGAAGTCGTCGAGGCAATTAAACAGGCTGACTACGATGTGGTCAGTCACGGCTGGCGCTGGATCCACTATCAGGGCATGGATGCAAAAACCGAACGCCAGCATATGCAGCAGGCGGTCGATGTGCTGGTCGATCTGTTTGGTAAAGCGCCGACCGGCTGGTACACCGGCCGCGACAGCCCGAATACCCGGCGGCTGGTGGTGGAGCAGGGCGGTTTCAGCTATGACAGTGACTACTACGGCGACGATCTGCCTTTCTGGACCCAGGTCACCTGTCAGGATGGAACGGTTAAACCGCACCTGATTATCCCCTACACCCTGGAGTGCAATGACATGCGCTTTGCCTCGCCGCAGGGATTTAATACCGCCGAACAGTTCTTCACCTATCTGCGCGACAGCTTCGATGTGCTGTATGAAGAGGGTGAAACCGCACCAAAGATGATGTCGATCGGTATGCATTGCCGCCTGCTGGGTCGTCCTGGCAAATTCCGCGCGCTGCAGAATTTTCTCGATCATATCCAGCAGCATGAGGATGTCTGGATCTGCACCCGTCAGCAGATCGCTGACCACTGGATCAATACGCATCCGGCACCTTAAGTCGGTTCCGGCGCTCGCCCCGCCTTGATCGGGCGAAGCGCCGGACGATTTCAGCTCATCAGGCTGACCTGCGCCGCCACGATACACCAGCCGTGTGGCATGCGTACCCAGGTCTGCTGCTGGCGGCCAATTTTATCGCTGCCGGTGCGGGTAAATTCGGTGCTGCAGACCGCATAATCCTCGCCAAAGGTGGTGATCACGGTGTTTCGTAGCGTCCGGTTCAGCCCGGCTGAAGGACGCGCGGCGCGGAAGGCCCGAATCTCATCAATGCCATACAGATTCTCACCCGCGCCGAGACGCACGGTTCGCGGGTCGTGCCAGAACAACGCATCCAGTTCGGCCACGTCATTGCTGACCAGCGCCTGCTCGTAGCGGTAAAACTGCGCCGTCACCTCGGTGACCACCTGCGGTAAATTAATCTCTCTGTTCATCAGGCTCCAGCCATATTGATTTGCGGTATCGTCATGCCGCGTTGTTCCAGTTCCCAGGCGGCACGTAACACCGCCTCTTCATTAAACGGACGGGCGATAAGCTGTAATCCAATCGGCAGACCGTTTCGGGTCGCCAGCGGCACGGTACAGACCGGCAATCCCAGAAAGGAGATTGGCTGCGTCAGCATACCCATGCTCGCCTTAGCGGGCAGCGATTCCCCCTGAATCGACAGGGTCTGCTGACCGATGGTGATCGCGCTGCAGGGTGTCGCCGGCGCTATCAGCACATCAAACCGATCAAACAGCGGCAACACCTGCTGCTGGAAATGGCGGCGGAAACGCTGCGCCTGCACGTACCAGGCACCTGGCATCATGGCACCGGCCAGCAGACGCTCGCGTGAATTAGGTTCAAACTGCTCAGGCATCTGGCGCAGGGCGGGCAGATAGTGATTGCCGCCTTCTGCCGCGGTCATGATAAACGCCGCCGAGCGTGCCAGCTCAGCGTCCGGCATCAGCACCTCTTCCTGTGCATCAAGTGCAGCCGCGACCACCGCGACGGCAGCGCGGGCATCCTCATCGCACCAGCGGGCAAAAAAGCCACCCAGTACGCCGCAGCGCAAGCCTTCGCTGCCCTGTGACAGCCCCGGTAGCGTCGCGGCCAGCGGGTGAGCGGCCTGAAACACATCGGTAGGGTCTGCGCCCTGCAACAGATCATATACCAGCGCCAGGTCTTCAACCCGTCGCGCCAGAGGACCGATGTGATCGAGGCTGGCAACAAACGGATGGCTGCCGCTGCGTGACAACCGGCCAAAGGTCGGCTTAAGACCAAAAATACCGCACAGCGACGCGGGCACCCGAATGGAACCGTTGGTGTCGGTGCCCAGCGAAAAGTGGACCAGACCGGCGGCCACGGCAGCCGCCGAACCGCCTGACGAGCCGCCAGCCACACGGCTGAGATCGCGCGGATTGTGCGTCGCGCCGTAGTGACTGTTTTCGGTGGTAAAACCATACGCGTAGGCATCCATGTTCAGCATGCCCGACAGCAGCGCACCAGAGCGACGCAGTTTATCGACGGCAAACGCATCTGCACGTGCCGCAGGCCGATCGCTGAACAGGCTGGCACCGGCCAGGGTAGTGTGCCCCGCCACATCAAACAGGTTTTTTACCGCATACGGGATGCCCGCCAGCGGTGGCAGGGTTTCGCCGCGCTGCCGCTGCGCATCAATCGCACTGGCTTCTTTTAACATGCGCGGCCCGGTCATTTCCGTCCAGGCATTCAACGCCGGATTGTGCTGCTCAACCGCCTGCAGCGTCTGCTTTGCCACTTCCAGCGCACTGATTTCACCCTGCTGAATCGCCTGCTGCAGGGTCTGAATCGAAACGTCACCTAATCTCATGCCTGGTATACTCCTGCCACTTCAAGCCGGTCATCCAGCGGAAACGCCATCAGCGGCGCGGCCATCTCCGCGATACGCGACAGCTGGATCAGCAGTTCAGCGCGGCGGGCGTCATCCAGTTCCAGTTGCAGTATCTGCTCCATATGGCCGATGTAGCTGGCCCAGTCGTGTTGATTCATGATTCGCTCCTGTTAAAAACCGGCGGCGCTGCCGTTACTGCGTGGATCGCTTGCGCCCTCAAACATGCCGTTGCTGTGGCGCACAATGGCGCCCGCATGGCCCACGGATTCGCTGAAGTCCGGCAGAAGCTCCACTTCATGTCCCCACAGACGCAGCATCAATACCGTTTCGTCGTCAAAACGACCTTCCAGTTTCAGCGAGTCTGATGATTGCCCCCAGGTCCGGCCCAGCAGCCAGCGCGGCGCACTGACCGCCTGTTGTAACGGCAAGCCCTGAATTACATGGCGGGTAAAAATCGCCGCCTGAGTCTGCGGCTGACCATCCCCGCCCATCGCGCCATACACCAGCGTCCGGCCATCTTTCAGCCGTGCGGCAGCAGGATTCAGGGTATGAAACGGCTGCTTACCGGGTGCCAGGGCTAGCAGATGGTCGGGGTCGAGGCTGAAAGCGGCGCCACGGTTCTGCCAGGTGATACCCGTGCCGGGCAGCACCACACCGCTGCCAAATTCGTGATAAATGCTCTGAATAAAGGAGACGGCCAGACCGCTGCTGTCCATCACGCCCATCCAGACCGTATCGCCCGGCCCGCGTCCGTTACCCCATGCCGCGGCCTCACCATCGGTGATCTGGCTGGCGAGCGTGGCAAGGTGATCGCTGTCCAGCAGCGCCTGCAAATCTTCCGTGACGTGACGCGGATCGGTGATGTGTTTGTCGCGCAGCGCAAACGCTTTTTTGGTGGCTTCCACGATACGGTGCACCGTCTGCGCATCGTCAGCCTCCGCCATCTCCAGCCGATCGGTGATGCCCAGGATCGCCAGCGACACCATGCCCTGCGTTGGCGGGGTGATATTCCAGATATCACCTTCGCTGTGGGAGAGATGTAGCGGCGTCGTGCGTCGGGCGCGATGCTGCTGCAGATCGGCCAGCGTCACCGGCATGCCCAGCGTAGCCATCCCATCGGCCATATGGTGAGCCAGCGGGCCGCGATAAAAGCTCTCGAGCCCCTCTTCAGTAAGCTGGCTCAGGGTGTTTGCCAGGGCGGGCTGGGTAAAACGGCTGCCTGGCTGCGGCACGTTGCCGTCAGGCATAAAGGTGGCGCTGAAGCCGGGCTGATGCTGCAATTCACTGCGGAACGTCGCGGTGGCGGCGCTCTGTGAGGCGGTCACCGGAATACCGTCGGCGGCGTAGCGAATCGCATCGCGCAACAGACGTGCCAGCGGCAGCGGTGGGGTGCCCATCTCAGCCGAGAGATTCAGTGCCTCCTGCCAGCCGCTGACCGTACCGGCCACGGTCAGTGCCGCTTTCGGCCCGCGATGCGGAATCTTAGGGTGATCGGCGTAGAAATCGTGATGAGCCAGCGAACCGGCTGCGCCGCTGGCGTCGATAGCGACAGGATCGCCGCCAGGCGGCAGAATCAGCCAGAAACCATCACCGCCCAGTCCATTCATATGCGGGTAGACCACGGCGATGGTCGCGGCAGCGGCCACCATCGCTTCAATGGCATTACCGCCATCACGCAGTACCGCGAGTGCGCTTTCACTCGCCAGATGGTGTGGCGTCACCGCCATCCCCTGCGGGGCCATATTGCTTTGAATCATCTTTTTCTCGTTCTTCGGGTAACAGAACCCATATCAAAGCAAGAGCTGTTCCAGTTTTCACCCTCAGCTGACAATGCGCCGGTTAACCTGGCGTAAATTGTGCTAGCTTCAGCTGAAACAAAAGTTACAGGACGGGTTATGAAACAGCTTGATGAACGACTCAGAAGTCACTATCCCCAGCTCTCTCCGCAGGAGCAGCGCATTGCCGACTTCGTGTTTGACCACTTCGATGACCTGATCAGCTACAACAGTGCCGAGCTGGCGCGGCTCAGTGGCGTGTCGAAAGCCACGGTCAGCCGGCTGTTTAAGCGTCTGGGCTATGAAAAGTACAAGGATATGCGTGATGAGCTACGCATCCTGCGCCAGAGCGGCATGCCGCTGACCGATAATCGTGATGCCGTGCAGGGCAATACGCTGCTGGCGCGACACTACAAGCAGGAGATGGCTAACCTGACGCAGTGGGTGAACAGTCTGGATGCCCGGCACTTTAATGAGGTTATTCAGCAGCTGGCGCAGGCAAAACGCGTCTTTATCATCGGCATGCGCAACGCCTATCCGGTGGCGCTGCATCTGCGGCAGCAGCTGGTGCAGGCGCGTTCGCAGGTACATATCCTGCCGCAGCCGGGCCAGACGCTGGCTGAGGAGCTGGTGGATATTACGCCGGAGGATATGGTGGTCGTGATGGCCTTCCGTCGTCGTCCCCGCATCATTCGCCCGCTGATGCAGCAGTTGCAGGCGGCCGGTATCCCGCTGCTGGCGCTATGTGAGCCGCAGGCGCAGACGGTGATTGCGCTGGCGCGCTGGCAGCTCTGTACGCCGCTGGACAGCGTTTCCGCCTTCGACAGTTATGGCTCAGCCATGAGCCTGGTTAACCTGATTGCCAATGCACTGCTGCATGAAATGCTGGCGCAGGGACGCCAGCGCATTCATCAGATCGCCGACCTTTATCAGCAGTTTGACGAGCTGGAGCACCGCTAACAGGCACCATTTTGGTGCTTTGCCCCATTTCAGAACAGACTTTCCTCCGGCGTAGTCGTCCCGATTACGCCAGGTTTCAGCTGAATGCTTTGCCGCTTAACCCTTTTTCTGTAGCCGTTCGGGTTGGCACATTAGTTGCAAATTGCATCTCAAAGAATCTTTTGTTTCACGTTAATCTCACCGGGGTGCATAATGAAAAAAGTTTTGATGGCGGTTGCGACAGCGGCATTACTGATGGCACAAGCGGGAAGCGCGCTGGCCGATCAACTGCAGGACATCCAGAAACGCGGCGTCATTCGCATCGCCGTGCCGCAGGATTTCCCGCCGTTTGGCTCGGTTGGTACCGATCTGCAGCCGCAGGGGTATGACATCGACACGGCCAGATACCTGGCAAAGCAGATGAAACTTAAGTTGCAGCTGGTGCCGGTCAGCAGTGCCAACCGCGTGCCTTATCTGCAAACTGACAAGGTCGATCTGGTCATCTCCAGCATGGGTAAAAATGCCGAGCGGGAAAAAGTGATCGACTTCACCCGCGCCTATGCGCCGTTCTTCCTGGGCGTATTCGGGCCGAAAGGCGATGAAATCAAAGCGGCGTCTGACCTGAGCGGCAAATCGATTGGCGTGACGCGCGGTGCGGTAGAGGACATGGTGCTCAGTGACGTTGCGCCGAAAGATGCACAGGTGAAACGCTACGAAGATAACAACACTACCTTGTCTGCGTATCTCTCCGGTCAGGTGCAGTATGTGGCGACCGGCAACCTGGTGGTCGCCGCCATTGCCCGCCAGAATCCGGCCAAAGCGCCGGTGGCGCTGTTTATGCTGAAAGATTCTCCCTGCTATATCGGCCTGAAGAAAGATGAGCCTGCACTGAAAGCGAAAGTGAATGCGCTGATTGAGCAGGGCATCAAAGATGGCACTCTGAATAAACTATCAGAAGAGTGGCTGAAAGCACCGCTGCCCGCCAACCTCGGCGCCTGAGGAAAGATTCATGACCGGGCAACTTAACTTTCCCGCCCTGTGGCCCTACTGGCCGGAGCTGCTCTCCGGTTTGTGGGTCACCATTCAGCTGACGGTGCTGGCGACCACCGGTGGCGTGGCGCTCGGCATTGCGGGCGCGGCGCTGCGCAGTGGCAGACCCAGCTGGATGAGCCGCCTGTGGGGCATCTATGTCGAGCTGATCCGCAATACGCCGTTTGTGGTGCAACTGTTCTTTATCGTTTTCGGTCTGCCTGCGCTGGGGCTGAAACTCACTGCTGGCGAGGCGGCGCTGCTGGCGATGCTGATCAACCTCGGAGCGTATAGCACCGAGATCATTCGTGCCGGAATACAGGTGACACCCAAAGGGCAGTGGGAAGCGGGACGGGTGCTGGGATTAACCCGCAGCCAGACGTTTCTGCGGGTGGTCTTGCCGCCCGCACTGCAGCGTATTTACCCGGCCCTGGTGAGTCAGTGCATCATCGTGATGCTGGGGTCGTCGGTGGTGTCGCAGGTCTCCTATGAGGAGCTGACCTTCGCCGCCAACCTGATCCAGTCGCGCACCTTCTTAAGTTTTGAGGTCTATCTGGTGACCACGCTGATCTACCTGGCGTTGTCGATTGCGATGCGCCATCTGCTGCTGGCGATTGGCCGTAAATGGTTTGGAGTGCAGCCATCATGATGACGACCTTTACCGACTGGGACATCCTGCGCAACCTGCTGCTGGCGGCACGCTGGACCCTGTTGCTGTCGCTGGTGGCCTTTGTCGGCGGCACGCTGGTGACGCTGCCGCTGTTGTTTATGCGCCTGCTGCAACGCAAATGGTTAACGCGGCTGGTACGCGGTTACACCGCGCTGTTTCAGGGCACGCCGCTGCTGATGCAGCTGTTCCTGGCGTTTTTCGGCGTCGGCCTGTTCGGCATTGATGTTGCGCCGTGGACGGCGGCCTCGCTGGCGCTGACCTTCTACACCAGCGCCTTTCTGGTCGATATCTGGTACGGCAGCATCCGTGCCCTGCCAAAAGGCCAGTGGGAAGCGTCGCGCTGTCTCGGCCTGACCTTTGGTCAGACGCTGTGGCGGGTGGTTGCGCCGCAGGCGATCCGCATCGGTATCGCGCCGACGGTGGGGTTTGCTGTCCAGGTGATCAAGGGCACCGCGCTGGCGTCAATTATCGGTTTTATCGAGCTGACCAAAGCGGGCACCATTCTGAACAACGTGACCTATCAGCCGTTTAAAGTCTTTGGGCTGGTGGCGCTGGGCTACTTCCTGATGTGTTATCCGCTGTCTCGCTACAGCCAGTATCTGGAGAAAAAATTCAATGCCGCTCATCACCATTAATCAGGTGCAAAAATATTACGGCGACAACCATGTGTTGAAAGGCGTGGATCTGGATATCGACATGGGCGAGGTGATCTCAATCATCGGTCGCAGCGGATCGGGCAAAAGCACGCTGCTGCGCTGCATGAACGGGCTGGAAGGCTATCAGGAGGGCAGCATCAAGCTCGGCGGTATGACGATTACCGATCGCGACTCGCAGGCGCGTGAAATCAGCCGCTCGGTCGGGATGGTATTTCAGAGCTTCAACCTGTTCCCGCACATGACGGCACTGGAGAACGTGATGCTGGCGCCGCGCCGGGTGCTGAAAAAAAGCGAGGCCGAGTGCCGGGCGCTGGCGGCGCAGATGCTGGAGAAGGTCGGGCTGGGCGAGCGTCTCAACTACTATCCTGCCAGCCTCTCCGGCGGTCAGCAGCAGCGCGTGGCGATCGCCCGTGCACTGGCGATGACGCCGAAAGTTTTACTCTGTGATGAGATCACCTCCGCGCTCGATCCCGAGCTGGTGGGCGAAGTGCTTAAAGTTCTGGAGCAGCTGGCGTCAGAAGGAATGACGCTGATCCTCGTCACGCATGAAATGAGCTTCGCCCGCGACGTGGGCGATCGTGTGGTCTTTATGCATCAGGGGCGCGTCTGGGAGCAGGGCGACAGTAAGACGCTGTTTGCTCAGCCGCAGTCACCGGAGCTGAAGCAGTTTATCTCTTCGGTTCGCCTCTGATTCTGAAAAAGGAAATTACGATGGATATCAATCACTACCCGCAACTTAACCCGCCACAGCGTCTGTTGATGGGGCCAGGACCGATCAACGCCGATCCACGCGTGCTGCGCGCTATGTCGAGTCAGTTGCTGGGGCAGTACGATCCTGCGATGACCCACTACATGAATGAAGTGATGGCGCTCTATCGCGGCGTGTTTCGCACAGAGAACCGCTGGACGTTGCTGATTGACGGCACCTCTCGCGCCGGTATCGAATCGATTCTGCTGTCATCGATCCGGCCTGGCGACAAAGTGCTGGTACCGGTGTTTGGCCGCTTTGGTCATCTGCTGTGCGAAATTGCCCGCCGCTGTCGGGCGGAAGTGCACACCATTGAAGTGCCGTGGGGCGAAGTCTTTACTCCCGACCAGATTGAAGATGCGATCAAAAAAGTGCGGCCGCGCCTGCTGCTGACCGTGCAGGGCGATACCTCAACCACCATGCTGCAGCCGCTTGAGCAGTTGGGGGCGATCTGCAAACAGTATGGCGTGCTGTTCTACACCGATGCCACCGCGTCGCTGGCGGGTAACGCGCTGGAAACGGACGCCTGGGGACTCGATGCCGTATCCGCGGGGATGCAGAAATGCCTGGGCGGTCCATCGGGTACCTCGCCGATCACGCTGAGTGCAGAGATGGAAGCGGTGATCCGCAAACGCAAATGCGTAGAGCAGGGGATCCGCACCGAGGCGCATCAGGATGGCGAAGAGGAGATGATCTACTCCAACTATTTTGATCTCGGCATGATCATGGATTACTGGGGGCCGGAGCGGCTCAACCACCATACCGAAGCGACCAGCGCACTGTTTGGCGCGCGCGAGTGCGCCCGTCTGATCCTGCAGGAGGGGCTGGACAACGGCATCGCCCGTCACAAACTGCACGGTGAAGCATTGCTGAAAGGCATTCAGGGGATGGGGCTGGAAACCTTCGGCGACCTGAAACACAAAATGAACAATGTGCTGGGCGTGATGATCCCGTCCGGCGTAAACGGCGATCAGGTGCGCAAACTGATGCTGGAAGATTTCGGCATTGAGATTGGCACCTCGTTTGGCCCGCTGCATGGCAAGGTGTGGCGCATCGGCACCATGGGTTATAACGCGCGCAAAGATTGCGTGATGCAGACTCTTTCCGCGCTGGAAACGGTGCTGACCTATGTCGGCTATCGCACGCCGCAGGGTGCCGCCGCGCAGGCCGCCTGGGATCACTACGGGAGCCACGCATGATGATGAGCGCCAGCGAAGCCCTGGCCGCTGCACAGCGCGTTATGGCGCGCTGCGATGCGCTGGCAGCGATCAGCGAAACAGCCGAGGGGCTGACCCGCGTCTACCTCTCACCCGAACATCTGCGCGCCAACGCCTGTGTCGGTGAGTGGATGCAGGCGGCGGGGATGCAGGTGTGGCAGGATGAGGTCGGCAATATCTGTGGGCGCTACGAGGCGGCAGAAACGGGTGCACCCGCGTTACTGCTTGGCTCGCATCTCGACACGGTGCGCAACGCCGGTCGCTATGACGGCATGCTGGGCGTGCTCAGCGCGATTGAAACCGTGCAGTGGCTTAACGAACATCAGCGCCGCTTACCGCTGGCGATTGAAGTCATTGGCTTTGGCGACGAAGAGGGCACCCGTTTTGGCATCACGCTGCTCGGCAGCCGTGGTATTACCGGCAGCTGGCCGCAAAGCTGGGTGACGCATCCTGACGGTAACGGCATTACCGTGGCGCAGGCGATGGCGGATGTCGGGCTCGACAGCGACAAGATCGCATCTGCGGCGCGGCGGGTTGAGGATATCGTCGGTTATCTTGAACTGCACATCGAGCAGGGCCCCTGCCTGGAGCAGGAGGATCTGGCGCTCGGTGTGGTCACGGCCATCAACGGTGCGCGCCGCCTCAACTGCCGTTTCACCGGAGAAGCGGGCCACGCGGGCACGGTGCCGATGACCCACCGCAAAGATGCGCTGGCTGCCGCTGCCGAGTGGATGGTGTTTATCGAGCAGACCACCCGTGAGCAGGACCCGCAACTGGTCGCCACCGTCGGTACGATAAACTGCGCGCCGGGGGCGGTAAATGTAATCCCTGGCGAGGTATCGCTGTCGCTGGACGTGCGCGGTCCGCTGGACAACCCGCTGGAGACACTGCTCTCCAGCCTGTTAACCCAGGCGGAGGCGATTGCGCTGCGGCGTGGACTCCGCTTTGAGTCGAACGAATATTATCGCATCGGTGCCACCGCCTGTGACTCCGCGCTGCAGCAGGCGCTGAGTCATGCGGTGGAAACGGTGCAGGGTCGCAGCCTGTCACTGCCGAGCGGCGCCGGGCACGACGCCATCGCTATCGCTGAACGCTGGCCGGTCGGCATGTTATTTGTGCGTAACCATCGCGGTATCAGCCACCATCCGGCGGAGTCCGTCGCGGTGGCTGATGTGGCGCCCGCGCTGCAGGCTTATTTACAGGCGGTTTCGCTGATTGCTGAACGGAGCTGAACATGGAATTAGCCGCATTTAATCAGCTGTCGGCTGACGAGGCGCAGGTGGCCATCCGGCATTGTGTCGCCATCCCGCACTGGCAGCAGTCGCTGGTAGCGGCCCGGCCTTTTGACACCCTGGATGCGTTACGGGCAACCGCCGATGCACTGGCCCGCCAGTGGCAGCAGCCTGAGCTGGAGGCAGCACTGTCGGCGCATCCGCGCATCGGTGAACGTGCGAACGGCGCGGATAAAGAGGCGGCCCTGTCGCGCGGAGAGCAGTCCGCCATGCAGCAGGCCGACAGCGCTTTGCAGCAGGCGATGCAGCAGGGGAATCAGGCGTATGAAGCCCGTTTTGGCCGGGTGTTTCTGATTCGCGCTAAAGGGCGCAGCGGCGAGCAGATGCTGGCAGAGTTGCAGCGTCGGTTGCAGAATAGCGATCCTGCCGAGCAGCAGGAGGCGCTGGATCAGCTGCGTGAAATTACCCTGTTACGCCTGAAGGAGACGATTCAATGAGTACTGTTACCACCCATATTCTGGACACTTCGCTGGGCAAACCGGCCAGCGGTGTAGCGATTTCACTTGAGCAGAACAGCCCGGAAGGGTGGTTTCCGATTTCACAGGGTGAAACCGACAGCGACGGGCGTCTGAAAGATCTCACGCCCGAGCCGCTGACGCCGGGCCACTACCGTTTAACGGCAGAAATCGGCGACTATTTTGCCGCCGCTGGTCGGGATGCACTCTACGTCAGCGCGCAGATCGATTTTATGATTGCCGAAGCGGGCAGTCACTTTCATCTGCCGTTTCTGATTTCGCCCTGGTCGTGGTCAACTTATCGCGGCAGTTAATGGGCGGGCTGACTGCCCGCCCGGAATTCACAGCGAAAAGCGATCCGCATCCTGCCAGGCCGGGAAGCGCTCGCGATAAGCATTCAGTGCGTCCAGCGACAGCTCTGCGTCCAGCCTGGCGCGCTGGTGCGGCTCAGCCGCGCTGAGGATCTCGCCCTGCGGTGAAATAATCTGGCTGTCGCCGCTGTATTCATGCTGATTGCCATCACTGCCGACGCGGTTACAGCCTGCCACATAAGCCTGATTTTCAATCGCCCGCGCCAGCAGCAGCGCCTGCCAGTGCAGTGCACGCGGTGCAGGCCAGTTGGCGACATAGAGCGCCAGATCGTAATCATTGCGGTTGCGCGAGAAGACCGGGAAACGCAGGTCGTAACAGATTTGCGGCAGGATGCGCCAGCCGCGCCACTCAAACACCTGACGCTGTTCGCCAGGCAGATAGTGGTGATGCTCGTCCGCCATGCGGAACAGGTGGCGCTTGTCATACTGATGCAGCGTGCCGTCCGGCTCCACCAGCAGGAAGCGGTTTACCGCGCCGTGTTCGGTCTGAATCGCCGCACTGCCGCCGACCAGGGCATCGTTGCGACGGGCATGCTGATGCAGCCACTCCACCACCTGCGCCTGTGGCAGCGAGCTTTTCGCCGCTTCCATTGCAAAGCCGGTGGTAAACATCTCTGGCAGTAAAATCAGATCGCGCCCGTTGAGTCCATCCAGTTGCTCGTCAAAATGGCGCAGGTTGGCCTCGCCATCCATCCAGCTCAGCGTCTCCTGCAGTAACGTGATTTTCAAAGCTGACATAAGCGCTCCGCGGCGGCATCTAATGTCGCCGGCTGTTTGGCAAAACAGAGGCGGATCAGTTTATGAGGAAAGGGATCGGCGCAGAACACCGACAGAGGAATCGCGGCAACGCCCACTTCGCGGGTCAGCCACTGGCAGAAACTGACATCATCCAGATCGGAGATGGCGCTGTAATCGACCAGCAAAAAGTAGGTACCTTCGCAGGGGAGTACCTTAAAGCGGCTGCTGCTTAGCGCCGTTGCCAGCCGATCGCGACGGTCGCGATAAAACGCTGGCAGCTCAAGATAGTGCTCCGGATGCTCACGCAGCATATCGGCAATCGCCAGCTGCGCCGGCGTATTCACGGAGAAGGTCAGATACTGATGCACCTTGCGCAGTTCCGCGCTGATCGCGGCAGGGGCAATGCAGTAGCCCACTTTCCAGCCGGTCATATGGAAGGTCTTACCAAATGATGACACCGCGATGGCACGCTGGCGCAGTTCGGGATGTGCCAGCACGCTGGCGTGGCCCGCCTGATCAAAGCAGATGTGCTCATAGACTTCGTCGCTCAGCACATAGACCGGCCGCGCAGCAATCGCCTGCCACAGCGCGGCGAAATCCTGCTGCTGCCAGACGGTGGCGGAAGGATTGTGCGGCGTATTCAGGATCACCAGCCGGGTTTTATCACTCAGCAGCGCAGCAAACGCCTGCCAGTCCACCCGGAAAGCGGGCGGCTGCAGCGTAATGCGTTTCATCACGCCGCCCGACAACTCTACCGCAGGCGCATAGCTGTCGTAGCTGGGATCAAAGCAGATCACCTCATCGCCCGGCCGCACCAGCGCGGTAATCGCCGCATAAAGCGCTTCGGTTGCGCCCGCCGTCACCGTAATCTCCGTTTCGACATCAGGACGATAGTCATAAAGCCGCGCGGTTTTCTCTGCTATCGCCTCACGTAACGGCAGCGCACCCGTCATCGGCGCATACTGGTTCGCGCCCTGGCTGACGTGATACGCCAGCCGCTGCTGCAGATAATCCGGGCCGCTAAAATCGGGAAAGCCCTGAGAGAGATTGATGGCGTTATGCTGCTGCGCCAGCGCACTCATCTGGCTGAAAATGGTGGTGCCGAGCAAAGGGAGTTTACTCTCGGGGATCAGGTTGTGCTGCGTCATGATGTCATGCCTTAAGCGCGAAGATTGATGCGGTGTCACCCGGTGTTTGTGCCACTATAAACAGGATGGTAGTATTTGGCAATCAAGACGCTTAGATGGCTAAATGCGTCATGCTCCACACCTCAGCTTCGTTAGCTTCGTTTGCTTACCCCGGTCACTGACGAGTGTCAGCTCACGGGGTAAGCGCACTTGCCGCCTTGCTGAGATGCGGATCATCTGGCAGGACCCGGAGAGTATGGCTCAACAGTCGGGCACGCTTGCTAACTTTTTAAGATTTTCAATCTGTTGTAATTTTATAGCCATTATCGTTATCTGAGCCACCCGGAATCCTATTTCACCGCAAGGAACTTTTATGTCGCAGAGTCTTCCATTAGATCAGCTGGTCGCCGCCTGTCACTGGATTGGCGCGAAAGGCTGGGCACCGGCCACCGGCGGAAATATGTCGGTGCGCCGCGATGAACATGTCTGCCTGCTGAGTGAATCGGGCAAAGATAAAGGCACGCTGACGCGGGATGACTTTATCGAGGTCGATATTGCTACCAGCCAGTCGCTCTCTGGCCGTAAGCCGTCGGCAGAAACGGGTCTGCACACAATGATCTATCGACTCTTTCCCGAGGCGGGCGCGGTGCTGCATACCCACACCGTGAATGCGACTGTTCTGTCGCGGGTGGAGCAGGGCGCGGCGCTGCTGCTGCACGGCTATGAGATGCAAAAATCATTAAGCGGCCAGCACACCCATCTGGATACGCTGGCCATTCCTGTGTTCGACAACAGCCAGGACATTGCGGCGCTGGCGTCAGAAATTGAAGATTACGCCGCCCGCTTTCCGCTGCGTTACGGCTTTCTGCTGCGCGGTCACGGCTTAACCTGCTGGGGCCGGGATGTCAGCGAAGCACGCCGTCATCTGGAAGGTCTGGAATTTTTATTTGAATGTGAACGTCAACGTCGCCTGCTGGAGAGAGCATGATTCGCGCCATTGTTACGGATATCGAAGGCACCACCAGCGATATCCGTTTTGTACATAACATCCTGTTTCCCTACGCCCGTCAGCATCTGGCGAGCTTCCTGCGTGAAAATGCGCATCAGCCTGACGTCGCCGCAGCGCTGCAGTCGGTGCGAGAGGAGGCCGGTCAGCCGCAGGCCGACCTGGATGCGATAACAGAGATTCTGCTGGGGTTTATGGACCAGGATCGCAAATCAACCGGCCTGAAAGCGCTGCAGGGCATGATCTGGCGCGATGGCTATCTTAACGGCAGTTTTACCGGTCATCTCTATCCCGACGTCCTGCCTGCACTGAGCCGCTGGAAGGCGCAGGGCATTGAACTGTATGTATATTCCTCCGGCTCGGTTGCGGCGCAGAAATTGTTATTTGGCTACAGCGACGAAGGTGATATTACTGACCTCTTCAGCGGCTATTTTGATACGCACGTAGGTGCCAAACGCGAAGTCGCAGCCTATCGCGCTATCGCCGCTGAAATTGGTCAGCCAGCGGAGCAGCTGCTGTTTCTCTCCGATATTCATCAGGAGCTGGATGCCGCCGCTGAGGCGGGCTGGCAGACGCTGCAACTACTGCGTGGCGATGCGGACGGCGAGAGCCGCCATCGTCAGGTGACAGATTTTTCCCAGATTAACCCGGAGTCGATTTAGGATGAGCGCACTGACTATTTTTACCGACCGCGAAGCCAGCCAGCCGGTGTGGTACAGCACCGACGCGGAAGAAATTCGTGAACGCCTGAGCACCAAAGGCGTCCGTTTTGAGCGCTGGGAAGCCGATCGCGATCTGGGTGAAAATCCGGCTCCCGAAACGGTGATCAACGCCTATCAGCATGCGATCGATCGGCTGGTGGCAGAGAAGGGCTATCAGAGCTGGGATGTGATCAGCATGCGCGCCGATAATCCGCAGAAAACCGTGCTGCGCGAGAAGTTCCTCTCTGAACATACGCACGGCGAAGATGAGGTGCGTTTCTTTGTTGAGGGGGCCGGACTCTTCTGTCTGCACCTGGATGGCGAAATCCTGCAGATCCTCTGCGAAAAAAACGATCTGATCTCGGTACCTGCGGGAACACCACACTGGTTTGATATGGGATCGTCACCGCACTTCACGGCTATCCGTATTTTCGATAATCAGGAAGGCTGGGTAGCGAACTTTACCGGCGATAAGATTGCGGATGCCTATCCGCGTCTGGCGTAAACCGCCCGTCGTTTTCGCAAGGCGTTTGCCGCTCACGGTAAACGCCTTGCAGACCGCTATTGTGGCTGGAAAATGCCACCCTGAACCTGGTCAGGCGTGACTACCCCGGTGTCCAGTACCCAGCCGCTGATCAGGGGGGCGGGCGTGACATCAAACGCCGGGTTATAGACCTTCGCCGCTTCCGGCGCCCACTGCACGCTGCCAAAACTGCCGGCAACGCCCGTCACTTCACTGGCGGCGCGCTGCTCAATAGGAATCGCTGCGCCGTCCGGACAGCTGCGATCCAGCGTGGTATGCGGGGCCGCCACGTAAAACGGAATCTGATGATAATGGGCCAGCACCGCCAGGCTGTAGGTGCCGATTTTATTCGCCACATCGCCGTTGGCGGCAATGCGGTCAGCGCCTACCCATACGGCATCGACCTCTCCACGGGCCATCAGGCTGGCGGTCATGGAATCGGTAATCAGGGTGTAAGGAATCGCCAGCTCGCCCAGCTCCCAGGCGGTTAACCTGCCGCCCTGTAACAGCGGACGGGTTTCATCAACCCAGACATTCTTAATCAGCCCCTGCTGATGGGCGCGGGCAATCACGCCAAGGGCGGTGCCCACACCGGCGGTGGCCAGTCCGCCGGTATTGCAGTGGGTCAGCAGCTGGCTGCCGGGTTTCACCCGCGTACAACCCGCGTCAGCGATGGCGTCACACAGCTGCTTATCTTCCTGCACCAGCCGCCAGGCTTCCTCTGCCAGTGCGGGGGCAAAGTCCGGCTGCGCCAGCGCCAGTTTCATCCGGTCCAGATTGTTCATCAGATTGACAGCGGTAGGGCGGGCGGCGCGCAGGGTCTCCAGCGCCTGCGCCAGTTCAGCGCGCGTCTGCCCCTGTTCTGCCAGCAACGCCAGCAGCAGCGAGGCGGAAAGGCCGATCAGCGGCGCACCGCGAACCCGCAGCGCATGAATATGTTCAATCAGCTGAGGCACGCTGTGCGCGGGCAGCCAGTTCTTTTGCTGCGGCAGTGCCTGCTGATCCAGAATCCAGAGCTGATTGTCACGAACCTGTAAGCTGGTGGTTTGAAGTGTCTGCATTGTGGGTGAAATCCATGTTGCGTTAATGATACCTATTGTGCCAACATGCTGAACGGATGTATAGACGTCTGAACGGCTTATTACACCCAGGTTATCCCCCTTCGATTGATGAGGAACAGGCAATGTCGCAATACCGTACCTTTACTGCTGCTGATGCTGTGGAATATGCCCGACAATTTGGCGGCGTGGACAATCCTGCCGCGCTGAGCAGCGCAGAAGAGATTGGTGATGGCAACCTCAACCTGGTGTTTAAAATTTATGACGATCAGGGCAACAGCCGGGTAGTGGTCAAGCAGGCGCTGCCCTATGTGCGCTGTGTGGGTGAGTCGTGGCCGCTGACGCTGGATCGGGCGCGGCTGGAAGCGCAGACCCTGGTCGAACATTACAAATATTGTCCGCAGCACACGGTGAAGATCACCCATTACGATGCGGAGCTGGCGGTGATGGTAATGGAAGATCTCTCCACTCATCGTATCTGGCGTGGCGAGCTGGTGAAGGGCGCTTATTACCCGGAAGCGGCTCAGCAGTTAGGCGACTATCTGGCACAAACCCTGTTTCATACCTCCGATTTTATCCTGCATCCGCACCAGAAAAAAGCGGAAGTAGCGCGTTTCATTAATCCGGAAATGTGTGAAATCACCGAAGATCTTTTCTTTAACGATCCCTATACCGACCATGAGCGCAATAGCTATCCCGAAGCGCTTGAACCGCTGGTCGCCAGCCTGCGTAATGACGATGCACTGCGCATTGCGGTGGGCGGTCTCAAGCATCGTTTCTTTGCCCACGCTGAAGCGCTGTTGCATGGTGATATTCACAGCGGATCGATTTTCGTTGCTGATGGCAGCCTGAAAGCGATTGATGCGGAGTTTGGCTATTTTGGTCCCATCGGTTTTGATGTCGGCACCGCCATTGGCAACCTGCTGATTAACTACTGCGGCCTGCCGGGTCTGCTGCCACCGCGTGAGGCTGCCGATGCACGTGAGCAGCGCCTCAGCGATGTGCATACGCTCTGGACCACCTTTGCCGCGGGCTTTCTGGCACTGGCGGCAGAGAAAACCCGTGATGAGGCACTGGCTTATCCAGGCTATGCGGAGGCGTTTCTGCGTAAAGTATGGGCCGATACCATCGGTTACTGCGGCACCGAACTGATTCGCCGCACGGTGGGGATGTCACACGTGGCGGATATGAAGCTGATTGCCGATCCGGCAATGCGTACCGACTGCATCCGTAATGCAATTAATCTGGGACGCACGCTGATTCTGGCAGCAGATCATGTAGAAGACGCGGATGCACTGATTGCCCGCATCCGTCAGGCAGGATAAAAAAGCCGAGGTGATGTTTGATGCCAGTCAGTTAAGCGACAGGTGATAACGCAGTCTGGTGCCGGGCAGGGGCTGGCGGTCCTCGCGCCGCTGCGCGGTTCCTTCACTCCATTTCTCTGCCTGACGGACCGCCGGGGATGGCACATCCTGTGCCGCCCCGCCTTTCGCCCGCGTCCTGCGGGCTCTCCTGGCAGACTCATTCTGTTCAGCGCTGCGGATTGCCTGCTCCTGCCCGGCCCCGGCCTGCTCTGAAACTTCAGTA
>NZ_SBFD01000002.1:756328-780663 GCF_014156615.1 Pantoea pleuroti | reverse complement strand
CCGAAGGTACCGCGTGAGCGGCGCGAGGACGGCCCGGTAGCAGCAGAGGTGCGCTGGCCCGCATGCGGCTCGCTCGCCAAAAAAAAGCTGCCACGTTTGACCGTGACAGCCTTTACAAATCTAATCTTAACTGTTCAGCATTACGACGTGATGTCGGCTTTCCTCTTCTGACCCTATTCCCTGCGCTTTGGGCTTAATTATTGCGGTCAGATTTCCCCTGAGCCGGTGCTGCAGAGCAACGCTAACCCTATGCTGCCTCACTCGCCCGCGATGCAGCCTGAGGGGCTTTCTCTGGCACCGGCACTGCCAGCGCATCCGCCTCAAACTCATCGACGTTAATCGAACGCAGGCGGCTGGCCTCAGCACGCTGCAACACTTCAGCCTCTTTAGCATCAATCCAGCCCTGCTCCAGCGCGCGCTTCGCCAGCGCATCCAGTCGGGTAAAGGAGAGGTGCTGCTTCGTCTGTTTGCACAGTCTGTCATGGATGACTTCTGCCGCCATCACATCCTGCAATGCCTGTTCCAGCTGACCGGCAGGGTTGTGCTCGCTGGGCGTCAGGTACATGCCACGGCCCAGACGGCTGCGGGTAGCTGACGGCTGTTGCAGCAGTTTTGCCAGCTGATGGTCCAGACGATCAGACGGAGCAGGGCAGTGATGACCGCCTGCAAAAATAGTCATCCGCAATGCGCCCGCGACCAGACGGTTCGGGAAGTTACGCAGCAGATCGTCCATCGCGACTTCCGCCTGATGCAGCGCATCCTGCACGCCCCAGTGCACCAGCGGCAGATCGGCTTCGTTGCGGCCTTCATCGTCATAGCGTTTCAGCGTCGCCGAAGCGAGATAGAGCTGGCTCAGCACATCGCCCAGACGCGCCGAAATACGCTCACGACGTTTCAGGCTGCCGCCCAGCACCGCCATCGACACATCAGAGAGCAACGCCAGGTTGGCACTGATGCGGTTCAGATGCTGATAGTAACGGCGGGTGCCATCGCGGGTCGGGGTGGCGCTGGTGCGTCCGGCGGTTAAGCCCAGCCACAGGCTGCGCATAGTGCTGCTGCCGACATGGCCGATGTGGCTGAACAGCGCCTGATCAAACGCGTTAACATCGTTGCTGGCTGCCGCCGCCATCTCCTGCAGTACATAAGGATGGCAGCGAATCGCACCCTGTCCGAAGATAATCATGCTGCGGGTCAGAATATTAGCGCCTTCCACCGTGATAGCGATGGGCGCACCCTGATAGGCGCGGGCCAGAAAGTTACTGTTACCCAGCATAATGCCTTTACCGCCGGCAATATCCATGGCGTCGATAATGGCGCGCTGACCGCGATGGGTGCAGTGATATTTCACAATCGCCGACAGCACTGCCGGTTTTTCACCCTGCATAATACCGGCCGTAATCAGCGTGGCCGCCGCATCCATCACGTAGGCGTTGCCGGCAATGCGCGCCAGCGGCTCTTCAATCCCTTCCATCTTACCGATTGAGACGCGGAACTGACGACGAATATGGGCATAGGCGCCTGTCGCCAGCGCCACACTTTTCAGGCTGCCGGTTGAGTTCGATGGCAGCGTAATGCCGCGACCCACAGACAGACACTCCACCAGCATCCGCCAGCCCTGACCGGCCATTTGTGGGCCGCCGATAATATAGTCAATCGGCACAAAGATATTATTGCCGCGTGTCGGCCCGTTCTGGAACGGCACGTTAAGCGGGAAGTGCCGATGACCAATCTCCACGCCGGGCGTGTTGGTCGGGATCAGCGCACAGGTAATGCCAGGATTCTCGTTATCGCTGAGCAGATGATCCGGGTCGGAGAGTTTAAATGCCAGCCCCAGCACGGTGGCGATCGGCGCCAGCGTAATATAGCGCTTGTTCCAGGTCAGCCGCATGCCCAGCACCTGCTGACCCTGCCATTCGCCCATGCAGACCACGCCGGTATCGGGGATGGCTCCGGCATCTGAGCCCGCTTCCGGACTGGTCAGCGCAAAGCAGGGGATCTCATCGCCGCGTGCCAGCCGGGGTAAATAGTGATTTTTCTGCTCTTCAGTGCCGTAGTGTTGCAGCAGTTCGCCCGGACCTAATGAGTTAGGCACCCCGACGGTAATCGCCAGAATCCCGGAGACGCCCGACAATTTTTGCAGCACGCAGGCCTGCGCATAGGCGGAGAAATCGAGTCCGCCATACTCTTTTTTGATAATCATCGCGAAGAAACGATGCTCTTTCAGATAGGCCCAGAGTTCCGGCGGCATATCGGCCAGCTCATGGGTGATCTGGAAATCGTTGGCCATGCGGCACGCTTCTTCAACCGGACCATTGAGAAAAGCCTGCTCATCGGCGGTCAGGCGCGGCTGCGGATAGTTGTGCAGCTTCTGCCAGTCTGGTTTGCCCTGAAACAGATCGCCTTCCCACCAGGTGGTGCCCGCATCAATCGCTTCTTTCTCGGTGCGCGACATCGGCGGCATCACCTGCTGGAAGCGCTGAAACATCGGCTTTGAAAACAGGCTGCGGCGCAGTGACGGCAGGTTGAACGGCAGCAGGATAATCGCCAGCGGCAACAGTAACCATGGCGTCCAGAGGTGAGCAACAGCCATCGCAGCAGTCCACAGCAGCAGAATCGCGCTGCTGAGCCGCAACGACAGGCGGTGATAGAACAGGGCGCCAATCAGCGCCACCGTGGCAAGTATCGAAACAACCATCATAATGAACCGCTCCAAGTAGTAAGAGGTCTGACCTGTTATGTAGAGAGGTTTAGAGCAGTTGGGTTGATTTATCAATTTGTTTACATCGCAATTACAACCTGCCTCACAAAAACCGATTTCTGTCCATTTTTGCATCACCCGCTGCAGCGATAATCGCCGCCACTGCCTGGCCAGCCGTGGCATGACGCTTTGCGCTGACCGGCCATTCCGTTAAACTTGCTGCGATTAACCTCTTCTAAAAAAGGACATCCCTATGTATCAGGACATTATCCGCTCTGAGCTTAATGAAGCTGCTGATACGCTGAATAAATTCCTCAGCGACGAGGCCAATATCCATGCGATCCAGCGTGCTGCGGTGCTGCTGGCTGACAGCTTTAAGGCGGGCGGCAAGGTGCTTTCCTGCGGTAACGGTGGTTCACATTGCGATGCGATGCATTTCGCTGAAGAGCTGACCGGTCGCTACCGCGAAAATCGTCCTGGCTATCCGGCGATTGCCATCTCTGATGTCAGCCATCTCTCCTGCGTCAGTAATGATTTTGGTTATGACTATGTCTTTTCACGCTATGTGGAAGCGGTAGGACGCCCGGGCGATGTGCTGCTGGGCCTCTCAACTTCCGGTAACTCTGCCAATATCATTAAAGCGATTGAAGCTGCCCGTGCGCAGGGGATGAAAGTGATCACCCTGACCGGTAAAGATGGCGGTAAGATGGCAGGCAGTGCCGACATTGAAATCCGGGTGCCACACTTTGGTTATGCCGATCGCATCCAGGAAATCCACATTAAAGTGATCCACATCCTGATGCTGCTGATCGAAAAAGAGATGGTGAAGTAACTGCGCTGGCCTTCCGCCTGACGGGAGGCCGCTTACTCTAAGGTGGTGGCTATGTGCGAATTGCTCGGGATGAGCGCCAATGTTCCCACGGATATCTGTTTCAGCTTTACCGGTCTGGTTCAGCGTGGCGGTGGAACCGGGCCTCACAAAGATGGCTGGGGCATTACCTTCTACGAAGATAAAGGTTGTCGTACGTTTAAAGATCCGCTGCCGAGCTTTAACTCGCCGATTGCGCGTCTGGTGCAGGAGTATCCGATCAAATCGCATTCGGTGGTGGCGCACATCCGCCAGGCGAATCGCGGGCAGGTGTCGCTGGAGAATACCCACCCGTTTACCCGCGAGTTGTGGGGCCGTAACTGGACTTATGCGCACAACGGGCAGCTCAGGGGCTATCGGCATCTGGAGACCGGCACATTCCGGCCGGTAGGCGAAACGGACAGCGAGAAGGCGTTCTGCTGGATCCTGCATCAGCTGGCGACGCGCTATCCGCGCACGCCAGGCAACTGGCCTGCGGTGTTCCGTTTTATCGGGGAGCTTGCCGGCACGTTGCGGCAGAAGGGCGTGTTTAACATGCTGCTGTCAGACGGCCGTTATCTGATGGCCTTTTGCTCCACCAATCTTTACTGGATCACCCGCCGCGCACCCTTTGGCCGGGCGCAGTTACTGGATCAGGATGTGGAGGTCGATTTTCAGCAGCACACCACGCCGCATGACGTGGTGACGGTGATTGCTACGCAGCCACTGACGGCCAATGAAACCTGGCAGCGGATCGTGCCAGGTGAATGGGCGTTATTCTGCCTTGGAGAGCGCCAGGAATGAACGTGAAGCGGCTTCGGGACTGGCTAAAACCGGTGCCGGGCTGCTGTTCATCACATATTTACCGCTGGCGACATTGACCATCGGCGGCTGGTGATATTTAGCAAAGTAAGCGTATCCCGGCTGCAGCTGCTGCCAGAAACTGGCATAGGTGGAGTAGCGGTGACGCTGCATATTGCTGTCGGTCATGCGGAATGGATAGATGCTGATGCTGATATCCTGCTGGCCGTTACGCAGCGCGGCATTCACATAGGTAAAAATCTCATCCATATAGGCGTTAGTCATGGCATAGCAGCCAATCGACTTACAGTCGCCATGAATCATCAGGTAATTGCCGCTGTAGCCCTGATTACGATCGTACTGATTCGGAAAGCCGATGTTGATCGCGCGATAAAACCGGCTATCCGGCTTCAGCTGATTCAGCTTCACGTTGTAAAAACCTTCCGGGCTTTTGAAATCGCCTTCACGGCGTTTCGGGCCGAGGCCGCCAGAAAAGTTACAGATGCGGTAGGTGTCCAGCAGGCGGTATTCGTTACCGATTTTGCCGTAGAGTTCGAGCGTGCGTTCTTCCTTGAAGATCTGGATATAGACCGGGGTGCCGAGTAACTGCTTCTTTAATTCTTTGCTGACCGGTGCCGTTGAGACGGGTTCGGGTGTCATTGCCATGCTGAGGGCTGGCAGTAAAATCATCGCAAACAGGAGTGCGATTTTGCCCATGCTGTGTGTACCTTGAGGTGAAGAGAACATGACGCAAAATGTGCGTCTCTGTTTGCATTATCGGAACTGTCCGCTACCGCAGCGCAACATTAAACATTGTCTGTTTTTTTAGCAAGACGGCGTCAGCCAAATTCGCGATTTACTGAAGGATATTCGGCCAGAAATTTGTAAACTTTAATCGTCAACGCGACAAATATTGCAGTTACCCCTGTCAACTGTATACTTATCCAGTGCCGGAGGGGGTATGCGTAAAATCATTCATGTCGATATGGACTGCTTCTATGCCGCGGTGGAGATGCGTGATAATCCCCAACTGCGCGACATCCCGATCGCCATTGGTGGCAGCCGCGAGCGTCGCGGCGTGATCAGTACCGCTAACTATCCGGCGCGCAAATTTGGCGTGCGCAGCGCGATGCCAACCGGCATGGCCCTCAAGTTATGCCCGCATCTGCGTCTGCTGCCAGGACGCTTCGACGCCTATAAAGAAGCCTCCGCGCAGATCCGCGACATCTTTACCCGCTATACGCCGCTGATTGAACCGCTCTCCCTCGATGAAGCTTATCTGGACGTCACCGACAGTCCCCACTGTCACGGCTCTGCCACACTGATGGCGCAGGCGATCCGCGCCACCATCTACCGTGAAACCGGGCTTACCGCCTCAGCGGGCATCGCCCCGATTAAATTCCTGGCGAAGATCGCCTCTGACCTGAATAAGCCGGACGGGCAGTTCGTGATTACCCCGCCGGAGATGTCCGGTTTTCTGCTGACCCTGCCGCTGGCGAAGATCCCTGGCGTCGGCAAGGTCTCGGCCAAAAAGCTGGAAGAGATGGGGCTGGTGACCTGTGGCGACGTGCAGAAGGCGGACTTAGCGCTGCTGTTAAAGCGCTTTGGTAAGTTTGGCCGGGTGCTGTGGGAGCGCAGCAATGGCATTGATGACCGCAGCGTGATCGTTGAGCGCGAGCGTAAATCGCTGGGGGTTGAACGGACGCTGGCGGAAGATATCAGCGACTGGGATGCCTGCCTGGAAATTATCGATTTTCTCTACGCCGAACTGGATCGCCGGCTGACGCAGATCCGACCTGACAAGCAGGTGGCGCGTCAGGGCGTCAAACTGAAGTTCAGTGATTTTCAGCAGACGACCCAGGAGCATATCTGGCCGGTGCTGAACAAAGAGGACATGATTGCCATCGCCCGTAAAACCTGGGATGAGCGTCGTGCCGGGCGCGGCGTGCGGCTGGTGGGATTACATGTGACTATGGTGGATCCCCAGCTGGAGCGTCAGCTACTGCTGGGTCTGTAACCGTCAGCCTCACCGACCGGTAAGGCTGATATTCGATTACTTCTTATATTTCGCCGCCAGAGTCGCAAACCACGGTGCGACGAAATCCTCATTAGCGCCCCAGCCCGGAATAATCTTGTTCAGCGACGCGACGTTCACTGCGCCAGGCTGGCTGTTAAGCTGCTGCTGAGAGATTGATGCCGCTTTAAACTGGTAAGTCGCGGGCGTCTCTTCACCGGCAATTTTCTTCGCCACCAGACGCATATTCACCGCGCCAATGGTTTTAGGATCGACCGCCACCGTCTGTACCCACGGGCTGTTTTTCTCGCGCATCAGCTGCAAATCCTGGTTCGAGACATCAATGCTGTAGAGCTTGATCTCGGTACGGCCATTCTCCTGCAGCGCTTTGTAAGCGCCCTGGCTGAAGGCATCCCAGGCGCCCCAGATAGCGTCGATTTTGCCTTTCGGGTATTTCGCCAGAATCGCGCCAATTTTATTGGCGGTGTCGCCCTGAACGTCAGTTGAAACTGCACCAATCGACTCAAGCTGATGAATGCCCGGATTCTCTTTCAGCAGTTTTTCATATACCACCTGACGGCGTTCCATCGGCGGGAAACCGGCAACCCATAGCTTGACGATGTTCGCCTTGCCGTTGAAATCATGGATGAGCTGGCCCAGCGACAACTGCGCCAGTGAAGCGTCATCCTGCGCGGTGACGGTGACGCCCGCAATCGGGCTATCCACCGGCGTATCAAACACCGACAGCTTAATGCCTGCATCGGCAATGCGCTTCACCAGTCCGCTGGCGTAGGGCGCTTTACCGTGCGACAGCACGATGCCGTCATATTTCTGGCTGATCGCCTGATTCACGAAATCCTGGAAGCGCGCATCGTCGCCATTGCTGAGGAAGGTGCTGACCTTGAAGCCAAGCTGGCGACCCTGCTGAATGGCACCGGCAACAAACTGGGTGGTGTTGTCATCGGAGCCGAGATTGCGGATCACCGCAATACGGATCGGGCCATCATGACTGGCGATAGCCGCAGGCACCGGCGTGACGGTATCCGCGAAGGCCACGCTGGCGTTCAGCAGGCTCAGGGCCAGCAGCGAGAGTGTTATTTTTTGCATTGTTATCAACTCCGGTAAACGCGCCTCAGCGGCGCTGGATATAGGTGATCGCCAGTGCTAAAGCCAGCACCAGCCCTTTAATAATGTCCATGGCGTAGTAGGGAACAGAGAGCATCACCAGACCGTTCTGCAGCACGCCGAGGATCACCGCGCCGACCAGCGTGCCCAGCGCATTCGGCTTGCCGGAACCCGCCAGTGAGAAGCCGATCCACGCCGCAGCGACCGCGTCCATCAGGTAGCCGCTCCCGGCATTCACCTGCGAGGAGCCGATACGCGAGGCGAGCAGAATCCCGCCCAGACCGGCCAGCAGTGAGGCGATCACATACGCCAGCACCCGGTAGCGGGTGGTGCGGATGCCGGAGAGGCGCGCCGCTTCCGGATTGCCGCCCAGCGCATACATCCGGCGACCATGTTTAGTCAGGGAGAGCGCCAGCTGCGCGGCGACGGTGACGACCAGCATAATGATGACGATGGTGGGCACCTGGCCGAGCAGGCCAAACGCCGCCGGAATGGTGCCTTCCGCCATATCACCGCTCGGCAGCACCATGTTCTCGGTGATCGATCCGCCAAAGCTGTAGGTCATCGCCACACCCTGAATCACGAACAGTGTCGCCAGCGTTGCCAGCATGTCGGGGATGCGCAGGATCACAATCAGAAAGGCGTTAAACAGCCCGACCAGGGTGCAGAGCGCCAGGGTGAGCAGAATGGCGGTGGTAGTGCCAAAGCCGTACCAGACAAACAGTGAAATCACCAGCGCATTAGCCAGCGAGGCGGTCGATCCGACCGACAGATCAAAGCCGCCAACGGTCAGCGAGATCGAGACGCCGATCGCAATCACCGTAACAACGGCAATTGAGCGCAGAATATTGATGATGTTGTTGGGTTCAAGGAAGCTGTCGGAGGCGAGACCAAAGGCGGCGATCAGGATCACCACCGTGAGCAACATGCCCCATTTATAGAGAAAGTCGAACAACTGGTGACGCCACGGCGAGGCTGTCAGATTCAGGCTGGTTTCTTTGCTGCTCACGCAGGGGTTCCTCCGGTGGAATAGAGCAAAAGCGTCTCTTCGGTGACGTCGCGTGCAGCCAGCTCGGCCACAATGCGTCCATCCCAGAGCACGCAAATCCGGTCGCATAAACCGACCAGTTCAGAAAACTCTCCCGACGCGTAAATGATGCCTTTCCCCTCGCGCGCCAGGTTATCGATCAGGGTGAAGAGTTCGGTTTTGGCTTTGATATCGACGCCTTTCGTCGGCTCATCGAAAATCAGTACGTCGGCGTTGTTGCGCAGCCATTTGCCTATCGCCACTTTCTGCTGATTGCCGCCGGAGAGACGGCGCAGCGTCTGTGCCGGACCGGTGGTGCGCACCTGCAATTGCTGGATAACCTGCTCCGCCCAGCGCCACGCCTGGCGATGACCAAACAGGCTCCAGCGCGAAAAGCTGTCGTCTGCGCTGACGCTGAGGTTCATTGCCACCGACTCATCAATAAAGATCCCCTCTTTGCGCCGCTCCTCCGGCACCAGCGCCATGCGGCGACTAACGGAGTCATGCGGCGAACGGGGCTGCCACGGCTGGCCATGCAGTTCACCGCGACTGATGCGGCTTTTGCTGGCACCAAACAGCGCCTTACAGAGTTCGGTTTTACCGGCACCGGCCAGGCCTGCAATGCCCAGAATTTCCCCTTTGTGCAATCGTAGCGAGATATCCTGCAGCAGTTGCTCATCATGAAGACCGTCAATCGCCAGCAGCAGCGGCTGAGTCTGCTGCGCACGACGGGCCGGGAAAATATCGGTGAGCTGATGCCCCAGCATCTTCTCCACGATCTGCTCACCACTCAGTGCCGCCATCGGGCCGGTTTCGATCAACCGGCCATCACGCAGCACCGTCAGCTGGTCACAGATTGCTTTCAGTTCATGGATGCGGTGAGAGATAAACACCACGCCGATGCCGCTGGCCTGCAGGCGACGCACCACAGCAAACAGCCGCTCACTTTCATGCTGATCCAGCGGGGCAGTGGGTTCATCCAGAATCAGAAAGCGGCAGTGGTGCGACAGCGCGCGCGCCAGCAGAATTTGCTGCTTTTCAGCCAGGGTGCAGCGCTCCACCAGCCGGTTAACGTCCAGCGCCACGTCGAGCTGAGCCAGCAGCGCCCGCGCCTGACGCCGAACCTCGCCCCAGCGATAGCGGTGGCCAGGCTCTGCCAGCCGATCCAGCAGAATGTTTTCCGCGACGCTGAGCTGCGGCACCAGCGCTACGTCCACTTCCTGCTGAACCAGATGGATACCCAGCCGTTTCGCATCACGCGGCGTGCGGATGGAGACCGGCTCACCATCCAGCAGGATCTCGCCGCTGTAGTGGCTGTGCGCACCGGAAAGGATCGCCATCAGTGTTGACTTGCCCGCGCCGTTAGCGCCGGTCAGTGCATGAACTGAATGGCCGTCACTGCGGAAATCCACCGACGATAGCGCGGCAAACCCGCCAAAAGCGATGGAGATGTTACGCATCTCAAGGCAGTTTAACCCTGGCATGTCATTACTCTCCTGAAGAATCACTGGCCGCATTTTTTCCTGAACCTTCAGGCGCGGCAACAGCCGAAAGCGCATAAGCTAGCACGAAATCTTATTAGCCATCCAGACATCTGGACATAATGGCGGCTACAACCAGCGAAGCGCGGGAAAGCGGCGGAATAGCGGGGGAAAGGGCGGAAAAGGCAGCGAATTATGCTGGGGGAAAGTCACAGGCATAAAAAAACCAGGCCGGAGCCTGGTTTACTTTTTTTGTGACAGCATTACTTTTCTGGCACCACATTCAGCAGGGTGGTCAGCAGTTTCCAGTAAAGGCCAACGCTTTCGATGTGAACCTGCTCATCCGGCGAATGCGGCCCGGTGATGGTCGGCCCAATCGATACCATATCCATCTCCGGATACGGTTTTTTGAACAGACCACACTCCAGACCGGCGTGGATCACCTGAATGTTTGGGGTCTTATCAAACAGCGCGATATAGGTCTGACGGGTCAGCGCCATAATGGCGGAGTCCGCATCAGGCTGCCAGCCTGGGTAGCCGCCTTTCGCTTTGGTCTGTGCACCGGCCAGCTGGCCCAGTGAGGTCAGCATCTGCACCACATAATCGCGGCCGGTGTCGATCAGCGAACGGATCAGGCAGTTGATCTCTGCATGATCGGCTTCCATGGTCACCACACCGATATTCAGTGAGGTTTCTACCACGCCTTTCGCCACGTCGGAGTTGCGGATCACACCGTTTGGCATGCTGTTGAGCAGGTTCAGGAAGCGATCGCGGCTGTCAGCGTTCAGAGCATCACCCTGATGCGCCAGCGGCTCAGTGACCAGGGCGATGTTCGGCTCTTTGATGCCGTGCTCATTTTTGATGGCGCTCAGGAAGTGCGCCGCCGCTGATTTCAGCGCATCCGCTTTGTGGCTCTCGACCGCCACGGTAGCGAAGGCTTCACGCGGGATCGCGTTGCGCAGCGTACCGCCGCTGAAGGCCAGCAGACGCAGATCCAGTTCAGCAGCGTGTGCCGCCAGGAAGCGCGCCAGCAGTTTGTTGGCGTTGCCGAGGCCCATATGAATATCGGCACCGGAGTGACCGCCACGCAGGCCTTTCAGCGTCAGCTTCAGGGTCTGGAATTCAGCAGGCACCGCTTCACGGGTCAGCGGCAGGGTGGTGACGAAGTCGATACCGCCCGCGCAGCCCATGTAGATCTCACCTTCTTCTTCGGAGTCGGTGTTGATCAGGATTTCTGCCTGCAGCCAGTTGGGTTGCAGACCGAATGCGCCATCCATACCGGTCTCTTCAGTCATGGTCAGCAGCACTTCCAGCGGGCCATGCGTCAGGCTGTTGTCAGCCAGTACTGCCAGCGCAGAAGCCATACCGATGCCGTTGTCCGCGCCCAGCGTGGTGCCGCGCGCTTTCACCCACTCGCCGTCAACCCAGGGCTGAATCGGATCTTTGGTGAAGTCATGCACGGTGTCATTATTTTTCTGCGGCACCATATCCAGATGCGCCTGCAGCGCAACCGGGGTACGGTTTTCCATGCCTGCGGTGGCGGGCTTACGAATCAGGATGTTGCCGACCTGATCGCGCTCACACCAGAAGCCTTGCTCTTTGGCCCAGCCGACGATGTAACTCGCCAGCGCTTCTTCGTGAAAAGAGGGATGGGGAATAGAGCAGATCTTAGCGAAAATATCCCACAGCGGCTGTGGAGAGAGTTGAGACAATTCAGACACGACAGGTCTCCTGTGTCAGTGTACCGGCGAGGCCGGACATCGCGAGTTTCCAGTGAAAAATCGCCGTCAGAGAATCTGACGAGCCAGGCCCGAGAATATCACTGTTTTCTACCGGGTGCGCTCTCAGACGCGCTAAAAAGCCGCAACCAGTGCGCGGGTGCTGGTTTTTAGTGCGTCAACTCCTTATAATCTCGCGCAACCTTTTCCCCGTTGCACATTTTTACGCCACCTCGGTTGGCTGGGATTTCTATTCTATGAGCGAAAAATACGTCGTTACCTGGGACATGCTTCAGATTCATGCCCGTAAACTGGCCCAGCGCCTGCTTCCTGTTGAACAGTGGAAAGGCATTATCGCGGTGAGCCGCGGCGGTCTGGTACCGGCTTCGCTGCTGGCACGTGAACTGGGTATCCGCTACGTCGATACCGTCTGCATCTCCAGCTATGACCACGATCATCAGCGCGAAATGAAAGTTCTGAAGCGCGCAGAAGGCGACGGTGAAGGCTTTATCGTGATCGATGACCTGGTGGATACCGGCGGCACCGCCCAGGCGATTCGCGAGATGTACCCGAAAGCGCGTTTCTGCACCATTTTCGCTAAACCGGCCGGTCGCTCACTGGTTGATGATTATATTGTCGATATTCCGCAGGATACCTGGATCGAGCAGCCGTGGGATATGGGCGTGGTCTACATCCCGCCGATTGTTAAAAGCTGATTGATATGCATCAGACAACGCCCGGTTTTCCGGGCGTTGTGCTTTCTGTGCCTCGCACCCCGAATTGCCGTACAGTACACTTAGCCATCGCCGTTTCTGTTGCAGGAGAAGTGAGTATGTCGAGCAAAAATCTCAGCGAGGAGTTGTTCAAACCGCGCTTTAAACATCCTGAAACCTCAACCCTGGTTCGCCGCCACCATCATGCTACTTCGGATGTCCACTCAGCCCTGGATGGTGACAGCCAGCGTGGCTGGTATCGTATGCTGAATAAGCTGATGTGGACATGGCGTGGCCTGACGCCGCAGGAGATCAGCGAAGTGCTGGCTCGGATTGCCATCAGCAATGTTGAACATACGGATGAGACGCTGCTCGACACTGTAATCGGTTTTCGCGGCGGCAACTGGCATTTCGAATGGTGTAAACAGGCGGGTATCTGGCAGCAGAAAGCGCTGGAGGCCACCGACGACAGCGAGGCGGGCGACTACTGGCTGCACGCGGCGCATCTCTACAGCGTTGCGGCCTATCCCTATATAAAAGGGGATGAGCTGGCCGACCAGGCGCAGACGCTGGCGAACCGCGCCTATGAAGAGGCGACTCAACGCCTGCCGGGCGAGCTGAAACCGCTGACGTTCGCCATTCAGGGTGGCAGCCCGGTTAACGGCTTTCTGCACATGCCGCCTGACGTTGAAGCGCCTTATCCCACCGTGCTGTTCTGTGGCGCGCTCGACTCATTACAGAGCGATCACTATCGCCTGTTCCATGATTACCTTGCACCGCGCGGCATCGCCATGCTGACCATTGATGTGCCGTCGGTAGGCAACTCGGTGAAATGGACGCTAAATCAGGACACCAGCTTTCTGCATCAGCAGGTGCTGCGCGATCTGAAAAACGTGCCCTGGATCGACCATACCCGCGTGGCGGCGTTTGGTTATCGCTTTGGCGCTAACGTGGCCGTACGACTGGCCTATCTGGAATCGCAGCGGCTGCGTGGGGTCGCCTGTCTTGGCCCGATTGTGCATGCGCTGCTGACGCAGACAGCGTTGCAGGATGAGATCCCGGATATGTATATGGATATGCTGGCGAGCCGGTTGGGCATGGCAACCGCTTCTGACAGTGCGCTGCGTACCGAACTCAATCGATATTCGCTGAAAACTCAGGGATTGCTGGGCCGCCGGACGCCGACACCCATGCTGTCGGGCTACTGGCAAAACGATCTTTTCAGCCCGGAAGAGGAGAGCAAGCTGATCGCTAACTCTTCGTCAGATGGCAAAGCGTTGCTGATTCCGGTGAAGCCGATGATGGCCAGTTTCGACAAGGCGCTGAATGAAATTTGCGACTGGCTGGAGAAGCGTTTAAAAAGGTAACTGGCAAAATTTACAGTATTTGCTACAACTAGTAGCGGAATTCTTCCGGGCTGCCGTTAAGCGAAACATGACATCCCCTGGCCGTCCGGAAAATCAAGGCTGTATAGCGGTCAAAATCTATGGAGATTCAGCATGACGTTACCAAGTGGTCATCCCCGCAGTCGCCTGCTTAAGCGCTTTACGGAGCTTGGGCCTTATATTCGCGATGGGAAATGTGGCGAAACCCGGTTCTTTTTCGACTGCCTGGCTGCCTGCGTTAATGTGAAACCGGCACCGGAACTGCGTGAGTTCTGGGGCTGGTGGATGGAGCTGGAAGCGCAGGCTGACCACTTTACCTATGTCTACCATATCGGTCTGTTCGATAAAGAGGGTGACTGGTCGGTGGCAACCATCAAAGGCAAAGAGAATACGGCGCGCGTGGAAGAGACCTTACGGAATTTCCATACCCGTCTGAAAGCGATGCTGAAAGAGTTCGAGCTGGATCTGATTCCGGCCAGCGATTTCGATGAGAAACCGGTGAAGCTGAGTGCCTGATTGGGTGTTTAGAGATTAAAGGGTGAGTTAAAACGCTTGCCCACAAACTGCTGACAAATCTCAAGTAGGGTGAATCTGGCAGCAACGAATAAGCTCAACACGCAGGGAACACGGGCAGAAGAGGAAAGCGTCCCGCGCCAGGGACGGCGCGGGCCGAGCCTGTCAAGGATGACGTCTTTTGCGTCTTTCCGATCTGACCGTGTTCCCTGCGCCAGCTCGATCTCATAGCAGAGCGGGCCAGATGCTGTTAACAAGCAAAGGGCGCGTTGAAAAACGCGCCCTTTTTCATGCTCATACATTCTGTAGCTTATGCTGTGCGGCATTAGCCTGAAATCAGAACTGGTAAGTCACACCCATCGCGACCACGTCATCGTTGTTAATCGACAGCGCGTTGTCATCATCCAGCTGGTTGATTTTGTAATCAACGAAGGCGGACATATTTTTGTTGAAGTAGTAGGTCGCGCCCACGTCGATATACTTCACCAGATCCGCATCGCCGATACCGTTTTCGATATCTTTGCCTTTGGTCTGTACATAGCCAATGGAAGGACGCAGGCCGAAATCAAACTGATACTGCGCCACCAGTTCGATGTTCTGCGCTTTGTTGGCTGCGCCCGCGACGGTAGCACCGGTGTTACGGTTGGTGCCGCTGATTGGTGTCATGTTGCGGGTATCGGTATAGATCGCCGCCAGGTAGACGCTGTTGGCATCATACTTCACGCCTGCGCCCCAGGAATCCGCACGGTCACCGCCGCCATAGGCACGTGCCTGCTGCTGGTTGGTACGGTCAGAAGAGGTGATGGCACTCATCAGGCTCACACCGGAATCACCCAGGGCATAGCCCAGTGAGGCACCGTAGCCGTCGCCATTCTGACGGTTAATGTCGGTGCGGGTGTTGGCGCTGGTGGCGTCGTTTTTACCCTGATACTGCAACGCAAACTTCAGCCCATCGACCAGACCAAAGAAGTTGTTGTTACGGTAAGTCGCCACACCGGTAGCGCGCTGAGTCATAAAGTTATCAGAACGGGCTGTACCGTCACCGCCGAATTCCGGGAACACATCGGTCCAGGCCTCAACGTCATACAGCACACCGTAGTTACGACCGTAATCGACCGAACCATACTGCGAGAATTTCAGACCGGCAAACCCAAGGCGGGTTTTGTTGCCGTTGTTGGCGTCGCTGCCTTCGGAGTTATTGACGTTGTACTGATATTCCCACTGACCATAACCGGTCATCAGGTCGTTAATCTGTGTCTGACCCTTAAAACCGATACGGGTATAGGACTTGTCTCCATCCTGGCTGGCATTATCGCTGATGTAGTGCTCAGCTTTAACTTTGCCGTATAAGTCCAGTTTGTTGCCATCTTTGTTATAGATTTCGGCAGCCTGCGCGGCAGATGCCAGCGTCAGCGTGGAGAGGATCATGGCCAGTGTGCTTTTCTTCATTTGCTATCAATCCCAATGTGAACGCCGTAAAAAAATGAAAGTTTTTGTAAAGCACGGACTTTTTACCCGTCGGCGATGAACTTTTTATGACACTTTTCATGATTTCTTGTTAACCCTGAACTTTTGGTCTACGTCCTTGTCCGCGTAAATTCGTGCTTTTCCCCCGCTGGCTGTTGGCTTCCTTATCTACTCCTGTTAAAACGTCCTTTCGTAAAAATTTTTCACTACGGCAGGAAATATGAGTGGCAGTCAGACCTTAGTGGTCAAATTGGGTACCAGCGTTCTCACCGGCGGCTCCCGCCGGCTGAATCGGGCGCACATGGTGGAACTGGTTCGTCAGTGTGCGCAGCAGCACGCCGCGGGCCACCGCATTGTGATTGTGACCTCTGGCGCGATGGCCGCCGGACGCGAACATCTGGGTTACCCCGAACTGCCGCCCACCATCGCCTCAAAGCAGCTGCTGGCTGCGGTGGGGCAGAGCCGTCTGATTCAGCTGTGGGAACAGCTGTTCTCAATCTACGGTATCCATATTGGTCAGATGTTGCTGACCCGTGCCGACATGGAAGATCGCGAGCGCTTCCTGAATGCCCGCGACACGCTGCGCGCGCTGCTGGATAACCACATTGTGCCGGTGATCAATGAGAACGATGCCGTCGCCACCGCTGAAATCAAAGTGGGTGACAACGACAATCTCTCGGCGCTGGCGGCGATGCTCGGCGGTGCCGACAAGCTGCTGCTGCTGACCGACCAGCAGGGACTGTTCACTGCCGATCCGCGTAACAATCCTGAGGCTGAGCTGATCAGTGATGTCCATGTGATCGATGATGCGTTGCGTGCCCTGGCGGGCGACAGCGTATCGGGTCTCGGCACTGGCGGCATGTCGACCAAGCTTCAGGCGGCGGATGTCGCCTGCCGCGCCGGTATCGATGTCATCATCGCCTCAGGCAGTCGCAGCGGCGTGATCAGCGATGTTATTGACGGCAAGCCGGTCGGTACGCGCTTTCATGCGCAGCAATCGCCGCTGGAAAATCGTAAACGCTGGATTTTCGGTGCGCCTCCGGCCGGTGAACTCACTGTCGATGATGGTGCGCTGGCGGCAATTATTGAACGCGGCAGTTCGCTGCTGCCGAAAGGGATCCGTGCTATCCAGGGGAATTTCTCGCGCGGTGAAGTGATCCGTATCCGCAGTTTGCAGGGCAGGGATATCGCGCATGGTGTTTCACGCTACAACAGCGACGCGATGCGGATGATTGCCGGTCATCACAGCCAGCAGATCAGTGAAATCCTGGGCTATGAATATGGCCCGGTGGCGGTTCACCGCGACGACATGATCGTCAGTTAAGGAGCGGACAATGCTAGAAGAAATGGGAAAAGCGGCCCGCGCCGCAGCTTACACCGTGGCCGATCTGTCGACTGCAGAGAAAAATCAGATTCTGATGACCATTGCCGACCGTCTGGAGGCGGAAAGCGCAGACATTCTGGCGGCCAATGAGCTGGATTTAGCCGATGCGCGTCAGAACGGCATGAGCGCCGCGCTGCTGGACCGGCTGACACTCAATCCGCAACGCCTCGGCAGCATCGCCAGCGATGTGCGCCAGGTCTGCCAGTTGGCCGATCCGGTTGGACAGCTAATTGACGGCGGTCAGCTCGACAGCGGGCTGCGCATTGAGCGTCGTCGCGTGCCGCTGGGTGTGGTGGCCGTAATCTACGAGGCGCGTCCCAATGTCAC
Source organism: Pantoea pleuroti (assembly GCF_014156615.1). Lineage (NCBI taxonomy): Bacteria > Pseudomonadati > Pseudomonadota > Gammaproteobacteria > Enterobacterales > Erwiniaceae > Pantoea > Pantoea pleuroti. The sequence goes on along the minus strand of NZ_SBFD01000002.1, from coordinate 763,163 downwards.
GGTGGACGTCGCCACTCTGTGTCTGAAAACCGGCAACGCCGCCATTCTGCGCGGCGGTAAAGAGACCTGGCGCACCAATGCGGCCACCGTCCGGGTGATCCAGAACGCGCTGAAACAGCACGGTCTGCCTGCGGCGATCGTTCAGGCGATCGAAAACCCGGATCGCGAGCTGGTGAATCAGCTACTGAAGCTGGATCGCTACGTCGATATGCTGATCCCGCGTGGCGGAGCCGGGCTGCACAAGCTGTGCCGGGAAAACTCCACTATTCCGGTGATCACCGGCGGCATCGGCGTTTGTCATATCTATATTGATGAAACGATGGAGATCGAACCGGCACTTGATCTGATCGTCAACGCCAAGAAACAGCGTCCCAGCGCCTGTAACTCACTGGAGACGCTGCTGGTGGATCAGGCGATTGCCGATCGTTTCCTGCCCGCCTTCAGTGCGCGTATGGCACAAGAAGCGATTGCGCTGCATGCTGACAGCAACGTGCTGGCGCAGCTGCAGCAAGGCCCGGCATCGGTCACGCAGGTGAATCCGCAGCAGTACAATGATGAGTGGCTGTCGCTGGATCTTAACGTCAAATTAGTGGCGGATATGGATGAGGCGATCGATCACATCCGTACGCACGGCACGCAGCACTCGGATGCCATCCTGACCCGCAATACCCGCAACGCCGCGCGTTTTGTCCGTCAGGTCGACTCCTCAGCGGTCTATGTCAACGCAAGCACCCGCTTCACCGATGGCGGACAGTTTGGTCTGGGTGCCGAAGTGGCGGTCAGTACCCAGAAACTGCATGCCCGTGGCCCGATGGGATTAGAGGCGCTGACTACCTATAAATGGATAGCATGGGGCGACGATACGCTCCGGCCATAACTGCCATAATTTTTAACAAAGCGGGAGTCTTTCAGAGACTCCCGTTTTTTTTAGCTCCATTTTCCGGTCCAGTGAAAGATAGAGTTTTCTGCGCATCAGCTTAATTTCCGTTCCGGTCTCGTCACTACTGGCCATTATTCTGGCTGATATTCACGCAATTTTTTACGGAACATTCCTGAAAGCCGGGGCTGTACGCGGCCTGAGGCAATATTTTTTGTCCAGCCGCGGGCTGAAGCGGATAATGATTATCAGGAATGCTTGATAAAGCGGTTAGGTAGTAAACGAGCGGTAATATAAAATGAACTGGTAGCAATAATGAAAATAACATCCAGTATCTCTTCTATGGCTGATTATTAACTAATGGTTAAAAAAGAAAGTACAAGACAAGCTTTCACCGCCAGGCTGATAGCGGCCTGTGAGAGTGCCGGCATTGCCGGACATGGACGAAACAAACAGGTTGCCAGGGCCCTGCAGCAGCAAGGCTGTAAGATTTCAACGCCGGGAGTGTGGAAGTGGTTTAACGCGCAGTCAGTGCCGGATGGCGGCAATTTGCTGGCTCTCAGTCAGCTGCTGGGCGTCAGGGTTGAGTGGCTGCAGTACGGTATGGAACAACCTGCTGAACCGGTGACGCTAAGCGCGCTCACTGGTCAGAAGAATGTGTTTCGGATTGATAGCCTCGACATTGGTCAGCGAAGTGCTGCGGGCCTGCCCGCGCGTGATGAGTTTGTCGAGACTATCCAGGCGATCGAATATGGTCTGGATGAGGCGCGGGTGCTGTTCAACGGTCGTCCGGCGGAAAACATCCGGTTAATCGCTATCAACAGTGACTCAATGGCTGACACCTTTGCGCCGCGCGATCAGCTGTTTGTGGATATCAGCGTGCGGATGTTCGACGGCGACGGCATCTATATTTTCACCCTCGATGAGCAGCTTTATCTCAAACGCCTGCAGCTGCAGCACAAGAAAATCGCTGTAATATCAGACAATAAGCGCTATGAAACCTGGTACCTCAATCATGATGACGTCACCAGCCTGAAGGTACTGGCAAAAGTGATCATGAGCCAGGCGCGACATTATCAAATCCTCGGTTAAGGTCACTTCTGCCGATTTTTTCAGGAAGGCTGTAAAAAAATAATCGGCATAAATTCATAAATTTAACCAGCGGTAAATAAAAAATTAACCAACAGTGTTTGATAAAGCATAAGAACCTGTTAATAATTTGGATATGGATGAACGAAGCTGTTCTTTCAGGGATGAGCCGCTCTTAAACAATTGAGGCGCTGCACAAGCGCGAATCATACCACCCAAAAGTCAGTGAACTTTGGGATGGGGTGGATGCGCAAAATGCAGCGTCGTCAGATGCCGTTTATTTCCCCTCGCTTACTTTCCACCTGACTGCTAATGCAGCCGGGCGGCGAGCGTGCGACCGTAATATACGACATTCGGGCCCGTTCGGTTCGCCGAAAGCTCGCGCCTGCCACCCCATCGCCAAAGACTCATTCACAGGAGGAGTTATGGCGATAATTCACTATGGCAAAAGCGTTTTTATAGGCAACGCACGTACTCGTCGCCACCGGCGGCGCCAACCTCTCAGCAGCCTGACACAGAGCATCGACCAGGCCCTGAATCTCCCAACTGAAACACCCACCCTGAGACGTGCAGAGCAAATCTGTCAACGTCAGGTCGCCCCGCGCGTTGACCGCGCAATCACTGCACCCCGCGTCACCAGTCAGGAAACACCCAGTTTCGACAATTGCTGTCTTCCGCACGTTCATCTCTACGCAGTGAGTTGAAACGCGCAGAAAGCGCATTTTTCCGTTCCGGCTAACTCTTCGCTTTCTCCAGTTCTCACTGGGCGCAATTTGCTGAATTACTGTTCAGTTTTGCTGCAGGGTCAGTAAGGCCTTCTGCTGCGCCGTGCTGGGTAATGATCAGCGAGCGTTATGTATTTTGCTTTAACCCGTCATTGAGGAGTCGTTATGAGCCAGATAATCGCAGTACTGAATTTTGAAGAGGGGTATGTCGACACGCCCTATCTCGACACGCTGGGCTTTCCCACGGTGGCCGGCGGCATCCGCATTGGACCCAAGGGGGCGTCTCTGAGTAATTACGCTTTCCGCGTACCACGGCGCGTCGGTGATGTCTGGAAGCAGTGCATTCTTGAAAACAAAATTCAGGAGATGCAGGGCAGGGAGCTGCTGCGTAATGCGCTGGCGAAGTGCAACGACGCCCGCACCGACGTGCTGCTGAGCATGGCTTATCAGCTGGGCGTTGATGGAGTCCTGCAGTTCAAAAATATGCTCAGCGCGATCGTCGCTGAACAGTTTAATGATGCGGCTGACGCGATGATGAATAGCCTCTGGGCCCGTCAGACGCCGGGCCGCGCCAGACGTCACGCGGAGATGATGCGCAGCGGAACCTATGCGGTTTACAGGGGGTTGCTATGAGATGGTTCATGTTTCTCGTCGCCGTGCTGACGGCAATCATCATTCTGCTGCTGCTGCAGCGCTTTACCACCCTGCAGTTTGTTTCTCATGCCCGTCTGCTTTTCAAAACCTGGTCTGTCTGGCTCGCGTCGCTGGGTTCCATGCTCAGCGCCTGGGCGCAGTCATTTCCTTCTGCCGCCGTTGATGCCTGGAGCGCACTACCCGAAGACGTTAAAGCCATTTTGCCGCACAACTACCTCGGGCTGGTGGGCGCATTCATGGTGGCGATGGGGGTGATTGCGCAATTTGTTCGTCAGAAAAACCTGCTCAATGCGAAAGAGCAGGCTGAAGGAGCGAAGCCATGACTCTGATAACCACCTTACTGGGCGGCAGCTGGCACTGGCTGGCCGCACTCGCTGGCGTCATCGCGGCGCTGGGCGCCAGTTATTTCGGCGGCAAGAAAATCGGCAAAGTGCAGCAAAAAGCGCGTTCTGACGTCGATAACGCGCAACAGGAGGCGTCCCGCGTTACCGCGGTGGCGCAACAGCAACAACACAACCGCGAGGAGGCTAACCGTGTGGCGACTGACAACCATAGCCTTGATGACGCTGCTGCTCGCGACAAGCTGCAGCAGTCGAAATACCACAAACCCTGAGCCGGTGGCGATCACCGACTCTGCCTGCGTACTTTTTTCCCCTCTTTATACCTACGGCGATGACGCGCAAAAAATGGACGTTCGTACGGTGCGCGCCATCAACACCCACAACGACATGTGGGACTCCCTTTGCGGCCATCCGGCTGCGGTTAAGTAGTGCGCTGATTTCAGCGCGATATCCCAATGATCCTGAGGAGGATTCTATGATCGAAGTTAACTCTTTTGCTGAACTGCGTACCACGGTCCCATCAAAATCAGGTGAAGTCGCAATCCTTAAACGTTATTACGATAAGGACTCCAGCTTCCGTGGTGGCGCTGACTTTGTTGGTTTCCTCAGCACTACACCGCTGAAAGATGATGGCGGTACGGTGGCGGTGGGTAACGGTTTCTACTGGAAGCGCACTATCAACGATCCCACCGAAGTGAATATCCTTCACTTTGGCGCGAAAGGGGATGGCGTCACCGATGATACGGATGCCTTTAAGCGGATGCTGACATGGACGCAGACCTACAACACCTATGCGAAAGCGATTCCGGTGCGTTTTCCGGGTGGCCGCTTCCTGATTTCACCTATCGATATCAGCGATACGGAATTATCGTTTTTTGGTCTGGCAGGCGATGATATGGAGCTCGGATCGGCACCGCGCACCACCATTGTTTCTGACAAAAGCGCGAATACCGTGTTTAAGGTTAATGCGCGCCGAATCGTCATTAAAGGCATCTGCTGGCACGGACAGGCTAACGCCGGGACTGTCGACACCACAGCGAAAGTCACCGTCACGCCTGAACAGTGCAGTAACATTCAGCCGTTCTTCGAAAATACCATTGTCGGAGGCCAGATCGTCAATCTCTTCTGCTTCAAGGCGCAAAGTACCGGGGGAACCGTCTTTAAGCTGCAGGATACGCTCGACAGTAAGTTCGATCAGATTTACAGCTCCAATACCTTTTCACGGGTGTTTGATGTCGGCTGGTCAAACACACCGAAGGGGAACTGGGACCACTCAACCGCCATTGAGCTGTGTAATGCCAACTTCCAGTCGGGCTATGGTGACGCCACGCTCTATATGCCGCGCGTCACACAGGGAGTCATGCGCAACGTCTGGATTGAGCACACGACTAACCCAGGGGATCTGTCGGACGGCGGCTGGAACATCGAAACGCTCAACATTGAAGATTGTGCCACGCCGCTCAATCTCAATAATGCCCGCGTGGTGATGCGTCATATCAACCTGCAGGCCGGGGCGAAAATCACCAATGATCTGGCCGGAAGTAAGTGGTTATCGACCTTTGAATATGGCTATCGTCGGGATGAGAACTATGGAACGTTCATGACGGGTTCGCTGCGTGCCGGCTACTACAGCGGCTATAAAGTGGTGAACAACACCAATACCGATAACTGGTATCGGCTGGGGCAGCTCTATTTTCCGGCGCCTAACCAGCAATGGGTGATGGAGTTGATCGGGAAAGCGGATGCCACCACGCCCTCTGGCACTGCCGGCTCGCCGGTTAATGTGGTGGGCACCGGTAAAACCCTGATCAACCTGCAGCGACTGGAGACGGTCTGGGCCGATGCTTACCATATGGGACAGCCTTCAGTGCTGGACATTCGTTATGGCCGGGTAGGGACCACCTATGCCGTAATCTGGGTCAAGCTGAGAGCTAACAGCGGCGAGACCATGTTCAATCTGAAGACGACCGGTCCGACCCGCTTCGATACCGGTTCCTGCTCGCTGTTCCAGGCTGATATGTCGGTGGTTACGGACATCACCAAAATCAGCAACCTGAAACCCGCTGCACGTTTTGGCATGCACAACGGGCTGGCGGGCATCGGGGCCAACGAAAAAGGGGTGGTTACGCTGGCTACTGCTGCGGGTACGCCGACCAATAAGACCGCTCCGACCGGTTTCGTGCTGATCAATATCAACGGCGTGGACCGTAAGGTTCCTTACTACGATTGATGACTGGCATGTTTTGGGCGAGGCTCCGGCCTCGCCCTTTTTTGATCTGACATTATCTCCGCTTCTTTTTACGTCGCCAGAAAGGTCACAGTTGCACTGCGAAGCCAGACAGTCTCCCTGACACAGCCTTTCGCCTTCATCCTCGTCAGCGGGCTGATTGCGATTAATTTGAATTACGGCTTGCGTCACTTTAATAAGTGTGGCCTAATGAATCGTCGGTTTGATTAACAGACACTATCAAAGTAAGTAACCAAAGCAGTTCTCATCTCTAAGTTTGTCGCGAGACATCCCTTCTTTTTGAGTCTTCTCTTACGTTCTGATTAAAATCTGTTCTCAGGCCATTATGTATGCCGGAAGGCTCGATATATTAAGGATTTAAGCATGTCTAACAAAATTCGCGGTACCGTTAAATGGTTTAACGCAGAGAAAGGCTTCGGTTTCATCTCTCCTGCAGACGGCAGCAAAGATGTATTCGTACATTTCTCTGCAATCCAGGGCACCGATTTCCGTTCATTAGATGAAGGTCAGCAAGTTGAATTCACAGTAGAAAATGGCGCCAAAGGCCCAGCTGCTGCGAACGTTGTTGGTCTCTAAGGACTGAAAATTACTTTTAAATGTCCTCACTGTAGTGGCTCACAGTTTCGTACATCACATTTTGATGTTACAAGAGCCAACCCGCATGGAGCGAAATGCATTTTCTGCAAATCTGTCGTGGTTCAGGTGAACATGGCAAGGATTGCAATTCAGAGCCAGCTTCGCGCCCTCTGATTAAGGCTAGTGAGCTTTATAGCGTTGTTGCATTTACAGTAATAAAAGGCTGCCTCTGGCAGCCTTTTTTGTTTCTGCGTTTTCTCCTTCTCAAACCTCACGTTTTTCCTCGTAACCTGCCTGTTTACCTGCACTTCCCCTGTTAAATTTT
>NZ_SBFD01000002.1:720186-756318 GCF_014156615.1 Pantoea pleuroti | reverse complement strand
CGCTTACCGCTTACCGCTTACCGCTTACCGCTTACCGCTTACCGCTTACCGCTTACCGCTCAACTGCCTGTAACCTATCCGCTCTTATCGCCACCATGCTTAAACCGGCCCGCCGAAGCAGGCCGTTGAGAGGGATTAACGCAGTACGGGTTGCAGTGAGAGCTTGCCGGTATTAAACACGCTCATCGCTTGTGCCATACGCTCTGCCTGATCCTGCAGTGCTTGTGAGGCGGCTGACGCTTCCTGTACCAGCGCGGCGTTCTGCTGCGTCACCGCTTCCATCTGGGTAATCGCCTGATTGATTTCATTAATGCCGCTGCTCTGCTCGCTGCTGGCAATAGTGATTTCGCTCATAATGTTTGCCACGCTCTGCACGCTATTCACTACTTCACCGATAGTTGAACCGGCGTGCGTCACCAGCTTGCTGCCTTCATCGACTTTAGCGACGGAATCTTCAATCAGTACCTTAATCTCTTTGGCCGCTGAGGCTGAACGCTGCGCCAGATTACGCACTTCACTCGCCACGACCGCAAAGCCACGACCCTGTTCACCCGCGCGTGCCGCTTCAACCGCAGCATTCAGGGAGAGAATATTGGTCTGGAAGGCGATGGAATCGATAACGCTGATGATATCGACAATTTTTCGTGAGGAGAGGGCGATCGCTTCCATCTTCTCAATGACCTGCTCCATCACCACACCACCTTCACGCGCCACGCTGGAAGTGGTGGAAACCAGGTGATTGGCTTCACGCGCGTTGTCGGCATTGTGTTTCACGGTCGATGTCATCTGCTCCATAGCAGAGGCGGTCTCTTCCAGCGAACTGGCCTGCTGTTCGGTGCGGGTAGAAAGATCAAGGTTCCCGCTGGAGATCTGATTAGAGGCCACAGCAATAGTGTCGGAGCCGGTACGCACTTCAGTCACAATCGACAGCAGATTATCGTTCATTCGTTGCAGCGCCTGCATCAGGACGCCGGTTTCATCGCGTGAGGTCACCTGCATCTGTGAACTCAGATCGCCTGCGGCAACGCGTTCAGCAACGTCAACCGCTGCAACCAGCGGACGCACAATAGAACGGGTCAGGAAGTAGCCCAGCAGAATAGACGCCAGAATCGCCAGCGCGGAGAAAATCAGCGTAATGGAGATAGCCGACTGACCATTTTCCACAATACCCTGACCTTCACTGCGCAGCTGTGCGTCCTGAGAGTTGGCAAAATCCACGGCATCCTGAAGGAATTTGTTCTGGGTGGCGGTCATCGATTTCAGGACATAGGTGCTGGCAGCCTCAAAATCACCCGCTTTCACCAGGGTGATCAGCTCTGCTTTAACCTTCTCAAAAGCCTGGGAAGAGGCCAGCAGACCGGCGATCTTTTTCTTGCCGACCGGCGTGACCTGAATATCTTCGATCTTTTTCATCGCGCTGTTGGTGCGCTGCGTGGCTTCATCCAGCTGACCATAACGCTTCACATTCATTTCCGGACGTGTCGTGTCAATCACCATGCCGCGCAGGTATTTGATCTGATCGTTGACGCCATCGCGCACATCAAATGCCAGTCGTACTTTCACATAACGATCGTCAACGATCGAGGCGATCGCCGTATTAATGCTGTTAATCCTGGTTATGGATGTCACGCCAATCACTATCAGTAACGTCACAATAATACCGAAGGCTGCTGCGAGCCGCATTCCCACCTTCATATTCTTGATACTGAACATGTTCTCTTCCCCGTTTTATTATTAATCAATTTATTAGCAACACTCAGGTTCCCTGCTGTTGTGCGCAGTGCCTTGCTGATGTCTGTGGTCACAGCCGCAGGCAAAAAGGTGATCTCGCGCATACTGTTATCGGAGCGCGATGTTGTAGCTTTAATAATTTTTAAGTAATAACGCCGGGTGAATAAATAGTCAGTAAAAAACATCAGAAAGGGTTAAGTAATAACCAGAGGAAATTCAGACAAAAAAAGGGCTGTCAGCAGTGATGCTGACAGCCCGATCCAGACAAGGATGAATGGATTCAGAAAACTAAGAAGTAGAGGCCTGTCCAGAACGCGACGCTTAACGTGACGGCGCTAATCCAGGCCAGCTGGCGTAAACGGCCACGCAGCAACTTTTGATGGGAAGGCGAAGCAGGTGCAGGCGTAACGGGTACAGTTTCAATGTGCATAGTCGGTTCCTGGTCAGGTCAGCCATTCCGCTGGCTAAAATGTAAAAGCGTGCCGGGGCATTCCTGGCGGCCCGCATTCGCTTAGCGGGCAGTATCCAGAACGTTGAAAATCACGTCTGACAGCTCATTCAACTCAAACTTCGCTACATAGCCGTCGGCACCCACTTTGCGCACGTGATCTTCGTTGGCGCTGCCAGAGAGTGAAGAGTGAATAACGACCGGCAGAGCCTTGAGGATCGGGTCACGCTTGATGTTGCGGGTCAGCGTAAAACCATCCATCTCTGGCATTTCCAGATCGGTCAGCACCAGGGCGATTTTGTCGTGAATCGATTCGCCGGCAGCCTGCGCTTCCTGGCTCATCAATTTAATTTTTTCCCATGCATCGAGACCGGTGTTAAACATCAGCGCCGGAATGCCCATACTCTTCAGGCCCTGCTCCAGCAGCTGACGCGCGACTTTGGAATCTTCTGCCACAATCGCCACTGCACCTGGGCGGTAGTTGAAGGCACGCGGTCTGGCCGCTTCCGGTTCGACGCCGCGCACTGATGGGATGATGTCATACAGGATTTGCTCAACGTCCAGCACCATCGCCAGCTCATTGCTCTGCTTGTCACTGTCCAGGCAGGCGATGCTGGTAATGTTGCGGCCGCCGATACCGGCTTCGGCGGTATGCACCTGGCTCCAGTCGAGACGCACAATGTTCTCAACTGACTCCACGGCAAACGCCTGGGTATTACGGGCATACTCGGTGACCAGCAGCAGGTTAAGACCGGTTTCCGGCACACAACCCGCCACGGCAGGCAGGTCGATGACCGGAATGAACTGGCCACGAATACTTGCCATACCCAGCAGCGGCGAACGCATGCCTGCGGCTTTGGTGATAGTGGGCATCGGCACAATTTCACGCAGCTTGAAGACGTTAATGCCAAACAGTTCAGACTTGCCTTTCAGCTGATCGGAACCTAAGCGAAACAGCAGCAGCTCAAACTTGTTCGATAACGCGAGGTTCGCTCTTTCATCGATCTCTTTCTGAAAATTATCCATGGTTGCCTCTGCATTAACGCAGCTGGTGAAATAGGGTGTGAACAGGTTATCGGCAGCAATCGAAAAAAGGTGAGAAGAGAAGGGTGAAATAAAACGGACGCCAATTAATGTGCCAGGATTAACCCTGAAGGTTCAACATGGACACCTTTCCAATAAAGGAGTGTGAAATGAAAAAAGTAATTTTGGCGTCGTTGCTGGTGATGATGAGTGCGGGTGTTTCGGCCGAAGAGGGTGGATACAAAGCAGGCGATACGCCGCCGCCGCAACACAAGCAGGATGCCGGCTATAAAGGTTCAGAAGATACCGGTCAGACGCACATTGATCAGATCCGCGATTTCCGTCAGGGCGGATATGTGACGCTGGAAGGTTACATCGTGAAGAAAGAGCAGGGCGAACGGTATCAGTTCCGTGACAACACCGGTACCTTACCGATTATCGCGCCGAAGAAGACCTTTGGTGGTAAAACCTACACCGCAGAAGACAAAGTACGCGTCAGTGGCAAGGTACAGGGCAAAGGGGATAAAACCACGCTGCATGTGAGCCAAATCGAAGAGCCGTAACAAACCGGGCGAGGTAATTTCCTCGCCCGTTTTATTTAGTCCTTCAGCAGAATCGCCCGGCAGGTTTTGCCTTTGATTTTGCCCTGCTTGAGTTTCACCAGCGCATTTTTGGCCTGATTCGCTTCAATCGCCACGTAGGCGTGGGTCGGCGTCAGGACAATTTTGCCGATCTGCTCCGCGCGATAACCCGCTTCACCCGTCAGCGCGCCCAGAATATCTCCCGGACGTATCTTAGCTTTACGGCCACCATCAATGCACAAGGTCATCATAGCTGCAGGCAGCGGCTTGCTGCTGCCCTTTTTCAGCGTGCTGGCAGAGACCCACGGCAGCTTCTGCTGCAGGAAATCTTCCAACGCATGCGCGCGAGCCATCTCATCGGCAGCAACCAGGCTGACCGCGACGCCATGTTCGCCCGCACGTGCCGTACGACCAATGCGGTGCAGGTGAATTTCAGGGTCCCAGGCGAGCTGATAGTTAACCACCATCGCCAGCGATTTGATGTCGAGTCCGCGTGCAGCGACATCGGTGGCGACCAGCACGCGACCACTACCGTTAGCGAAGCGGATCAGCACGCGTTCGCGATCGCGCTGCTCCAGATCGCCATGCAAGGGCAGGGCGCTGATATCACGCGCGTTAAGCGCCGCGGCGACATCATCACATTCACGTTTGGTGTTGCAGAAGACCACACAGGATGAGGGCTGGCGATCGCTGAGCAGGGCTATCAGCAGACCCAGTTTTTCATTGTGGCTGGCTTCGAAAAACTGCTGATCGATTGAAGGCAGTTCGCTGACATCTTCTGTCACCACGCTCAGCGCATCACGCTGAAAGCGGGTGCTGATAGCCGTAATGCCGTCTGGCCAGGTGGCGGAAAAGAGCAGCGTCTGGCGCAAGGTGGGCGTCGCTTCAATGATCGTTTCCATATCATTCAGGAAACCCATCTCCAGCATCCGATCGGCTTCATCCAGTACCAGCGTGCTGAGCTGGTCCAGCTTGAGGTTTTCGCGGTTAATGTGGTCGAGGATACGACCCGGCGTGCCGACCACGATATGAGGCGGATGCACCAGCGAATCACGCTGTGCGCTCATCGGCTGTCCGCCACACAGAGTGAGAACTTTTATGTTGCGGGTGAAGCGCGCCAGCTGGCGCAGCACATTGCCTACCTGATCCGCCAGTTCACGGGTCGGACAGAGAATCAGTGCCTGGGTCTGAAAGCGGGCGCTGTCGATATGGTGCAGTAAACCAATACCAAAGGCAGCCGTTTTACCGCTGCCGGTTTTCGCCTGCGCGCGCACGTCGCGTCCCTGCAGAATGGCGGGCAGCGTGGCGGCCTGCACGGGCGTCATGCTGGTGTAGCCCATCTCGCGCAGGTTTTCGAGCTGGCTGTCGGGAAGCGAATTGAGGGTAGAAAAAGCGGTCACGGGCGCGGCCTCTGAGGCTGAAAGTGTAGGGCATTATTGCGGGGCAAGTCTGGCAGAAAGCACGCCTGACAGCAACGGGAACCTCGATGGTTAGCAGTATGAAACTATATCTGTCAGAGGGCTTAGGAATAGACTGAAGTTTACGGGAAAAAGGTGGTTTATTTTTATAGATTAACCCCGACTCCATGTGATTGTTCCAGGGTGACGATCTTTTGAGGCCAGTGATTATTTTATAAGTAGCCGTTTTTTAATATTTATTTCATTGTTAATCAGATAAATCCTTAACTACTACTCCAGTAATAGAATTAATCATTAAAAAATATCACCACTGGTGCCGATAAAAATCCTGAGCTAATTGCTTTATATTTAGCGCGCCATATTCCTGGTACAACGACCGGTAGAGGGTATTTGCATTGAGTAATCGCATCCAGGGACCACATGAAAATGTGCTTAAAATAGTAGGCCGCGCCGTACTGACACTGCATGTTCATGGAGAGAGCTTATCGGCTGATAAGATCGCTTCGATGATTGCGTGTTATGCGGAAGATGAGCCCTGTGATCAGGAAGATCGTCGCTTATACGCGCTGGCAATGGAACTAATGTCGAATGATAAATGGGCCAAAAGCGCGTAACCCGCACTCCGCTCAGGTAAATGCAGAGCCTCCCTTGTGGAGGCTCTGTTGTTTTTGGGGGGCGTATCAGGGGACAGGTTTGGGCAGTAAGGTCGCTTCTGGCAAATCCTGAGCAGGTATGTGTTAGCCGCAGAGCAGGCTTGAGGGAGCATACGCCCTCCGCAAAGACGCAACACCGCCACCCCTGGCAGGCTCAGCGCGGGCGATTACGCACCTCGTCCCTGAGGTGCGCCCGTAGCCGGGCCAACGCTTTGCGTTGTTCAAAAACGCTCCCGGCGTTTTTAGTACGCACCTCGTCCCTGAGGTGCGCCCGTAGCCGGGCCAACGCGTTGCGTTGTTCAAAAACGCTCCCGGCGTTTTTGTCCGCAGTCCTGCTGTTTCAGGCCGGGGCCAGCGCAAACACCGGTTTACCGCGCGAGAACGTCGCGACGACTGGCGAAATCCGTGCCACGGCTTCGGCGGAACAGCTCGCCGCTACCAGCATCATGCTCGCTTCATCGCCCGGTGCAGGCCACTGGCGTTCACCCTGGGCTGTCAGCGGCAGCCGATCGTCTGTGGCGATCGCCAGCGCCCGCGACAGCGAGAACTCATTCGATCCCCGATAGAGCTGCGCATAGAGGTTCGCTTTTTCCAGCATGCTGCCGGTGCCAAACGGTGACCAGTGATCGATAACGCTGTCGGTACCGGTCATCACCTTCACGCCCGCTGCCTGTAATTGCGGTGTAATTGCGGAATCGGCATGGTCAGCTTGCCGATCGGCAGCGTAGAGGCGACGCTGAACTGCTGCTCCGCCAGCCCTGCGATCATCTTATCCAGCGTACTGCCGGACAGGGTCGCCAGTGCAAAACCGTGGCTCAGCGTCACTTTGCCCTTCAGCGCCGGATTCTTTGCCACGGTGTCAATCATGTACTGAATCGCCGCCACGCCAGCAGGTGAGGTTTCATGCAGATGTATATCCACGCCGCGCTGGTAGTCGAGCGCAATCTGGAACATCGCATCCAGTGACTTCTCCATGGCACCATCGACATTGGTGGGGTCCAGGCCGCCGACATACTCAACGCCGTGCTGCATCGCCTCGCGCATCAGCCCATCGACCTGCGAGTGCAGCAGGCCATGCTGTGGAAAGGCCACAATCTCGCAGGGAAAGGCGGGGTGACGGGCTAATGCCGCCTGCAGATGCTCCAGACTTTGCAGGCCGCTGACCGGATCGATATTGCAATGGCTGCGGGCGCGGGTGGTGCCTTTGGCGTGCAGCAGGGCGATTAACCCTTCGGCGCGCGCCTGAGAGTGCGGCAGCAGTTGCGGAATCAGCACCTGTTCACGCGCAATCATGTCCATGATGGTTTTGCCCTGACGGGGACGCGGAGCCTGCCACGGGCCGCCGTAGAAGGTTTTATCAAGGTGGATATGCATATCCTGGGTGGCGGGCAGCAGCAGGGCATCCTGTGCATCCCACGACGGCAGGGTGCTGTCACCCTGGCCGGCGGGTGTCAGCTGGTCAATTTTACCGTCGCGCACGCTGATGTCGTAACGCCCGGTCCGGGTCGCAACGATCTCATCATCCTCACGGATAAAGCCCTCCTCCAGCCGCACATTGCGCAGCAGATAGTGATCCTGCCGGGGCAGGGTGGCGGGCTGGTCGGGATTGGTGGAGGACAAAGGTGATGGCGTGGCGGCACTGGCCTGGCCGAGACCGACGGCCAGCAAGCCGCCTGCGGCGGTCCAGCGGACGCTCTGGCCAAGGAAATCACGACGGCTCGGCGAAGAGGAAATAGGCATCAGAGGCTCCTGCAAAGTGAACAAGGTCTTAATCTGACAAACGACGCTCCACCCTGCTGCGTTATTTTCCACTGACGACTATTCGATATCTCACTGCCAGCGCAGCTGGCTGAAGGTGGCCAGGGATTGCGCCAGCTCGCGCTGCAGAGGATCCTGCGGATCTCGACAGAACAGCGCCAGTTCGAAGGTATCAATCACCGGCAGACCCTGTTCCGGGCCCAGTACCCGATGTTGCGGCAGGCGACAGCTGGCGGGCAGTAACGTCAGCCCCAGACCCTGCGCACTGGCGGCGGCCAGCGCGACAAGGCTGGCGCTGCTGTAACTAATGCGCCAGCTACGGCCCAGTGCATCGAGCGTCTGACATACCTCATCGCGATAGAGCCCCTGCTGGGGAAACAGCACCAGCGGTACCGGCGTCTGCTCAAAGCAGGGCCACTCTGCGCTATCGAGCCACAGCAGGGGTTCAGGACGCGACGCCAGCGGACGCTCGCCGTAGGGCTGCTTAATCAGCATGATGTCGAGCTCTTCACGCTGCCAGGCGCGACGCAGCTCCACCTGCATGCCGCTCATCACGTCCAGCCGAAGTTGCGGATGGTCGCGACTGAAGTGCGCCAGCAGACCGGCTGTGGGCGCGGCGAAATCTTCCGGCACGCCAAGACGCAGCACGCCGTCGCGCCACTGGTCACTCAGCACATCGTGCGCTTCCCCATTCAGGGCGATAATCCGCCGGGCGTAGCCTAAGAGTTTCTCGCCCTCTTCGGTGATCTGCACCTGATGCGAGGAGCGGTTCAGCAGTTCTTTGCCGACCATCTCCTCCAGCCGCCGCACCTGCTGGCTGACGGTGGACTGCGACAGGTGCACCCGGTCGGCGGCGCGGGTGAAGCTGGCGGTTTCGCACACCGCGACAAAGCTGAGCAGCTGCTGCGGAGTAAACATCGGCTGACGATTCATATTTCCACTACCTGGCAGAGTTATATTTCATTTCCAGATAGTAACGACTGCTGCCAGGCTGGCAACTTTTAACTGTGTGGATCTCAGATGAAGAGAGAGAACAACCTGCTGCTGGCGGCGCTGGTGCTGGCCGGGCTCAATATGCGACCGCTGATGACCTCGGTCAGTCCGTTACTCGGCGAGCTGCGGCAGAGCATCGGTCTGTCGCCGCTGGCGGCCTCGCTGTTGCCTGCGGTGCCGATGATGATGATGGGTGCCATTGCGTTAGTCAGCGCCCCGCTGATGCAGCGCTTTGCGGTACGTAAACTGCTGCTGGGTGGCCTGTTGCTGCTGTTGCTGGCGCTGGTGAGTCGGCTGTTTGTGGCTGACGGAGGCTGGCTGGTGCTGAGTACTGTGCCGGGAGGGGCGGGCATTGGCATTGTGCAGATGGCGATGCCGGGATTGATCCGTCAGCGCTTTGGCAGCCGCAGTGCCGGCGTGACCGGACTGTGGGCAGCGGCGCTGATGGGCGGCGGTGGGATTGGCGCGGCGATCTCGCCGTGGCTGAATGGGCAGCTTGGCTGGCAGGGCGCGCTGAGCAGCTGGGCGCTGCCGGTGGTGCTGGCCATCCTGCTCTGGCTGTTTATCACCACCCCACGTGCAGCCCGGACGGAGGCCGCCGCTCTGCCTTCGCTGTGGCGGAAAACCCGCGCCTGGACGCTGGCGTTGAGCTTCGGTCTGGTGAACGGCGGATATGCCATCTGTGTCGCCTGGCTGCCCGATTTTTATCATCAACTCGGCTGGAGCGCGCAGGCGGGCGGTTCACTGCTTGGCATGATGATCGGCTGTCAGGTCACGGGTGCGCTGCTGCTGCCCTTGCTGGCGCGGGGCCGCGATCGCCGTCCGCTGCTGCTGCTGACACTGGCGATGCAGTTCAGCGGCATGCTCGGTTTCCTGTTTGCGCCACAACTGGCGCCGTGGCTCTGGGCGGGGATTGCGGGCTTCGGGCTGGGCGGGGCATTTCCGCTGGCGCTGGTGCTGGCGCTGGATCATCTGGAGCAGCCGCAGGCTGGCGCGCGGCTGGTGGCTTTTATGCAGGGCGTCGGCTTTATTATCGCAGGCAGCATGCCGTTTATCGCCGGGCAGTTGCATGCGCTCACCGGTCACTTCGCCAGCGTCTGGTTATTGCAGGCGGCGGTCACGCTGCTGTTAATCGTGCTAAATCTGCGTTTCCATCCGCGCAGCTATCAGCACGCCTTTCCGGAGGTGAATCGCTGATTTTGGTCCGACCAATCCCGGCAATATTTTTCTCTGGTTCACACTCCGGGAAAATTCGCGCATCTTCTGTTGCCACAGGTTAACAATGCGTTAACTATCTGTTGCCATAAGCCCCGACATAACGGTTTGGTCTGACCAATCCGGGGCAGATGGCACCAGCGCTGCGGCTGCGTGCCACGTCACCTTTTCCTCTGGAGATACTGGCATGCAGATCTGGCAACAAAACTACGATCCGCTGGGTAATATCTGGCTTTCAAGCCTGATCGCACTGATCCCGATTCTCTTTTTCTTCTTTGCGCTGATTAAGCTGAAGATGAAAGGCTACCTGGCGGCCACCACCACCGTGGTGCTGGCGCTGCTGGTGGCGCTGTTTCTCTATCAGATGCCGGTTGCACAGGCGCTGGCCGCTGTGGTGTATGGCTTTCTCTATGGCTTGTGGCCGATTGCCTGGATTATTGTCGCTGCGGTGTTCGTCTACAAGATCTCAGTCAAAACCGGCCAGTTCGACATTATCCGCGCCTCTATCCTGTCGATTACTCCCGATCAGCGTCTGCAGATGCTGATTGTCGGCTTCTCGTTCGGGGCGTTTCTGGAGGGTGCTGCGGGCTTTGGTGCGCCGGTGGCGATTACCGCCGCGCTGCTGGTGGGACTCGGCTTTAATCCGCTCTACGCCGCCGGGCTCTGCCTGATTGTGAACACCGCGCCAGTGGCCTTTGGCGCGATGGGCATCCCGATTATTGTGGCGGGGCAGGTGACCGGGCTGGACAGTTTTGCCATCGGCCAGATGGCCGGACGCCAGCTGCCGCTGCTCACCCTGATTGTGCTGTTCTGGATTATGGCGATCATGGATGGCTGGCGCGGAGTGAAAGAGACCTGGCCGGCGGTGGTGGTGGCAGGTGGATCGTTTGCCATTGCCCAGTTCCTCAGCTCCAACTTCCTGGGTCCGGAGCTGCCCGATATTATCTCGTCGCTCGCCTCGCTGATTTCGCTGACGCTGTTCCTGCGGGTCTGGAAACCGGTGCGCATCTTCCGCTTTGCCGATGCAGAGGCGAAACAGGGCGATCCGTTGCTGCCACCGCAGAAGTATCGGCTGGGGCAGGTGATCCGCGCCTGGATGCCGTTCCTGTTTCTCACCGCCACCGTCACGCTCTGGAGTGTCCCGCCGTTTAAAGCGCTGTTCGCCAAAGGCGGTGCGCTCTATGAGTGGGTGCTGGCTATGCCGGTGCCGATGCTGAATGAGCTGGTGGCGCGGATGCCGCCCGTTGTCGGCACTGCAACCCCTTATCCGGCCATCTTTAAACTGGATCTGGTGTCCGCCACCGGCACCGCTATTTTAATTGCGGCGATCATGGCGATGATTTTCCTGCGCATGAAGCCAAAGGCAGCATTGCAGACTTTTGGTGAAACGCTGAAAGAGCTGGCGCTGCCGATCTACTCCATCGGGATGGTGCTGGCCTTTGCCTTTATCTCGAATTACTCCGGGCTGTCTGCGACGCTGGCACTGGCGCTGGCGCACACCGGCCACGCTTTTACCTTCTTCTCACCGTTCCTGGGCTGGCTGGGCGTCTTCCTGACCGGATCAGACACCTCATCGAATGCGCTGTTTGCCGCTTTACAGGCCACGACCGCGCAGCAGATTGGCGTCTCCGATATTCTGCTGGTGGCGGCCAACACCACCGGTGGCGTGACCGGTAAGATGATCTCGCCGCAGTCGATCGCCATCGCCTGTGCGGCGGTCGGGCTGGTGGGCAAAGAGTCTGACCTGTTCCGGTTTACCGTTAAACACAGCCTGATTTTCACCTGTATAGTCGGTGTGATAACCACGCTTCAGGCCTACGTCTTCCCCTGGATGATCCCATGAGCAGTAATGCCGATCCGCTGGTGATGCGCCTGCGGGCCTATATCACCGAACATCAGCTCGAGTCGGGCATGCGTCTGCCCGCCGAGCGGCAGCTCTCTGCGGAGCTTGGCGTCTCCCGCTCCTCGCTGCGTGAAGCGATACAGCAGTTGATCAGCAACGGCATGCTGATTAGCCGACGCGGCGGCGGCACCTGGATCCGGCAGCAGCTGGCGCCCTGGTCGGAACAGCGCATCGTCGAGCCGATTCGCCAGCTGCTGCGCGACGATCCCGACTACCGCTACGACATTCTGGAAGCGCGCCATGCCATCGAGGCCAGCACCGCCTGGCACGCTGCACTGCGCGCCACCGACGCCGACAAAGAGAAGCTGCAGTACGCTTTCGACGCCACCCTGAAGCTGAAAGAGAGTGACGATCCCGATCTCGCCGCCCAGGCGGATGTACGCTTCCATCTGGCGATTGCCGAGGCGTCGCACAACGTGGTGCTGCTGCAGACCATGCGTGGCTTTTTTGAGCTGCTGCAATCGTCGGTGATGCAGAGCCGTCAGCGCATGTATACCCAGCCCGCGATTTTCGCCCGCCTGACTGAACAGCATCAGGCGCTGCTTGATGCGATCCTCACGGGCGATGCCGAAGCTGCGCGCCAGGCGGCGATGCAGCATCTGGGATTCGTGCACACCACCATGAAAAGCCTGCATGAAGATGAAGCGCGTCAGGCGCGCATCACCCGCTTACCGGATAACGACACACGCAACCCAAAGGAATCTGACTGATGATTATCTCCGCTGCCAGTGACTATCGCGCGGCCGCGCAACATATCCTGCCGCCGTTCCTGTTTCACTATCTCGATGGCGGTGCCTATGCCGAGCACACCCTGCGTCGCAACGTCGAGGATCTCTCGGATGTGGCGCTGCGCCAGCGCATTCTGAAAAATATGTCGGAACTGAGTCTTGAAACCAAACTGTTCAATGAAACCCTGTCGATGCCGGTTGCGCTGGCACCGGTCGGCCTGTGCGGCATGTATGCCCGCCGGGGTGAAGTGCAGGCGGCGCGCGCGGCAGACCTGAAAGGCATTCCGTTTACCCTGTCGACGGTCTCGGTCTGCCCGATTGAAGAGGTGGCCCCGCAGATTAAGCGTCCCATGTGGTTCCAGCTCTATGTGCTGCGTGACCGCGGCTTTATGCGCAATGCGCTGGAGCGCGCCAAAGCCGCCGGTTGCTCTACGCTGGTGTTTACCGTGGATATGCCCACGCCGGGCGCGCGCTATCGCGATGCGCACTCCGGGATGAGCGGCAATCACGCGGCGCTGCGTCGTTACTGGCAGGCGGTCACCCATCCACAGTGGGCGCTGGATGTGGGTCTGCAGGGGCGTCCCCACGATCTGGGGAATATCTCCACTTATCTGGGCAAGCCTACCGGGCTGGAAGATTACATCGGCTGGCTGGCGAACAACTTCGATCCCTCTATCTCGTGGCGCGATCTGGAGTGGATCCGCGAGTTCTGGGATGGACCGATGGTGATCAAGGGCATTCTCGATCCGGAAGATGCGCGTGATGCGGTGCGCTTTGGCGCCGATGGCATCGTGGTCTCTAATCACGGCGGACGCCAGCTGGATGGTGTGCTCTCCTCGGCGCGTGCGTTGCCAGCCATTGCCGATGCGGTAAAAGGTGACATCGCGATTCTGGCGGACAGTGGCATTCGCAACGGGCTGGATGTGGTGCGGATGATTGCGCTGGGCGCAGACAGCGTGCTGCTGGGACGGGCATTTATCTATGCGCTGGCAACCCACGGTCAGCGCGGCGTAGAAAACCTGCTGACGTTGATTGAAAAAGAGATGCGCGTTGCCATGACCCTGACCGGCGCGAAGTCGATCGGTGAAATCACCCGCGATTCGCTGGTGCAGGCGGAAGCGTTACTGGCACCGCAGAGCACACCGCCACGTCCCCGCGCGGTGAGTTGAGCCTGCGAAAATGAATGTATTGTCTATACTTAGCTTCTTTACCAACAGGAGGAACGACATGACCATTCATAAGAAAGGTTCGGCGCATTGGGAAGGCGATATCAAAGGCAAAGGCACCGTCAGCACCGAGAGCGGCGTGCTGAGCCAGCAGCCTTATGGCTTTAACACCCGTTTTGAAGGCGCCAAAGGCACCAACCCGGAAGAACTGATTGGTGCGGCGCATGCAGCCTGTTTCTCTATGGCGCTGTCGCTGATGCTGGGCAACGCGGGTCATCCGCCGGAAAGCATTGATACCACGGCCGACGTGTCGCTGGATAAAAAAGGCGATGGCTTTGCCATCACCAAAGTGGCACTGACCAGCACCATCTCGCTGCCAGGCATTGATGAGTCGACCTTCGATGAGATCATCAATAAAGCCAAAGCGGGCTGCCCGGTTTCTCAGGTACTGAACGCGGAAATTACGCTGGATTACACCCTGAACAACTGATGCCGGTAACGGGTCGCCTTTTGGCGGCCCGGGCGTTATGCTATGCCTCACCGGTCCTGTTGCTGACCGGAACAGATGCGCCTTCTGGCGCATCTTCGCTTTCTGAACAGAGGAAACTGAGGTGACAAGATACCGGGCAGCCAAAAAGTACTGGAAGATGGTGCTGGTTCTGTTGTGCATCTGTGGCGCGCTGCTGCTGATCCGCTGGGCTGCCATGATCTGGGCCTGAACAGATGAAGGGGATTGGCCGCCACACGCTGGGCATATTATTAATGGTGATTATTGTGCTGGAAGCGGTTCACTATCTGCTTACTGCCTCATGGCTGCCGTGGCGATAAACGCGCTCAGACAAAGGCATCCTCGCGCCTTTTAGCCCGCACATCGCTGCGCGCAATGCGATAAGCCTTGCGGGGATCGCCCACCACAAACTCAAAGGTTGGCGTGTAGTAAAATGGCAACCAGCCGCCATAGCTGCTCTCCCACTCCCATCGGACGGGGCAGGGCCACAGAATGCCATCATACAAAAGATAGTAAACCCAGCGTCCACCAGGACGACGGGGGCGTGATGTTTTCATGGGATTCACAACGATAATGGTTAACAACAGCTTATATTTTGTACGCTAAAGCGTCAGCTTGCAACGTTACAGCCCTGCTTTATTGAACCTGGCCCTGAATTAGCGATGTACTTCGCCGCACAGCAGTACCACATTCGGTCTGACTTTATGAATGCGGTTCGCCATCGTTTCACAGTCGACCTTCGTCGGATAGATGCGCTCTGATACCGGCAGCGCCTCGCAGGCATCGTAGCCGCATGCGCTCACTAACAACACAAATCCTATCAACATAGATCCTCTCCTTTACACGGTCTGGTGGTCCGGACTGTGGTGCTTTTTATCCCTTTTTAACATCCAGTATAGACAAACGTGCCGGGGCAGCATTGTCAGCGTGAGCTATGGTCCGCCAGCCAGGGGGTGATGCGGCGGTCTGTAAGGTGTGTCAGAAGGGGCGGGCCTGGCGCTAGCCTGCGAAATACCAGGCGGGCAGCAGCGCAATCAGGTTATTCAGCGTGTGCAGGAAGATGGGCAGCGCCAGACTGTTACTCCGCAGCCGGGCGTAACAGAGCAGTAGCGAAAACAGCGTCAGGGCGATAAGGGTCTGCCAGTGCACATACTGCGTATGCATCACCGCAAACAGCAGTGAGGTCAGCAGCATACAGGCGAAGCGACTTCGCGGCGCCCACAGCAAAAAGCCCTGTAACAGAAAACCGCGGAACAGCACCTCTTCAAACACCGGCGCCAGCAGCACGGCGGTGAGCAGCAGGATCAGCAGCGAATTACGTCCCTGCTGGGCCTGCATCACCAGCCATCCTTCCGGCTGCATGAACTGCATCTGTGCGGCCATCAGAACAAATAGCGCGCCAGTAAACAGCAGAGTTTGCAGCGTGCAGAGTTCACCCAGCGGCAGGTCGGTGCGGCGCTGGCAGTAAAAGCGGTAAAGCGGGTAGATAACAGCAAATTCGAACAGACAGAGCACCGGCACCAGCAGGCCGTCATTGCGCAGCACGCTGTAATTAGGGAACAGCGTGATCAGCATGGTAACCAGGTAATAGACCACAAAGCTGCCGACGTAGAACAGCGTCAGTGTCACTCTGTCGGAATTGGTATTCATAGGCGACTCTGCCAGCGAAGGTTAGCGCATAGTAGCAATGCACCAGATCGCTGTCGAGTCAGCCTGTAACACAATATTTAAGCGCAAAATGTTAACCGCAGACTAAACACCAGCGCGCGCGCGCCGATAACTGAGGAAACTAATCTGGTCAGCACTGCATGTTGTATTGCAGGCCCTTCATCTCAAACTCTGACTGTGTAGTGAGCACTCTTAATGACTTCTAACCCTCCGGCGCCACCCTCGCCTCCATTCAGACATGCCGCTGAAGACCGCACTGTCCGCTTTACGCGGCGCAGCCTGCGCACACTTTCGCTGCTGCTGTTTGGCGTGCTGGTGCTCTCAATGCTGATGGTACTGACGATTGCGCAGCGGCAAAACAGCTTATCGATTGAGCATGACCAGTTGCTGATGCAGCAGGCGTGGAAAAATCGTCAGGAGGCGATGGTCACGGATATCCGGGACTATGCGTTCTGGGGCGAAGCCTGGCGTAATCTCCATGTCAGGGTCAACAAAGTCTGGGCTTATGACGAAGAGAACTTTGGTCCGGGCCTCTACGAAGAGTATCACTATGAGGGCGTGTTCGTGGTCGACGGCAAGGGTCGCACCACGTACAGCGTCATTAATGGGCAGCTGGTGGATACGCCGCTGGAAGCCTGGCTGGGAAAAGAGACTCCAGCGCTGATTGCGGCGGCACGTCAGCGCAACGACGCGGCGATAACCCGTGATGCGCTGATTAATCATCTGCCCGCCATTGTGGTTGCCGCCCCCATCGGCAGCGGCAAACTGACGAATATGCCGCCAATGGCGGGGCCAGCGTCAGTCATGGTGTTTGTGAATCTGTTCACCCCTGCCAAATTACAGGCGCTGGGCGCCACGCTGGATGTGCGCGAACTGCGCCTGCCCGTCAGTGCAGGGGATGCCCTGCGAGAACCGCGGATGGTGCAACCGTTACCCGGTGGCGATCTGATTGTGCTGCGCTGGACGCCAAAGATGCCTGGCATGGGCCTGGTCTGGTTTCTGTTACCACTGCTGATGCTCATGGCGATCATTATTGGCATTATCACCCATCGCGTAAGCCGCCATGCGCTCTCCAATGCGATTCTCTCTGACCGGCGCTTTGCCCTGCTGGCGATCAGTCAGCAGGAGCTGGCCAACAGTGAAGCGCGGTTTCGCGATCTCGCTGAGGCGGCGTCAGACTGGATCTGGGAAACGGATGGAGAGGGCCGCCTGATTTACCTGTCAGCGCGCTTTCAAACCGTGACCGGCCACGATATTACACACTGGCTGGGCCGTCACATCGATCACCTGCTGACGCATCCCAGCCATTCGCTGGTCGCCTGGCTGCAGCGTCAGGAGGAGGAGGGGCAACAGATGCCACTGCGCTGTCAGTTTATGTCGGCGCACGGCAACCGCCGTATCGGCCAGCTGGTCGCGAAAACAATCTGGCATGACACGCGGCGTATCGGGTTTCGCGGCACGGTATCGGACATCACTCAGAGCATGGAAGCCGAGGCGCGCATTCATTTTTTGTCGCGTCATGACGTCTTAACCGGCCTGTCGAACCGCGTACAGCTGCAGGAGTTTCTGACGCTACACCTTGAACTGCCTGATGGCGCTGCGCCGCTGACGCTGATTACCCTCGATCTCGATCAGTTCAGGCCGATTAATGAAACCTGGGGCCATGCGGCGGGCGATGAGGTGCTGAGCCAGATAGCGCAGCGTCTGAAGCGCTGTATCGGCCCGCAGGAGCTGGTGGCGCGGCTGAGTGGCGATGAGTTTGTGCTGGTGTTGCGTGAAACGAACCGTGAGCGGGTCGATCAGCGTTGTGCTCAGCTGGTGCATGAGGTTCAGCAGCCCATCAGCACCGGCCAGCATGTCCACTATCTCACCGTCAGCATGGGGATTGCCTGTGTACCGCAGGATGCCAGCCATCCGGAAGCGCTGCTGCAAATGGCGGATATCGCCCTGAATGAAGCGCGTGAAGCGGGACGCAATCAGTGGGTCTGGTATGCCAATGAGATGGCCAGTCAGCGTGAGGATAAGCGTGAAATGGCGCGGCGGATTGAGAAAGCGCTGAAGAACAATGAATTTCGCCTGCACTATCAGCCCCGTTATCAACTGCTGACGGGTCAGCTGGCGGGTGCCGAGGCGCTGATTCGCTGGCAGATTGCGCCGGATGAGTGGATTACCCCCGATCACTTTATTCCGCTGGCGGAAAAGAGCGGTCTCATCGCCACCATCAGCGACTGGGTGTTGATGCGGGCGTGTGAGGATGCGCTGGGGTGGGGGGGCGATCGCTATGTTTCGGTTAATATTTCGCCAATGGAGTTCCGCACCAGCGATTTAGTACAGCGGGTTGCAGATGTGCTGGCGAAAAGCGGCCTGCCGGCTATCCGGCTGGAGCTGGAGATCACGGAGAACGTGACCTTTGAACATCCGCAGCATGCGCTTGAGGTGATGCAGGGTTTACGGTCACTCGGGGTAAGGTTAACCGTTGATGACTTCGGCACCGGCTATGCTGCCCTGGGCTACCTGAAGACCTTCCCGTTTAATGGGCTGAAGATCGATCGCTCCTGGATGAAAGATTTCCCGGAGTCGCAGCAGGCGCAATCAGTGGTCGCGGGGATTATTGCGCTGGCACGCGCCTTTGCCCTGACAATTACGGCTGAGGGAATTGAGACAGAAGCGCAGCTGAACCAGCTAAAACAGCTCTCGTGCGAAGAGGGGCAAGGCTACTTCCTCGGTCGACCGATGCCGCTGGCTGCATTCAGTACGCTTCTGGAAAGAACCGCGCAGAACCAGGCTGAACGCGTTTAACGGACTTTGACCGCCACGGCGGTCATCAGCATTGCGCAGACGACAAAAATAATCAGTTCCATCATGACCTCCACAGGACTAAGACTATTCTTAATATTGTAGTTTCCTGGTGTGCTTTTTTTAGGCAATGAGTGCGATTAATCTTAAAAAATGATCTGTGCCGCGATCCGTTTAATGCTGCTGTAACAACTTTACTTTTTAGGGGTTCAGGTCAGCAGGTGCGCTTTGCTACTCTTGGGGCAGGGTTTTACACGTCCAACAGGAGAATCAACGTGAAATTTTATGGAAAAGGGCTGCTGGTAGTGGGGCTGTTTGCATTAACCGCCTGTCAATCTGCCTCTAAGCCCGATACCGCCAGTGTGGCGCACGATCCCGAAGCTGACCGCTGTGGTGCCTCTCAGTTTCAGAATTATGTCGGCAAACCGTTAACCGCGCTGCAGGGTCAGCACTTCGAACAGAAGGTCCGCGCCATTCCCTATAATTCTGCCGTCACCATGGACTTCAACCTTAACCGGCTGAACTTCCTGGCTGACAAAAATGGCAATATCAGCTCAGTTTATTGTGGTTAACGGCAAAGATGTCATAGGTTTGTCATAACGGCAGGCGAGGATAGCAGCGCGTTTAAGAAACTTCCTCGTCACACAATAGATAGTGCTCGTCTTGTTTATTCCCGCCCCGGCGGGAATTTTTTTAGCGGCTTCAGGCCGTAACAGGAGCAGAGAAGATGAAACGCATAATCGGGGCACTTCTGCCCGCATTGTTACTCAGCAGCACACTGGCGCAGGCTTCCAGTGAAGAGGCCTGGCAAAAGAGCCGTCAGGTGATGGTGCAGGCCTGCATTAACGCCAGTCATCTGAGCAAAGTAAAGGTGCTGGGCGAGGCGATCGAGTATGACGACAATACGGGCTACAGCGCACTGTTGCTGGAGGGACGCTATCCCCAGCCGCAGATGAAAAATAAGCGTGGACGTGAGCTGTGCCTGTTTCAGCGCAGCAGCGGACGAGCCAGCATCAGCGAAGCGGATAAATTGCGCTGGGTGAAGTAGGTGGTGGGTTTACGCCTCCGGCTGCGTGTCGATCAACTGCGCCAGCAGGGTGCGATAACGCTGCAACTGTGTCTCGTCGCCTTCCACTTCCAGTTTATCGATAACCCGCGCAATAAGGACTTTATTGGTGGCGGGTTCTCCCGCTTCCATTATTTCACGTAGAATTACGGCCAGCAGATCGGACTCAGGCGGTATTCGCCAGTCCGGGCTGTTAAAATAGTCGCTGATAGCACGGCTGGCGCTGTTAGGTTGTACTCTCATTACCCACCTCCGCTAAAACAAGACCCCCTCCCTTACACCTGAGCATAAGGGTGTATAACCATGAAATAAGCTGGTTCGCCTCAGCGTAGCCGGACGGTCTGCACCGTTTTTTGCGGAGGATGTCGCGCCGATTAAAAAGATTGCCACACCGCCGCGGCTGGCGGTTTTTTAAACATAGAAGCGGGGTGAAGAGTTGTCAGTAACAGAATGACATATTTTTCTATATTGACGAGCCGGGTCAGGGAAGATCGCGTCGGGGCAGACCACCGGCCGCGTGCTTCGCGCTAAAAACCCGGCGGGCTGGAAAATTTGCGCCGGTGATTGCGCTGAATCAAAGAGGAATCCGGTCTTTTGCCATTTGTGCCATGTTTTGTCGGTCACGCTGAGAATAGCCGCGTTAGACTGAGCATTCCCTCTCTTTAAAATATCTGCTCATGCCACGCACTATAGAACCCTGGAAGATAAACCTGATCTCGGTCTGGTTTGGCTGTTTTTTTACCGGCCTGGCCATCAGCCAGATCATCCCGTTTCTGCCGCTCTACCTTGAGCAGCTTGGCATAACCGGTGGCGAATCACTGAGCCTCTGGTCGGGTCTAACCTTCAGTATCACCTTTGTGGTCTCGGCGGCCGTAGCGCCGCTGTGGGGCAGTCTTGCCGATCGCAAAGGCCGTAAGCTGATGCTGCTGCGCGCCGCTTTTGGCATGGGCGTGGTGATTCTGCTACAGGCTTTTGTCACCGAAGCCTGGCAGTTGCTGCTGCTGCGGGCCCTGATGGGGCTGACCTCCGGATATATTCCCAACGCCATGGCGCTGGTGGCCGCTCAGGTGCCGCGTGAACGCAGCGGCTGGGCGCTGAGCTGTGTCTCAACCGGCCAGATTGGTGGGGTGATTCTGGGGCCGATGCTGGGCGGGCTGCTGGCAGACTGGGTCGGTTTACGTACGGTGTTTATTGTCACCGCAGCGCTGCTGATGGTCAGCTTTCTGGTGACGCTGTTCCTGATCAAGGAGACCGGTTACACCCCGGTTAGTAAAAAGGAGAAGCTCAGCGGACGCGAGGTTTTCCGCTCGCTGGATAACCCAAAACTGATGCTCTGCCTCTTTTTCACCACCATGGTGATCCAGATGTGCAACGGATCGGTGAACCCGATCCTGACGCTCTTTGTGCGGGAACTGGCACCCACCGCTGAGAATATCGCTTTTCTTAGCGGGGTCATTGCCGCGCTGCCTGGCGTCTCTGCGCTGCTGGCCGCACCTCGTCTGGGACGGCTCGGCGATCGCATCGGCACGCAGCGTATCCTGCTGGCAACGATGGTCATCTCGCTGCTGCTGTTTATCGCCATGTCGTTTGTCACCAGCACGACACAGCTGGGGGTATTACGTTTTCTGCTGGGCTTTGCCGATGGCGCGATGATGCCCGCGGTGCAGACGCTGCTGGTGCGTCACTCGCGTGACAACATTACCGGCCGGATCTTCGGCTACAACCAGTCCTTTATGTATCTCGGCAATGTCGCGGGTCCGCTGCTGGGCGCCGCGGTGTCGGCGGTGGCCGGTTTCCGCTGGGTCTTTTTTGCCACCGCCGTGGTCGTGCTGATTAACGTGCTGTTTCTGAAGCGCTTTTACCGGCGTCCGAAGACAGTGCTGCCCGCGTCGGCTGGCAAATCGTCAGTTCAGCCTGCCAGCGCTGCTGAGTCAGTAAAAACTCAGGACTGACGCTGGGGCTCCAGGAGTCATCGCCGCCGACACCCATGTGAAAGGCATCCAGATGCAGCCAGCAGCCCGCTTCCGGACGCAGATGGTGGCGGTGTGATGCCTCCCGCAACTGCTCCAGGCTGAAACGGCTCAGTGAGAAAGCGAAATCGCCGCTGACTTGCCAGCTGCCGCTGTCGAGCTGACGGGTGTCGCAGCGCAGACCGTTCTCACCCGGGAAAACATAAGGCGTTGAGAGCTGATCCAGCGGCAGCTCCCAGCGGGAAAATTGCGCGGCCAGCTGGCGATCGGGATAGTTTTCATGCGGACCCAGGCCGAGCCAGCTTACCTGTTGTGGTATCTGCGTCAGCTCACAGCGTAATCCGATGCGCGCGGGCGGCGGCAATCCGCGCGACTGCTCAACGGAAAGCTGCAACTGCAATTCACCCTGCGCGTTGATCAGATAACGTTTACGGCTGATAAAGGCTATCTGGCCATTGGCGAGCCAGCTGTGCAGCGTTTCAATCTGCACCGCCTGCGGCAACGCATTCGCCGTCATCGACACCAGCTGGCTGCTCATCTGGTCATAACCCGCCGCTTTCCAGCGCTCGACCCAGGCATTGGGATCAACCCGTTCCGCTTCGCTGGTGCCGATGTCATTGTCGAGCGGCGCGCGAATAAAGCAGTCCTGAAGCGGTGAAAGCAGCGTGGGCTGTTCATCCACAAACCACTGCGTCAGTTCGCCGCTGTGGCGTGAAAAACGCCAGCGTTGCTGCTGATGGGTAATGACAATCTCACGGGTATCATCATGCAGGTCCGGTGCTTCGCCGCTTTCCGGCTTTGATGGCAGCGCCAGCGATGAGGGCAGCGCCCATTGGTGCCAGGCGACACGCCAGCCAGCTTCGCTCCATTGGGTCGCGTCAATCTGATGAACCGCGACGTTCAGCCAGCATTCGCCCTGTAATGCTGGCGGTGACGGCAGCGTGATCCGCTGCTGGCCCTGTGGAGCGATATCCAGCGGCACTTCTCCTTCCGTTACTACACGACCCGCCTGCTCGATGCGCCAGCGCAGCACTTCGTTGTCACTGTGGCGGAACAGATAGTCGCTGCTGACCGTAAAGCTCAGCGGATCGCCGGGATCGACGTCAAACTGCCAGAACTGCTGGGCGCACTGCGCCTCATAAAGCGCCGGATGCGGCGTGCGATCGGCAAACACCAGCCCGTTCATACAGAACT
The DNA here is from genome assembly GCF_014156615.1 of Pantoea pleuroti. NCBI lineage: Bacteria > Pseudomonadati > Pseudomonadota > Gammaproteobacteria > Enterobacterales > Erwiniaceae > Pantoea > Pantoea pleuroti. The sequence goes on along the minus strand of NZ_SBFD01000002.1, from coordinate 733,499 downwards.
GACGATCGTTGGGTTTATCGCCAAAATCGCCGCCGTAAGCCTGCCAGGGTTCGCCCTGATCGTCATAGCGGGTCAGGCTCTGATCAACCCAGTCCCAGACGAAGCCGCCCTGCAGACGCGGAAACTGGCGGAAGGCCTGCCAGTACTTAGCGAAACCACCGAAGCTGTTGCCCATGGCATGCGCGTATTCACACAGGATCAGCGGACGCGTCTCACCCGGCAGACCGATCCACTTTTTCAGCGACCATTTCGGCACCGCCGGGAAGGGCTGATCTTCATCAACCCTGGCATACATCGGGCAGATGATATCGGTAGCGGCGGTATCCGCACCGCCGCCTTCATACTGAACCGGACGCGTTGGGTCGCTGCTTTTTATCCAGCGGTAGAGCGCATCGTGCGTGGCACCATGTCCTGACTCATTGCCCAGCGACCAGATAATAATGCTGCAGTGATTACGATCGCGCTGCACCATGCGCGTCACGCGTTCGCTATAGGCGGCGAACCAGCGGGGATCATCGGAGAGCCGGTTCATCGGCTGCATACCGTGGGTTTCGATATTGGCCTCATCCACCACATAAAGCCCATACTGATCGCACAACCGGTACCAGAGCGGATGATTAGGGTAGTGCGAACAGCGCACCGCATTAAAATTGTGCTGCTTCATCAGCTCGATGTCGCGGCGCATCGTCGCCTCATCCACCACCTGACCGCGCTCCGGATGATGCTCATGACGGTTGGTGCCGCGGATCAGCAGCGGTTTGCCGTTCATGCAGAGCAGGCCGTTGTCGATGGTGACCTGACGGAAGCCGACATCATAGGCTTCCACCTCGATCAGCTGCTGATTCTCATCCAGCAGCGCCAGCGTGGCGCGATAGAGATGGGGCGTTTCGGCACTCCACAGCGAAGGCTGTTCCACCGGCAGGCTGAGCAGGGCGCGTTCGGGATAGTGACCCCGCTCGTCAATAATGGCACTGCCCAGCGGCTGCTGACACTGAGCAATCTTCTGGTCACCCTGCCACAGCGTCAGGCGCAGCTGATAGCGTGAACTGACGTCAGCTGGCAGAGCAACACGAACCCGGGCACGCAATTCGGCACGGTAAAACTCCGGGCTGAGCCGGGTTTCCAGCTGAACGTCGGCCAGATGCACCTGCGGTTTATGCATTAACGTGACGTCGCGGAAAATGCCGCTCATCCGCCACATATCCTGATCTTCCAGATAACTGCCGTCGCTCCAGCGCAGCACCATCACGGCCAGCCGGTTTTTGCCCGGCCGCAGATAAGGCGTCAGGTCGAATTCGGCGGGCAGACGACTGTCCTGAGAGTAGCCAATCCAGTGGCCGTTGCACCACAGGTGAAAGGCCGAGTTTACGCCGTCAAAAATGATGCGTGTCTGCCCATTATCCAGCCAGGCTGCGTCAGCGCTCAATGTGAGCGAGTAACATCCGGTTGGATTCTCTGTGGGTACCAGCGGAGGAGTAACCGGAATCGGATACTGCACGTTGGTATAAATGGGCGCATCGAAGCCGTGCATCTGCCAGTTGGCCGGAACCGGAAGGGTCGTGGTGTCCGGCAGATCCTGCAGTATCCAGCTGGCCGGGACCGCTTCAGGCTGCGTAAAATAACGGAAACCCCACTCTCCGTTGAGGCTCTGCAGTGACGCCGAGGGGCTGTCATCCCGCGCGGCTGCTTCATCTCGCCAGCTGGCAAATGGCGGGTGCGCATCCAGCCGATGCAGCGAGGTCACGACCGGATTTTCCCAGTCGCGCCGGGAGAGGATGTCACTGAAAGCAGCCTGAGAGAGAGTCATGTTTATATCCTGTAAATGTAATGCGCTCACAATGCGCAAAATTAAGCCGCCTGTAAAGTGTTCCCCCTCCCGATTTTCACAAATAATTTTGCGCCGTAAGCCGGCCGGGATGTTGAGATTGTGCCGCCTTAATGGCGGTAAAACGTTAAGCCTGGTCAGCAAAGATGAATAGTCGCCGGATGCGGAAGAATCTCACTTGTCGCCATGCAAGTGGCTCCATACACTCAGCCCGATTTCATCACCCTGAGGTAGATATGGTACGAATCATAAAGCTGGCTGCCGTTGTGGCATTGGTTACTGCATTAAGCGGATGTATTTTCCCGCCTCCAGGCGGCGGCGGAGGTGGCTGGGGCGGACACGGCGGCGGACCAGGCCGCGGATTTGCCGATCCTCGCTAAGCGAATGACCGATATCGGGCGGGCGAAACGTTTAACCACGGCGTTGATTGCAGGGAAAACGTTTCGCTCGCAAGGTTAGCCGGAATCGTCTGAGCATACGGTGAAGAATGTGGGCTAACTCACTGAAAAAAGTAGCGGTTACCCTCTGTTTTTTTAGGGAGCGTGGTGATAATTTCAGCTTTTCTCCACCGCTGAGATAACAGCATGAAAAACCTGATTGCTGAGTTGCTGGTAAAGCTGGCTGAAAAAGAGGCGACAGCCAAAGAGCAGATGGCGCAAATCGAAGCGCTGGAGATTGTTGTTACCGCGCTGGTTCGCAAGCTGGAGCCGCAACAACATCTGGCTATAACTACCAGTATTGAAACCGCAATGGACAATGTGGCTGATGCCGATGATAACGATGCGCGTCTGCTGCGCAATTACATCGAAAAGTTACTCCGCCATCCTCGTCAGTAACGATCCCGGTGCCAGACTGGAATGGGATCTTCACATCACTTTGACCTGAAACATTTTCCGCTTTGCTTATTCGCTGCCAGAATAACAAAGGACAATCCATTATGGAGATAACAAGATGAAAGTCGGTTTAATGGCGATGATGATGGCGGGCCTGCTGGCGAGCGGACTGGCCGGTGCGGCGGAAAAGACCCCGCAGCAGGAGAAGATGACGATGTGTAACCAGCATGCTAAATCACAGGATCTTAAAGGGGATGCGCGCAAAACCTTTATGAGTGAATGCCTGAAAAAGGACAGCAAGCTGTCGCAGATGTCACCGCAGCAGATGAAAATGAAAAGCTGTAACGGCGAAGCTGGTGATAAAAAACTGGCGGGCGATGCGCGTAAAACCTTTATGAGCCAGTGCCTGAAAAAAAGCTGATTATCCCCCCGGCCACGCAGGTGGCCGCTTCTCTTCCCCGCGCAATGCTGATTAAATTTCCTGCGATAACAGCAGGTTAACCTTCTGATAAACATTCATCGCCAGGCTTCCCGGTTCTTTTGCCACACTTACTGTTTGTGGGGATTTGCGCAGAACCCTGTTTTGCCGCGCAGCACAAGATAAGAACCGCTAAAGGAGCCATGCCGTGAACTATCAATTTACCGTCGACCTGAACGGTCTGCCCCAGCGCCAGCCGGTTAAAAAAACGCTCGGCGAGGTGGAGGTGTTACTGATCCGCGAAGGTGACAATGTACGTGCTTACCAGGCGAAATGCCCGCACGCAGGCGCGCCGCTGGAGCAGGGCGCGATTTGCGGCGATCGGCTGGTCTGTCCGTGGCACAAAGCCGCGTTTAATCTGGCCAGTGGAAAAATGTGTGAACCGCTGGCGTTAGCCGATCTCAAACAGTATCCGCTGCGCATTGAAGAGGGCCGGGTGCTGGTGAATCCGAAAGCGATGTCGCCCGCGGCGCCGATTGGCAGTGGAGCAGCCGCACCGGTCTATGTGGTGCTGGGTGGTGGAGCGGCGGGCAGCGCAGCGCTGTGGCGTCTGCGCCATGAAGGCTTCAAAGGCCGCGTGATTCTGGTTGAGCGGGAAGCGGACGCGCCTTACGACCGCACCGCGCTGACCAAATTTGTGCCGTCGGGCAAAATGGATATCAGCGAGGTGCCGCAACTGCTGAAAGCAGATGTGATGGATCACGTTGAACGACTTCAGGCCAGGGTGAGCCGCCTGGATGCTCAGCAGCAACGGCTGATCTTTGAGGATGGCGAGACGCTCCCTTTCGACAAACTGCTGATCGCCAGCGGCGCGTCGCCAGTCCGCCCCGATTTGCCGGGCAGCGATCTCGATGGGGTCCATCTGCTGCGCAGCAAAGCGCAGACCGATGAGCTGCTTCAGGCGGTGGATGCCAGTCATAAGATCGTGATTATCGGCAACAGTTTTATCGGCACCGAACTGGCGTCGGCGCTGCGTAATCGTGACATTGACGTGACGGTAATCGCCCGCCAGGCGTTGCCCTTTGCTAAACAGTTTGGCGATCAGATTGGCCGCTATTTCTATCAGCTGCATGAGCAGAACGGCGTGAAGTGGGTGCAGGGCGAGATCGAAGCCTTACAGGGCGACCAGCAGGTGAGCGGCGTGCAGCTCAAGGGTGGACGGTTGCTGGACGCGACGGTGGTGCTGTTTGCTACCGGGGTTAAACCGGCTACCGACTTTATCCACGATCTCCCGCTGGCAGAGGATGGCAGCCTGCAGGCGGATGAGCAGTTACGGGTCGCTGACAATATCTGGGTGGCGGGAGATATCGCCACGTACCCGTCTGCACAGGAGCCGCTGCGTATTGAGCACTATCGCGTCGCGCATCAGCAGGGACAAACCGCCGCATGGAATATGCTGGGCCAGACCGTCGCCTTTGATCGCGTACCGTTCTTCTGGACCACGCAGTACGCCACCCGCTATGAGTATCTGGGCCACGCGACAGAATGGGATGACTTTCAGCTGATTGGCTCGCTGGAGGATAAAAAGTTTATGGCGTTTTATGGCCAGCAGGGGAAGCTGGCAGCGATCTGCTCATGCGGCATGTATACGCTGACCGCTGAGCTGGTGGAGCGGATGCAGCAACCGATGACGCTTGCCGAGGCAGTGGCGCTCGGTCAGGAACAGATCCGTTAATATCTGTTAAGGCGGAGGCAAGGCGGGCCAGCGTACGGGGCCGCCTTGCACATCCTTTGATGATCGGTTAGCTGCGGCTCAGTTTTTCTGACTTCGCCATGCACTGCAGCATCGCTTCCATCACCGCCGAGCGCATGCCTTTCTCTTCCAGCACTTTCACCGCTTCAATGGTGGTGCCGCCTGGGGAGCAGACCATATCTTTGAGTTCAGCCGGATGTTTCCCGGTGGTCAGCACCATCTGCGCTGCCCCTTTCACCGCCTGTGCAGCAAACTGATAGGCCTGAGCGCGTGGCATGCCGCCCAGTACGGCCGCATCGGCCATCGCTTCGATAAACATAAACACGTAGGCCGGCGCAGAACCGCTGACGCCGACCACGGAGTGAATCAGATATTCATCCACCACCGCCGCTTTGCCGAAGCTCTCAAAAATCGCTACCACCTCGTCGATTTCCGCCTGCTCAACCAGCACGTTGGGCGTGACCGAGGTCATGCCTTCGCTGACCAGCGAGGGAGTATTCGGCATCGCACGGACAATTTTACGATCGTAACCCAGCACCGATGAGAGCGAATCGAGCGTCACCCCAGCCGCAATCGACACCACCAGCGCCTCTTTTTTCAGGCTGCCTGTCAGCTCTTTTAAGACTTTCAGAATGACATTGGGTTTGACCGCGCCGAACAGGATGTCCACTTCACGCGCCAGCGCTTCAGCGCTCTCGGCTGCGTTGATGCCATACTGCTCTGCCATCGCCTGGTTGGTCTCTGCTTTGCGATCGTAAACGAAGATATCAGACGGGGCGATTTTGCCGCTGTTGACCAGTCCGCCGATAATGGCTTTCGCCATATTTCCCCCGCCGATAAACCCGATTTTCTTTGCCAGCATCGCCATCTCCTTAGGACATTATTCGTTTTTCTCAGTGAGCTAGCTTACTTCAGCCAGCCTGAATAACAAGTCAGCCGGGCGCAGGCTGGAAAGCACGCCGCAAATAAAATTTGCCATTTAAGGGGAACCCGGCAAGATCTTACTCTTCTCTGACTGTAAGGAATCATGATGTTTATCTGGGTCGATGCCGATGCCTGTCCGAATGTAATCAAAGAGGTGCTCTACCGCGCAGCCGACCGCACCGCAACTACCATCACTTTTGTGGCGAACCAGTTTCTGCGTGTGCCGCCCTCACCGTATCTGCGCACCCTGCAGGTGCCTGCCGGATTTGATGTGGCGGACAATGAGATCGTCAGACGTTGTCAGCCCGGCGATCTGGTGATCACCGCCGATATCCCGCTGGCAGCAGAGGTGATTGAGAAGGGGGCGGCGGCGTTGAATCCGCGCGGCGAGCGTTACTCACCGGCGACGATACGTGAACGCCTGACGATGCGGGATTTTATGGATACTCTGCGGTCAAGCGGAGTGCAGACCGGCGGCCCCGCGGCGATGAGTCCGCGTGACCGCCAGCAGTTTGCAAATGAGCTGGATAGCTGGCTCACCCAGCAGAAACGCTGAAGTTAAACGAAGTTGTCGTCGTCGTAATCGTTGCCGCCAAAATCATTGAGATCGCTGTTGTCGGCATAATTACTGTCCCAGCCCGTATTCTGGTCGAGGAAGGCGTTGTCGTTACCGCCGTTAAAGGTATCGGCATTGTCATCGCCACCGTTGAAGGTGTTGAGATTGTCATTCACATCGGGCAGGGGTGGCTCATTGATGATATTCACAATCTCCTCCGGCTGTGAATGGTGGAACATGCTGGTCAGCATATCGGCCATCACCACACCGCCCGCCACACCCACAGCAGTCTGCAGTGCGCCGCCGAGGAAACCGGTGCCGCGTGGTGCAGGCGCTTGTGCAGGCGCATATTGCGGCTGAGCCGGTTGCTGTGGCGCACTGTTCCACGGTGACGATTGCTGTTGCTGCTGCACAGGCGGCTGCTGACGCGAACCGCTGCCAAACAGCCCGGACAGAAAGCCGCCGCTGCTCTGTGCAGGTTGCTGCTGCTGCTGTTGCTGTTGCTGGGCCATCTGGCTTTCCAGCGCCGATACTTTCTCATTGAGTTTTTTCAGCGCCGCTTCCTGAATCAGGATCGCCTGCGCCATGTAGTAAGGCGCGCCCGGCTGCGCCTGCAGATGCTGGTTAATCAGTTGTTCGGCAGCGGCATCGCGTGCCACGGTCTGGCTTTCAGCCTGTTTCAGACGGCTGAACAGCCCTTCAATCAGTTGTTGTTCTTCGCGTTGCATGATGACTCTCCTGTGGCGATTGTTACCAGTATATGTGGGCGCCAGCGTGAAAAGTAAAATCGGGGCAGTAAGCAAATATTGCCGACGCATTTTAGCCGCTGTTTTGCGGGGTTTTTATCGCTCTGTTACGGCCCTGATGCACAAAACGTGCATGCATTTCCCCTTGAAAACACAAAGATTGTCGCTGCTCAGGGGACGAAAATGCGTAAATCGTGCCTGACAGGTAGAGGCCATAATAATTTCCAGTTATTATGCGTCGCATTAATAAGCTCACCATGCAGCCGCATCGCGCGGTCAGGCGGAGGAACGGCCCTGATGTCACTACCCATCTTTTTGATTGGCGCTCGCGGTTGCGGCAAAACCACGGTCGGCGAGGCGCTGTCGCAGGCGCTGGGCTACGCCTTTACGGATACCGATCACCATCTGCAACTCAGCACGCAGCGCAGTGTGACGGAGATTGTGGCGGCGGAAGGCTGGGAAGGTTTCCGCGCTCGTGAAACGGAATCGCTTAAAGCGGTAACGGCGCCCAGAACCGTCATTGCCACCGGCGGCGGCATGATTCTGGCTGAAGAGAACTGTCGTTTTATGCAGGAGCAGGGCCAGGTGATCTGGCTTAGCGCGTCACCCGAGGTGCTGGCGGAGCGGCTGGAAAGTGAACCTGAAGCGGCCCAGCGTCCGACTTTAACCGGCCGTCCGATTGCTGATGAGATGAGTGATGTGCTGCGTGAACGTGCGCATCTCTATCAGTCTGCGGCCCATCATCAGGTGAATGCGATGCAATCGCCTGAGTGCGTCGTAGAGGAGATTCTGCTGTCACTCTCCCTGGCGCGCGCCAGCTAACCCTCAGATTTTTCCCGCTTTGATCCCGCTTCAGACGGCATTGTCTATACTTATCCTATGACAGGCAGCGGCCTGTCCTGTGGAATGTTATTCAGACAAGAGGGACACAGTATGCCGACCAGACCACCGTATCCACGTGAAGCGAAAGTTGTGCCAGTTGAAAAGGGCACTGAAGGTAATAAAGTAACCTCTTACGAATTGCGTGCTGATCATCCCAAACCGAATTCATTAATCAGTGAGCACGAAACGGAAGAAGAAGCGCGTGACGCCAAAGCGCGCTACGAAGACGTTGAAAAAGAGTAAAGCTTTACTGCTGGCAGGGACGCCAGCCTGTCACACCGGATAACTGCTTATTACTGACCCGCCTGACCCTGTGCCTGCATGACGCCTGTTTTTACTCCCACCTGAAGTCGATCGGGTTATTTAAGAAGCGAAATTGACGCAGATTTACTGTCGAATGATCTCTGCGTATGCTTCTGTTCTGCACTCTCCTTGTCTCGCCAGATAAAGCCCCGCTAATCATTTTTATCCCCTTATTTTCTCTGCTGCCGATCTCTGTGTGAATCAAATTGTCGCTTGACCGATTCAGCGCCACGATTTATTTTCGTCAAACCAACAGAGGAACTTAGTTCCATATAGTGGAACACGTAACATGACCACACTTGAAAATGCTGCCGCCGTACTTCGATTGTTTCAGCACAAAGGTGTGACGCAGGGGCATGTTGGTCTCTCATTTAGTGAGGTGGTTGAGGCGTTAAACCTGCCAAAAAGCACCGTTTCACGTCTGCTGGCCACCATGGAAAGTCAGGGGCTGCTGGAGCGGAATGCGGATACGCGCGGTTATCACATTGGTCGCGTATTGCTGGCTGCTGCCGGACATTATCTTTCGGCACCGCTGGTTGACAGCGTTTCAGCGGCGATGGTCAGGCTGGCTGCGAAAACCGGCTGCATGGGTTACGTGTCGAAGCTCGACGGGCGGGAAGTATTAGTGATGCGTATGTTTCATGGGCGTCACTTTACGCAGATGGTCACGCCGCCGGGCAGTCGGATGCCGGCTGCCGCGACCTCAACCGGCCGGGCGCTGTTAGCGCAGTTAAGTGATGAAGAGGTGCTGGCGCGCTTCCATGATCAATGGCAGGTCGCATCAGCGAACTCGCCGCAAAGTCCTGAGGCACTCTGTGCCAGACTGGCTGAAATCCGCCAGCAGGGCTGGTCACTGGCCCGAAATGAATCGCTGCCAGGCATCAGTTCGCTGTCAGTTATTGTTCATAACAAACATCATGGCGAAACGGTGGCACTCTGCCTGTCGTTTCCGTCTATGGAGACTGAACCGGGTTTCCCGTCAGAGCTCCTTGAAGCATTACGCGCAACGGCCACAGAGATGACCGAAAAATATGGCGCGTAACTTCACACCGTTTTTATCGGCGTAGTACTTTCGCCACACCAGGGAAAACAAAGGCCTTCGGGCCTTTTTCTTTCAATCTGATCGCCACGCTTTACGCAGCACCCCGGTTGCCTGTGTCCGTCTCTCATTGCCTCCTGTATCGGTTCAGCATGCGGAGAGACGACCATCAGCAGTGACTGTTGCAATCTCTGTGCGCATCAGAGCAGTGAAACTGATAACCGGCGTAAACCGGCCAGCGGGCGGGTAGACGTTATTTCATTTCTTCTGGACAAGGACTGGCGGGGACATATGGAACGGGTAAATCCGATTAAGCACGTTGGCGTGGCACTGGTTTTAATTCTTCTTTCTATCGCGGGTGCCATTATTGGCATTCAGCTGATTACCACCATTGGCGTAACGCCTAACACTTCTATTATCGGCGCGCTGTTTGCCATGCTGCTGGCGCGTATTCCGCTGCAGGCATTCCGCCGTTATCGTTCGATTGAAATCCAGAACCTGGCGCAGACCGCTATCTCTTCAGCCACCTTTGGGGCGGCGAACAGTCTGTTAATGCCGATTGCCGTGCCCTGGGCGCTGGGTGAACCGCAACTGGTCCTGCCGCTGTTCTGTGGCGTCAGCGCCGCGATGCTGCTGGATGCCTGGCTGCTCTATCGGCTGTTTGATACCCGCGTCTTTCCGGCCAGTAATGCCTGGCCACCGGGCGTTGCAGCAGCGGAAGCGATCAAAGCGGGTGATAAAGGCGGACGCCAGGCGTGGCTGCTGGTGCTGGGCATTGTGGGTGGCGTCGTCGGTGCCATGCTGAAGATCCCGATGTCCGCCTTCGGCACCGCGTTTATCGGCAATATCTGGGCGCTGTCGATGCTCGGCATCGGTTTTCTGCTGCGTGCCTATGCGCAGCCGGTGGCCGGTATTGATATTAATGCGCTCTATATTCCGCATGGCGTGATGGTCGGTGCCGGTCTGGTAGCGCTGATTCAGGTCGTGATGGTGATCCGCAGCCGCAAAAATGATGCGCTGGTGGTAAGCCGTAATGGCAATGAGGTGCAGCGGGCGCTGGGTTTCGGCAGCGTGGGTTATATCGTGATTTCGGCGCTGCTCGCGCTGGCGGGCGGCCTGTGGAGTGAGATGGGCATCGCGATGCTGCTGCTGTTTGTTCTCTATGCCGCGTTTGCTGCTTTCGCCCATGAACTGATTGTCGGCATTGCCGCTATGCACTCCGGCTGGTTCCCGGCCTTTGCCGTGGCGCTGATTACGCTGATTATCGGTATTCTGATCGGCTTCCCACCGCTGGCGCTCTGCCTGCTCTGCGGCTTTACCGCCGCCACCGGTCCGGCGTTCGCCGACATGGGGTATGACCTGAAGGCGGGCTTTATCCTGCGCGGCAACGGTGCCGATCTGCAGCAGGAGCTATGGGGACGTCGCATTCAGCTCATCGCAGCTATGATCGCCTTTGTTGTGTCGATTCCGCTGGTCTGGTACGCCCATACCTTCTTCTTTGCTGACAACCTGCTGCCGCCTGTAGCGCGGGTGTATGCCAAAACCATTCAGGCGGGTGCTGAGCCAGGTATCGCCGGTAATCTGCTGATGTGGGCAATTCCGGGTGCGATTATCCAGTTGATCGGCGGACCAAAACGCCAGCTGGGCGTGCTGCTCGCCACCGGTTTATTAATTAATAACGCCATGGCGGGCTGGGCAGTAGTGGTAGGGATCGCCTTACGTATTGTAATCATCCGGATCTGGGGCGAGCGGGGCCGATCGCCTATGGAGGTGATGGCGGCAGGCTTTATTGCCGGTGATGCCCTCTACAGCTTCTTTCATTCGCTGTTTGCCAGCAGCAGCAAGAAATAAAAGGATAAAGCATGAGTTTGCAGCAGACCCTGGCGGTTTTTGAGTTATTGGATAGCGCCCACATTGACGGTCAGCAGGTGGTAGATCTCTTCGCGGCGTATCCTGATGTTGATGCACGCTTTACTCGTGTCTCCGGTCCCAAAGGCCGCACCGATTTTGTGCGCATTGATATCCCGGGGACGCAGGGCAAATCAGGCGGTGGCAGTGCACCGACGCTGGGGATTATTGGTCGCCTTGGTGGCATCGGCGCTCGTCCTGGCCGTATCGGCATGGTGTCAGATGCGGATGGCGCGATCGCGGCCGTGGCCAGCGCGCTTAAACTGGCGCAGATGCAGAGCAAAGGCGACAGGCTCGATGGCGACGTCATCATTACCACCCATATCTGCCCGGATGCGCCAACGCGGCCGCATCTGCCGGTCGATTTCATGGACTCGCCGATTGACGATGTCACCATGAATGATAATGAAGTGGTGGCGGGTGTGGATGCGATTCTGTCAATCGACACCACCAAAGGTAACCGCATTATCAACCACAAAGGCTTTGCCCTGTCGCCGACGGTGAAAGAGGGCTACATCCTGCGGGTTTCGGAGGATCTGCTGCGCATCATGGAGATGACCAGCGGCCGTCCGGCGGTGACCTTTCCCATCACCACTCAGGATATTACGCCTTACGGCAATGGGGTTTATCACCTCAACAGCATTCTGCAACCTTCTACCGCCACGGATGTGCCGGTAGTGGGGGTGGCGATCACTGCCGAGTCGGTGGTGCCGGGCTGCGGAACCGGCGCCAGCCATGAAGTGGACATTGCGGCAGCGGCGAAGTTTGCCATTGAGGTGGCCAAGGAGTTTGGTCGTGGAACCTGTCACTTCTACGACGCCGAAGAGTATGCGCGGCTGATTTCGCTCTATGGCAGCCTGGCGCATCTTCGTCACCGGAATCACTAAGATGACGAAACCACTGGTAACGCTGACTATCGGCCAGTCTCCGCGCAGCGATATTCTGCCGCTGCTGCGGCAGCATCTGCCGGATGCGCTGACCGATCACGCCGGTTTACTGGATGGACTCAGCGTCGCAGAGATTGCCACACACTTTGCGCCAGCAGCGGGCGACCGGGTTCTGGTGTCGCGGCTGCAGAGTGGCGAACAGGTGCGGCTGGCGGCGTCGAAAGTGGAGCAGGGATTGCAGCGCAAAATCAGTGCGCTGGAGCAGGCGGGCTATACGACCATTCTGCTGCTCTGCACCGGTGAATTCAGCAGGCTCCGCACCCAGCGTGCGCTACTGCTGGAGCCGGATCGCCTCATTCCACCGCTCATCTGCGCCATGGTGCAGCAGCAGCGGGTCGGCATTGTCGTGCCGGTTGAGGAGCAGATTGTTGAGCAGGCTGGTAAGTGGCAGCAACTGCCTGCGCAGCCCTGCTTTGCGGTCGCCAGTCCCTATCAGGGCGATCAGGCAACCTTCGCCGATGCTGCAAACAGTCTGAAAGCGCAGGGCGCAGCGCTGGTGGTGCTAGACTGCATGGGGTATCACCAGCAGCATCGGATATGGTTGCAGCAGCGGCTGGGCGTACCGGTTCTGCTCTCTAATCAGCTGGTGGCACGCCTGGCGGCGGAGTTGCTTCCCTGAGGGAAGAGATCACAAACGGCCATCATTTCGCGTGACAGATCAGCGGGTTCCCTTCTACACTGCCAGACACACAACATGTGCTCTGGAGAACTATTATGCTCAACGTAAGTGAGTATTTTGACGGAAAAGTTAAATCTATCGGTTTTGACAGTGCGAGCACCGGCCGCGCCAGCGTGGGCGTAATGGCTGAAGGTGAATACACATTCGGTACCGGCCAGCCGGAGGAGATGACCGTGGTCAGCGGCTCGCTTAAGGTATTACTGCCAGGTGAAACCGAGTGGAAATGGTTTGAAGCGGGTTCGGTGTTTAATGTGCCGGGTCACAGCGAATTTCATCTGCAGGTTGGCGAGCCAAGTTCCTATCTCTGCCGTTACCTGAAAGATTAAAAAAATGGCCGCTAAGCGGTAACGCTGGTCAGTTAAGATTAGATTTGAAAAGGCTGCCACGGTCAAACGTGGCAGCTTTTTTTCCGGGTGAGCGAGCCACAGTGCGGGCCAGCGCACCTCTGCTGCTGCCGGGCCGTCCTCGCGCCGCTCACGCGGTACCTTCGGCTTTGACGG
>NZ_SBFD01000002.1:4402-720078 GCF_014156615.1 Pantoea pleuroti | reverse complement strand
AGCAGCAGAGGCGCTCAGGCCTTCACTCTCGTGCCCTTTCTGACAATACACACTGAAGTTTCAAAGCAGGCTGGGGCCGGGCAGGGGCAGGCAATCCGCAGCGCTGAACAGAATGAGTCTGCCAGGAGAGCCCGCAGGACGCGGGCGAAAGGCGGGGCGGCACAGGATGTGCCATCCCCGACGGTCCGTCAGGCAGGCGAATGAAGTGAAGGAACCGCGCAGCGGCGCGAGGACCGCCAGCCCCTGCCCGTCACCAGACTGCGTTATCCCCTGTCGCTTAACTGACGGGCATTACCGCTAAGCGGCCATTTTTTTGACGAATATCGTTTGTCAGGATGATTCTGCCGGTGACTGATTAACGCTGGGCTTCGCCGCCCAACGCTTCTACCAGATTGCTGGTCAGTGCGGCCAGTTCGCTGGTCATCAGAATAAAGTCCGCATCAAAGCGCTGTGCAAAATCTTCGCGGTCGATATCGTCGTTCTGGTCGCGCAGCGTGTCGCTGAACTTCAGGCGTTTGATTGAACCGTCATCGGCCAGCATAAACTGAATGCGCTCCTGCCAGTCGAGCGCCAGTTTGGTTACCAGCTTGCCCGCTTCGATGTGGTTGGCGATCTCATCGCACACCAGATCCTGTTTCTTGCAGCGGATAACGCCGCCATCTTCCAGCAGCGCTTTCAGCTCCGCTTCATCCATCAGGGCGAAACCGGCTGGAACGTCACCCGAACGCACCCATTCGGTCAGGGTCAGTTCAATCGGGCTTTCCAGCGTCAGCGGCACCACCGGCAGTGAGCCCAGGCTTTTACGCAGTAGCGCCAGGGTATCTTCCGCTTTTTTTGCGCTGGCACAGTCAACCATAATGAGGTTGTTGACTGTGTCGATCCAGAGGTAGGTCTGGCTGAAACGGCTGAAGGCGCGCGGCAGCAGGCTGTGCAGCACTTCATCTTTCAGCGAATCTTTTTCGGTCTTCTTGAGCTTGCGGCTCTGCTCAGATTCCAGCTTGTCGATTTTCGCTTCCAGCGCCTGTTTCACCACCGGCGAAGGCAGGATTTTCTCCTCTTTGCGGGCGCAAATCACAATCTGGCCTTTGTTTTCATGGGTCAGCGCATCGCTGCGGTTGCCCATCGGCGAGACCCAGCCGGTCTTGCTCATATCCTGACTGCCACACGGTGAAAACGTGAAGGCGTCGAGCTGCTTTTCCATCTCATCTGCGGACAGCGGAATGTCACGATTCAGACGATAAACCATCATATTTTTAAACCACAACATCGGGATTCCTTACCGTGGCGCGATCGGGCGCACAAGTCTGCGAGAGTCAGCGCGCATGATAGCGAAACATCGGAGTGGTTTCATTGCCTTTCCGGCAGACGCCTTTTACTGTATCTCTCACCTGAACGAATAACGAGGACGTAATCTTGCGCATAGGCATAGATCTGGGTGGCACCAAGACAGAAGTGATCGCATTGTCGGATAAGGGAGAGGAGCTGTTCCGCCACCGGGTGAATACCCCGCGTGATGACTATCAGGCAACGGTACAGGCGATTGTCGATCTGGTCACGCTGGCGGAGCAGAAAACCGGCGAAACCGGCACGGTGGGTCTCGGTATTCCCGGCACGCTTTCGCCCTACAGTAAGCGGGTAAAAAATGCCAACTCCACCTGGCTCAACGGCCAGCCGCTGGATAAAGATCTGGCGCAGGCGCTGAACCGGGAAGTGCGTATCGCCAACGACGCCAACTGCCTGGCGGTGTCGGAAGCGATCGACGGTGCCGGTGCCGGAAAGTCGCTGGTGTTTGCCGTGATCATCGGCACCGGATCGGGCGCCGGTGTCGCGATCAACGGTGAGTCGCGTATCGGCGGCAACGGCAATGCCGGTGAGTGGGGCCACAATCCGCTGCCGTGGATGGATGAGGATGAGCTGCGCTACCGTCAGGAAGTGCCCTGTTATTGCGGTCAGCAGGGCTGCATAGAGACCTTTGTTTCAGGCACCGGTTTTGGTATCGACTATCAGCGGCTGAGCGGCGTGCATCGCAAAGGTGCGGAGATCGTCTCGCTGCTGGCGCAGCAGGATCCGATCGCCGAACTGGCGATGAGCCGCTATGAGCTGCGGCTGGCAAAATCGCTGGCGCAGGTGGTGAACCTGATCGATCCCGATGTCATTGTACTGGGTGGTGGGATGAGCAATGTGGATCGTCTCTATCAGACCGTGCCGGTGCTGATGAAGAAGTGGGTATTTGGCGGGGAGTGTGAAACGCCGGTGCTGAAGGCGCAGCATGGCGACTCCAGCGGCGTTCGCGGTGCAGCGTGGCTCTGGCCGCTTAACGGCTGATGCCGCAGGCACGCTCCCGCTGACGATTCAGCGCCGGGTATCGCTGGCGCTGAATCGTTAACCCACGGCACTCACCCGCGCCGGTGTTATTCGCCGACCAGCATACTGTCCTGCGGCGCCCGATCGCGCTGGGCTTTGGTGACGAGGAAGTAGAGATAGCCTGCCAGCATGATGGCGAAAAACAGCGCGCCAATCACCGGATTAAACCACAGCATCGCCAGCAGACAGACCACCGACAGCAGCAGGGCGATGCCCGGAACAATCGGATAGCCCGGCGCGCGGAAACTGCGGACCATCTCCGGCGCGCTACGGCGCAGTTTAAACAGGCTCAGCATACTCATGATGTACATCACTATCGCGCCAAACACCGCCATGGTGATCATCGCCGCCGTCAGCGTCATCCCCTGCAGATTAATCACGCCATCGCTGTAAATCGCCGCGATACCCAGCACGCCGCCGAGAATAATCGCCCGATGCGGGGTCTGGAAACGCGACAGCTTCGCCAGGGCAGGTGGCAGATAGCCCGCGCGTGCCAGGGCAAAAAACTGCCGTGAATAGCCGAGAATGATGCCGTGGAAACTGGCAATCAGGCCAAACAGTCCGATCCACACCAGCATATGCATCCAGTTAGAGTGTTCGCCGACAATCATTTTCATCGCCTGCGGCAGTGGATCGTTAATGTCGGCGAGTTTGCGCCAGTCGCCCGCGCCGCCCGCCATCAGCATCACGCCAATCGCCAGCACCACCAGCGTCAGAATCCCGCTGATGTAGGCGCGGGGAATAGTCCGGGTCGGATCTTTCGCCTCTTCGGCCGCCATCGCCGCGCCTTCAATGGCAAGGAAAAACCAGATGGCAAAAGGAATGGCGGCGAAAATGCCGGAGAAGGCGGGCAGTCCGAAGCTGTCACTGCCTGCCCAGCCGTGCGCGGCGAAGTTCGCCAGGCTGAAGCCGGGTGAAACCACACCCATAAACACCAGCAGTTCAATCACCGCCAGCACCGTCACAACCAGTTCAAACATCGCCGCCAGTTTTACGCCGAGAATATTCAGCGTCATAAACAGCAGGTAGGCACCAACCGCCGCAGTTTTCGGGTTCAGTTCGGGATACTGCACGTTGAGATAGGCCCCTATCGCCATGGCAATCGCCGGTGGCGCAAAGACAAACTCAATCAGCGTCGCCAGACCGGCAATCAGTCCGCCGGTTTCGCCAAAGGCGCGGCGACTATAGGCAAATGGCCCGCCTGCATGGGGGATCGCGGTGGTAAGTTCGGTGAAGCTAAAGATAAAACAGGTATAGAGTGTGGCGATCAACGCGGTGGTAACCAGAAATCCCAGCGTGCCCGCCACGGCCCAGCCGTAACTCCAGCCAAAATATTCGCCTGAAATAACCAGGCCAACCGCAATCCCCCACAGATGCAGGGTGCCCAGAGTGGGCTTGAGTCTGTTTGTCATTCTGTTATCCCCGTCGTTGTTGGTCTCACGCGGCGTTACACCGCCATTACGCTACAGTAAGGGGATAATGCCGTTGCATTACTCGCCACGACTTGACGCGGGCGCAGTGACTTCTGTCCTCCACGGTCAACTCACGGGCAACAACCGGGCCAGCTGCACGCTGCGGTCAACTTTGTCTCTTCCGGAGTCAAGCAGCTCACCTTCTGGCAACGCATGCTGAGATAACGCAAGTGACAAGGAGCCGGACTGATGAGCGCTAAACAATATGACAACCTGACTGATTCCCAACTCACCCTGATGGCGCAGCAGGCGCTGGCCTGTTATCCCGCCGCGCTGCAGGGCCAGCTCAGCCTGCTGTGCCGCTCAGAGAACGCCACGTTTCTGCTGCAGGCGGCAGGCCGGCGTTATGCGCTGCGACTGCATCGCGGCGATTATCATCAAAAAGCCGACATCGTCAGCGAACTGCTGTGGCTCGATGCACTGCGCGAAACCGGCATTATGGTGCCGGAAGCGGTGCCGGACAAAGAGGGCGAAACCGTGCTGACGCTGCGGCTGCCGGAGGGCGGTGAACGCTACGTGGTGCTGTTTCACTGGATCGACGGAGAGATGCCGACCACCGACGTCGATCCCCGCGCCTTTCAGCAGCTCGGCCAGATCACCGCGCGGCTGCATCAGCACAGTAAACAGTGGCAGCCGCCTGCGGGTTTCCAGCGCATCATCTGGGATCACCACACCATGACCAGCAGTGAGAGTCACTGGGGACGCTGGCAGGATGCGCCGAATCTGAATCCTGCCGATCATGGCGTGGTAGAGCAGGCGATAAGCCAGGTCGGCGCGGCGATGGCGCAGTTTGGTAAAGGATCGGATCGCTATGGCCTGATCCATGCCGATCTGCGGCTGACCAATTTGCTGCTGCACAAGGGCGAAACACGGGTGATCGACTTCGATGACTGCGGGCTCGGCTGGTATCTGCACGATCTGGCGGCGGCGATCAGTTTTGTTGAGCATCATCCGCGCGCGCCAGAGTGGATCGATCACTGGATCCGTGGCTATGAGCAGGTGGCGCATATCAGCGATGCGGAGATGGCCATGCTGCCCGCGCTGTTGATCCAGCGTCGTATCCAGCTCACCGCGTGGGTGGGATCGCATGCCGAGACCGAAATGGCGCACAGCCTGGGATCGGCGTGGGCCAGCCACTCGGTCCGCCTCTGCCGCCGCTATCTGGAAGGTGAGCAGCTGCCGGTCGGCGTCTGATGCACCAGCGGCGGGCGTCGCTGCGCCGCCGCAGTGCCCAGCGCGCAACCTGCACGCCGCCCGGACTGCCCGCAGGCGGCGCGTCGGGCATCAGGGACCTGGTATGGAAATTGCTCGGATAGAAGTGACGGGTGATCCACCTGAATTCTGACTGAGGCGACCATGAATCCGACACTGATAAAGCCCGATGCGTTTGCGGCCTGCTCGGCAGCGGCGGGGGCAGGCAATCACGGCGTGCTGGCAGCGGCGGCGACTGGCTTAAGCGACTTTATTCATACCCAGGGCGGTGATGTTGATCGCATCTTCGGCATCAGCGGCATCGATCCGGAGCGCCTGGCCAGCCCGACGCTCAGCCTGGGGCTGGTTAACTACTGTCGGGTGCTGGAAGAGGCAGCGCGTCACTCCGGTTTTGATAACTTCGGTTTGCACTACGGCAGGCAGTTTAAACCGCAGTCATTAGGCCTGATCGGCTACATCGGTCTGTGCTCCGCCACGCTGGAACAGGCGCTGCATAATGTGGTCAACGCGTTTCCCTGGCATCAGCATGACACCTTAACCCGGCTGGTGGATAAGGGAGAGTGCTGGCGACTCGACTATCAGGTGCGACATGGCGCGATCCTGTCGCGCCGTCAGGATGCGGAGCTGACGCTGGGGATGTTTATGAATCTGATCCGCCACGTGGCGGGCAGACACTGGGCACCGCGCGAAGTCCACTTTGAACATCCGCGTCCCGGCCAGTGGCACGATCACTGCAAAGTGTTTGATGCCCCGGTCTGGTTCGATCAGCCGTTTAATTCACTGGTGATCCCAAAACGCGATCTGCTGCGCGCCATGCCGGAGAGCGATCCGATCCTGTTAATGGTGATGCAGGATGCGATCCGACGGCTTAACCGTGTGACGTCACAGCAGAGCATGATTGAGCAGGCGCGTTCGCAGGTTAATTTATCGCTGATGCAGTGTGAGCCGGTACTGGAAGAGGTGGCGGATAAGCTCGGACTGTCGAGCTGGTCACTGCAGCGGCGACTGCGTGAAGAGGGCAGCAGCTTTACCGCGCTGGTGGATCAGGTGCGCTGCGAAATGGCGACATACTATCTGCAGCAGAAGCAGCTGCCGATCTCAGAGATGGCGCTGCTGCTGGGCTACTCGGAAGTCAGTGCGTTTTCACGCGCCTTTCGTCGCTGGTTTGGCATCAGTCCGCGCCAGTGGCGTCAGGAAGGTCTGGCCAGCTAACCGCGCGGCGCAAAGCCGAACCACGCCGGTTGTCCAGGCTCCGGCGGCGGCGGCAGATCACGGGTCTGCGCCACCAGCTGCCAGGCGCGCAGGCAGAGCGCTTCATCCCCCTGCGTCTGGGTCACCGCATAACGTCTGCTGTATTCCTGCCACTCCATTCGTACCAGACATTGCTGCCCGGCGTAACGCGCCGCATCGCTGAACTGCCGGTTCAGTACTGGCTGCATTTGATAAGTCCAGTGACAGGATTGACTGTCAGGATCTTTCGACGGCTGACAGAGGTTTGCCACGCTATCCCGTTGCTTTGTCACAGGTTGCTGACAGGCGCTGAGCGATATTGCAATAATCACCCCCGGCAATATTCTCATCGTTATATTAATTAAATTCATTTAACTGGCCAACTTTCCTTAAAGATCTTCCGGTCTGCTGCCGACAGTCTACAGACCGGCATCATGAATGCTATGGCATTACTCCGACTGTCGACAGAACCAGAATTTACCGCCCTTGCGCGGGTTACGTCTCTTTCACTTCATGGATTAGAAATGCAGAAAAAATATGCCTTTGCGGCACTCTCCCTGTTAACGGCCTCGCTCATCAGCGGCTGCGCCACCGAATCTTCCCGCGCTATTCAGGCCCCGCAGGTTCGCGCGGCCAGCCAGCCGGTTTATCAGGGCGTGCGCAGCCCGATTGCGGTGGGTCAGTTTGATAACCGCTCCTCCTATATGAACGGCATTTTCTCTGATGGTGTCGATCGGCTGGGCAATCAGTCAAAAACCATTCTTATTACCCATCTGCAGCAGACCAACCGGTTCAGCGTGCTGGATCGCAGCAACCTGAAAGAGCTGCAGCAGGAGTCGGACTTCAAACGCAGCCAGCAGAATATCAAAGGCGCGAACTTCATCATCACCGGTGATATCACCGAGTTTGGCCGCAAAGAAGTGGGCGATCAGCAGCTGTGGGGCATTCTGGGCCGCGGCAAAACGCAGATCGCCTATGCCAAAGTGAATCTGAACGTAGTGGATGTCACTACCTCAGAGGTGGTCTACAGCACCCAGGGCGCGGGCGAGTATCAGCTCTCCGCACGTGAGGTCATCGGCTTTGGTGGCACCAGCAGCTATGACTCTACGCTGAACGGCAAAGTGATGGATCTGGCGATTCGCGAAGCGGTCGATCATTTAGTGGATGGAATCAACAACGGCGCATGGCGTCCGGCTAAATAAGGAAGCAGTAAATGAAGATGATGACACTGAGCAGCCTGCTGATTGCAGCGGCGTTGCTGGCAGGCTGTGCGTCAAAAGCGCCGAAAACGATCTACTACTGGGGCGATTATCAGCAGCAGGTCTATAGCTACTATCAGCCGGGCAGCGATCCGCTGAAGCAGATTGATGCGCTGAATCTGGACATTGAAAAAGCCCGTGCCGTTAACCAGCCGGTTGCGCCTGGTCTGCATGCCCAGCTTGGCCTGCTCTATGCCAAAACCGGCGATACCAATAAAGCCTTTGGTCAGTTTGCCACCGAGAAGCAGCTGTTTCCCGAATCGGCACCTTACATGGATTTTCTGATGAGTAAAAAACAAGGAGTGGTACGGTGAAAAAACTGATTGCCCTCGGCGGCGTGCTGATGATGCTGCTGCTGACCGGTTGTGCGACGAAAAAACCGTATGACTACAGTGCGTTCCGTGCCAGCAAGCCCGCCTCGATTCTGGTGCTGCCGGCCGATAACACCTCGCCGGATATCAATGCCGCTCACAGTCTGACCTCGCTGGTGACGCGCCCGCTGGCCGAAGCCGGTTACTACGTCTTCCCGGTGGCAGTGGTTGAAGAGACCTTTCAGCAGAATGGCCTGACCAGCGCCAGTGACGTCCAGGCCGTCAGCGCGAAGCGTCTGAATGAGATTTTCCACGCCGACAGCGCGCTCTATATCTCGATCAGCGAATATGGCAGCAGCTATCGGGTCATTGACAGCGTGACGACCGTGACGGCCAAAGCACGGCTGGTGGATCTGCGCAGCGGCAAAGAGATCTGGCAGGGTAAGGCCAGTGCCAGCGACAGTGAAGATGGCAACAACAACAACGGTGGGCTGGTCGGTATGCTGGTCAGTGCGGCAATCAAACAGATTGCCAGCAATGTGACTGACAAAGCGCACACCGTGGCCGGACTGACCAGCAATCGTCTGCTGGCACAGAACGAGCAGGGCGGGTTACTCACCGGCCCTCGCTACAAGCTCGTCAGCGCCCGCTGATCAGACTCAGACGGGCGCTCTGGCGCCCGTTATCCCTGAGGCAGTTCCAGCTGGCTGTAACCCAGCCCATTCATCTTGCGTACTTTAATCTGAACCGGAATGCGCTCCTTCATCGCTTCAACATGGCTGATGACCCCAATGGTTTTGCCGCTGGCGTTGAGTGCATCGAGGGCATCCAGCGCGGTGTCGAGCGTCTGCGCATCCAGCGTGCCAAATCCCTCATCCAGAAACAGCGATTCGATGCGCGTTTTGTGGCTGACCAGATCCGATAACGCCAGCGCCAGCGCCAGACTCACCAGGAAGCTCTCACCACCGGAGAGCGTGCGGGTATCGCGCGCCGCATCGGCCTGCCAGGTATCGACCACATCCAGCTCCAGCAGATCCTGCGCCCGTCGCTGCAGCAGATAGCGGCCATGCAGCCGATCGAGCTGACGGTTAGCCAGGGCCACCAGGTGATCCAGCGTTAAGCCCTGGGCGAAGCGCCGGAATTTATCGCCGCTGGCGGAGCCAATCAGATCGTTGAGCAGGCTCCACTGCGCCAGCGTCACACTATCCTGTTCAATCTGTGTCATCAGGCTTTGCTGGCGCACACGAAGGCTGGCATCGCTCTGCAGCTGCTGCTGAATCTGACCCTGCTGGCTGGCGTTGTCGCGCAGTGCCAGCCGTAACTGCTCCAGCTGCTGCGCCAGCGCCTCGGCGGATTCCGGCATCGCAGCGGGTTTCGCCTGCTGATGGGCGCTGAGCCGCTGACGCAGATCTGCCAGTCGCGCCTGCTGCTGCTGGCATTGCTGATCAAGTTGCTGCAGCTGCTGACGCAGTTGCAGAGCGGTTTGCTCATCCAGCAGCGCCGCGCGCAGGCTGGCTTCATCCGCGAATCCGGCACTCTCCAGTGCCTGCTGCAGCGCGCTTTCCGCCTCTGCCAGTCTGCTGTTGAGAGTCTGTCGCTGATTTTCCAGCCCAGAAAGCTCACCCTGCAGGCGACTGACCTCGGCCTGCGCCTGTTGCAGGGCCGTGAGCTGCTGTGCCAGTTGTTCATCAGCCTGCTGAACGCGGGCCTGCATCTGCTGACGGGCGAGGGTGACCTCGCGATCACCAAACAGCGCCAGACGGGCACGGCGCATCTCGCTGAGCTGCGTCTGGCTCTGGTTTTGTTGCTGCTGACGGGTAGTGAGCTGCTGCTGCTCCAGTTCTGCCTGCTGTTGCAGGGCAGTGAGCTGGGTTTCCCCCTTTAACAGCTGCGGTTGCAGGTTAGCGAGCAACCGCTCACTTTCCTGCCAGCGCTCCCAGCGCCGCTGCTGCTCTGTCAGCCACGCATCGCGATGGGCAGCGTCGGGCAGGGCAAGGTTGTGCGCACTGAACTGCTGCTCCAGACGACTCTGCAATTGCGCCGTGGCCTGCTGTTCCTGCTGCTGACGCTGTTGCAGCGCATCCAGCGCCTGCTGCAGGCTGGACAGAGACTGCTGCGCCAGCTGTTCAGCCTGCAAATGCTGCTGCCAGGCCTGCGACTGCTGAAGATGGTAATCCTTTGCGGCCTGACGCGCCTGTTCGGCGGCTTCCTGCGCCTGTCGCTGCTGCTCAAGCTGGCTTTCACGTTCGCTTTGCTGCTGCTCCCACGCGGCTAAGGCATCCCGATCGGCGAGCGGGAAGGTAAGTGCCAGCTCACTGCTCAGCGCCTGCCATTGCTGCTCAAGCCGATCGAGCTGTTGCTGCATCTCCGCGATTTCATCGCGCAGGGTCTGCTGCTGCACGGCTGACTGTTTCAGCTGTTCGCTTTTTGCCGTGCCCGCTTCGCGCAATGCCTCGGTTTGTTGCTGCAGTGCAGCCCGGCGCTGCTGGTTAGCACTTACTTCCAGCGTGCTGTAGGCCTCAACGGCGGGATGCGTGCAGGAGCCGCACAGCGGACAGGGCTGATCGGCGGCGAGCCGGGCGCGGTAATCACTGAGATCGACAATCTGCTGCTCCAGCGCGCAGATTTTTTCGACATCATCCAGCTGCTGTTTTTCGCGTTTCCACGTCTCGCGCAGCGCCTGGAGTTCGGCTTCACTCTGCTGATGCGCTTTTGCAAGCGTAGCCAGCCGCTGCTGGCGCTGGCCCAGCTGCTGATGCAGCGGCTGCCACTGGGTTGAAAGCAGCAGCAGTTGCTGACGAGCCGGACGGCTGTTCTGCAACTGGCTTAATGCCTGACGCAGTGCGGCAGGCGGATGCTGTTCCTGTAGCGAAGTTAGTACTTGCTCCGCCTGCGACAGCGCCTGGCGGGCCTGTTGCTCCGCCTGCTGGCGCGGCAGCGCCTGTTCTGCCTGCTGCTGCTGTTCCGCCTGCTGGGTGGAGATCTGTCTCTGCTGCTGCTCGCGCTGTTGCGCCAGTCCGGCCAGGGTCGCTTCACGCTGCGCCAGCAGGGCAAAATTCTCCTGCCACACCGGCAGCGAAGCGCCCCATTGGGCGAGATCGGCAAGCTGCTGGCGTAACTGATGCTGTTCAGCAATCGCCTGCTGCCATGTATCAACCTGGCGCTTCTGCTCTGCCAGGCTGGCCTGTGTCTGGTCGGCATGCTGCTGCTGCCGGGCATTTTCCTGCTGCTGCTCCGCAAGCTGCTGCTGCAGTGTGCTGATCCGCTGATCCAGCGGCAGCACCTGTTCTGTCAGCAGGCTCTCCTGCTGCTGCTGTTCCTGCAGCGCCTGCTGGCGGGCACGCTGGGTGGCCGCGTAGTGCTGCTGATGCTGTTGCTGTTGGCTCTGCGCCTGCTGCTGTGCCGCCGTGAGTTGCTGACAGCGGCTCACGACCTGCTGCTGTTCGGTACGTAACGCGTCGCGCTGCTGCAGTTTTACCCGCAGCTTTTCAGCCGGTTCGCTGCGTGCCAGCCGCTGACGATCGGCTTCTGCCGCCTGGGATGCGGCCTGGGCCTGCTGCAGCGCGATGTCAGCCTGCGCATTTTCCTGCTGTAACTGCTGCGCCTGCTGTTGCCACTGCTGCTGTTGCTGCGCCTGCTGATAGTGCACGCTGAGCCGCTGTTCCGCATCGGTCAGCTCGGTGAGCTGCTGTTGCAGCGCGTCGCGTGCGTCGCTATCCAGCAGCGCCATCGCTCCCGCCTGGCTGCGCAGCAGATCCAGCTGGGTTTTTGCCTCTTTGTGGCGCTCGTAGATGGCGGCGGAAATCAGACCGTAAATTTCGGTGCCGGTCAGCTCCTCAAGCAGTTCCGCGCGCTCACTGGCTTTGGCGTTGAGAAAGGCGGCGAACTGGCCCTGTGACAGCATCATCGAGCGGGTAAACCTTTCGAAATCGAGCCCGGAGAGGGTTTCGATCAGCTTCAGCTTGTCACCGACTTTGTCGGCAACAATGATGTTGTCGGCGCAGCGTGCCAGCTCAACGCGCGGTGCCTGTAGCTTGCCGTCGGCAGTGCCGCGCGCGCGGTTCTGGCTCCAGAAGGCGCGCCAGGCTTCTCCTTTGATCTCAAACTCCACCTCGGCCAGACATTCGGCGCAGTCGCGAGTCATCAGCGCATTCTGGCTCTGGGAAATCGCGCCCAGGCGCGGCGTCTGGTGATAGAGCGCCAGGCAGATGGCATCCAGCAGGGTGGTTTTACCGGCGCCGGTGGCACCGGTAATGGCGAACAGGCCGTTGCTGGCAAAAGGTTCGGCGCGGAAGTCGATGAACCATTCACCGCGCAGGGCATTGAGGTTTTTGAACCGTAGCGTGAGGATTTTCATTGGGTCTCTTCCATGGCGGCCAGCGTCTGGCGGAACAGGGTGGTCATCTCGGCGATTTGCGCCGGTTGCAGCTCCTCATCCAGCGCCAGCCGGCGGGCAAAGACCTCCTCCACCTTCAGCTCACTCAGGGTTTCGTTGTCGAGCCGCGCCAGGCTCTGTTGCCGCTGTTCACGGCTGCGGCGGAGCAACAGGACTTCGACCGGCAGCGTGGCGGTCAGGGTTTCTACCTGACGCTGCAGATCGCTGAGGTACTCCTGGGTGGTGACTTCGATGTCGAGCCAGGTCGGCTTCTCCTGCTCTGCCGTGCTGAAGGCGTTTAACTGCTCTGCAATCTGCGCCAGCGATCCTTTCAGCACCTGCATCGGCTGCGCCTGTGGCACCACCAGCGGCGTGACTGATTGCAGGCCGCTGGTGGTGAGCTCCAGCAGGAAGACGCTTTTTTCTGTGCCCAGCTCATCAAAGCTCAGCGGAATTGGCGAGCCGCTGTAGCGGATATGTTCGCTGCCCGCGACGCGCTGGGCGCGATGAATATGCCCCAGTGCGATATAGTCAGCTGCGGGAAACGCGCTGGCCGGGAAGGAATCCAGCGTGCCGATATAGATGTCGCGCACCGAATCGCTCTGGCTGACGCCGACGGTGGTGAGATGGCCGGTGGCGATAATCGGCAGTGCATGGCCCAGCGCCTGGGCGGCAGTGAAACGCTGCTGATAGTGGTGGGCGATCGCTTCCAGCAGCGAGGTCTGCTTGTCGCGTCCCGACTGACCCGCCCGGCTGCGCAGAATATCGCGCGGCCGCAGATAGGGAATCGCACACAGCAGCGCGCCCGGCTCTCCCTGGCGGGTGTTGAGCAGCAGCACATCATCCTTCTCCTGCGGGGTGGCGATCACCCGGGTATTGAGGCAGGCGAGCAGCTCACGCGACTCATTCAGCGTAGCAACGGAATCGTGGTTGCCCGCCAGCACAATCAGCTGACAGCCGCTGGGCTGCAGCGCCACCACAAAGCGGTTGAACATCTCGCGGGCGTAGCTGGGCGGTGTACCGGTATCAAACAGATCGCCTGCGATGATCAACGCATCCACCTGATGCTGTTCAATCTGGATCAACAGCCAGTCGAGAAACGCCTGATGTTCGGCTGCCCGACTTTTGTTGTAGAAGAACTGCCCCAGATGCCAGTCCGCAGTATGAATGATGCGCATGATGAGTCCCTGCCGTTGTGATTCGCCCGGCGATTATACTGGCTCTGCGCCCAAAGCAAAAAATTGTCGCTGTGCTGTCATAAATGATTACCAGTGAGGTTACAGGCAGGTTATGTTTTTCATAAAAGTGTCACAAATCTGACGCATAATGGCGCCGCGAATCTCAGTGACATCCGTCATAATCAGCAGGAGTAATAATGGCTAAGCGCATTTTGGTTGTGGAGGATGAAGCCCCCATCCGTGAAATGTTGTGTTTTGTTCTGGAGCAGAACGACTATCAGCCAATCGAGGCGGAAGATTATGACAGCGCCGTTGGCAAGCTGATTGAACCCTGGCCCGATCTGATTTTGCTGGACTGGATGTTACCCGGTGGCAGCGGTATTCAGTTTATCAAGCACCTGAAACGCGAGGCGATGACCCGCGATATCCCGGTGATGATGCTCACCGCGCGCGGCGAAGAGGAGGATCGGGTGCGCGGCCTGGAAGTGGGTGCCGATGATTACATTACCAAGCCCTTTTCACCTAAAGAGCTGATGGCGAGAATCAAAGCGGTGATGCGCCGTATTTCGCCGATGGCCGTGGAAGAGGTGATTGAGATGCAGGGGCTGAGTCTGGATCCCTCCTCACATCGCGTGATGTCCGAAACCACGCCGCTGGAGATGGGTCCCACCGAATATAAGCTGCTGCACTTCTTTATGACCCACCCGGAACGCGTTTACAGCCGCGAACAGTTGCTGAACCACGTCTGGGGCACCAATGTGTATGTGGAAGATCGTACTGTCGATGTTCACATCCGCCGTTTACGTAAAGCGCTGGAAGTGTCCGGCCACGATCGCATGGTACAAACCGTTCGCGGAACAGGGTATCGTTTCTCTGCCCGCTACTAAACGGAGCCTTAACCGTGCTGGAACGCCTCTCCTGGAAGAGATTACTGACAGAACTGCTGCTGGTCTGTCTGCCCGCAGTGCTGCTGGGCCTGCTGTTCGGCGGGCTGCCCTGGTGGCTGCTACTGAGCGTGCTGACGGTACTGTTGTGGCATTTTCACAATCTGATGCGGCTGTCGCACTGGCTGTGGCTCGACCGCACCATGACGCCACCAGCCGGGCGTGCCAGCTGGGAACCGCTGTTTTATGGTCTTTACCAGATGCAGCTCCGCAACCGGCGGCGACGGCGTGAACTGGGCAATCTGATTAAGCGTTTCCGCAGCGGTGCCGAGTCGCTGCCGGATGCGGTGATCCTGACCACCGAAGAGGGCACCATTTTCTGGTGTAACGGCCTGGCGCAGCAGCACCTGGGTCTGCGCTGGCCGGAAGATAATGGTCAGAACATCCTCAATCTGCTCCGTTATCCGGAGTTCTCCCGCTATCTTCGCCAGCGCGATTTCGACAAGCCGCTGACGCTGGTGCTGAACAACAAACTTCACATGGAGTTCCGCGTCATGCCCTACAGTGAAGGGCAGTGGCTGCTGGTGGCGCGTGATGTCACGCAGATGCATCAGCTGGAAGGGGCGCGCCGCAACTTCTTTGCCAACGTCAGCCATGAATTGCGCACACCGCTCACGGTGCTGCAGGGCTACCTGGAGATGATGAACGACTCGGTGATGAGCGAGCCTTCGCGCAGCAAAGCGCTGCACACTATGTCGGAGCAGACGCGCCGCATGGACAGCCTGGTCAAACAGCTGCTGACGCTTTCGCGCATTGAAGCCGCGCCCGCAATCGATCTGAAAGAGAAGGTCGATGTGCCGGTGATGCTGAAACTGCTGCAGCATGAGGCGGCAACGCTGAGTGGCGGCCGTCACGACATCCATTTCCATACCGATCCCCATCTGAAAGTGTTCGGCAACGATGAACAGCTGCGCAGCGCCATCTCCAATCTGGTTTACAACGCGGTAAACCACACACCGGATGGCACGCGAATTGATATCAGCTGGCTGCGCGGCAAACAGGGGGCGATCTTCCGGGTGTGCGATAACGGGCCGGGCATCGCCTCAGAACATATTCCGCGTCTTACCGAGCGTTTCTACCGGGTCGATAAAGCCCGTTCGCGTGCGACCGGGGGCAGCGGGCTGGGGCTGGCGATAGTGAAACATGCTCTGAGCCACCATAACGCCCGGCTCGATATCACCAGCGTGCCGCACAAGGAGACCTGTTTTACCTTTACGCTGCCAGCGAGGTTGATTGTCAGCAGCGTGATGCAGGAGAATGCCGTTCATTAATTGCTGCCGGATCTCCCTGATGCGCATCCTTCTTTTGTTGATCATTACTCTGCTGCCGGGCCTGGCACTGGCCCAGCCCGGCGCGCTCTCCGGCAATCTCAGCAGCGTCGGATCGGATACGCTGGGCTATCTGATGACGCTGTGGGGCGAAGATTTCAGTCGCCAGGCGCCGGGCGTCAATGTCCAGGTTCAGGCCTCCGGCTCTTCTACTGCGCCGACCGCGCTGGCGGCAGGGGCAGCACAACTCGGTCCGATGAGCCGCCCGATGCAGGCAGATGAACGCCAGGCCTTTGAGGCGCGCTACGGCTATCCGCCGCTGGCGGTTCCGGTGGCTATGGATGCGCTGGTGGTAGTGGTGAATCAGCGCAATCCGCTGCAGCAGATTGAACCGCGTCAGCTCGACGCCATCTTCTCGATTACCCGTCTGTGTGGCGCACACAGCGTGCCGCTGCGCTGGGGCGATCTCGGCTTAACCGGCGCGCAGTGGAGCAAACGGCCGATTCAGCGCTATGGACGTAACTCCGCCTCCGGCACCTGGGGTTTCTTCAAGCAGCAGGCGCTGTGCAAAGGTGATTTTCGCAGCGACGTGGCGGAGTTTCCCGGTTCGGCCGCAGTAGTACAGGCGGTGGCCGGTAATTCACGCAGCATCGGCTACGCCAGTTTTGGCTTTCATCTCAGCGGCGTAAAAATGCTGGCGGTGATGAATGATCAGGGGCAGGCGATTACCCCGGATGCCGATGCCATCCGCAGTGGCCGCTATCCCTGGGCGCGCCCGCTCTATCTCTATGTGAATAAAGCGCCCGGCAAACCTTTGCCGCCGCTGGTGGCCGCGTTTCTGCAGCAGGTACTTTCAGCACAGGGACAGCGGCGGGTCAGCGAAGCGGGCTATCTGCCGCTCTCTGACAGTCAGATGACGCAGGCGCGCGCCGCGCTGCGTTAACCCCCCGAACGTGAATTTTTTTCAACATCACTGAATTTTCTTCAGTTGCAGAAGAAAGCCGCTCATGCCACTCTGTATTCAGACATGTAGCCATCCAGATGGCTATTTATATCAGGATGCAACTATTTCCTGCCGTCATTACCGGCAGGGGAGACAGGAGTGATCATGCAAAGAGAAACCGCCCCGTTCCGTGCCGATACCGTTGGCAGCTTTCTGCGTCCCGCCGCCATTAAGCAGGCGCGCGAACAGTTTGCAGCCGGAGAGATTGATGCGGCTGCCCTGCGCCAGATTGAAGATGAGGCGATTCGCGATGTGGTGGCGAAACAGCGGGAAAACGGCCTGAAAGTGGTCACTGATGGCGAGTTTCGTCGCGGCTGGTGGCACTTCGACTTCTTCTATGGCCTGAATGGCGTAGAGCGCTATGAAGCGGAGCAGGGCATTCAGTTTAATGGCGTGCAGACCAAAGCGCATGGCGTGAAAGTGGTAAGTAAACTCGGTTTCCCGGCGGATCATCCGATGCTGGCGCATTTCCGCTTCCTGCAGAGTATTGCCGGTGATGCGGTGCCGAAGATGACCATTCCCAGCCCCAGCGTGCTGCACTTCCGTGGTGGCCGCAAGGTGATCGACGCGGAAGTCTATCCCGATCTGGCAGACTACTTCGACGATCTGGCGCAGACCTACAAAGCAGCTATTCAGGCGTTTTATGACGCGGGCTGCCGCTATCTGCAACTGGATGATACCGTCTGGGCTTACCTCTGTTCTGAAGATCAGAAGCGCGATATCCGGGCGCGTGGCGACGATCCTGACCAGCTGGCACAGACTTATGCTCAGGTGTTGAATAAAGCGCTGGAAGGTAAACCTGCCGATCTGACCGTGGGTCTGCATGTCTGTCGCGGCAACTTCCGTTCAACCTGGATCTCTGAAGGCGGCTATGGGCCGGTCGCAGAAATCCTGTTCGGCAGCGTCAACGTGGATGCCTTCTTCCTGGAGTATGACAACGCCCGTTCCGGCGGCTTTGAGCCACTGCGTTATATCAGGCCGGGCCATCAGCAGGTAGTGCTGGGTCTGATTACGACCAAAATAGGAGAGCTGGAGGATCCGGTGCAGGTAAAAACCCGGCTTGAAGAGGCGGCGCAGTATGTCAGTCTGGATCAGATCTGCCTCAGTCCGCAGTGTGGTTTTGCCTCAACCGAAGAGGGCAACAGCCTGACCGAGGCGCAGCAGTGGCAGAAGATTCGCTTAGTGGTCGATATCGCGAATCAGGTCTGGTAGTGCTGTAACGTTGTGCAGACAGGCGCGTAAAACGCGCCTTTTGTGTATCTTCAGGCCCGTTTATGCGGGGATTTCTCACGCTCTGTCTATTATTTAGGCACATCATCTTGTGTGCCTGCTGCAAAAATTAACGCTATCCACTGCCTTTTGAAAAAATGGCGGCATAACCTTCTGGTTTTCCGATCCCGTATTGCCTTTCACCGCTATAAACGTTTTACTTAGCGCCGTTGTCGATCCATCCCTCTGTGAACAGAATAAAAGCAGCTCAAATCACCTGTGCTTTACCCTGCGACGAGCATAATGCGCTGACATTGTCAGCCTGGTCGCGGTTTACACGCAGCGAGGGGACAACACTAACCCAACTTCCACCGCAACATCAGTGACAGGCCGTATGACACATCGTTTAACTTCGAAGGACATTCTCGCGCTGGGCTTTATGACATTCGCCCTGTTTGTTGGCGCGGGCAACATCATTTTCCCGCCCATGGTCGGTATTCAGTCTGGCGAACACGTCTGGACTGCCGCGATTGGTTTTCTGATTACCGCAGTCGGTCTGCCCGTGATGACCGTGATCGCGCTGGCCCGCGTCGGCGGCGGCGTGGATGCGCTCAGCACCCCGATTGGCAAGGTCGCTGGCATCGTGCTGGCCACCGTTTGCTATCTGGCTGTCGGGCCGCTGTTTGCCACACCGCGTACGGCCACGGTCTCGTTTGAGATGGGTATTGCCCCGCTGACCGGTGATGGCGCGCTGCCGCTGTTTATCTATAGCCTGATTTACTTCACGCTGGTGATTGGCGTGTCGCTCTATCCCGGCAAGCTACTCGACACGGTAGGGCACTTCCTTGCGCCATTAAAAATTATTGCGCTGACCGTGCTGGGCGTTGCTGCCCTGGTGTGGCCCGCCGGCGGCACGGTTCCGGCTACCGCTGATTATCAGCGTGCGGCCTTCTCCAGCGGTTTCGTCAATGGCTATCTGACCATGGATACGCTGGGCGCGCTGGTATTTGGCATCGTAATTGTCAACGCCGCCCGTTCGCGTGGCGTCGATAATGCCGCGCTGCTGACCCGTTACACCGTGCTGGCAGGGTTAATCGCCGGTCTGGGCCTGACGCTGGTCTACCTCTGCCTGTTTAAGC
Source organism: Pantoea pleuroti (assembly GCF_014156615.1). Classification (NCBI taxonomy): domain Bacteria; kingdom Pseudomonadati; phylum Pseudomonadota; class Gammaproteobacteria; order Enterobacterales; family Erwiniaceae; genus Pantoea; species Pantoea pleuroti. The sequence continues at coordinate 701,114 of NZ_SBFD01000002.1, read as the reverse complement.
TGGGCGCGGGCAGCGGTGCGCTGGTGGATCAAAACGCTAACGGCGCAGCGATTCTGCACGCGTATGTTCAGCATACCTTTGGCAACATGGGCAGCTTCTTCCTTGCCGCGCTGATCTTCGTCGCCTGTATGGTGACTGCCGTAGGCCTGACCTGTGCCTGTGCGGAATTTTTTGCGCAATACCTGCCGTTATCGTATAAAACGCTGGTGTTTATTCTGGGTCTGTTCTCCATGGTGGTGTCGAATCTCGGCCTGAGCCACCTGATTCAGATCTCCATCCCGGTACTGACGGCGATTTATCCGCCCTGTATCGTGCTGGTGGTGCTGAGTTTCACCCTCAACTGGTGGAATAAGAGCAGCCGGATTATCGCGCCTGCGATGCTGGTAAGCCTGCTGTTTGGTATTGTTGATGCGATTAAAACCACCGGGTTTAAAGATTTGCTGCCCGCTTTCAGTCAGCATCTGCCGCTGGCCGACCAGGGTCTCGCCTGGTTGCCGCCGTCGCTGGTGATGCTGCTGATTGCCGCTGTTGTTGATCGGGTGAAAGGGCCGGAACAGGTGACCGTTCACTCGTAGCAGAGAGCACTGATTTTTCTTTAACCACGGGCCTGCCCGTGGTTTTTTCATTTCACAGGTACAGGTTGTTATGCAAGAAACCAACAAGCTCAAACGCGGACTGAGCACGCGCCACATCCGCTTTATGGCGCTGGGATCGGCGATTGGCACCGGGCTGTTCTACGGTTCCGCTGACGCGATAAAAATGGCCGGACCGAGCGTGCTGCTCGCCTATATCATCGGCGGGGCAGTGGCTTACATCATCATGCGCGCGCTGGGTGAGATGTCCGTTAATAATCCTCAGGCCAGCTCCTTCTCACGCTATGCGCAGGACTATCTTGGGCCGATGGCCGGCTACATCACCGGCTGGACGTACTGTTTTGAAATCCTGATCGTGGCGATTGCGGATGTCACCGCGTTCGGCATCTATATGGGCGTCTGGTTCCCTGAGGTGCCGCACTGGATTTGGGTGCTGAGCGTGGTGCTGATCATCGGTGCCGTCAATCTGATGAGCGTGAAGGTGTTCGGCGAAGTGGAGTTCTGGTTCTCCTTCTTCAAAGTCGCCACCATTATCGTGATGATTCTGGCTGGTTTCGGCATGATCATCTGGGGGCTCGGCAACGGCGGCCAGCCGACCGGCATCCACAATCTGTGGACTAACGGCGGCTTCTTTGCGCACGGCGTGGTCGGTATGCTGCTGTCGCTGCAGATGGTGATGTTTGCCTATGGCGGTATCGAAATCATCGGTATTACCGCCGGTGAAGCGAAAGATCCGGAGAAGTCGATTCCGCGCGCCATCAACTCGGTGCCGTGGCGCATTCTGGTGTTCTACGTCGGCACGCTGTTTGTGATTATGTCGATCTACCCGTGGAATCAGGTAGGCACCTCGGGCAGCCCGTTTGTGCTGACCTTCCAGCATCTGGGCATTGCGGCGGCCGCCTCTATCCTCAATTTCGTGGTGCTGACCGCGTCACTCTCGGCGATTAACAGCGATGTGTTTGGCGTGGGCCGCATGCTGCACGGGATGGCGCAGCAGGGACATGCGCCGAAGGTCTTTATGAAGGTCTCTTCGCGCGGGATTCCGTGGGTGACGGTGGTGGTGATGATGTTCGCCATGCTGATTGCGGTTTATCTCAACTACCTGATGCCGGAAAAAGTCTTCCTGGTCATCGCCTCGCTGGCGACCTTTGCAACGGTGTGGGTCTGGATCATGATTTTGCTGTCGCAGATCGCGTTCCGTCGCAAAATTGGTAAAGAGGCCGCCAGTAAGCTGCAGTTTGCGCTGCCAGGCGGCAGCTGGACTGCTGGCCTCGGCGTAGCCTTCCTCTGCTTTATTATCGGTCTGATTGGTTATTTCCCCGATACCCGCATTTCCCTCTATGTCGGTATGGTGTGGATAGTGGTGCTGCTGCTGGGCTATAAGCTGGTTCGTAAAGTCCGCTAATCTCCTGTTCTGCTCTCTCATTCGTGGGGGAGCAGAACACGCTATTTCCCGCGTTTCTATATTCCTGCTCATCCGATTATTTATGTGACCCAATCCACAATATGGAATCCTGTTATCAGGAGCAAAACGCCTGCCTGAGAAATAAGATTATGCCCCGGTTTATTTCCCCTCATGCATCAGCAAATAATTATTTTAATTGGCAGTGAATGTGGCCGATAGTGATAACCGGACAGGGGCGATAAGGGAGCTTCAGAGGAGTGAGCGTGCAGTCACACAGGCGCTGGCGGGCAGCAGTAGCGGGGCGTGTAAGAAATAAAAAACGGCGAAACCAGTCGCCGAAATACTCAAGAATTACAGGAAAATAGTTAATAAAGGGATGATTGACGGGTCTATCGTAAAACAAAACGAGTAGCGCTGATAGTCAGGCGATTTAAATAAGAAAAGGTCGGAATGGCGTTAATTAACAGCGGTTAACATTATTCAGGCCGCATGGCTGCTGCGGCCTGAATTTCATTAGCCAGGGACTCAGGGCAATATAACCGAAACCGGCAGCACAGCGCTGTTATCCAGCTTTTTCCGTAGCTGAGTCAGCGTGGATTGATAAGGGCAGAGCACGCCGACATCGGTGATTCTGCAGTCAGGCTGATGCCACTCCTGACGTAATAATGGATGTTTATCATCAATCGGTTGTAACTGACGAATCCCATCCAGACTCTGCGCCTGGAAATAGAGCCGCAAAAAACGTTCGCCGCTGCGGGTGTCGCGCCAGCGCTCCAGCACCAGACTACTGCCCGGTGGAATGTTGCCGCGTGAATAGCCTGGCAACTGCCAGCTAAAGCCCATCAGGGTGCGCACCATCGCAATATTGGTGTCATGTGCCACCAGAATCAGCCAGCGGCCCGGCGCGCTATTGGAAGCGATCGCCTCCAGCAGGGCGTTGAGCAATATCGAGCCACGGCGCTGTGCCTGATAGAGCACGTCGTTGCTGAGATCGTAGTTTGCGGTCAGCAGCGGCAGCAGCGTGGTGATCTGCGCGGCCGACGTGATGTGCCCCCATGCGAGCTGTTCCCACGGCAGGTTTTCGCTGTAGCCCAGTCGCAGCGTCTCCACCATGCTCGCCATCACACTCAGCCCGTAAACGTATGTGTTGCCGTTGCGGGTTTGCCGGAACGACCAGGGCGCATCGAATAAGGGGCACTTTGTTGCTGCCGGGCAGACGGCGGCTTTCAGTTGCCGAATGGCAGGTTGCATCTGCTGTTGCAGCCGCGCCAGATCGCCCGCTTTCTGCTGTTTCGCGGCCAGCTCCTGAGCGGGATCGCTCTGGGTGACCGTCAGCTTTTCACTCTGGAACAGCGGATCGACATCGCCCGCTACGTGATGCACCGGCACGCCACAGCCGGGAAAGGCCCCGTCAGTCAGCGCCGCAGCCGTCGCGCGGGTGCGCTGCAGCGGACTGGCGCGCACGTAGACCTGAGCCGCATCAGGACAGCCCGCGCCCAGCAGGCCGAGCTGGCGATAGTGCTCGCCTTCCCAGCGTCCTTTATTGACCACCGCGCTGTAGCCATGACCGGTCAGCTCGCCATCGGCGGTGGTCCACTGCGTCCAGGGTTGCTGGCTGGCGGCTTCAATCTCTTTACGATTGCCGGGAGTGGGCGGACGCACACCGTGACGGCTCAGTTCGACCACCTTCTCCAGCTGGTAATCCGCCGCCTGTGACGCCGGACTTAACAGCCAGAGAGAACAGAGGATCAGCGCGCAGCGGTACAGGCCTGGCAGCCTCATTTACTCCTCCAGTGCGCGATTACCGGTCAGCGCTTTAATTTTTGGATAAAGGGTCGCATTGGCCAGCAACACCGGGTTGCCGTTTTTGAGTCCTTCGTTGCGCAGATAATCATTAGTAACGCCGCCCGCTTCGCGCATCAGGACGATGCCCGGCAGACTATCCCAGGGATGCATATGCGCTTCATAGTAGCCAATCAGTCGCCCGGCGGCCGCCCAGGCGCTGGTCAGCGCGCCAGAACCGATACGAATAAACATGCCGCCCTGTTCAGTTAAACCGCTAATCAGGCGCGAGACGCTTTCGGCAGGGGTGCGACTGGAGTTGCTGATGCCGAGCAAACCTTCGTTGAGATGCGTCGCGCCATGAACCTGGAGACGGCTCTCATTAACCCACGCACCCTGACCTGCTCGTGCGTGAAACAGCTCCTGATGATTGGGATCGCAGACCACGCCGATTACCGGTTCGCCGTCACAGACCACCGCCAGCGAGACGCACCAGTTAGGCAGGCCGTTGACGAAGCAGGCGGTGCCATCGATGGGATCGACCACCCAGATAAAGGGCGCGCCCTGAACTTCACCGCCGCTCTCTTCGCCATAGACAGCATCGTCAGGAAAGCGCTCAGCGATTAATGTCTTAATCAATGCCTCAACGTTACGATCAGCCTCGCTGACCACGTCCTGCAAATCCCTTTTGTGTTCCACCACCAGTGTCTGACGCTGCTGATACCACGAATAAGCCCGGCTGGCCGCCGCACGGGCGATGTCGCAGGCGTAACGGTAACGCGCGTCAATTTCAGAATGCGAAGCGGATGACATCTTTTCCTCTTATGTCTTTTGGTCAAAACGAACGGAAGGCACGCCTGAACAGGCGGTCTGGCTGTGATATTTACTTAACTATTGTTAAGAAAGGCTTCATTAAGCCGCAGATAGGCAGCAATGGCAAGATGGTGCAGGGCCGGGTGAGGCGCTTTCCCTGCGGACGAAAGCTGGCGTCCGCCAGCCCCGCAGCAGAGGATCGGGTTTTACAGGGTTCTGCTGGTCGCCAGCGCCATTAAACGCGGATAAAAAACAAAAAACAGCGCTTCCAGCTGATCATAGTGTTGCGTGAAATCGTGGAAAGAGTCGCGCAGGGCTGCCAGGCGTGGACGGCGGCTGGCCATGCCGTGCAGCACCCGCTCCAGCCGCGCGGGCTGGGCATAATGCTCAAACCAGCGCTCGCGCCACATCACCGCGTTGAGTTCCTGAAACTCGATGGGGGTATCTGCCAGTTGCGGCATGATTTCGCGCTCGGCGGCGGCAGAAAAGTGCACCAGCGTCTGGCCAGGCGTGAAGTGCTGCCAGTGCCGGGCCAGAAAATGGTCCCAGATGACGTCCAGCGTAATGGGTGCCACGCGATAGGTTTCAGCACGGAACAGCTGACGGGCGCTGCGCACTTCCGGCAACGCATCGGTCATCACATCCAGACGACGGTGCATCAGAATGCCGTCCGCGACGGGCGCAGACCAGTGCTGGTGCGGGTTGCCACGCACAAAATCGGCCATTAAATTGCCGAGTAAGGAGCTGTCGGCCAGCTTGGCCAGATGGAGATGAGCAAGAAAGTTCATGCCGCATTATAGGCTGAACTGCCTTTGCGCAGCCAGTTGTTCAGAATTGGTCGATTTTCCGCTAAACTGTGCCGCCTGTTTTTGCCTGAGAAAGAACTCTTTCATGCGTGTCGCCGATTTTGCTTTTGAACTGCCCGAATCCCTGATTGCTCACTATCCCCAGGCGCAGCGCAGCGGCTGTCGTCTGCTGTCGCTCGAGGGTCCCAGCGGGACGCTGTCGCACGGTGTGTTCACCGACGTGCTGGATAAGCTGAATCCGGGCGATCTGCTGGTGTTCAACAACACCCGTGTGATTCCGGCGCGCGTCTTTGGCCGCAAAGCCAGTGGCGGCAAAATCGAGATGCTGGTGGAGCGGATGCTTGACGACAAGCGTGTGCTGGCCCATGTGCGCGCCTCGAAAGCGCCGAAGCCGGGAGCAGAACTGCTGCTGGGCGAAGATGAGAGCGTGAAAGCGACGATGGTGGCGCGTCACGATGCGCTGTTTGAGATTGTGTTTGATGATGAGCGCGCGGTGCTCGACATCCTCAACAGCGTCGGCCATATGCCTCTGCCGCCTTATATCGACCGTCCGGATGAAGAGGCGGATCGCGAGTTGTATCAGACGGTTTACAGCGCCCGTCCGGGTGCCGTTGCGGCACCGACAGCCGGTCTGCATTTTGATGAACCGCTGCTGCAGGCGCTGAAAGAGAAGGGCATTGAGATGGCGTTTGTGACGCTGCATGTCGGTGCGGGAACCTTCCAGCCGGTGCGCGTCGACACCATCGAAGAGCATCACATGCATGCTGAATATGCCGAAGTGCCGCAGGAGGTTGTTGATGCGGTGCTGGCCTGTAAAGCACGCGGCAATAAAGTAGTCGCTGTCGGCACTACCTCTGTCCGTTCGCTGGAGAGCGCCGCTAAAGCGAGTCAGGATGCCCTGATTGCGCCGTTCTTCGACGATACCCAGATTTTTATCTATCCGGGCTATGAGTATCAGGTGATTGATGCGCTGATCACCAACTTCCATCTGCCCGAATCGACTCTGATTATGCTGGTCTCGGCGTTTGCCGGTTATCAGCACACCATGGCCGCGTACCGCGCAGCCGTGGCTGAGCAATATCGTTTCTTCAGTTATGGTGACGCGATGTTTATCAGCAAAAATCCGCAGGCGCCGCTGGAAAAAGTGGGCGACTGATTTATTAACCGATAGCCGGAATCGACTGAGAGCGACTGAAGGTTATCTGCATCGGACTGTTTCTCCGATGGAGGCTTTGTGAAATTTGAACTTGATACCACAGACGGGCGCGCACGCCGTGGCCGTCTGATTTTTGATCGCGGTGTGGTGGAAACCCCTGCATTTATGCCCGTTGGCACCTATGGCACCGTTAAAGGCATGACGCCGGAAGAAGTGCAGGAGACCGGCGCGCAGATCATTCTGGGCAATACCTTCCATCTCTGGCTGCGTCCGGGTCAGGAGATCATGAAACTGCATGGCGATCTGCATGACTTTATGCAGTGGAAAGGGCCGATCCTGACCGACTCCGGCGGCTTCCAGGTCTTCAGCCTGGGTGACATCCGTAAAATCACCGAAGCGGGCGTGCATTTCCGTAACCCGATCAACGGCGACCCGATCTTCCTCGATCCGGAAAAATCGATGGAGATTCAGTACGACCTCGGTTCCGACATCGTAATGATTTTCGATGAATGTACGCCCTATCCGGCGGACTGGGACTACGCCAAACGCTCGATGGAGATGTCGCTGCGCTGGGCGCAACGCAGTCGTGACCGTTTTGACAGCCTGGGCAATAAAAATGCGCTATTTGGCATTATTCAGGGCTCGGTTTACGAAGATTTACGAGATGTCTCGGTGAAAGGTCTGGTAGAGATTGGCTTTGATGGGTACGCTGTGGGCGGCCTGGCGGTGGGTGAGCCTAAGCAGGACATGCACCGTATTCTTGAGCACGTCTGTCCGCAGCTTCCGCAGGATAAACCGCGTTATCTGATGGGTGTCGGCAAGCCAGAAGATCTGGTTGAGGGCGTCCGTCGCGGCGTCGATATGTTTGACTGCGTGATGCCGACCCGTAATGCCCGAAATGGTCATCTGTTTGTGACTGAGGGTGTGGTGAAAATCCGCAACGCCAGATACAAAGATGACACTGCGCCACTGGATGCGGAGTGTGATTGTTACACCTGTCGCAATTATAGCCGCGCCTACTTGTATCATCTCGACCGTTGTAACGAAATACTGGGCGCGCGTCTGAACACTATCCACAATTTGCGCTATTACCAGCGCCTGATGGCAGGTTTACGCCAGGCCATCGAAGAGGGTAAATTAGAGCGCTTTGTAAACGAGTTCTACCAACGGACGGGCAAAGAAGTTCCGCCTTTAACGTCTGATAATTCATCAATGAGGGAAATTTAATGAGCTTTTTCATTTCTGACGCCGTGGCCGCAGCAGGCGCACCGTCTCAGGGAAGTCCGTATTCTCTGGTGATCATGCTGGTGGTGTTTGGTCTGATTTTCTATTTCATGATCCTGCGTCCGCAGCAGAAACGTGCGAAAGAGCACAAGAAGCTGATGGATTCTATCTCTAAGGGTGATGAAGTGCTGACCAGCGGTGGCCTTGTAGGCCGCGTAACAAAAGTCTCTGACACGGGCTACGTAGCTATCGCGCTGAATGACACCAATGAAGTCGTCATTAAACGTGATTTCGTCGCCGCCGTGCTGCCTAAAGGCACTATCAAGGCGCTGTAATTCTTTCTTCCCTAAGGGAACTGCCGTGTTAAATCGTTATCCTTTGTGGAAGTACGTGATGCTGGTCGTCGTGATTCTCGTCGGCCTGCTCTATGCGCTTCCCAACCTGTATGGTGAGGATCCGGCCGTTCAAATCACTGGTGCGCGCGGAAGCGCCGCCAGTGAGCAGACGTTGGATCAAATTCAGTCCGCATTAAAACAAGACAATATCCAGAGCAAATCTGTTGCGCTGGAAAATGGTGCGATTACCGCGCGCTTCAATAATACGGATGTGCAGTTACGCGCCCGTGAAGCGATCATGAAGGCGCTGGGTGAAAACTACGTTGTTGCGCTAAACCTCGCGCCAGCCACGCCTCGCTGGCTGTCGATGCTGTCAGCAGAACCGATGAAACTCGGTCTCGATCTGCGTGGTGGTGTGCACTTCCTGATGGAAGTGGACATGGACACCGCACTCGGCAAACTGCAGGAGCAGAATGCTGACTCGCTGCGTAGCGACCTGCGCACCAAAAGTATCCCTTACACCACCGTCAACAAAATCGCGAACTACGGCGTGGAAATTCGTTTCCGTGACGCAGCCAGCCGCGATGCGGCGATCTCCTGGCTGACCTCGCGTCATCAGGATCTGGTGATCAACAGCAGCGGCAGCGATGCCCTGCGTGCCACCATGAGCGATGCTCGTCTCAGCGAAGCGCGTGAATATGCGGTTCAGCAGAACATTACTATTCTGCGTAACCGTGTGAACCAGCTGGGCGTGGCCGAACCGCTGGTACAGCGTCAGGGTTCCGATCGCATCGTAGTTGAGTTGCCGGGTATTCAGGATACGGCACGCGCTAAAGAGATTCTGGGTGCAACGGCGACGCTGGAATTCCGTCTGGTAAACACCAGCGTGGATCCAACCGCAGCGGCCAGTGGTCGTGTACCGGGTGACTCTGAAGTTAAAGACATGCGTGATGGCCAGCCGGTGGTGCTCTACAAGCGGGTGATCCTGACCGGTGACCATATCACCGACTCGACTTCCAGCATGGATGAGTACAACCAGCCACAGGTGAACATTTCACTGGATGGCGCAGGCGGTAACATCATGTCGAACTTCACCAAGGACAACATCGGCAAGCCGATGGCGACCCTGTTTGTGGAGTACAAAGACAGCGGTAAAAAAGATGCCAATGGTCGTTCAATTCTGGTGAAACAGGAAGAGGTGATTAACGTCGCTAATATCCAGTCTCGTCTGGGGAACAGCTTCCGCATCACCGGTATCAACAACCCGAACGAAGCGCGTCAGCTCTCGCTGCTGCTACGTGCCGGTGCGTTGATTGCGCCTATCCAGATTGTGGAAGAGCGTACTATCGGGCCGACCATGGGTCAGCAGAATATTACTCAGGGTCTGGAAGCCTGCCTGTGGGGTCTGCTTGCGTCGATCCTGTTTATGGTGGTGTTTTACAAGAAGTTTGGTCTGATAGCGACCAGCGCGCTGCTGGTTAACCTGGTGCTGATTGTCGGCATTATGTCGCTGTTGCCGGGTGCGACCCTGACCATGCCGGGTATTGCCGGTATCGTGTTAACGCTGGCGGTGGCGGTGGATGCCAACGTGCTGATTAACGAACGTATTAAAGAAGAGCTGCGTAACGGGCGCTCGGTTCAGCAGGCAATTCATGAGGGCTATAAAGGCGCCTTCTCCAGTATTGTCGATGCGAACGTGACCACCCTGATCAAAGTTATCATTCTTTATGCAGTCGGCACCGGTTCGATCAAAGGCTTTGCTATTACCACCGCAATTGGTATCGCAACCTCAATGTTCACCGCGATTGTCGGTACCCGTGCCATTGTTAACCTGGTTTACGGTGGCAAACGCATCAACAAGCTGTCTATCTGAGGAGTGCGTTGTGGCACAGGAATATAACATTGAGCAGTTGAACCACGGGCGTAAAGTCGTCGACTTTATGCGCTGGGATAAGCTGGCCTTCATCATTTCGGGACTGCTGATTCTCGCCGCGATTGCTATCGTGGGTGTGCGTGGTTTTAACTGGGGCCTCGATTTCACCGGTGGTACGGTGATTGAGATCGCGCTGGAAAAACCGGCCGATCTTGAAGTCCTGCGTGGCGATCTGGTGAAAGCGGGCTTTGACGAGCCGCTGGTGCAGAACTTTGGCAGCAGCCGTGACGTCATGGTGCGTATGGCACCGGTTACCGGCCCGGCGGGCACCGAGTTAGGCAATAAAGTGGTGTCGGTGATTAACCAGACCACCCAGCAGAATGCTACCGTTAAGCGTATTGAGTTCGTGGGGCCGAGTGTGGGCAGCGACCTGGCGCAGGCGGGTGCGATGGCGCTGTTGTCCGCGCTGATTGCGATTCTGATCTACATCGGTTTTCGCTTTGAGTGGCGTCTGGCGCTGGGTACCGTGCTGGCGCTGGCGCATGACGTGATCATCACCTGCGGCCTGCTGGCGCTGTTCCGCATTGAAATCGACCTGACGATTGTTGCCTCACTGATGTCGGTGATTGGCTACTCGCTTAACGATAAAATCGTGGTATCGGACCGTATTCGTGAAAACTTCCGCAAGATCCGTCGCGGCAGCTCTTACGATATTACTAACGTGTCACTGACCCAGACGTTAAGCCGTACGCTGATTACCTCGCTGACCACGCTGGCGATGATCCTCATCCTCTTCGTGTTTGGTGGTGCGCTGCTGAAAGGCTTCTCACTGACCATGCTGATTGGTGTGACGATTGGTACGATTTCATCGATTTATGTCTCTTCGGCGCTGGCGCTGAAGCTGGGCATGAAGCGTGAACATATGCTGGTGCAGAAAGTCGAGAAAGAGGGCGCCGATCAGCCTTCTATCCTGCCTTAATCGCCGCAGAGAAATAAAAACGGGCAGCCATGTGGCTGCCCGTTTTTATTGCACCTGTGATCAGGGTGCAGCAGGGGAGGTCTGGGCAGGTGCGTCGCCGGTGACGTTATGCACGCGGACATAACCTGATTGATCCGGTGCAAGACCGCTGAGTCGCAGCGGTATGCTCACCGAATGCTGGGGCAACAGCGAGGCAGGCACCGCTATCGTCTGACTCAGACTGCCGTTACTCAGTGGTTTACCGGTTGCCGGATCGAGTTCGCCCCAGTTCACCGTAGCGTGCAGGGCGGGCAAGGGGCGATCGTCCATTGACCGTACCGTCAGGGTTGTCCGCGAGCCGCTGGCTTCAGCGGTGACAGGTGAGAGCGTCAGTCGCAGCGTGCCGAGCTGGGTTTGCAGCGCCACCGGCGTGTTCGCCTGCGGGATCAGCCAGGCGCCTTGCTGCGAATGGCTGTTTAGCTGCCCCTGAATCTCCAGCGCGCTCGCCTGCGTGGTCAGGTGCTGCATCTGCTGAGTAAGCTGACTCACTTCCTGATGCAACTCTCTGACCTGCGGGTTGCTGGCGCTACTGCTGCAACCGCTCAGCGTCACCAGAGAGAGCGCCATCGGAACCCAAACCATCCTGCTCATAAGTTATCCTTGTCCGTTATTTTGGAATACGTAAAACCTGGCCAGGATAGATCTTATCAGGATGAGAGAGCATTGGCTTATTCGCTTCGAAAATCTTGTTGTATTCGTTGGCATTTCCATAAACCTGTTTGGAAATTGCGCTCAGCGTGTCGCCTTTTTTCACGGTGTAAAGTTCTGACTCGGCCGCGCTGTCTGTCACGGTCACCTTATCTTCCACTTTGGTGATGCCTGCAACGTTACCGGCTGCGATCAGAATCTTCTCTTTCAGCTCCTGGGAAAGGCCATCGCCCGTCACGGTCACGGTATCGCCATTGACCTTCACATCCACTTTGTCGCTGTCGGGTAAACCGAGCTTGTTGATGTGATCCTGCAGCTTTTTATTCTGGTCATCGCCGCCATTTACGGCATCCCATAATTTTTCACCGGCTTCTTTCACAAAATTAAACAGACCCATACAACCTCCAGTGTGTTAGTGGAACTACGCCGTCTTTCGGCTCTATAAGCGTAGACCCTTTTGCCGTCGCTGATATTTAACATCATTTATGCTGTGCGTGGTGGCACAGGAAAGGCACGGAAGAGATTTTGTTGATTCGCAGTTCGCGCTACACTGTCTGGCCCATCTCTCTCGCGTCAGGAAACGTCATGCATTGCCCATTCTGCTCCGCTGTGGACACCAAAGTGATTGATTCTCGTCTGGTTAGTGAAGGCTCTTCGGTGCGCCGCCGCCGCCAGTGTCTGATGTGTCATGAGCGTTTTACCACCTTCGAGGTGGCGGAACTGGTGATGCCACGCGTGGTGAAAAGCAATGACGTGCGCGAACCCTTTAATGAAGACAAAATGGCCAGCGGGATGATGAAAGCGCTTGAGAAGCGCCCGGTCAGTGCCGATGCGGTTGAAAGCGCCGTAAACCATATTAAAACCCAGCTGCGTGCCACCGGTGAACGTGAGATCCCCAGTAAGCTGATTGGCAATCTGGTGATGGATGAGCTGAAGAAGCTCGATAAAGTCGCCTACATCCGCTTTGCCTCGGTTTACCGCAGCTTTGAAGACATTCGTGATTTTGGCGAAGAGATCGCCCGGTTACAGGATTAAACCATGGATGAACTTTACATGGCGCGTGCGCTGGAACTGGCGCGACGCGGCCGCTTTACGACGATGCCGAACCCCAATGTGGGCTGCGTGATTGTGCGCGATGGCGAGGTGGTCGGTGAGGGCTGGCATCAGCGCGCCGGTGAGCCGCATGCTGAAGTCCACGCGCTGCGCATGGCGGGCGAGAAAGCGCGTGGCGCAACCGCCTATGTCACGCTGGAGCCCTGCAGCCATCATGGCCGTACGCCACCCTGCTGTGATGCGCTGATCGCCGCTGGCGTTACCCGTGTCGTGGCCGCCATGCAGGATCCGAATCCGCAGGTGGCGGGTCGCGGACTGCACCGTCTGCATCAGGCGGGCATTGAAGTCAGCCACGGTCTGATGATGCCGGAAGCGGAGGCGCTGAATCGCGGTTTCCTCAAACGCATGCGCACTGGCTTCCCCTGGATCCAGCTCAAGCTGGGTGCGTCACTGGATGGCAGAACGGCAATGGCCAGCGGCGAAAGTCAGTGGATAACCTCGCCGGCAGCCCGTCGTGATGTGCAGCGCCTGCGTGCGCAGAGCGCCGCCATTCTCAGCAGCAGCGCCACGGTGCTGGCGGACGATCCTTCCCTGACGGTACGCTGGTCTGAACTCAATGCGGAGAGCCAGGCACTGCTTGATGAACAGCAACTGCGTCAGCCGGTGCGGGTGATTATCGACAGCCAGAATCGCGTGACGCCGCAGCATCGGCTCATTGAGCAGCCAGGCGAAACCTGGCTGATGCGTCATCAGCCCGATCAGCAGAGCTGGCCCGCTGACGTAACGCAAATCGCAGTTCCGCTGCGCGAACAGCAGCTGGACCTGGTGGCGATGATGATGCTGCTGGGACAGCGACAGATTAACAGCGTCTGGGTTGAAGCGGGCGCCACGCTGGCCGGTGCCCTGTTGCAGGCCGGACTGGTCGATGAACTGATTGTTTATCTGGCGCCTAAGCTATTAGGTCATGAAGGACGCGGGCTGTGTCAGCTGCCGGGGCTGAGCCAGCTGGCTGACGCACCTGCCTTTCGTTTCAGTGATGTCCGCCAGGTCGGTGACGATTTACGCCTGACCCTGACACCACAATAACACGGTCGGAAAAGCGAGAGCACGCCGCCCAAGAGTATGATAGAATCCGCCCCCCTGCGCGGGGCCAACCAAACCCCTGAAAGGATAAGTATGAAAGTTATCGAAGCTGCTGTTGCAACGCCTGAGGCCAATGTTGCCATCGTTATCGCGCGTTTTAACAACTTCATTAATGACAGCCTGCTGGATGGCGCAGTTGATGCCCTGAAACGTATCGGCCAGGTCAAAGATGACAATATCACCGTAGTCTGGGTGCCTGGTGCATACGAACTGCCTCTGGCAGCACGTGCGCTGGCCAACACCGGCAAATATGATGCGATTATCGCACTCGGTACGGTTATTCGGGGTGGCACTGCGCACTTCGAATATGTGGCGGGTGAAGCCAGCTCCGGTATCGCCAGCGTTGCCATGAACAGCGAGATTCCTGTCGCGTTTGGCGTGCTGACCACTGAAAGCATCGAGCAGGCCATTGAGCGTGCCGGCACCAAAGCGGGTAACAAAGGTGCTGAAGCGGCTCTGACTGCGCTCGAAATGATCAACGTATTGAAAGCCATTAAAGCCTGATTTTTGTAAGGGGAATTTTGTGAAACCTGCTGCTCGTCGTCGCGCCCGTGAGTGCGCTGTTCAGGCGCTTTACTCCTGGCAGTTGTCGAATAACGACATTGCCGATGTGGAATACCAGTTTCTGGCGGAACAGGACGTCAAAGACGTCGACATTACCTACTTCCGCGAACTGCTGTCCGGTGTGGCGACCAACAGTGCGTATCTGGATGGACTGATGAAGCCCTATCTGTCGCGTCAGCTCGAAGAGCTGGGCCAGGTGGAAAAAGCTATCCTGCGCATCTCGCTGTATGAGCTGAGCAAACGTAATGATGTGCCTTATAAAGTGGCCATCAACGAAGGGATTGAGCTGGCGAAAGTCTTCGGTGCCGAAGACAGTCATAAATTTGTTAACGGCGTGCTCGATAAAGCCGGTCCACAAATTCGACCCAATCGCAAATAAACAAAAAGGCCGGCTTGCCGGCCTTTTTTCATGAAGGGTTAAGCGGAACGCAATTATGTCTTGTGGTGAATTTGAACTCATCGCACGCTACTTCAACCGCAGAACACGCAGCCGCCGTGATGTCGAACTCGGCATCGGTGACGATTGTGCGTTACTTAGCGTGCCGGAAAAACAGACGCTGGCGATCAGCACCGATACCCTGGTCGCGGGTGTGCACTTCTTACGGGATATCCATCCTGCCGATCTGGGTTACAAAGCCCTGGCTGTGAATCTCAGCGACCTTGCTGCCATGGGCGCCGATCCCGCATGGCTGACGCTGGCCTTAACGCTGCCGCAGGTCGATGAGAGCTGGCTCTCTGCCTTCAGCGAAAGCCTGTTTGAACTGCTGGAATATTACGACATGCAGCTGGTGGGCGGCGATACCACCCGTGGCCCGCTGAGCCTGACGCTGGCGATTCACGGTCTGGTGCCGCAGGGCCGCGCCCTGAAACGTTCAGGCGCGAAGCCGGGTGACTGGATTTACGTGACCGGTACGCTGGGTGACAGCGCGGCGGGCCTGGCGCTGCTGCAGCATCACTGCCGCATCAGCGATCCGGCGGTGCATGAAGCGCTGATTAAACGTCATCTGCGTCCTATGCCGCGCATTCTGCAGGGCCAGGCGCTGCGTTCGCTGGCCTCCTCAGCGGTGGATCTTTCCGACGGCCTGATTTCCGATCTCGGCCACGTGCTGAAAGCCAGCGGCTGTGGCGCACGGCTTAATCTGGATGCGTTGCCCCTTTCGGCTGCGCTGCGCGATCATTTCGACCCTGAGCAGGTCCTGCGCTGGGCGCTGAGTGGCGGAGAAGATTACGAACTCTGCTTCACGGTGCCCGAGGTCAATCGCGGTGCGCTGGATGTGGCGCTGGGTCACCTGGGCGTGCCCTATACCTGCATCGGACAGATGGCACCGGAGTCGGAAGGCTTAACGCTGCTGGATAATGGCAAGCCCGCCACATTCCGTCATAAAGGGTTTGATCACTTTGATGCTAAATAACGACGTGGCGAAGAGTCGCCTGCGGATGAGCAATCCCTGGCATCTGCTGGCGACCGGTTTCGGCAGCGGATTAAGCCCGGTCGTGCCTGGCACCATGGGATCGCTGGCGGCGATTCCGTTCTGGTGGCTGATGACCTATCTGCCGCAGGATCTCTATTCGCTGGTGGTGCTGGTCGGTATCTGCGTTGGCGTCTATCTCTGCCATCGCACTGCCAAAGATATGGGCGTACACGATCACGGCAGCATTGTCTGGGATGAGTTTATCGGCATGTGGATTACGCTGATGGCGATTCCGGTTAACAGCTGGCAGTGGGTTCTGGGTGGCTTTGTGCTGTTCCGTATTCTTGATATGTGGAAGCCGTGGCCGATTCGCTGGTTTGATCGCAATGTGCATGGCGGCATGGGCATTATGGTGGATGACATTATTGCTGGCGTGATTTCCGCTGCCATGCTGTATGGCTTTGGGGTCTGGCTGGCGGGTTAACTGCCGGGGCTCCTCATACAGCGACAGAAGGAGACGCCCGGGCAGGGCGTCTCCTTTCTCTGATTTTATTCGAATCCTACCGGCTGATGCGGCTGATAGACCTCTTCCAGCAGCGCAACTTCCTCGTCACTCAGCGTGACATCCACTGCCTTCACCAGATCCTCAAACTGCTCAGCACGCGACGCACCAATAATCGGTGCTGTGACGGCAGGCTTGCTCAGCAGCCAGGCCAGAGCCACCTGTGCCCGCGTTACACCTTTATCTTCCGCCACCTGCGCCAGCCGCTCTGCAATCACCGCATCATTCTCTTCAGTATTATCATAGAGCGACGCCATGACTTTGTCAGAGGCGGAACGCGCGGTATTTTCACCCCACGGGCGGGTCAGCTTACCGCGTGCCAGCGGACTCCACGGCAGCACGGCAATCTGCTCTTTCAGGCAGAGCGGATGCATTTCACGCTCCTCTTCGCGCTGAATCAGGTTGTACTGATCCTGCATGCTGACAAAGCGATGCCAGCCCTGTTCCGACTGCATCTGCAACGCCTGGGCAAACTGACTGGCGTGCATCGACGAGGCACCGATATAACGTGCTTTGCCAGACTGCACGACTTCATGCAGCGTTTCCAGCGTCTCTTCCAGCGGCGTCTCATAATCCCAGCGGTGAATCTGCAGCAGGTCGACATACTCCATGCCGAGGCGCTGCAGGCTGTCATCAATGGATTGCAGAATATTCTTGCGCGACAATCCCTGTGACAGATTGGTCAGCGGGAAATAGACTTTGGTGGCAACCACGATCTCTTCACGGCGGGCAAAGTCTTTCAGCGCCCGGCCCAGGATCTCTTCGCTGCTGCCATCTGAATAGCTGTTGGCGGTATCGAAAAAGTTGATCCCCGCGTTCAGCGCCTGCTGGATCAGCGGACGGC
The DNA here is from genome assembly GCF_014156615.1 of Pantoea pleuroti. Classification (NCBI taxonomy): domain Bacteria; kingdom Pseudomonadati; phylum Pseudomonadota; class Gammaproteobacteria; order Enterobacterales; family Erwiniaceae; genus Pantoea; species Pantoea pleuroti. The sequence continues at coordinate 683,883 of NZ_SBFD01000002.1, read as the reverse complement.
TGCTCGCTTCCGGCAGCGTCCAGGCATGGTTGCCGCGCGTCGGCTCGCCATAAGTCATGCAGCCAAGACAGAGACGCGACACCTGCAGATCGGTGGTACCCAGTTGAATCGTTTTCATGGTGGAGGCTCCTGCGAAAGTGCAAAGGTCTTAGCATAGCAGGATGTTGCGCTCCCCGAGGGGGGAGCGCAGCGAGGAGAGGTTACTGCGCCAGCCAGCGGGCGATCTGCTGCTGAATGCCCTCCGCATCCAGCAGATAGTCATGACGCACTTCATCCTGCGTACCCTGCGGGATGAACTCATCAGGCAGACCGATGTTCAGCACCGGAACAGCCAGACGTTTCGCCATAACAAATTCATTAACGCCACTGCCGGCACCGCCTTTGATGGCACCTTCTTCCAGCGTAATCAGCGAGTCGTGCGTGGCGGCGAGCTCAGCGATCAGCGCCTCATCCAGCGGCTTCACAAAGCGCATATCGACCAGGGTCGCATTCAGCGCTTCCGCCGTGGCGGCCGCTTCCGGCAACAGGGTGCCGAAATTCAGAATCGCCAGCTTTTCACCCTGACGTTTCACCACGGCTTTACCCAGCGGCAGGCTCTGCAGCGGTGCCAGTGGCGTACCCACACCGGTACCGCGCGGATAGCGCACTGCACTTGGACCATCCTGATAGTGATAGCCGGTGTAGAGCATCTGCCGACACTCATTTTCATCGCTGGGGGTCATGATCACCATATCCGGCACGCAGCGCAGATAGGCGAGATCAAACGCGCCCTGGTGAGTCTGACCATCCGCGCCAACAATACCACCGCGATCGATAGCAAACAGGACCGGCAGTTTCTGGATGGCGACGTCATGGATCAGCTGATCGTAGGCGCGCTGCAGGAAGGTGGAGTAGATAGCAACAATCGGTTTATAGCCGCCAATCGCCATACCGGCAGCGAAGGTCACGGCGTGCTGCTCGGCGATTGCCACATCAAAATATTGTTTCGGGAATTCGCGTGAGAAGGCCACCATGCCGGAGCCTTCGCGCATTGCTGGCGTAATCGCCATCAGTTTCGGATCGTCGGCGGCCATTTCGCACAGCCAGTTACCGAAGATTTTAGAGTAGCTTGGCAGACCTTCCGCGCTTTTTGGCAGTTCGCCAATCGCAGGATCGAATTTAGGCACGGCGTGCCAGGCAATCGGATCTTCCTCTGCAGGGGCGTAGCCTTTGCCTTTCTTCGTCATGATATGCAGGAACTGCGGCCCTTTCAGGCTGCGCATGTTGCTCAGCGTATTGACCAGCGTCAGCACATCGTGACCATCTACCGGGCCGATATAATTAAAGCCCAGCTCTTCGAAGAGCGTGCCCGGCACGACCATGCCTTTGAGATGCTCTTCGGTGCGTCTTACCAGCTCTTTAATCGGTGGCAGGCTGGTCAGCACTCGCTTGCTGCCTTCGCGCAGTCGCGCATAGGTTTTACCCGACAGGATTTGCGCCAGACGGTTATTCAGCGCACCGACGTTTTCGGAGATCGACATCTCGTTGTCGTTGAGGATCACCAGCATGTCCGGTTTAATATCACCGGCATGGTTCATCGCCTCAAACGCCATGCCAGCGGTAATTGCGCCATCGCCAATAATACAGGCGGTGCGACGACCCTGACCTTCACGTTCTGCCGCCGCGGCCATGCCGAGACCGGCACTGATGGAGGTTGACGAGTGACCGACGCTCAATACGTCATATTCACTTTCGCCGCGCCATGGAAACGGGTGTACGCCATTTTTCTGACGAATCGTACCGATGCGATCGCGGCGACCGGTCAGAATTTTATGCGGATAAGCCTGATGACCCACATCCCATACCAGATGGTCAAAGGGGGTGTTATAGACATAATGCAGCGCGACCGTCAGTTCGACCACGCCCAGACCCGACGCAAAATGGCCGCTGGAGCGGCTTACACTGTCTAACAGATACTGACGCAGTTCATCACAGAGCGCAGGCAGCTTCTCTTTCGGCAGGGCGCGCAGCTCCTGAACCGTGTTTGCCAGCGCCAGTGTCGGGTATTTAGCAATATCAAAACTCATCAGAGACTCATTATGGAAGTTATTTGTCGCGTTCAATTATGAAGCTCGCCAGCGCCTGCAGTGCTGTAGTGTTATAAGAGTGCGCAGCGAGCAATTCTAACGTATCAAGTGCTTCCTGATACAAATCCCGCGCTTTAGCTTGGGCATTTTCAAGGCCTAACAGTGAAGGATAGGTGCTTTTTCCCAGATGCTGATCGGCACCCTGGCGTTTTCCGATCACCGCTGTGTCACCGATCACATCCAGAATGTCGTCCTGCACCTGAAACGCGAGACCAATGGCCTCTGCATAACGGTCGAGCAGCGGCAGGGCTTCACGGCCAGCATCGCCCGCCGTTAAGGCGCCTAACCGCACCGCTGAACGGATCAGCGCGCCGGTTTTATGACGATGGATCTGCTCCAGCTGGTCGAGATCCACAGATTGACCTTCCGCCGCTAAATCAAGCGCCTGTCCGCCACACATGCCGGCCACGCCGCTGGCTTTCGCCAGTTCAGAGAGCATCATCAGACGATATTCAGCGCTGACACCGGGCATCGCTTCGTCGGCCAGAATTGAAAAGGCCAGCGTCTGCAGGGCGTCGCCCGCCAGAATCGCGGTATCTTCGCCATATTTAATGTGACAGGTTGGCTGCCCGCGACGCAGTGCATCATCGTCCATTGCGGGGAGATCGTCATGAATCAGAGAGTACGCATGAATGCATTCAACCGCGGCGGCGGGGGCATCCAGACTCGCCGGGTCGGCGTGGAGCATTTCGCCGGTAGCGTAGACCAGAAAAGGACGCAGGCGTTTACCGCCTAATAATGCCCCATAATGCATGGCATTCACCAGAGGAGAACTCTGAAAAGGAAGTGGCTCTATAAAACGCGTCAGCGCGCCATTAACCTGCTGCTGATACGCGTCGAGTAATCGGGCGAAATCCATTAGCTGTTTTCCGGCGTGAAAGCAGTGAGGTCGGCATCTTTATCATCGTTCAGCAGAATACGGACCCGCTGTTCAGCCTGCTGAAGCGTCTGCTGGCCAGTCCGCGCCAGCTGCACGCCGCGCTCAAATTCGTTCAGGGCTTCTTCCAGCGGCAGTTCACCACTTTCCAGACGGCTGATAATCTGCTCCAGCTGCTGCAATGACGTTTCAAAGCTGGCTGGCTGTTCGGCTTTTTTCGGCATATTTCGTGTCGACTCACGGTTGGGACATTATCTCGCAATCGGTCATGGTAGCTGAGACCCTATGATTAGCAAAATAATCAATGCGGCGGCTGATGAAGAAGCAGTCACCTGACAAAGGTGATATACTCCCGCGCCTCGGATGCGGTTGCGCCTTGCAGCCCGCAATTTTGTGATTTTACCAGCTAAGTGCTGCCTGTTTTAGCACTTATTTGCCCAACGAAGCTGTGTCGCCGCCATGAAGTTTATCATCAAGTTATTTCCTGAAATCACCATCAAGAGTCCGTCGGTGCGTTTGCGCTTTATCAAGATTCTTGCCAGCAATATCCGCAACGTCCTGAAAACCGTTAGCGATGAAATCGCCGTTGTGCGTCACTGGGATCACATTGAAGTGCGTTCGAAAAATCCGGCGCTGCGCGACATTATTCCCGATGAGCTGACGCGCATTCCGGGAATTCATCACGTTTTAGCGGTTGAAGATCGTGAGTACACCGATATTCATCACATCTTTGAACAGACTTTAGCGCAGTATCGCGACAGCCTTGAAGGGAAGAGCTTCTGCGTGCGTGTTAAACGTCGTGGTAAGCATAGCTTCAGTTCACAGGATGTGGAGCGCTATGTTGGCGGTGGTCTGAATCAGCATATTGAAAGCGCCCGCGTGCAGCTTAAAAACCCTGACGTTACAGTGAATCTTGAAGTTGAAGAGAATCGTCTGACGCTGGTGACTGCGCGCTACGAAGGTCTGGGCGGTTTCCCGATCGGCACGCAGGAAGATGTGCTGTCGCTGATTTCCGGTGGCTTTGACTCCGGCGTCTCCAGCTATATGCTGCTGCGTCGCGGCAGCCGTGTACATTACTGCTTCTTTAATCTTGGCGGTGCTGCTCATGAGATTGGCGTCCGTCAGGTTGCGCACTATCTGTGGAATCGTTTTGGTCGTTCACACCGCGTGCGGTTCGTGGCGATCAATTTTGAGCCGGTAGTGGGTGAGATCCTCGAAAAAGTGGATGACGGTCAGATGGGCGTAGTGCTGAAGCGCATGATGGTGCGTGCCGCCTCGACGATTGCTGAGCGCTACGGCGTGCAGGCGCTGGTTACCGGTGAAGCGGTGGGTCAGGTGTCGAGCCAGACGCTGACCAACCTGCGCCTGATTGATAACGCCTCTGATACGCTGATTCTGCGTCCGCTGATCTCTCATGACAAAGAGCACATCATCAGGATTGCCCGTGAGATTGGCACCGAAGATTTCGCCAGCACCATGCCGGAATATTGCGGTGTCATCTCAAAAAGCCCGACCGTGAAAGCGGTGAAAGAGAAGATCGAGGCTGAAGAGCAGAATTTCGACTTCACGATTCTGGATCGGGTCATTGAAGAGGCGACCAACGTCGATATCCGTACCATCGCTGAGCAGACAGAAGAAGAGGTGGTTGAAGTTGAGACCGTCGCCCTGCTGAGCGAGAACGACGTGGTGCTGGATATCCGCTCTATTGATGAGCAGGAAGAGAAGCCTCTGGCACTGAAAGCCACGGAAGTGAAATCGCTGCCGTTCTACAAACTCAGTACGCAGTTTGGCGATCTCGATCAGAACCGGACCTGGTTGCTCTACTGCGATCGTGGTGTGATGAGCCGTCTGCAGGCACTCTATCTGCATGAGCAGGGCTTTAAAAACGTGAAAGTCTACCGCCCGTAGTGACGCCTCAGAGCCAGTCAGCGCCTGTTCAGGTCTGACTGGCTGCATTGCTTAACACAGATCGTTTTAACTCAGCGTGTTTACGCCTGATAGTCATAAATGCCGGGAGCCAGCACCAGCTGTGCGGCAACCTCGCGCGCCATCTCTTTTCCTGCCAGCAGATCGATCAGCTTCAGCGCAAAATCCATTGCCGTGCCAGGCCCCTGGCTGGTCAGCAGATTGACGCGTGGATCCCAGACCACACGCCGCTCCATCCACTTGTCTGACGGAATGGTCTCTTTTAAGCCGGGAAAGCCGGTCATATTGCCGACCGGGAAGAGATCGTGGGGGATGAGTACCGTGCCTGCCGCGGCGCAGATAGCGGCGACGATCCTTTCATTGAGGTGAAACTGGCGTACCGTTTCGACTAACAGCGGACTGTCACGGAAGGTTTCGGCGCCTTTCAGGCCGCCGGGCAGGACGATGGCGGCGAAATCATTGTCGGCGACTTCGACCAGCGTTACGTCAGCCAGCAGACGAACTCCGCGTGAGCAGACGATCTCCCGGTTGCCGTCGCTTTCGACGCTGGCGGTGACAACGTTCAGCCCGGCCCGTACCAGCAGGTCGATGGTGGTGACAGCTTCGGTTTCTTCACTGCCATGTGCCAGGCAAACCAGCACTGATGCGTTCGCGGTCATAATGGGACTCCTTGCGTTTTACAATGTCATACAGACGGGTATTCTCCGTCAGCACCAGGCCGTGCGTCCGGGCGCGGCGCAGCAGAAAGCCGCTGATATAGTCGATTTCGGTGAGGCGCTGGGCGCGTATGTCCTGCAGCATCGAAGAGGTGTTGGCTGCGGTGCTTTCAATCACGTCGAAGATGATGTCCTGCAGGCTTTCGCTGGCAACGTTCTGACCTTCGCGCTCCATGACCCAGCTGATCTCTTCGCACAGTTGTGCGATCTGCTCCGGATAAGCACGCAGGGCACCGTTCTGGCACTCATACTCCACGCTAAGCGGATTGATGATGCAGTTCACTGCCAGCTTGCGCCAGCAGGCCGCCCGGATGTTGTCATGCCAGGCGACATCAGGCAGGGCATGATGCAGGATATCGGCGAGATCGCTGTAAGCGGCGCTTTTGCGGTTACCGGGGCCGATGTGGGTGATGCCACTGGCTATGTGTTTGATAACGGTGCCGTCGCGCATCGCCGCATGGGTTGTTACCCCACGCAGCAGCGGCTGAGTCAGCCCTTTCAGCTCTTCCAGCGTCCCCATGCCGTTGTGCAGCAGGAGCACCGGGCAGTTTTCTGGCAGCACGCTTTCCAGGTTTTTCACCGCGGGCGAGACCTGCGGGGCTTTGAGCGTAACCAGCAGCAGCTGGCTTTCTGCCAGAAACAGCGGATCGTTGGCGATAAACGTGCGGTTCGAAATGTTACCCTGTGGATCAATCACATTGGCTGAACAGTAGGGCTGCGGCACCCGCAACCATCCCTGCACCTCATGTCCCTGGCGGGCAAGGGTTGTCATCCAGATCTGACCCAGAGCACCGCAACCTAACACGGTAATTTTCATGCTGCCTCCCGCTGGCGGGCTATCCATCTATTATTTACTGTCACACTTTCATTATAGCGTTGTGTGCAGCCTGATTTTATTTAGCACCTTAAGACGCGTATTATGCATGTCACTTTAGCGTCAGGAGAAGAAGAGATGCCATCTTTCGATATCGTTTCAGAAGTCGATCTGCAGGAAATTCGCAATGCGGTGGAAAATGCCAACCGTGAAGTGTCTACCCGCTTCGATTTCCGCAACGTGAGCGCCGAGTTTGAGCTCAACGAAAAGAATGAAACCATCAAAATTACCAGCGAGTCCGATTTTCAGGTTAAGCAGCTGGTTGATATTTTGCGTGAGAAGTTACTGAAGCGCGGGATTGAAGGCGGTGCTTTAGAGGTGCCGGAAGAGATTGAGCACAGCGGCAAAAGCTGGGCGGTCGATGCCAAACTGAAAAAAGGCATTGAAAGCGACGTGGCGAAGAAGCTGGTGAAGCTGATCAAAGACAGCAAGCTGAAAGTGCAGACCCAGATTCAGGGTGAAGCATTGCGTGTAACCGGCAAAGCGCGTGATGATTTGCAGGGTGCGATGGCAATCGTGCGCGGCAGCAATCTGGGGCAGCCATTCCAGTTTAAAAACTTCCGCGATTAAGCGGGGGCCGGCTGAATTTCAGCATGAATGCAGTGATAAAAACCCGGCTAAGGCCGGGTTTTTTGTTATCTGGCAGGAGCAGCCCTGCTTCGATTCAAATTTGTGAGCCGTCTGAATTAAGGCGTGGTTTGGGACTTCTGTGGGAACGTGCACTGGCTTGCATCTCTTTGAACAAGTCAAACGTCTGGAGCGGGTTGTGAGCTGTAGGGCGTCTGTAAGATCGCGGCCTGGCTCAGGGAGTCTGTGCCTTTCGCAAAGACGCAAAAGCGCCATCCATGGCGGCTCAGCGCGGGCGATTGCGCACCTCATCCCTGAGGTGCGCCCGTAGCCGGGCCAACGCGTTGCGTTGTTCAAAAACGCTCCCGGCGTTTTTGTCCCTGTCCCGCGATGCTTTGCTACAGGCACAGGCTCCCATCGCTTTGAATTTCTGAGTTGTCTGTAAGAAGACTTGTGCCGGGTTTAAGATTAAGCACAAAATCAAATTCGGGGGGAACTTAGCAGCAACTCAAAAGCTCAGGGGCTCAGGGAACACGGTCAGAGGAGGAAAGCGTCCCGCGCCAGGGACGGCGCGGGCCGAGCGTGCCATGGATGGCGGCTTTTGCGACTTTCCGATCTGACCGTGTTCCCTGAGCCAGCTCGATCCTGAAGCGAAACGAGCTGACGTTATCACTAAAATTTTTTAAGCTAACAACTACCCAGCAGAGCTTCCAGCTCAGGGCGGCTGGTAACCTTGCTATCAATTTTGATGTAGGCGCTTTTCTCTTCGGGCACGATAAACACGGAGTTAACGCCCGGCTGCGCTTTCAGGCGCTGCTCCAGATTCGGCACGGCCAGTGCGGCATCACTCAGCACGATGCGCAGGCTGCTGACATAAGGCGGTTCCTGCATTGTCATGCTGACAAACAGCCAGGCTGCGGCCACCATCGCGCCAACCAGGAAAACGGTCTGCGCATCGAAATGACCAAATACCCAGCCACCCATGCTGCCGCCAACGGCCACGCCCAGGAACTGGCTGGTGGAGTAGATCCCCATCGCCGTGCCTTTGTAGCCTGCGGGCGACTCTTTACTGATCAGCGAAGGCAGAATAGCTTCCATCAGGTTGAAGGCGAAGAAGAAGAGCTGAACACCCACTACCAGCGTCCAGAAATGTCCTTCCGCGCCCCACAATACGATCTCGGCAATGACAATCATCCCGACGCAGCCGACAAAGACACGCTTCATGCGGCGCTTCACTTCGGCATAAATGATGAAGGGTACTACGCCAGCAAAAGCGATCAGCATGGTGGAGAGATAGACTTTCCAGTGTTCGGGAGCCGGGAAGCCTGCCTGTTCAAACTGCCCCGGCAACGCGACAAAGCTCGACATCAGCAGGACGTGCAGGCAGAAAATACCGATATTGAGCTTCACCAGACGTGGGTTAGCCAGCACTTTGCGGAAGCTGCCTTTAACCATCCCTGATTCACGGTTCAGGACATGATGGGAGGCCGATGGCACCACCAGCAGGGTGATCACGATACCCAGCGACGCCAGAATCGCAATCATCCAGAACAGCGCATGCAGGCCCAGAGCGTGAGTAACAATCGGGCCGACCACCATGGCGATCGCGAAGGTAACGCCAAAACTGATGCCGATAAACGCCATCGCTTTGGTGCGGTTCTGCTCACGGGTTAAATCGGATAACAGCGCCATCACGGCAGCGGCAATCGCGCCTGAGCCCTGAAGGGCACGGCCCAGAATAATGCCCCAGATGGAGTCGGTGCAGGCAGCAATAATACTGCCCAGGACAAAAAGCAACAGTCCGCCAACGATCAGCGGCTTACGCCCGATGCGATCAGAGAGCAGACCAAAAGGAATCTGAAATATCGCCTGGGCAAGGCCATAAATGCCGATTGCCAGGCCAATTAAGGTTTCACTCGCGCCCTGTAATGCCATGCCATAAGTGGTCAGTACCGGCAGGACCATAAACATTCCCAGCATGCGCAGGGAAAAGACCGTACCGAGGCCCCATGTGGCGCGCAGCTCCACCGGAGTCATTTTATTATCGTTCATTCCAACCTCTGTTAATGTGCTGCATTCATTCTAGGGGGCGGGGCAGGGCGGGTAAAACAATAGTTTTTAAGCAGTGGTAACAAAAAGAAAGGGCGCGAAAATCGCGCCCTTTTCATGCTGTATCGGTGCCGGTTACCAGACGTAAGTCAGCAGGTCCTTCGAGGCCGGAGCCATCGAATCCACCGACATCATCACGCTCAGTGCGGTGATGGTCACGATAGAGAAGACAAACAGTTTACGTGCCCAGACACGGTCATCAGCGGTTTTATAACCCGATAACGCCATGCCCAGCCACCAGACGCTGACCGCAGCAGCCACCACCAGATATTTGTAGCCCGCGTAGCCTCCCAGCGTCAGCATCAGCGTGGCAATCATAAACGCCAGGATATAGAGCGTAATATGATTTTTAGCCACGGAAATGCCTTTCACCACCGGCAGAACCGGGATGTTCGCTGCCTGGTAATCTTTAAAGCGGAAGATGGCAATCGCGTACGAATGCGGCATCTGCCACAGGCTAAAGATCGCCAGCAGGATTAATGCGCCAGCATCAAACTGGTTAGAGACCGCGCAGTAGCCGATAACCGGCGGCGCAGCACCCGACAGACTGCCAATCAGCGTACCGTAAACGGAATTACGCTTCATATAGAGACTGTAGATGCCCACATACACCACGAAGCCCATCACCGCCAGCCACATGGCCAGCGGATTAGCACCGAAGTAGAGCAACGCAAAGCCAGCAATACCCAGCACAGTGGCATAAACCAGGCTTACTTTCGCGGAGATGAGGCCTTTTACCAGCACCCGATTCCTGGTTCTCTCCATCTTGATGTCAATGTCGCGGTCGATCACGTTGTTAAACACACAACCCGATGCAACCACCAGTGACACGCCCACCAGGGTGATGAGAAACAGGGCGTAATCCGTGTTGCCTTTGGAAGCCAACAGAAATCCGCCGATCACAGAAATTAAATTCCCGAAAATAATTCCTGGTTTTGTAACTTGCAGGTATTGCTTAAACATTACGCGTGACTCTTTAGTGAGGCATCATGTTGTAGTTGAGGTTCCACATGATCCACAGTGAGCCTACTACGACAATCAGGATGATGATGGCCGAGAAGACAATGGCTACCATGTTCCAGCCACCCTCAGATTTGCTGTCTAAGTGCAGGAAGTAGACCAGGTGAACCAGCACCTGAATCACCGCACATACCAGAACAACACCAAGGATAGTACCGTGAGATGCACTGCCATCCATGACCATCCAGAACGGGATCGCCGTCAGGATGATAGAGAGGATGAAGCCGATCATGTAGGACTTCACGCTACCGTGTGAAGCGCCATGTTCGTTAACAGAATGACTCATTACATGGCTCCCATCAGGTAAACAACGGTGAAGACGCAAATCCAGACCACGTCCAGGAAGTGCCAGAAAAGGCTCAGACACATGATACGAGTGCGGTTAGTCGCGTTCAGGCCACGTTTGGAAATCTGGAACATCAGAACCAGCATCCAGATCAGACCTGAGGTCACGTGCAGACCGTGGGTACCGACCAGCGTAAAGAAGCCAGACAGGAAGCCACTGCGATCCGGACCAAAGCCTTCAGCAATCAGGTGATGGAATTCATAGATTTCCATCCCGATGAAGCCCAGACCGAACAGGAAGGTCAGCGCCAGCCAGCCGATAACGGCACCTTTTTGCTCCTTGTTCATGGAGATAACAGCCATGCCGTAAGTGATCGAACTCAACAGCAGCAGGGCGGTTTCTACCAGAACAAACGGCAGCTCAAAGATATCTTTACCTGCCGGGCCACCGGCAGTGTTGTTGACCATGACAGCATAGGTCGCAAACAGGGTTGCGAAGATAATGCAGTCACTCATCAGGTAGATCCAGAAGCCAAAGACTTTATTGGCTCCTGCATCGTGATGCCCATGCTCCGCATGGGCGTCGTGGTGATGTTTAATCAGAGTTTCAGTTGACATTATTTCAGACCTGCTTTGCTGATTTCGTCAAAGTGCTGGTTCTCAATCTTCTGAACTTCGGCAACCGGAACGTAGTAATCCACGTCTTCGTCGAAGCTCTTCACGATCCAGGAAACGATCATGCCGAGGAATGAAACACCCGCCAGCCACCAGATATGCCAGATCAGCGCGAAACCCATTACCGTTGCAAATGCGCAGATGATAATTGCGGCACCGCTGTTTTTCGGCATATGAATCTCTTCATAAGATTCCGGCTGTTTGTACGCTTCGCCTTTCTCTTTCATTTCCCAGAAAGCGTCACGCTCATGCACATGCGGGATGACAGCAAAGTTATAGAACGGTGGTGGTGAAGAGGTTGCCCACTCCAGCGTACGACCGCCCCATGGGTCACCCGTCACATCACGGTTCTGATCGCGGTCACGTACCGAGACGTAGAACATGGTCAGCTGACACAGAATACCCAGCGCAATCAGACCGGCACCGCCCGCAGCTACCACCAGTAAGGTGTGGAACTGTGGATCGATATCCTGGCTCAGACGACGTGTCATACCCATGAAGCCCAGTGCGTACAGCGGCATAAAGGCAACGAAGAAGCCAATGATCCAGAACCAGAATGCGCGCTTGCCCCAGGTTTCGTTCAGGGTGAAGCCAAATGCTTTCGGGAACCAGTAGGTCACGCCCGCCATACAACCGAACACCACACCACCGATGATAACGTTATGGAAGTGTGCAATCAGGAACAGGCTGTTGTGCAGAATAAAGTCAGCACCCGGAACGGCCAGCAGTACGCCGGTCATACCCCCTACAGAGAAGGTTACCAGGAAGCCAACGGTCCACAGCATGGCAGAGTGCATCTGAATGCGGCCCTGATACATGGTGAACAGCCAGTTAAAGATTTTAACCCCGGTCGGAATCGCGATGATCATCGTCATGATACCGAAGAAGGCGTTAACGTTGGCACCTGCACCCATGGTGAAGAAGTGGTGCAACCAGACGATAAACGACAGCACGGTAATGGCGATGGTCGCCCAAACCAGTGAGGTATAACCAAACAGACGTTTTTTGGAGAAGGTCGCGGTAATTTCTGCGAACACACCAAACACCGGCAGTACCAGGATATACACTTCCGGATGGCCCCAGACCCAGATCAGGTTGACGTACATCATCATGTTCCCGCCCATTTCATTGGTGAAGAAATGGAAGCCGAGATAACGATCAAGGGTCAACAGCGCCAGGGTCACGGTCAGAACCGGGAACGCAGCGATGATCAGGACGTTGGTGCACAGCGCGGTCCAGGTAAATACCGGCATTTTGAACAGGCTCATGCCCGGTGCACGCATCTTCAGGATGGTCACGAAGAAGTTAATACCGGTTAAGGTCGTACCAATACCTGAAAGCTGAAGGCTCCAGATCCAGTAATCGACCCCGACCCCGGGACTGTACTCCGCGCCGGAAAGCGGCGGATAAGCCAGCCAGCCGGTCTGTGCGAACTCGCCCACACCCAGCGACAGGTTAACCAGGATCACACCGACCGCAGTAAACCAGAAGCTCAGGTTGTTCAGGAACGGGAACGCAACGTCACGTGCACCAATCTGCAACGGAACCGCGATGTTCATCAGGCCAACCACGAACGGCATCGCCACGAAGAAGATCATAATCACGCCATGCGCGGTAAAGATCTGGTCGTAGTGGTGCGGTGGCAGAATGCCCGCTTCACCGGCCGAAGCCATAACCTGCTGGGTACGCATCATAATGGCATCAGCGAAACCACGAATCAGCATGACGAACGCCATGATGATGTACATGATACCCAGGCGTTTGTGGTCGACTGACGTCAGCCATTCAGACCACAGATATTTCCACTTACCAAAATAGGTGAGCGCAGCAACCAGCGCTGCACCACCTATCAGGATAGCGGCAACCGTAACCATGATAATCGGCTCATGGTACGGCACTGCATCAAGTGTTAATTTTCCGAACATCGTATTATTCCTCGGCTCCCGCGGAAGCGGCGTGACTCATGTCCATACCTTCATGTTTTGGCATGTCCATTTTCCCGTGGCTCATCTTGAACTTGTCGATGACTTGCATGAACAGTTTCGGATCAGCTGAAGAGAAATATTCCACCGGGTGATTTTCGCTTGGCACAGCCACTTTCTCGAAATCATCCATAGTGTTCAGCGTGTTAGGGGCTGCTTTGACTTTAGCCACCCACTGCTGGAATTCCGCATCGTCTTTGGTTGCAATGGCTTTAAACTTCATGCCAGAGAAACCACGACCACTGAAGTTCGCAGAGATACCGTCGAAAATTCCCGGCTCATTTGCAATCAGATGCAGCTTGGTCTGCATACCAGCCATCGCATAAATCTGGCTGCCGAGCGTTGGGATGAAGAAAGAGTTCATGACGGAGTTAGACGTGATTTTGAAGTTCACCGGAGTATTTGCCGGGAAGGCAATCTGGTTCACGGTCGCAATACCCTGTTCCGGGTAAATGAACAACCATTTCCAGTCCAGTGCAACCACATCGATCTCAACCGGTTTCACATCAGATTGCAGCGGTTTGCTGGGCTCCAGTGCGTGGGTTGATTTCCAGGTCAGCACGCTGAGGAAGAGAATGATCAGGATCGGAATGGTCCAGACCACGGCTTCCACTTTGTTAGAGTGTGACCAGTTAGGGCTGTACTTCGCATTCGTGTTGGACGCCCGATATTTCCAGGCAAACACCACGGCCATCAGGACTGCGGGGATGACGACGATCAACATCAGGCCAAAGGCAGTCAGTATCAGCGAACGTTGCTCCAGTGCAATCTGTCCTTTGGGATTTAACAATGCACTATCGCAGCCACTCATTAATAAAGTGCCTGCAATTAATGACAAAATCCCCAAACTTTTATTGTATTTACTGAGTCTCATTTAACGACCTCAATGACAAAGGGCTCTATTGTCGTTTAAGTGTGCGCGCATTTTACGGGAAGGTTTATGCAGTGTAAACCAGCTTAAGGATGTGTCAGATACGTGTTGACACCTTTTGCTAAGGGTGTCACAGATGTTGCGCCAGGTGACAAATAATTAACGCAGACAAGCAGTTGGCATCAATATAACAAAAACCAATGGAAGTAACCGTAAAAAAATCAGGGAAAGGAATAACCCTTACTTTTAACTCCCAAATATTTAACAAGTCTGCATCATTTGCGCGATGAAATTTAACTAAAGTAATTGCTCACCGGTTTTTAGTATTTCCGCTACGCCTCCTCAGGTCATATTGTTATTTTTAAAAAATAACACGCGATGATAAATGGCGGTGACTTATCGGGGTGTCATAAAATAAGCCGCAGCCCGTAAACCTATCGATTTCACTTAAGCATCTGATGCAGGCAACGCAGGGGTTCTCTTCAGCGCCCGATAGTCCAGCAACACCCCCGAAAGCACCGCCAGCAGGGAGAGTGTCATACCCAGCTCAAACAGGCGGGTAAGCAGCGGTGTCAGCGCCGTCACGCCCAACGCATTCAGTGCCAGAGCCACCAGCCAGAGCGCCAGCACGCCGCATCCGGCTGCAAACAGACGATTAGTCCAGCGATAGCCTTGAGGATAGTAGCTACGTGTCAGAAAATTGCCACTTTGCTCGACCTGATTCAATGTTTGTCGGCAGAAAGCCAGCAGCACCAGGCCTGGCAGACCCGCCATCACCGTGAAAGCATAAAAGGTCGGCCAGCCCCAGAGTTCCACCAGCCAGCCCGCCGCCGGGCCCACATAGACCCGACCAACCGCTGAGAGCGCCGACAACAGGGCGAACTGGGTAGCGGAAAACGATTTATTGCACAGCGTCATTAACAGCGCCACAAAGGCCGCGGTGCCCATGCCGCCACAGAGATTTTCAACAAAGACCGCGCTGGCCATGCTCCACAACTGTTTGTCGGTCACCGCCAGCAGCCAGTAACCAAAGTTTGAGACAGCCTGCAGCAGACCGAAAATCATTAGCGCCCGGAACAGGCTCAGACGCTGCATCAGTACGCCGCCATAGAGCGCGCCGATAATGGTCGCCAGCAGACCCAGCGTCTTGTTGACCAGACCAACGTCACCGGCGTTGAAGCCCACGCCGCGAATCAAAAAGGTGGTGGTCAGCGAGGCGGCGAATGCATCGCCCAGCTTGTAAAGAATAATCAGGGTAATCAGCAGCCAGGCGTTGTTGCGCTGAAAGAAATCTTTTAGCGGATCGACCACCGCCTGACGCAGTGAATGGGGTGTGGAGATACGGGTATCTGGCTCGCTCGCCACCAGCGTGGCGATAATGCCCGGCACCATCATCAGCGCCATCAGCCAGTAGGTTGCCTGCCAGCCGAGATAGCGGTCAGCCAGCCACAACGCCAGCCCGCCGGAAATCAGCATCGCCAGTCGATAACCCAGCACGGTAATCGCCGCGCCGCTGCCACGCTCTTCAGGCGGCAGGATGTCCGTTTTCCATGCGTCAAAAACGATGTCCTGTGAGGCGGAGCAGAAGGCAATCAGCACGGCCAGCGCGGCCATCAGGGTAAGATCGCGTCCCGGTTGCAGAAATCCCATCGCGATTATCCCGCCAACCAGCGCCAGCTGACTGACCAGTAACCAGCCGCGACGCCGGCCCAGAAACGGCGGCGTATAGCGGTCCATCATCGGTGACCAGAGAAACTTAAAGACATAGGCCTGGCCGACCAGCGAAAAGAAGCCGATGGTTTTCAGGTCGACATTTTCCACCGTCATCCACGCCTGCAACGTGCCCGATGTCAGGGCCAGCGGCAGTCCGGAAGCAAAACCTAGAAGCAGCAATACGGCGGCGTTTTTCTGGCTGAAGAGGCGAAGATAGTGGTTCATGCGGATCCTGCAGATAACAAAAAGCCCTGCGCAAGGCAGGGCAGAGGAGAGACTGAATTAACGGGCGTTCTGCTTGATGAAGTCGTTGACGCTGGTGTCCTGAGCCATATCCGCGATCACATCGCTCATAGTGGCGTTCACCGCGTTGGTAATCTTCTGGTTATTGGCGTTGAACGCGCCTTCTACGCTGTAAGTCTGACGGTAGTTTTTAACCTGTTTGTTGCCGTTTTTCGCTGTTGCGATAATAGAGATGTCCGCTTTGGTGGTGATGCTGTAGCGCACATTGCCCTGAGTGACGTCGGCATAAAGGTTGTTCACCACAATCTGCAGATCGACCGCGCCATTAGGACCAATCATATAGCCGCGTGCCGTCATCTGCTTCTCCAGCACTTCCTGCAGCAGGAAACGCAGGTCGCGCGATGACGTTAAGGTCACTAACTGACCATCGCGGTTTACTTTTGCCAGCGCCTGATCTTTACGCTGATCGGCACCGTTGATGCTGACAGTCACGCCCATCAGGCCTGGGTCCTGCTGCGGTAACTGAATTTTAGGCTGGATAGTCAGGGTATTATTGCTGGTTGCACAGCCGGCTAAAATGAACGCAGCCAACAGTGGGAATAACAGTTTTTTCAACATACTTTTTCTCGTTGGTGTCAGGGGGTTGGTTTGCAAAAACTGCGGTCATCATAGCATTGCCCGGCAGTGAAAAAAGCCCTGTTGCCGGGGAAATTGTGTCTGAAACCGTTTTAAGCCCCTTCTCTGACAGGTCGGTTTGCTGTTCGTTTCAGCTGCGTTATTATGCGTGCCGGAAGCGGTCTGACATAAAATGCAATATTTAGCGTACGCTTGCGGGTAAGCGCACTAAAAGCGACTAAGATTGAATGAGATGGGGCACTGCGCTCGCCATTGAGGAGTAATAGCCATGATCCGGGAACAAATAGAAGAAAAGCTGCGTGTGGCGTTTCAGCCAGCTCATCTGGAAGTGCATGACGAAAGTTACCGGCACAACGTTCCTGCCGGATCGGAAAGTCACTTCAAAGTGGTTATTGTCAGCGACTGCTTTGCAGGCCAGCGCTTTCTGGCGCGTCATCGCCTGATTTATGGCGAACTGGCCGCTGAGTTAGCGGGCAGCGTACATGCCCTTGCCCTGCATACTTATACCCTGAAAGAGTGGGAAGGATTGCAGGATACCGTACTGGCTTCGCCTAACTGTCGTGGTGCCGGAACACTCGCCTGATCTCCTTTCTCTGAAACGGCCTGCGGGCCGTTTTTTCTGTTATTTAGCGAAAAACGCGATCCCTGGCTCAAAAAAGCAGCAAACCTGCTGAAAAGTGGTGAGTTAGCATCCTCGACTCATTCCAGCGATGCCGCTATAATGCTGCGTCTATTTTTCCGGAATGTCTTCGGGACGCTTCTGGTAACAGGGATCAGGTTCTCTTCACGGAAGCCGTCCCGGTTGTTGGATACGGCGCATTTCACTATGTGTGGTGTCTGAAGTTGACCGAGCACGTGATTTTTTGAGGTAACAAGATGCAAGTTTCTGTAGAAACCACTCAGGGCCTGGGCCGTCGCATTACGATTACTGTCGCTGCTGACAGCATCGAAAGCGCTGTAAAAAAAGAACTGGTTGACGTTGCCAGGAAAGTTCGCATCGATGGTTTCCGTAAAGGCAAAGTGCCGATGAACATCGTGGCACAGCGTTACGGCGCTTCTGTCCGTCAGGACGTGCTGGGCGAGCTGATGACGCGCAACTTTGTTGACGCCATCATCAAAGAAAAAATTAATCCGGCTGGCGCACCTAATTACGTGCCAGGCGAATACAAAGAAGGTCAGGATTTCACCTACGCGGTTGAATTCGAAGTCTATCCGGAAGTTGAGCTGAAAGGCCTGGAAAACATCGAAGTCGAAAAACCTGTCGTTGAAGTAACTGATGCTGACGTTGATACCATGCTGGACACCCTGCGCAAGCAGCAGGCCAACTGGATCGAAAGCGACGCTGCTGCAGGTCCGGAAGATCGTGCCACTATCGATTTCAACGGTTCTGTGGACGGTGAAGAGTTCGAAGGCGGCAAAGCCTCTGATTTCGTTCTGGCCATGGGCCAGGGCCGCATGATCCCAGGCTTTGAAGAAGGCGTTGTGGGTCACAAAGCGGGCGAAACTTTCACTATCGACGTGAAATTCCCGGACGACTACCACGCAGAAAACCTGAAAGGGAAAGATGCGAAGTTCGAGATCGTGCTGAAGAAAGTTGAAACGCGCGAACTGCCAGAGCTGACTGAAGAGTTCATCAAACGTTTCGGCGTTGAAGATGGTTCAGTTGCCGGTCTGCGTACTGAAGTGCGTAAGAACATGGATCGCGAACTGAAAGGCGCGATCCGTAATCGCATCAAAACTCAGGCAATCGACGGTCTGGTTGAAGCGAACGAAATCGACGTGCCAGCTGCGCTGGTTGACAGCGAAATCGACGTTCTGCGTCGTCAGGCTGCACAGCGTTTCGGTGGCAACGAACAGCAGGCGCTGGAACTGCCACGCGAACTGTTCGAAGAGCAGGCTAAACGCCGTGTTGTTGTCGGTCTGCTGCTGGGCGAAGTGATTCGTACCCACGAGCTGAAAGCTGACGAAGCACGCGTAAGCACCATGATCGAAGAGATGGCTTCTGCGTATGAAGATCCGCAGGAAGTCATCGAGTTCTACAGCAAGAATAATGAGCTGATGAACAATATGCGCAACGTTGCGCTGGAAGAGCAAGCGGTTGAAGCGGTCCTGGCGAAAGCTAAAGTGACCGAGAAAGAGACCAACTTCCAGGATCTGATGAATCAGACCGCTCAGGCCTGATCACGCATTTAACCGTCTGTGCTAAGCCCGTGACTGAAAAGTCGCGGGCTTTTTTGTGTTTTGCGTCCGGATAGCCACACTTCGCCGCTATTTGTTTAATAAACAGGCGAATTATTCACGCATCGCTTTTTCCGGGTTAGCGAACAGGGAAAAGATTGTTATGCTTGAAACATGCGTGCAGCATCCCCAGATACAGGGAGTATGCAGAAATGAGAGTGAGGCTGGCTGATTAACCGTCCTGAAGGTGTCGGAAAAAGGCGCGGCGTGGAGTTTCCCGCGCGTCTTACGTAGAATCGGTACAGAATGTTGCCAATGAAATTTATCCAGGAGACGGTAATGTCATACAGTGGCGATCGTGAATATACAGCACCGCACAATGCGCTGGTGCCAATGGTGGTTGAACAAACTTCGCGTGGTGAGCGTTCTTACGACATTTACTCCCGTCTGCTTAAAGAGCGCGTCATTTTCCTGACCGGCCAGGTCGAAGACCACATGGCTAATCTGATTGTGGCGCAGATGCTGTTTCTGGAAGCTGAAAACCCGGAAAAAGATATCTATCTCTACATTAACTCGCCAGGCGGTGTGATCACGGCCGGTATGTCGATCTACGACACCATGAAATTTATCAAACCGGATGTCAGCACTATCTGTATGGGACAGGCCTGTTCTATGGGCGCTTTCCTGCTGACGGCGGGGACCAAAGGCAAACGTTTCTGTCTGCCAAACTCACGTGTGATGATCCACCAGCCGCTGGGCGGTTATCAGGGTCAGGCGTCAGACATTGAGATCCATGCGCGCGAAATCCTTAAAGTTAAGCAGCGTATGAATGAGCTGATGGCTGAGCACACCGGTAAAACGCTGGAAGAAATTGAGCGTGACACCGAGCGTGACCGTTTCCTCTCTGCAAATGAAGCGGTAGAGTATGGATTAGTCGATTCAATTCTGACGCATCGCCAATAAGACCCGACTTACCGTTGTCCCTGGTCTATAGTTAACAGGACAACGGTACTATTATGGGTTGAATGAATTTCGGCCGTCTCTGCACGGCCTGAGCCGTACGCGGGTATGGCATGAGAACAAGAAGAGGTTAACTGATGACAGATAAGCGCAAAGACGGTTCAGGAAAGTTGCTGTACTGCTCTTTTTGCGGCAAAAGCCAGCATGAAGTGCGAAAGCTGATTGCCGGGCCGTCAGTGTATATCTGCGATGAGTGTGTTGACCTGTGCAACGACATCATTCGCGAAGAGATTAAAGAAGTTGCCCCGCATCGTGAACGTAGTGCGTTGCCAACCCCACATGAAATTCGCCATCACCTCGATGATTATGTCATCGGTCAGGAAAGAGCGAAGAAAGTGCTGGCGGTTGCGGTTTACAACCACTACAAGCGTCTGCGCAACGGTGATACCAGCAATGGTATCGAGCTGGGCAAAAGCAACATTCTGCTGATTGGCCCGACCGGTAGTGGTAAAACGCTGCTGGCAGAAACGCTGGCACGCCTGCTGGATGTGCCGTTCACCATGGCTGATGCCACCACACTGACTGAAGCCGGTTACGTGGGTGAAGATGTTGAAAACATCATCCAGAAACTGCTGCAGAAATGCGACTACGACGTACAGAAAGCACAGCGCGGCATCGTTTACATCGATGAAATCGATAAGATCTCACGTAAGTCTGATAACCCGTCGATTACCCGTGACGTGTCAGGCGAAGGCGTACAGCAGGCACTGCTTAAACTGATTGAAGGCACCGTGGCTGCCGTTCCTCCGCAGGGTGGACGTAAGCATCCGCAGCAGGAATTTTTGCAGGTTGATACCTCTAAAATTCTGTTTATCTGCGGCGGCGCATTTGCCGGTCTGGATAAAGTGATCGCCCAGCGTGTGGAAACCGGATCCGGTATCGGCTTCGGCG
Source organism: Pantoea pleuroti (assembly GCF_014156615.1). Lineage (NCBI taxonomy): Bacteria > Pseudomonadati > Pseudomonadota > Gammaproteobacteria > Enterobacterales > Erwiniaceae > Pantoea > Pantoea pleuroti. The sequence goes on along the minus strand of NZ_SBFD01000002.1, from coordinate 663,174 downwards.
CGACCGTGAAAGGTAAATCGCAGAAAGCCAGCGAAGGCGAACTGCTTGCGCAGTGTGAACCAGAAGATTTGATCAAATTTGGTCTGATCCCTGAGTTTATCGGTCGTCTGCCTGTTGTTGCGACCCTGAGCGAGCTGAGCGAAGAAGCGCTGATTCAGATTCTGCGTGAGCCGAAGAACGCCCTGACCAAACAGTACCAGGCGCTGTTTAACCTGGAAGGCGTTGAGCTGGAGTTCCGTGACGAGGCGTTAACCGCCATTGCTAAGAAAGCGATGTCACGTAAAACCGGTGCACGTGGTCTGCGTTCAATTGTAGAAGGCGCGTTGCTGGAAACGATGTATGACCTGCCTTCCATGGATGACGTGGAAAAAGTAGTGATTGATGAATCAGTTATTGAAGGTCAGTCTGAGCCCATGTTGATCTACGGTAAGCATGAAGCCCAGGCATCTGGCGAATAATTAAACAGATCGTCCATCCTGTAGTAATAAAAAAGGGGAAAATGTTTCCCCTTTTGCTTTTCTCGCCTCTGTGACGTTGAATGTCGGACAATCATCCCCATATACTCAGATACCTGTGGGTTTAACTGCATACCTGCCTGATGCGGTTCCCATCACCTGGCGGACATTAAACAAAGAGAGAGCTCTATGAATCCTGAGCGTTCTGAACGCATTGAAATCCCCGTGTTGCCGCTGCGCGACGTGGTGGTTTATCCGCACATGGTAATTCCGTTGTTTGTTGGCCGGGAAAAATCAATTCGGTGCCTTGAAGCCGCAATGGATCATGATAAAAAAATCATGCTGGTCGCACAGAAAGAGGCTTCAACGGATGAACCTGGCATTAACGATCTCTTCTCAGTAGGGACCGTTGCATCAGTATTACAAATGCTGAAACTGCCGGATGGCACCGTCAAAGTCCTGGTCGAAGGTTTACAGCGCGCCCACATTACGACGCTGGCCGATAACGGTGACCATTTTGTGGCACAAGCTGAATATCTGGTTTCGCCAGAGATCGAAGAGCGCGAGCAGGAAGTGCTGGTGCGTACGGCGATCAATCAGTTTGAAGGCTACATCAAACTCAACAAAAAGATCCCACCCGAGGTTTTAACCTCGCTGAACAACATTGACGATGCGGCCCGCCTTGCCGACACCGTCGCAGCACATATGCCACTGAAGCTGGCAGACAAACAGTCTGTGCTGGAGATGTCCGACGTCAACGAACGTCTGGAATATCTGATGGCGATGATGGAATCTGAAATCGATCTGCTGCAGGTTGAGAAGCGTATTCGCAACCGTGTTAAGAAGCAGATGGAGAAGAGCCAGCGCGAGTACTATCTGAATGAGCAGATGAAGGCGATTCAGAAAGAGCTGGGCGAGATGGACGACGCGCCCGACGAGTACGAAGCGTTAAAACGCAAAATCGATGCGGCAAAAATGCCGGAAGAAGCGCGCGAGAAAGCGGAAGCTGAGCTGCAGAAGCTGAAAATGATGTCCCCGATGTCCGCTGAAGCGACTGTGGTTCGCGGCTATATCGACTGGATGGTTCAGGTTCCGTGGAACGCGCGCAGCAAAGTGAAGAAAGATCTGCGTAAAGCGCAGGAGACGCTGGATACCGACCATTACGGGCTGGAGCGCGTGAAGGATCGTATTCTTGAGTATCTTGCGGTTCAGAGTCGCGTCAGCAAAATCAAAGGGCCGATTCTGTGCCTGGTCGGACCGCCAGGGGTAGGTAAAACCTCTCTCGGTCAGTCGATCGCCAAAGCGACCGGACGCAAATATGTGCGTATGGCGCTGGGTGGCGTGCGTGATGAAGCTGAAATCCGCGGTCACCGTCGTACTTACATCGGCTCTATGCCGGGTAAATTAATCCAGAAAATGGCGAAAGTCGGGGTTAAAAACCCACTGTTCCTGCTGGATGAAATCGACAAAATGTCATCTGACATGCGCGGCGATCCGGCTTCAGCGCTGCTGGAAGTGCTTGATCCTGAGCAGAACATTGCGTTCAACGACCACTATCTGGAAGTCGACTATGACCTTTCTGATGTGATGTTCGTTGCTACATCGAACTCAATGAACATCCCGGCACCGCTGCTGGACCGTATGGAAGTGATTCGTCTGTCGGGTTACACCGAAGATGAAAAACTGAACATCGCTAAGCAGCATCTGCTGACCAAACAGATTGAGCGCAACGCCCTGAAAGCCAATGAAATTACGGTTGAAGACAGCGCGATTGTGGGCATTATCCGTTACTACACCCGTGAAGCCGGTGTGCGTAGCCTTGAGCGTGAGCTGTCGAAATTGTGCCGTAAAGCGGTGAAATCACTGCTGATGGACAAGACGAAAAAGCACATCACCATCAATGGCGAAAACCTCAAGGATTTCCTGGGGGTTCAGCGCTTCGACTACGGTCGTGCGGACAGCGAAAACCGTGTGGGTCAGGTAACGGGTCTGGCGTGGACCGAAGTGGGTGGCGATCTGCTGACCATCGAAACCGCCTGCGTACCAGGTAAAGGCAAGCTGACTTACACCGGTTCTCTGGGTGAAGTGATGCAGGAGTCGATTCAGGCTGCGCTTACCGTGGTGCGTGCCCGTGCCGAGAAGCTTGGCATCAATGGTGACTTCTACGAAAAACGTGATATTCACGTTCACGTACCTGAAGGCGCTACGCCGAAAGATGGTCCAAGTGCCGGTATCGCCATGTGTACTGCGCTGGTCTCCTGTCTGACCGGTAACCCGGTGCGGGCGGATGTGGCGATGACCGGTGAGATCACCCTGCGTGGTCAGGTGCTGCCGATTGGCGGGCTGAAAGAGAAACTGCTGGCAGCGCACCGTGGTGGCATTAAAACCGTGCTGATCCCTGACGACAACAAGCGCGACCTGGAAGAGATTCCACAGAACGTGATTGCCGATCTGGAGATCCATCCGGTGAAACGCATTGAAGAGGTGCTGAATCTGGCACTGGAAAATGCGCCATACGGTATGCAGGTCGTAACAGCAAAATAGTGATTAACGGCAAAAACCGTTAAAAAGCGGAGCTGGCAAGGCAATTGGCGCTTGCCAGCTTTTTTTTGTGCCGTTAATTTAGGTGGCTGCCGACGCGACGTTCTCAGAGAAATTCCGTTGTTTCGGCTCCACAGGCTTGATATAACTTGCTGCGCGTTCGCACCCTGCCGGATGCAGGGTACGATGTGAAATAATAAAAGAGGGGATGAAGAGAGTGAATAAGTCACAATTGATCGACAAAATTGCTGCCGATGCTGATATTTCTAAAGCTGCAGCGGGACGTGTTTTAGATGCATTTATGGGCTCAGTTTCAGATGCGCTGAAAGACGGTGATGAAGTGGCTCTGGTAGGTTTCGGCACATTCTCTGTGCGTGACCGCGCTGCACGTACCGGCCGCAACCCGCAAACCGGTAAAGAGATCACCATCCCGGCCGGTAAAGTGCCAGGCTTCCGTGCTGGTAAAGCATTGAAAGACGCTGTCAATTAATAACAACGAATAGATTCATTGACGCATTTTCTTCAGTGGATTAGAGGACGATTAACCCGTTCTCATGTAACATACGGGCACATCAATCAGATGTGCCTTTTTTGTTTTAACCGGTGAGAATCGGGCCGTAAGATGGACCTGGACCGGATTGAGACTGCCAGCTAAGCCAGCAGTTGCGTGAGTCGCCAGCCAATGGCGAATTGCGACCGAGCTTTACATTCACACTACAGCGGAGTGTTGCCATACCATGATGGACAATTTACGCGCGGCGTCGAACCATGTCGTGCTCAAGATTATTTTGGGGCTGATTATCCTCTCCTTTGTGCTGACGGGCGTTGGCAACTATCTGATTGGCGGCAATAACGACTATGCGGCCAAAGTTAACGGCCAGGAGATTAGTCGGGGACAGCTGGAGCAGGCGTTCAACAGCGAGCGCAGTCGTCAGCAGCAGATGCTGGGCGATCAGTTCTCTCAGCTGGCCAGCAACGATGGCTACATGCAGCAGATTCGCCAGCAGGCGCTGTCGCAGTTAATCGATCAGGCGCTGCTTGATAGCTACATCAAAGATCTCCACCTCAGCATCAGCGACGATCAGGTGAAGCAGGCTATCTTCAATCAGCAGGCTTTTCAGACCAACGGTAAATTCGACAATGCCAAATATCTGAGTCTGATCAGCAATATGGGCTTCAGCGCCGACCAGTATGCCGAAGCGCTGCGTAAGCAGCTCTCTAGTCAACAGCTGATCAATGCCGTGGCTAACACCGACTTCACGCTGAAAGGCGAAGCCAGCAAACTGGTGGACCTGGTTTCACAGCAGCGTGAGATTCGACAGGCGACGCTGGACGTCAATGCACTGGCGGCGAAACAGGCCGTTACTGACGACGAAATCAGCCAGTATTATCAGCAACATAAAACCAGTTTTATGGCACCAGAGCAGTTCCGTGTCAGCTACCTCCTGATGGATGCGGCCAGCATGCAGCAGGATGCCAGCGAGGCCGATATTCAGGCCTGGTACGACCAGCATAAAGCGGACTATTCACAGCCACAGCGTACGCGCTACAGCGTCATTCAGACCAAAACTGAAGCCGATGCCAATGCGGTTCTGGCGCAGCTGAAAGCAGGTGCCAGCTTCGCTGACGTGGCAAAAGCCAAATCCATTGACCCGATCTCTGCGCGTAAGGGCGGCGATATGGGCTGGCTTGAGCCCTCTACGACTCCGGATGAACTGAAAAATGCCGGTCTGACTGAGAAAGGCCAGATGTCAGGCGTCATCAAATCTTCAGTGGGCTTCCTGGTGGTTCGTCTTGACGATATTCAGCCAGAGCAGGTTAAGCCACTGGATGAAGTGCGCAGCGCCATTGCAGCGAAAGTGAAGCAGGAGAAGGGCGTTGATGCCTTCTACAAAGTGCAACAGAAAGTCAGCGAAGCGGCCAGCAATGACAATGAGTCACTGGCGGGTGCAGAGCAGGCTTCTGGTCTGAAAGCGAAAGAGACTGGCTGGTTCAGTCAGGATTCGCTGCCAGATGAGCTTAACTTCGATGCGGTGAAGCAGGCGATCTTTAACGGGGGTCTGGTCGGGCAAAACGGCGCGCCGGGCAACAACTCCGATATCATCACTGTCGATGGCGATCGTGCCTTTGTGCTGCGTATCAGTGAGCATAAACCGGAAGCGGTAAAACCGCTTGAGCAGGTTAAGGCGCAGATCACTGACACGCTTAAGCATGATAAAGCGACGCAGCAGGCGAAAGCTCAGGCCGATAAACTGCTGGCCGATCTCAAAGCCGGTAAGCAGGATGCGCTGACTGCCGCAGGTCTGACGCTGAGCGCCAGCAAGACCGTTGATCGCAATGCGCAGGATCCGGTGGCACAGACTGCCTTTAACCTGCCTCAGCCTGCGGAAAATAAACCTTCCTGGGGTGTCAGCGAAGATATGCAGGGCAATGTGGTACTGGTGGCGGTTGATAAAGTTAAAACCGGCAGCATGCCGCAGGCGCAGATTGACGAAATGGTCAAAGGCGTCACGCAGAATAATGCGCAACTGGCGTTTGAAGCGTTACTGCAAAACCTGCGTAAAGAGGCCAAAATTAAGTACGGCGCTGCCGCACAAATGCAGTAAGCCTCGCAGAAACTGCGCAACGACTGTAACAATCAAAGGCCGCATTCGCGGCCTTTTCCATTTCTGAAATCCCGCTTTTGAGCCTTGCGTGCAGTAGTGCCACTCTGTCGCTGCTGTTTACACACAAGGAGAAACACAGCATGGCTAAACCTAAACTCGTTGCCTTCTATCTTTCACTCGCGCTGGGCGGCGCACTCTGTCACAGCAGCGTCTCTGCGGCACCTGAACCTGTCAGCGCAGCCGTCACGCAGAGCTCACACCCTGCGTCGAAGCCGGAAGCCGCCGCGCAGCCACAGCAGGAGCAGGTCAGCATCAATGAAGCAACAGCCGAACAGCTCTCTGCCGTTATGAATGGGGTGGGGCTGAAAAAGGCGCAGGCGATTGTGAGCTATCGCGAACAGTACGGACCATTTAGCGCGATTCAGCAACTCAGTGAAGTGCCGGGAATCGGCAATGCGCTGATAGAGCGAAATGCGGCCCGGCTGAAATTGTGAAGCAGTACACATCTGTGATGCTTAACCCACGATAGACAGGCGACTCTGCTAAAGTGAACAGGTCCAACCAGTTAATTCACAGCAGCAGGAGAGCATGACCATGCAGACCACCATAAAAGTGCGCGGCTATCATCTGGATGTCTATCAGCACGTCAATAATGCGCGCTATCTTGAGTTTCTGGAGGAGGCGCGCTGGGAGTGGCTGGAAGAGGTGGAAGCATTCCACTGGTTGCAGGAGCAGAAACTGGCTTTTGTGGTGGTAAACATCAACATCAACTACCGTCGCCCGGCCGTGCTGGGCGACGTACTGACTATCGACAGTGAGATCACGCAGTTGAATGGCAAAAGCGGCATTATTGCGCAGCGGGTTTTACTGGCAGGTCAGGAGACCGTGGTGGCGGATGCCGCACTCACTTTTGTCTGTATTGATTTGCGGACTCAGAAGGCGGTTGCGCTGGAAGGGGAGTTACGCGAGCGACTGATGCGTCTGATGGCATGAGCCGATAAAAAGGCGGCAAACCAGATTCTCTGCCGCCACGTCAGACAGTCTTAGTTAAGACCGCTTTTTGCTTTCATTGCTGCCATTACGCCAGCACGATCGTTGAGATAACCCTGCAGGCCATTGGCCCGTAAATGACAGGCTGCACACTCACCACATCCGTCACCTTTTACGCCGTTATAGCAGGTCAGCGTCTGCTCGCGTACCAGCGCAAGCTGCTGCCAGTAATCCGCCAGCGCCCAGGTTTCCGCTTTATTGAGCCACATCAGCGGCGTCTCAAAACGAACATCGCGCGCCATGCCAAGCGACACCGCATGGTTCAGCGCTTTGACAAACTCATCGCGACAATCGGGATAGCCGGAGAAATCGGTCTCACAGACGCCAGTGATCACCGCTTCCGCTTCGACCTGATAAGCGTAGACCGAGGCCAGCGTCAGAAAGAGAATATTGCGTCCCGGCACAAACGTACTGGGTAATCCACTGGCCTCGGGATTATAAGCCGGCACCGGAATGTTATCCCGCGTCAGGCTGCTGACGGCGAGTTCGTTCAGCATGGTGACATCCAGCACTTTGTGCGCACGTGCGCCCAGTTTAATCGCCAGGTCGCGGGCCACATCGATCTCTTCCCGATGGCGTTGTCCATAGTCGAAAGTGACGCAATGAACATCATCATATTGCTCTAAGGCCTGAATCAGGCAGGTAGTGGAGTCTTGTCCACCGCTGAAAACTACAACAGCGCGTTTCATGGTGTTTTCCTGATAATTAATTTTGCGCTTATGGTAATGCCTCAGTCCGCCGCTGAACAGCTGCATGGCGGATCAATGGGCGGCGGAATCCATGCGCGGCTGAAATCGAACCAGCCCAGCGTATTCAGTTCAATCCCTTCAACGCCCGGCGGCGCGTAGATTTGATAGCGATAATTGAACAGTGGCAGCAGGATGCCGCCCGTCATCAGCTGATGATAAAGCTGATGCAGCGAGCGGGCACGGGTTTCGTCGTCAGCAATTTGCTGGATAGCCAGCAGTTGCGCCTGAATCTCTTCGCCCTGCAGTGTGGGCCACAGCGGCCGCCATAGCGGGTCAGTCTGCAACCAGCTGGCCAGCGTAAAGACCGGCGCATCACCAATCAGTCTGTCGCCCATCACGATATCCGCCTCATCAAGCGGGTCGATGCCGTGCCAGTTTTTTACCGGATGAAAAACCACTTTCAGGGTGCAGCCGTGCTGTTTTAACAGTGCAACCAGCGCCTGTGACATCTGATGCAGCTCAACCGGCAACTGATAATGCAGCGTCAGGGTCGCCGGTAAGGGAACCGTGACAGCATCAATCAGCGGCACGCTCCAGCCAGGTAACAGCTCTTTGCTGGGAGTGATGAGTCCCTCATCCAGTGGCAACCGGCTGACAATGCCGCTTTGCTGGATCAGCTGGAAAAGCGTGCGCGCCTGATCAGGGGTAAATCCGGCTCGTGGTCGGCAGACCAGATAACAGAAGCCGAGGCTGATACTGCTGCTGACCGGTTGCAGCGTCCTGAGCTCTGCGGCATCCCCTATCGCAATCTGCACCGGATGACGACAGCTGCTGCCGAGAGCGGGATCAAACAGCTGAGGAGTAATCCAGTACTCCACCGCCTGCAGCAGAGGACGCTGCAGATGCCAGCGCGCGTGACTTTCAATCCTGACCAGCTCGGCGCTGAAGTGCCTGAGTTTCCATGGCCCGCTGCCCGTGGCGGGATCGATGGGATGGGGCAGCAGGCACAACAGGTGGGCGAGCCGATGGGGCAGCCAGAAATCAGGGCGTCGCAGTACGAAACGCACCGCAAGCGGATGGGGCGCATCCACGCTGAGCACATCGGCCAGTAACATACTGACGCGCGTATCCCGCAACAGCTGGCGGAACTGCGCCACCAGTTGTGCGGCCTGCAGAGGCTCGTCGTTGTGCCACATCAGCTGAGGCCGTAACCAGAATAACCAGCCAGATGACGCCTCGTCGTGTTGCCAGTGATGCGCCAGATCGCCGACCGGCTCATCCTGCTCAAAACGGGTCAGACCGGAATAGATCTGGCGGGCCAGGTGCTGTTCGGCCCGACCGGTAATCTGGCGCGGCTCGGTGCTCTCCATCGGGCGATAGTAGGGGATGCGCAGAACCGGCGTATCGTTCTGCCATTGTCCACCCATTAATGGCCGCAGCATATTGATCAATCTTTCCGGCGGCAGATCCAGCAGCTGCAAGGCCTCAGCTGCGTCTCCGGCGTCGAGCTGTTGTTGCAGCAACTGCTGCCGTAATTGTTCAGGTGAGCGCAGAAACACTATCTGTCCCTGTTTGCCACGGCCTGGCTCGCCGCGCCAGCTGAGCCAGCCTGCATGCTGCCACTGTGACAGCAACGTGCGCAGATGCCGCTCGCTGCAGATACAGTGGCGGGCCATCTCCGCCACGCAGGTTTGCTGTGGGGCACCCTGGCTCTGCTGCCACAGACGCTGAAAATGATTAAGACGGTTAAGCTGGCGCATGTTAAACCCGGAACAGTTTTTTAAAAGTATTCACTATTAGTTCCGCAATTAACAGGCAATAGTGGAGTTCATCTTTCAGCAGGAGGAAATCATGGTGCGTTTAGCCGCGTTCGATATGGATGGCACATTATTGCTGCCGGATCATCAGATGGGTCAGCAGACGCTGGATAGCCTGCAGGCGTTGCATCTGCGTGGCATTAATCTGGCGCTGGCGACGGGCCGCCATCTGCTGGAGATGCAAATCTTACGGGAAAAAATGACACTGCCCGCGTGGCTGATTACCGGTAATGGCACTCGTGTACACGACAGGCAGGGCAATCTGATCTTTGCGCGTGATCTGCCCTCTGCAGTCGCCGAAGAGGTGATCCACCGCCGCTGGGATACGCCCGCCACCCTGCATGTTTTCAACGATCAGGGGTGGTTTACCGATCACCCACAGCCTGAACTGCTGGTGGCCCATCAGATCAGCGGATTTGGCTATCAGCTGTGCGATCTTAAAAGGTTGCCCGCGCATCAGGTGACAAAAATCTGCTTTATCGATCAGCATCAGCGCCTCTGTCAGCTAAAAACAGAGCTGGATGCCGCACTGGGCGAGCAGGCTAATATCTGCTTCTCTGCCGTGGATTGTCTGGAGGTATTGCCCGCCAGCTGCAATAAAGGCAGCGCGCTGGCATTGTTATGTGACCATCTGTCGCTGACCATGGCGGAGTGTATGGCGTTTGGTGATGCGATGAACGATCGCGAGATGCTGGCGCAGGCCGGACAGGGTTTCATTATGGGCAATGCGATGGCGCAGCTGAAAGCCGCACTACCGCATCTGCCGGTATTAGGGCATTGCGAGACACAGGCGGTGTCTCACTATTTAAATCACTGGCTGGCAACACCCGACCTCGCGTATTCCCCCGAATGCTGAGGATTGCCGTGAACCGGACAGGATGTCCGGTTTTTTATTCCAGCTCGCGCTGCCACGGCGTGATATCGCCAATATGCTTTGCCACCCATTCAGGCTGATAGTAGCTATCAGGATAACGTTCCCCGCTGTCACACAGCAGTGTCACCAGTGCTCCCTGGTGATTCGCTGCCCGTAAGCGTTTTGCCACCTGCATCATGCCCCAGAAATTGGTGCCGGTAGAGGCGCCAGGCTTGCGTCCCAGAATCTTTTCCAGTTTCAGCATGGCGGCCAGCGTTGCACCATCCGGCACTTTGATCATTTCGTCGATCACGTCAGGCATAAACGACGGCTCCACTCGCGGACGGCCAATTCCTTCGATCATGCTGCCGCGCGCGCTGGTCAGGGTGGCATCACGCTGCTGCCAGTAATCAAAAAACACCGAATGCTGCGGATCAACCACCAGCAGTTTGGTTTCCAGTCCCTGATAACGGATATAGCGGCCCAGCGTGGCTGAGGTGCCGCCCGTGCCCGCACTCATGATTATCGTATGGGGAATCGGATAAGGCTCATGCTCCATCTGACGGAAAATGCTCTCTGCAATATTGTTATTGCCGCGCCAGTCGGTGGCACGTTCAGCATAGGTAAACTGATCCATAAAATGGCCATTGAGCTCCCGCGCCAGCCGTTCAGATTCAGCATAGAGCTGGCAGGGATCTTCAACAAAATGGCACTGTCCGCCATAAAAAGTGATCTGCTCAATTTTACGCTTCGCCGTGCTCGCCGGCATCACCGCAATAAAGGGCAGACCCAGCAGCCTTGCGAAGTACGCCTCAGAAACGGCAGTGCTGCCTGACGAGGCTTCGATAATCGGCGTATCCTGTTTAATCCAGCCGTTGGAGAGGCCGTAGAGGAACAGGGAGCGTGCCAGCCGGTGTTTAAGACTGCCACTGGGATGGGTACTTTCATCTTTCAGATAGAACCAGATGCCGGGAAAGTCCGCCAGATCGAAACGGATCAAATGGGTCTCAGCCGATCGTTGAAAATCAGCGTTAATTTCGTTGATAGCGTGGCGAATCCAGCAGGTGTGCATCTCAGGCGTCCGGTAAAAAAGTGATGCGGCTATTTTATGGCACGTGCAGGAAAAAGAGATTGCACAATTACCGCTAAAATGGCGGTAATGGAGAAAATGATTCTCCTGGAGCCGCGAATGTTAGATAAAACTGACCTTAAATTGCTCTCACTGCTGCAGCATGACTGCACGCTGTCGCTGCAGGCGCTGGCGGATGCCGTCAACCTCACCACCACACCCTGCTGGAAGCGCCTGAAAAAGCTTGAAGATGATGGCATTATTCGCGCACGGGTGGCGCTGCTGGATGGAGATAAAATCGGACTGTCACTGACGGCGTTTATGTTTGTTAAAACGCAGCAGCACAGCCGCGACTGGTATCAGGCATTTGTCTCGGTGGTGAGCAGCATGCCGGAGGTAATGGCCTTTTATCGTATGGCAGGCGAGTATGATTACCTGCTGCGCATTCAGGTGGCCGACATGAAAAGCTATGATGCTTTCTACAAGCGAGTAGTGAATGGGGTGCCCGGCCTGATTGATGTGACATCCAGCTTCGCCATGGAAGAGATTAAATACACCACGGCTTTACCTGTCGCCCCCTGAGGGCCTGAGATTGAGAGCAGCGTTGTGCGATTATTCAGTCAATTAAGTTGGTATTTTCTGCGGGAGTGGCGGCGCTATCTGGGCGCGGTCCTCCTGCTGATTGTTATTGCTATTCTGCAGCTGCTGCCACCGCATGTGGTCGGGGTGATTGTCGATGGCGTGACGCGTGACAACATGAGCACCAGCCGCATCATGATGTGGATTGGGATCATGCTGGCAACGGCGGTGGTGGTCTATCTGCTGCGCTATGTCTGGCGTGTGCTGCTGTTTGGTGCCTCCTACCAGCTGGCGGTTGAACTGCGCGAAGATTTCTATCGCCAGCTGAGTCGTCAGCAACCGGCATTTTATCTGCGTCACCGCACCGGCGACCTGATTGCGCGCGCCACCAACGACGTGGATCGGGTAGTGTTTGCTGCCGGGGAAGGGGTTCTGACGCTGGTCGACTCGCTGGTCATGGGCTGCGTGGTGCTGCTGGTAATGAGCACGCAGATCAGCTGGCAGTTGACGCTGCTTGCGCTGGTGCCGATGCCCATTATGGCCATCGTGATCCATCGCTACGGTAATCAACTGCACCATCGCTTTAAGCTGGCACAGGCCGCCTTCTCCAGCCTCAACGATCAGACGCAGGAGAGCCTGACCAGCATCCGGATGATTAAATCTTTTGGCCTTGAACAGCATCAGTCGCAGCAATTTTCCGATATCGCCCGCGATACCGGTGAAAAAAACCTGCGCGTGGCGCGGGTCGATGCTCGTTTCGACCCCACTATCTATATCGCTATCGGCTTCTCAAACCTGCTGGCGATTGGTGGCGGCAGCTGGCTGGTCTGGCATGGAGAGATGACGCTGGGGCAGCTCACCAGCTTTGTGATGTATCTCGGCCTGATGATCTGGCCGATGCTGGCGCTGGCGTGGATGTTTAATATTGTTGAACGCGGCAGCGCCGCCTGGAGCCGCATCGGCGCGCTGCTGGCGGAAGCACCAGCGGTGGAAGATGGCGATAAGTCACTGCCATCTGAACCGGGCACGCTGCAGGTCGCGATTCGCGCCTTCCACTATCCGGCCAGCGTGGGTCCGGTCTTAAGCGATGTCAGCTTCCAGCTGAAACCCGGTGAGATGCTGGGGCTGTGCGGGCCAACCGGCAGTGGCAAAAGTACGCTGCTTAGCCTGATACAGCGCCACTTTGATATTCAGCAGGGCGACATCCGTTATCACCAGATCCCGCTGCCGCAGTTGCGGCTGGACAGCTGGCGCAGCCGTCTGGCCGTGGTCAGCCAGACACCGTTCCTGTTCTCAGACAGCGTGGCGAACAATATTGCGCTGGGGAAACCGGGCGCAACTCAGCAGGAGATTGAGCATGCCGCCACGCTGGCCTGCGTTCATGACGATATCCTGCGTCTGCCGCAGGGCTATGAAACGGAAGTCGGGGAGCGTGGTGTGATGCTGTCGGGTGGGCAGAAGCAGCGTCTTTCGATTGCCCGGGCGCTGCTGCTGAATGCGGAAATCCTGATTCTGGACGACGCGCTTTCTGCGGTGGATGGTCGTACCGAACACGAAATCCTGCATAACCTGCGCATCTGGGGGCAGGGACGCACGCTGATTATCAGCGCGCACCGCTTATCGGCACTGACGGAAGCCAGTGAAATCCTGGTCCTGCAGCAGGGCAGAGTAGCGCAGCGGGGTGACCACGACGCGCTGACCGGCAGTGCTGGCTGGTATCGGGACATGTACCGTTACCAGCAACTGGAAGCGGCGCTGGATGATGATGAAAATGAGAAAGGAGTGCCGCATGGCTAAGTCTGCACGCTTGTGGCCTACCCTGAAGCGTCTGCTGAGCTACGGTAAGCCGTGGCGTAAATCCCTGTCACTGGCGGTAGGGATGCTGTGGATCGCTGCCGCGGCGGAAGTGACCGGACCGGTTCTGGTCAGCTATTTTATCGACAACCTGGTGGCGAAACATCAGATGCCCTGGGGAGTGGTCGCCGGACTGGTGGTCAGTTTTATCCTGCTTCAGCTGCTGGCCGCCGGGCTGCACTACTGGCAGGCGCTGTTGTTTAACCGAGCCGCTATCGGCGTGGTACAGCGGTTACGCAGTGACGTGATGAATGCCGCACTCTGTCAGCCGCTGAGTGCCTTTGATACCCAGCCGGTCGGGCAGATTATTTCACGCGTGACTAACGACACCGAAGTGATCCGCGATCTCTACGTCACGGTGGTTTCAACCGTGTTGCGCAGTGCCGCACTGGTCGGCGCCATGATGGTGGCGATGTTCAGCCTTGACTGGCGCATGGCGCTGGTGGCGATGATGATCTTCCCGCTGGTACTGGTGGTGATGTTCATCTATCAGCGTTACAGCACGCCCATTGCCCGTCGGGTTCGCAGCTATCTGGCAGACATCAATAATGGCTTTAACGAAGTGATCAGCGGCATGAGCGTCATCCAGCAATTTCGTCAGCAGGCGCGATTTGGTGAGCGAATGGGCGAAGCGAGTCGCTCTCACTATCTGGCGCGAATGGAAACGCTGCGTCTGGATGGCTTTCTGCTGCGTCCGCTGTTGAGCCTGTTTTCAGCGATGGTGTTGTGCGGGCTGCTAATCCTGTTTAGTTTCTCGATGCCTGGCGTGTTTGAAGTGGGGGTACTCTATGCCTTTATTACCTATCTGGGGCGTCTGAATGAGCCGCTGATTGAGCTGACCACTCAGCAATCGATGCTGCAGCAGGCAGTGGTTTCAGGTGAGCGTATTTTCGAACTGATGGATGCCGCACAGCAGCAGTATGGTGCCGATCAGCAACCGCTGGCTTCAGGTCGTATCACCCTGAACAATCTGAGTTTTGCCTACCGTGAAAACCGCGATGTGCTCAGTGATATCAATCTTGAGGTTGCCCCACGCGAGTTTGTGGCGCTGGTGGGACATACCGGCAGCGGTAAAAGCACGCTGGCGAACCTGTTAATGGGTTACTACCTGGTGACGCGCGGCGAGATCCGCATTGATGATCGACCCATCAGCGACCTGAGCCATGCCGTGCTGCGGCGCGGTATTGCGATGGTGCAACAGGATCCGGTGGTGCTGGCCGATACGCTGCTGGCGAATGTGCGGCTGGGACGCGACATCAGCGAAGAGGCCGTCTGGACGGTGCTGGAACAGGTGCAGCTGGCTCCGCTGGCGCATGCGTTGCCGGAGGGGATTCATACCCGGCTGGGCGAGCAGGGCAACAATCTGTCGGTCGGGCAGAAGCAGCTGCTGGCACTGGCCCGGGTGCTGGTTGATCTGCCGCAGATACTGATCCTCGACGAAGCGACGGCCAATATCGACTCCGGCACCGAGCAGGCCATTCAGCAGACGCTAGAGACGCTGCGCCAGCACAGCACGCTGGTGGTGATTGCTCACCGCCTCTCAACGATTATTGAAGCAGACAAGATTCTGGTGCTGCATCGTGGTCGTGTGGTTGAGCAGGGTACGCATCAGCAACTGCTGGCGATGCAGGGACGTTACTGGCAGATGTATCAGCTGCAGCAGGCAGGTGAAGATCTGGTATCGGGCGTCGCTGTAACAACTGAAGGCTGAGTTGCACCTTTTTTGCGCAGCTTTATCAGATTAATCTGTATAAATGCACTCCTTTGACGCCTGAAGCACCAAAGGAGTGCAGTCCTCCGCTGCAATCTCCCCTGTACGGCCTCTCTGTTTCCCATCCTCTTTAAAGCATCCCTTGCCGCGTCTCGCCTGAACAATGGATTACCGTCATTTTCACACTCTGGCACAGGCTTTGCTTATATCCCTGCGTGTCCGTAAACGTTACCTATTTACTCGCTGGAGGGGATCCAATGAAGCTGGTTACCGTCGTAATTAAGCCATTCAAGCTGGAGGATGTACGTGAAGCTTTATCCTCTATCGGCATTCAGGGACTGACCGTCTCCGAAGTGAAAGGTTTTGGCCGTCAGAAGGGCCATGCAGAGCTTTATCGTGGCGCAGAGTACAGCGTGAACTTCCTGCCTAAGGTCAAAATTGATATCGCTATTGCCGACGATCAGTTAGACGAAGTGGTGGATGTCATCAGTAAAGCGGCTTACACCGGCAAAATTGGCGACGGTAAAATTTTCGTAGCTGAACTGCAGCGCGTCATCCGTATTCGTACCGGCGAGACCGACGAAGCCGCTCTGTAATAAAGACTCAGTACTGTGATGGGATGGAATAAAAATGAATAAAATTTTCGCTAAGTTGGGCCTCACCAGCCTGGCACTGTTACCCTCACTCGCGATGGCTGCGCCTGCCGTTGCGGACAAGGCTGATAACGCATTTATGATGATTTGCACCGCGCTGGTGCTGTTTATGTCAATTCCAGGTATCGCGCTGTTTTACGGTGGTTTGATTCGCGGTAAAAACGTGCTGTCGATGCTGACCCAGGTTGCCGTCACCTTCTCACTGGTCTGCGTATTGTGGATGGTTTACGGCTATTCACTGGCGTTCAGTGAAGGCAACGCTTTCTTTGGCAGCTTCAACTGGGTGATGCTGAAAAACATTCAGCTGACCGCCGTCATGGGCAGCTTCTATCAATATATTCACGTCGCGTTCCAGGCCTCGTTTGCCTGTATCACGGTGGGCCTGATTGTCGGTGCTATCGCAGAACGCATCCGTTTCTCTGCCGTACTGATTTTTGTCGGCGTCTGGCTGACCCTGGCTTACCTGCCTATCGCGCACATGGTGTGGGCTGGCGGTTTCCTGGCACAGGATGGCGCGCTGGACTTTGCTGGCGGCACCGTGGTGCATATTAACGCCGCTGTCGCCGGTCTGGTGGGCGCTTATCTGGTGGGCAAACGTGCCGGCTTTGGTAAAGAGGCCTTCAAACCACACAACCTGCCCATGGTATTCACCGGTACCGCCATTCTGTATGTCGGCTGGTTCGGCTTCAACGCCGGTTCTGCTTCTGCAGCAAACGAAATCGCGGCGCTGGCCTTCCTCAACACCGTTGTCGCCACAGCGGGCGCCGTGTTGTCATGGACCTTTGGCGAGTGGGCGGTACGTGGTAAGCCTTCGCTGCTGGGTGCCTGTTCAGGCTTTATTGCCGGATTGGTAGCGATTACGCCTGCCTGTGGTTATGTCGGCGTCGGCGGTGCATTAATCATCGGCCTGGTTGGCGGACTGGCGGGACTGTGGGGCGTGACCACCCTGAAAAAATGGCTGCGCGTGGATGATCCCTGCGATGTGTTCGGCGTGCATGGCGTGTGCGGCATTGTCGGCTGTATCCTGACTGGCGTGTTTGCCTCCTCTTCACTGGGCGGCGTAGGCTACGCAGAGGGTGTCACCATGGGCCATCAGGTCTGGGTACAGCTCTTCAGCGTGGGCCTGACTATCGTCTGGTCGGGCGTTGTCGCCTTCATCGGCTTCAAGCTGGCTGATTTGATTGTCGGTCTGCGCGTTCCGGAAGAGCATGAGCGTGAAGGTCTGGATGTAAACAGCCACGGCGAGAATGCTTACAACCAGTAATGGATGGGCAGTGAAAAGATCAACCGGGGGCGAGCAATCGCCCCCTTTTTTTATTCGCTGCGCTGACGCATCACTCCTTCCTGAACCGTTGAGGCCACCAGCACACCCTGCTGATTGTAGAACTCGCCCCGGACAAAACCCCGTGCGCCTGACGCCGAAGTACTGACCACGCTGTAGAGCAGCCATTCACTGAAGTCGAACGGGCGGTGGAACCACATTGAGTGGTCGATAGTGGCAACCTGCATGTCCGGCTCTAAAAAGCCTTTACCGTGCGGCTGGAGCGCGACCGGCAGGAAATTGAGATCGGAAGCATAGCCGAGCAGATATTGATGGATACGTAAATCGTCGGGCAGTGGGCCGGTGGCACGGATCCAGACCTGGCGCTCCGGCTTATCCACATGGCCCCGGAGAGGATTGTGAATCTGTACCGGGCGGATCTCCAGCGGACGTTCAGCAATAAATTTTTCACGTAGCTTTTCTGGCAGCAGATGCGCCATTTTCTGCGCCATCGCCTGTTCAGTTAACAGATTCTCTGGCCCCGCCACCTGCGGCATCGGATTCTGATGTTCAAAGCCGCTTTCCGGTGACTGGAACGAGGCGGTCATATAAAAAATCGGCTGCCCATTCTGAATGGCACTGACCCTACGTGCGCTGAAACTTTTGCCATCACGCAGCGTTTCAACATCGTAAATAATCGCTTTCTGACTATCGCCGGGCCGCAAAAAATAGCTGTGAAAAGAGTGAATAATGCGATCTTCCGCCACGGTTTGCTTTGCGGCATACAGCGCCTGACCCACCACCTGACCGCCAAACACCTGACGAAGGCCAATATCCTCGCTCTGGCCGCGATATAAACCCTCTTCCAGTTTTTCCAGATTTAATAAATTCAGCAGATTTTGCAGTGCCTGACTCATGGCGCGTTCCTCAATATAGTGACCTGCTCAGTGTGAAAGATCGGACCAGTTGACGTCAATCAGACTTTCTGGATTGTCGGTGCCAGGCAAAATTTCATTTTTGTGCCAACATTAAGGACATACGGCGAGTGAAGCGCTGTAAGCAGGATTCGCTGCCGACAATCATTTTGATCAAATGGAGACGACATCAATGAAACTCAGGCATGTGTTCAGTGGAGTAGTTATGGCGGTTGCTGTTGTAGGATGCGCCGACAAGAGTAAACCCGTGCCAACGCCAACTCTGGGTTCTGCGGTTGCAGGACAGACGGCGGCGATTGCGCAGCCTAACGTAAGTGGTTCAGTCTTTATCCGCCAGCGCATTGCGCTGCCGCCGGATGCGGTATTAACCGTGACGCTCTCTGATGCGTCCGTCGCCGATGCACCCTCAAAAGTGCTGTCGCAGCGCGTGGTGCGTACCGAAGGCAAACAGGCACCGTTCCAGTTCGTGCTGCCGTTTAACCCAGCCGACATCAAGCCTGATGCACGCATTCTGTTAAGCGCAGCTATCTCAATCGACGGTAAGCTGGCCTTTATCACTGAAGGCGTGAAGCCGGTGATTAACCAGGGTGGCACCAAAGCAGAGCTGCTGCTGGTACCGGTTCCGTCTATGGCGATGCCAACCCAGCCGGGCGCAGCGACCACCGTTCCTTCGACCTCACCGACTCAGGTGACGCCGTCTGCTGCGGTTCCTGCTCCAACCCGTCTGTAATCTCTTTTCGGGGCGACATTGTCGCCCTTTTTTCCCTGTCTAAAATCGCCAGCGATAAGCCTCGAGATCGAGCTGTCCGTCATCACTCACCTCTATACCTTCCGCTTCCAGTGCATCCCGCTGCCGCAACAGACGGTCACCCTGAAGAGAAATTGTGCCGTGTCGGTTTACGACGCGATGCCAGGGAAGGGTAGTGCCCTCGGGTAAGCGACTCAGCACGCCACCAACCTGACGCGCCGCGCGCGGAGAACCGGCCAGTAGCGCCACATCGCCATAGGTGGTGACGCGGCCAGCCGGAATAGCGGCAACAATTTGCCAGATGCGTTGCTGGAAAGTGTCTGGCTGATTCATGTACTTATTTCATCAGGAAAAAGGGTTTTAACTTTAGCACGGGGAAAAGGCGGAGAAAGCGTAAAAGCAGTGGTTGTTCAAGAAAACAACGGTTGTCCCGACTACGCTTGCAATTGCCACCTCCTTCCCAGATAATGCCCCCGCTCTCGTAAAGAGGGCTTGTCAATGGGGGCCCTGTTGGTTCTCCCGCAATGCTAGCTTGTGAACTCGGTCAGATCCGGAAGGAAGCAGCCGTAGCAGGTGACGCGTGTGCCGGGATGTAGCTGGCAGGGCCCCCACCACTTTCTCCCTTCGATATTCTCCCCCTAAGCTGCAGACAGGCAAAACCCGCCTGGGCCGATCCTTTGCCGGCAGGCAGGATTATCTGGTACTTTGTTGGGGTAAAACTTAGCAGTAAGCGATCAGATTAACGGACAAATTTCCATACTGAACCCGGGACTTTATCGTAGAGCTTGTTCATCGTCAGTTCCGCCAGGCGATGGTCAGCCGCTGAGTAAAATACCGCTAATTCATCTTCCGGTAATTCATACTTATTTTTTTCAATCACCCTTTCCAGGGTATCAAGAGAGCGGCAGCGCCGCAGTCGCATCAAATAATCGGTTTTAGTCAGGGTTTTGTTCATAAATAAACCGTTCTCATGTCTTTACTATAATGAATGGCTCGGTTGCTGGAGAAAAGCGCACTCTTCAGTGAACAGATTAAATAAGCGTTTTGCTGAACGTTGCCACCGCTGAAGATCCGGACTATTGACACCATAATTGCTGAATAGCATAAAAGTATCATCAAGATATTCATCGATTTGCGAAATCAGCGCTTCATCTTCAACGTGCTTAATTTTGTAATTCATGGTGAAAGAGGCGATATGCTCAATCAAATCGTTAAGCTGTAGATTGCTTTCAGAAGTGGGATCATTAACCCAGCCATGATGGCTGTCGGTTAATGTTGCCATGCTGTCGTCAAACAGACTCTCACAAAGGTATTTAAGCTGGGCAATATCATGCCGTTTCGGTGAGTATTCGTCCATCTTTTTCCCCTCCATAGCTAGCACAGTTGCCGCAGGGCGGCGAGAGAAGATCACGCGGCCAGGAAGCGATTATTCGGGCAGTTATTAAACGGGATACCTTAAAGATAGTGTAAAACCATTAGTTCTGCTCACCTCCATTACTAAATATTACAATTCATCGCCAGGGGAGGGTTGCTCATTGTCGATCACATCAAACTCAAGTGCACCGGGCTTAATGTGAAAGTTTACCTGTTCTGACTGCGTCACGGTTTCATTTAGATCCAGGCAGGGACTAAATAAATTCCAGTCAAAATCGTAAAGTAATTTAAAACTATTCAGATCCTGGTATTCAACCGAAATGATTTTTAAACTGCCTGGAACTAATCGGGCATTGTGTGAGTACCAGCGTAAATCCCCTACCAGCAAATCGGTTATTTTGAGAATATTCCGCTGAACAATCTCTGCTATTTTTGCGCAGTCCGATTCACCCGCAGCAATATCACATTCAATACGTGACAGCATATCTGTTCCACTTATAACCGTTAATAAACCTATCATTGGTTTTCTGCAACTGGTTTGCAAGCCAGTTGAGCACAAAACTCTCAGTTTCTGAGTTTAGCCAGACGCGGTCGCGGCCCTTACCGCCAGCGCGGGTCTGCCAGTGCGTACAGGTGTTATTTATCTTTTGATACACAATCCCACATTCAACAGAGAGCAACATCAGGTATCTTTACTGTTATGTTATAACATTATGGTGAAGTGATGCGGCAGAGTGGACTACTTATGTCACTGGGCGGGCGGCTGGGAGTAGCACTGCTATTTATCACGCTGCTTGCCGTGGCAATAAAATGGGGGATCAGCGCATGATCCTGTTTAACGCGCTTCGCGCGGGCTACCAGGGACAGATTGTGACGCCGGCCATTACCGGCCAGCTCGCAGCAGGCTCAATGACCGCGCTGGTCGGCGCGAACGGTAGCGGCAAATCAACCCTGTTGAAAACCATTGCTGGCTTACTGCCACCGATAGCCGGGCGCTATGAGCTGCAGGTTGCACGTCGGGATATCGGCTGGTTGCCGCAGCGCACCGAACTTGAGACCCGCTTTCCCCTGACGGTATTTGAACTGGTCTCTATTGGCTGCTGGCCACGCTGCGGCTGGTTCGGCGGCATTAACCGGATACTGCGTCGGGAGATCTGGCAGGCGCTGGAAGCGGTTCAGATGAGTGATTATGCGGATGCGCAGCCCGCAACGTTATCCGGTGGACAACTGCAGCGGGTATTGTTTGCGCGGCTGATGCTGCAGCGCAGCCAGCTCTGGCTTCTGGATGAGCCTTTTAACGGTATTGACAGCCAGACGGTGACGCTACTGATGTCGATCCTTGAGCAGCAACAGCAGGCCGGAACAACCCTGCTAGTGGTGCTGCACGATCGTCCGCTGGTGGCGCGCTACTTCAGTAACGTGATGTCGATGGATGAACGTGAGGTTAACTGCACCTGCCTGCCTGCTTCCTCTCTGCGGAGTCGTGCGCCGTGACTCTTATTCAACCCTTTATTGAGTTTGGTTTTATGCGACGCGCGCTGGTGGCCTGCCTGGCGCTGGCTGTCAGCGCCACGCCGCTCGGGGTCTTTCTCTCCCTGCGACGTATGAGCCTGATTGGCGATGCCTTATCACACGCGGTGCTGCCCGGTGCCGCCATTGGCTATCTGATCTCCGGATTGTCACTGGTCGCGATGGGTGTCGGCGGCCTGATCGCCGGTTTAGCCGTGGCGCTGCTCTCTGGCGCGGTCAGTCGCTACACGCCGCTGAAAGAGGATGCCAGTTTCGCCGGGTTCTATCTGGGTTCACTGGCGCTGGGCGTCACGCTGGTTTCATTACGCGGCTCAAGCGTGGATCTGCTGCACGTTCTGTTTGGCTCGCTGCTGGCGGTAGACAACGCAGCGCTGTTGCTGGTAGGCGGCATCGCTGCCTTTACGTTGATTCTGCTGGCGGTGATCTATCGTCCGCTGGTCATTGATGCGTTTGACGGCGACTTTCTGCGTGCGCAGGGAAAATGGAGCGCACCGCTGGTGCATGGTCTGTTTTTAATGCTGGTGGTGCTGAATCTGGTGGCGGGTTTTCAGGTGCTGGGCACCCTGATGTCGGTGGGTTTAATGATGTTGCCCGCCGCCAGCGCCCGCTTCTGGAGTCGCCATCTCGCCGCGATGCTGGTTATCGCCATTTTCATGGCAATGATTTCGGCGCTGGCCGGGCTGATGCTCTCCTGGCACTTCTCATTGCCTGCAGGTCCCGCTGTGGTGCTGAGCGCCGCTATGCTGTTTTTTTTCTCCATTCTTACAGGGCCGTGCGGCGGAATTTTACGCCGCCATTAATCTTAAGGGGTATCTATGAAAAAATTACCGGTTAGCGTGGCACTCGCTGCGCTGTTTGCCACGCCTCTGGCGATGGCCAAAACGGTGGATGTCGTGGCCAGCTTTACCGTGCTGGCTGACATCGTTAAACAGGTCGGCGGCGATCATGTAAAGGTTAAAAGCCTGGTGGGGCCCAATGGCGATCCTCATACATTTGAACCGACACCGCAGGACAGTCAGGCGCTGGCGAAGGCCGATCTGGTGTTTGTCAGCGGACTGGGGCTGGAAGGGTGGATGGATCGGCTGGTCAGCGCCTCAGGGTATCGCGGTCAGCCGATTGTCGCCTCAACTGGTGTCACCACCCGCAGCATGGAGGAAGAGGGTAAAACCGTTACCGATCCTCACGCCTGGAACAGCATGCAGAACGGCGTTATCTACGCGACCAACGTGATGAATGCGCTGGTCAAAGCCGATCCTGAAGACGCTCCGGCTATCCGCCAGCGTGGACAGAATTACATTCAGCAGCTGCAGGCGCTGGATCGCTGGGCAAAAACTGCCTTTGACGCTGTGCCAGCCGATAAGCGTAAAGTGCTGACCAGTCACGATGCCTTTGGTTACTTTGGACAGCGATATGGCGTGACTTTTCTGGCGCCGGTAGGGTTCTCTACTGAGGCGGAAGCGAGTGCCAGCAACGTGGGTAACTTAATCACCCAGTTGAAGCAGCAGCACATCAACCGCTATTTCATTGAGAACCAGACCGACCCGCGGCTGGTAAAACAGATTGCCAGCGCCACCGGGGCTGAGCCGGGTGGTGAGCTCTATCCGGAAGCGTTATCCACGGCCTCTGGCCCGGCAGCCAGCTATCAGGCGGCTTTTAAACACAACGTGAATGCGATGCTGAAGAGCATGCACTAAGCATAAAAAAGGCCGGGCAAGCCCGGCCAGTCATCACGACACAAACTAGCGTTTTTTCTTTCTTCCCTGTACTGCTTTAAACCGCGGGTTCGATTTACAGATAACGTAAATACGGCCTTTGCGGCGGACCACTTTACAATCCCGATGGCGATTTTTTGCTGAACGCAGCGAGCTTAATACCTGCATGATCCTCTCCTCTATTTCTTTCCAAGAAAACGCCCGAAACGCTGGTTAAAGCGTGCGGTGCTGCCCTCTTTGGCAAAATCTTTCTGTTTGCCGGTGTAGAACACATGTGAGGCAGACGACACATCCAGGGTGACGTAAGGTAGCGTTTCGCCTTCGAACTCCACGGTGCGATCGGTTTTGATGGTTGATCCGATTTTGAACCAGACATCAGCCGATGTGTCATGGAAGACCACGTGACGATAGTGAGGATGAATATTCGCTTTCATAATGCACACCTATGTAATGTTATAACATAACATTATTATGCGATGCATAGACCAGGATTGCAACTGCCCATGAGACAGGAAAAGCAAGGGAACAGGAAATGAGAAGGGCAGAATCGCAGGCATAAAAAAAGGCCGCTTGCGCGGCCTCAGATGATTTACAGCTTAGTGAGTCTGGTTATGCTCAACCGGATGACTGTTCGCTGATTCTTCTTTTTTCTTGCCAAAGCGGCGGCGTACCACCACAAAGAACACAGGAACGAAGAAGATCGCCAGTATGGTCGCGGTGACCATACCACCGATAACACCGGTACCTACGGCGTTTTGCGAACCGGAACCGGCCCCGGTACTGATCGCCAGCGGCAGTACCCCGAGAATAAACGCCAGAGACGTCATCAGGATAGGACGCAGACGCATACGGCACGCTTCCAGCGCAGCTTCAATCAGCCCTTTACCCTCTTTATCCATCAAATCTTTAGCAAATTCGACGATAAGGATGGCGTTCTTGGTGGAGAGGCCGATGGTTGTCAGTAACCCCACTACGAAGTAGACGTCATTACTCAGGCCACGCAGGGTGGTAAAGATCAGTGCACCAATGACCCCGAGCGGGACAACCAGCATAACCGAGAATGGAATCGACCAGCTCTCGTACAGTGCGGCGAGACACAGGAAGACCACAATCAGTGAGATGGCATAGAGCGCAGGGGCCTGGTTGCCTGACAGGCGTTCCTGATAGGACATGCCGGTCCAGTCATAGCCGATACCGGCAGGCAGTTTCGCCGCCAGCTCTTCCATCAGGTCCATTGCCGCACCTGAGCTTTTGCCTGGCGCAGCCTGTCCCAGGATTTCCATCGCAGGCAGACCGTTGTAACGCTCAAGACGCGGTGAACCATATTGCCATTTCGCTGATGAGAAGGCAGAGAAGGGCACCATGGTTCCGCTGCTGTTGCGCACGTACCATTTACCAATGTCGTCCGGCAGCATGCGGGCGTCCGCTTTACCCATGACGTAAACTTTCTTCACGCGACCGCGGTCAATGAAGTCATTGACGTAGGAACCGCCCCAGGAAGCCGCCAGCGTGGTGTTGATATCACTCAGTGATACGCCCAG
The DNA here is from genome assembly GCF_014156615.1 of Pantoea pleuroti. Classification (NCBI taxonomy): domain Bacteria; kingdom Pseudomonadati; phylum Pseudomonadota; class Gammaproteobacteria; order Enterobacterales; family Erwiniaceae; genus Pantoea; species Pantoea pleuroti. The sequence goes on along the minus strand of NZ_SBFD01000002.1, from coordinate 638,196 downwards.
CGCCTGTGCTTTCTCCTGATCGATGGTCAGCTTGTACTGTGGCGTATCTTCCATCCCGTTAGGACGGACGCCAACCAGCGTATCAGGATGTTGCGCAATCATGCCGAACAGCTGATTACGCGCTTCCGTCAGCTTATCGTGGCCAAGGTTATTCTGGTCGATCAGCTCAAAGTCGAAGCCGGTCGCGTTACCCAGTTCAATAATGGCTGGCAGGTTGAAAGGAATGACCATTGCATCTTTGATCGCGCCCAGCGCCTGCATGGCACGGCCAGCAATCGCCGGTACTTTCATGTCGCTGCCGGTACGCTCATCCCACGGCTTGAGACTGACGAAGGCGATACCGGTGTTCTGTCCACGACCGGCAAAGCCGAAGCCGTTAACGGTAAACACCGATTTAACCGTGTCTTTCTCCTGGGTCAGGAAGTAATCCGTCACCTGATCCAGCACTTTCTGCGTACGCTCCTGGGTTGCACCAGCAGGCAGCTGCGCCTGAGCCAGCAGCAGACCCTGATCCTCTTCCGGTAAGAATGAAGAGGGCAGGCGCACAAACAGAAACGCCATACCGACCACGATCACCAGATAGATCAACATATAGCGACCCGTACTGCGAACCATGTGACCCACACCATCCACATAGTGGTTGGTGCTTTTGTCGAACATGCGGTTGAACCAGCCGAAGAAACCGGTGGTTTTACCGTGCTCGCCTTTTTTAATCGGTTTCAGCATGGTGGCACAGAGTGCCGGCGTCAGAATAAAGGCGACCAGCACCGACAGCGCCATTGCCGAAACGATAGTGATGGAGAACTGACGGTAGATAACACCGGTCGAACCACCAAAGAACGCCATTGGAATAAATACGGCAGCCAGCACCAGTGCGATACCGACCAGTGCGCCCTGGATCTGCTCCATTGAACGCTTAGTCGCTTCTTTTGGCGGTAATCCCTCTTCCGCCATCACGCGCTCAACGTTCTCGACCACCACGATGGCGTCATCCACCAGCAAGCCGATGGCCAGCACCATCCCGAACATCGTCAGGGTGTTTATCGAATAGCCAAAAGCGCTGATAACGGCAAACGTACCCAGCAATACCACGGGGACCGCGATGGTAGGAATGAGCGTGGCGCGGAAGTTCTGCAGAAACAGATACATAACCAGGAACACCAGCACGATCGCTTCGATCAGCGTTTTCACCACTTCGAAAATCGAGATCTTGACGAAAGGCGTGGTGTCATACGGATAGACCACTTTCAAACCGGCCGGGAACGTCGGCTGCAATTTGGCCAGTTCTTCTTTCACCGCATTGGCGGTATCCAGCGCATTCGCACCGGTGGCCAGCTTGATACCGATACCGGACGCAGGCTTGCCGTTATAACGGGCAACGATCTCGTAGTTTTCCGCGCCAAGTTCAATCCTTGCCACATCACGCAGACGAACCTGAGAACCATCTTCATTCACTTTCAGCAGGATTTTGCCGAATTCATCGGTAGAGGTGAGACGGGTTTGCGCAATGATAGAGGCGTTAAGCTGCTGTCCCGGAACCGGAGGCGTACCGCCCAACTGACCGGCAGCAACCTGGGTGTTCTGAGTATTCAGCGCGCTGATAACATCAACCGGCGTCAGGTTGTAGTTGTTCAGCTTGTGCGGATCCATCCAGATACGCATCGCGTACTGCGCACCAAATACCTGGGTATCACCCACGCCTTTGGTACGGCTGATCGGATCTTTGATGGACGATGAAATAAAGTCAGAAATATCATTCTGCGTCATATTGTCATCGTCGCTGATGAAGCCCGCTACCATCAGGAAGCTACTGGAAGATTTCTTAACCTGAATCCCCTGTTGCTGTACTTCCTGCGGTAACAGCGGCGTCGCCAGCTGCAGTTTGTTCTGCACCTGAACCTGCGCGATATCGGCATCTGTCCCTGACTCAAAGGAGATCGTCAGGGTCAGCGTACCGGATGAATCGCTGCTTGAGGACATATACATCAGTCCATCAATACCGTTCATATTTTGTTCGATGACCTGGGTCACCGAGTCCTGCAGCGTTTTAGCATCTGCACCAGGGTAGGTGGCCTGAATCTCAATCGCCGGTGGTGCAACATTGGGATATTGCTCAATCGGAAGTTTGAGAATCGATAGCGCACCGACCAGCATAATGATGATGGCGAGCACCCACGCAAAGATGGGCCGATCGATAAAGAACTTAGCCATGAATCAACGGCTCCTGTTATGACGATGACTTGTCAGACTGCGGCTTTGAACCGGGTGCCGCTTTCGCATCGTCTGAGACTTCTTGTGGGGTAACCTGTGCGCCCGGCTTGGCTCGCTGCAGACCCGTGCTGATCACACGTTCACCCGCTTTAACACCGTCGGTGACTAACCATTTGTCGCCAATCGCCTGAGAGGTGGTGACCTGACGAGCTTCCACTTTGTTATCTGCACCCACCACCATGACCGTTGCCTGACCCGTTGGGGTACGGGCTACCGCCTGTTGCGGAACCAGCAGCGCATTAGGATTGGTGCCTTCATCCAGACGTGCGCGAACAAACATGCCCGGTAACAGCGCATGGTTCGGGTTCGGGACAATGGCGCGCAGGGTGATAGAACCGGTGGTTTCATCAACGGTAACGTCAGAGAACTCCAGCGTACCGGTCTGTGGATAGCTGTTGCCGTTCTGCATCAGCAAGGTCACGTTGGCTTTGCCATCGTTCTGCTTCAGCTGACCCGACTCCAGTTCTGAACGTAAGCGCATGAAATCTTCGCTCGACTGGGTGACGTCCACATACATCGGATCAAGTTGCTGCACAGTGGCCAGGGCGGTGGTTTGTGCGTTTTGTACCAGCGCACCTTCCGTTACCGACGATTTGCCGATGCGGCCACTGATAGGCGAGGTGACTTTGGTATAAGCCAGGTTAATGCGGGCCGTTTCTACATTGGCTTTTGCTACCTGAACCGCAGCATCGTTTTGCGCGGCCGTGGCAACGGCGGTGTCGTAATCCTGCTGACTGATATATTTGGTGCCGAGTAAAGGCTTATAACGTTTGACGGTCAACTGAGCGATGCGAGCATTGGCCTGCGCCTGAGTCAAATCACCTTTGGCGCTGTCATAGGCGGCCTGATAGGTAGCAGGATCGATCTGATAAAGAGACTGACCCGCTTTGACATCGCTGCCTTCAACAAAGTTACGCTTCAGAATGATACCGGAAACCTGCGGACGGACTTCGGCGACACGATATGCCGAGGTGCGGCCAGGTAATTCAGTCGAGATTTTCAGGGGTTCAGTTTTCAATGTTACAACCCCCACTGCTGGCGGTTGCTGGGCGGCTTGTTCGGATTTATTGTTGTCACATCCTGTTAACAAAAAGCTGCCTGATAGCATCAGGACGGCCGCCAGAGGCGATAATCCTCTGATTTTATTCATAAATAAACCTCTAGTGTCCGATATCAATTGGTCAATGGATCACAAACTGAAAAACCCATTGCTGTGTCAAGTCGCAGGTCATGCTATGGTACATACATTCGCAAATGTATGTAAACTTACCTGTTTGTAAAAAAAGCCCCTTATGGCACGAAAAACCAAAGCGCAAGCACTTGAAACGCGACATCAAATTCTTGATGCCGCCATTGTTCTGTTTTCGCAGCAGGGCGTTTCAGCCACTTCTCTGGCGGATATTGCAACCGCTGCCAGCGTCACGCGAGGTGCCATCTACTGGCACTTCAAAAATAAAGCCGATGTATTACATGAAATATGGCTTCGTTGTGATGCTGGTCTGGACGATGTGGAACTTGAGTATCAGACAAAATACCCTGGCGATCCACTCTCTGTGTTGCGAGCGATGCTGGTCTATATCTTTGACGCGACAGCAAAGGATCCGCAGCGCCGCGCCTTGATGGAGATCATTTTCCACAAGTGCGAATTTGTGGGCGAAATGTCGGCGCTGAAGAATATGCAGCAGAGCTTACTGCTGGAATGCTACGACAAAATTGAAGATGTCCTGCGCCAGTGTATCGAAGCCGGACAGCTTCCGGGCAGTCTCAGCACGCGTCAGGCCGCTCTTATCCTGCGCGGTTACGTCAACGGTATGATGGAAAGCTGGCTGTTTGCGCCGGACAGTTTTGATTTAGCCGGAGACGCGCCGACGCTGGTTAATGCCTTTATCGATATGCTGCGCCTCAGTCCGACGCTGACTGCGACAGCCCACCACTAAGCCGATGGGCGATCGCGCTTGTTTTCGAAATCGCGCTGCACCATGGCCAGCGCTGAAAGCACGGTTTCCACTGGCAGTTGATGCTCTTCCAGTAGCTGAATCAAATCAACTGCCAGTTTGACGTCGTCAGGGGCATTTTCCAGTGACATCTCTTCTCCTAAATACGTAGTCGGGCTGCGACCAGCAGCATCACTAATGCACCGATAATCGCCACGCCCAGTGCGCCGATATGCAGCGTTGCCAGGGTGCCCAGCTCAAAATAGGTGGCGATATAGCCGCCAATCAGAGCCCCGATCATCGACAGAGTCAGGGTAGCAACCAGGCCGCCCGGTGGTCCCGGCATCAGCAGGCGCTTCAGCAACCCCAGCAGTAAACCGCTTAACAGCCACACAAGTAAAGCCATGGTTCTTCTCCGCGCCGAATCACACCCAGTATAGGAGCGCTTTTGTCACGCTGCGCTTTATTCGCTGCCGCGCAACGACGAGGCCCATTCAACCGAGCGAATCGCCTGCCGACAGCGTGCCAGTCGCTGCTCTAACGTTTCCAGATCCTGTTTCAGCTGATGCTGTACCGCCAGCGTTTCGGCCAGCGACAGGCGCTGCTCACGCTGATCGATCATTGCCAGCAAACGCCGTTCAAATTCACGGTACTCCTGATATTTTGCGGCGCGTGGGTTCCTGACGGGCTGTTCGCGTCGGGTACGCAGCTGTTGCGTACTCGCCTCACGTTGCAGGGCGGCAATCTGATCGACCAGGCGCTCAGCCAGCCAGGCACTGCGGGCCAGATCGTGGCTGCTGTCGCACAGCCGGGCAAAATTCTGTTCCACTTCCAGCAGGTAATCAGCCAGCCGCGTGCCTTTGGTGCGAAACAGCTGAGTATCAAAACGTGGCAGACGGCAAACCCCATCTGAATGGCAGGCAAGCTCCTGCCGCAGGGCGATAAGGAGTTGTTGCAGGCGCTGTTGTATGGCGATCGCACTCATCGCGTGACGCTCAATTGTGCTAACGTACGCTGATGAGGAAAGAGTTGGGCGGCATTCATGCAACGCATTCTGTTATTAACCCTCGGCTGGCTGGCGATTGTGCTGGGGACGCTGGGCATTGTATTACCTTTATTACCTACCACGCCATTCATGCTGCTGGCTGCCTGGTGTTTTGCCCGTTCATCGCCGCGTTTTCATCACTGGCTACTGTGGAAATCGCCATTTGGTCGCTATCTGCGCCACTGGCAGCAGCATCGCGCGATGCCGCCAGGGGCTAAAGTACGCGCTATCTGTCTGATAGTCGCAACCTTTAGTCTCTCACTCTTCCTGGTGCATCAGCTCTGGGTACGCATCATGCTGCTGATCATGCTGGTGGCGCTGCTGCTGTTTATGTGGCGTATTCCGGTGGTGGCAGAAGCAGCGGACGCGCCGCCGCCACCGCGATAAAGTTGCATTTAGCCGGTCATTTGCTTAGATTTGGGCGTCTTCGTGCGTGGCTTCCCTTTGTGAATTGACTTCCGCTGAGCCTTTTATCAGGTATAAGCGCTTTTGAAGCTGCGCGAAACAGAATTTTTTACCAGGCGTATCATTATGACCGACACTGCGCAGCAGCTTGAATTCATTAAAAACAGCATTAAAAGCATTCCCGATTATCCTAAGCCAGGCATCCTGTTCCGCGATGTCACCAGCCTGCTGGAAGATCCCAAAGCCTATGCCGCGTCGATTGCGCTGCTGGTTGAGCGTTACCGTAATAAAGGCATTACTAAGGTGGTGGGGACGGAAGCGCGCGGTTTCCTGTTTGGTGCACCGGTAGCGTTAGGCCTTGGCGTCGGTTTTGTTCCGGTGCGTAAGCCCGGCAAACTGCCCCGTGAGGTCTACAGCGAATCCTATGAGCTGGAGTACGGCACCGATAAGCTGGAATTGCACAAAGATGCCATCCAGCCAGGCGATCTGGTGCTGGTGGTTGACGACCTGCTGGCGACCGGCGGGACGATTGAAGCGACCGTTAAACTGATTCGTCGTGCAGGCGGTGAAGTCAAAGACGCGGCTTTCATTATTAACCTGTTCGATCTGACCGGAGAAACGCGTCTTAATGCCCTGGGCGTTGAGAGCTACAGCCTGGTTAAATTCCCCGGCCACTAAGCCACTCTTTCGGCCTTGCCATCCGGCGAGGCCGTCACGCCTTCGGCGTCAAGATAACGAGTGCCAGCCAAAAGCGTAGCTGATAGACTACTGCAATCTTATACAGGGGTTGCAGAGCGTCTGCGCTCATCTTTCCATCCAACTTCGTCGAACTCCACATGAGCTATCAGGTACTTGCGCGAAAATGGCGTCCCCAGGCTTTTGCTGATGTTATCGGTCAGGAACATGTTCTGACGGCGCTGGCGAATGGATTGTCTCTGGGACGCATCCATCATGCTTATCTCTTCTCCGGCACCCGCGGAGTAGGGAAAACCACCATTGCGCGTCTGCTGGCCAAAGGCCTTAACTGCGAAACCGGTATCACTGCCACCCCCTGTGGTCAGTGTGATAACTGCCGTGAAATTGAGCAGGGCCGCTTTGTCGATCTGATTGAGATCGACGCCGCTTCGCGTACCAAAGTTGAAGATACCCGCGATCTGCTCGACAACGTGCAGTACGCCCCGGCGCGTGGCCGCTTCAAAGTCTATCTGATCGATGAAGTGCATATGCTGTCGCGTCACAGCTTCAATGCGCTGTTAAAGACGCTGGAAGAGCCCCCATCACACGTTAAATTCCTGCTGGCGACCACCGATCCGCAGAAACTGCCGGTGACCATTCTCTCGCGCTGCCTGCAGTTCCACCTCAAAGCGCTGGATGTGGATCAAATCCGTCAGCAGCTTGAGCATGTTCTGAAGCAGGAACAGATTGAGAGTGAAACCCGGGCGTTGCAGCTGCTGGCGCGGGCTGCCGATGGCAGTATGCGTGATGCGCTGAGCCTTACCGACCAGGCCATTGCCATGGGGCAGGGCGCGGTGACCAGCAGTACGGTCAGCGTCATGCTCGGCACGCTGGATGATGAACAGCCGCTGGGGCTGCTGGAAGCGCTGGTCGACGGTGACGGTCAGCAGGTGATGAACCTGTTGAGCCAGGCCGCGTCACGGGGTGTGGAATGGGAAGCGCTGCTGGTAGAAATGCTGCGCCTGCTGCACCAGATTGCGATGGTGCAACTGCTGCCGACCTCGCTCAACGACGATGATGAGAGTAACGCCCTTCGCTTGCGTGAACTGGCACGCGTGGTGCCGCCCGCCGATCTGCAACTCTATTATCAGACCCTGTTGATGGGCCGCAAGGATCTGCCGATTGCGCCCGATCGTCGCATGGGTGTGGAGATGACGCTGCTGCGTGCACTGGCGTTTCATCCTAAAGCTGCCGTGGCTGAACCCATTGCGCGTCCCGCATTAACTCAGCAGACGGCACCTGTCGCCCCTGCGCAGACGTCCCCGGCAGCATCCAGGCCATCGCCGTTAGCACGGCAACCGGCAGCACAGCCAGCCTCACCGTCACCTGCCGCTGCGCCGCCGTCGCACACCGCGTCGCCCGTAGCGCAGCAGATGCCGGAGCAGACGCAGCAGCAGGTTGCTGCTCAGCCGCAGATGGCCGCGCCCGATGCTGCACCGCAGCACTCGCCGTCGCCAGATGCCGCACCTGACACTACACTCTCTAGTTCCACCAGTCAGCTCCTGCAGGCGCGCACTCAGTTGTTGCGTCAGGGAGCGAACAAGCCAAAAAAGCGTGAGCCGGCAGCGCCAGGTGCGCGGCCGGCCAACTCCGCGCTGGAGCGGCTGGCCTCGGTCACCGAGCGCAGTCAGCAGCGTATCCGCGATCGCGAGCCTGCCGCCCCGGTAAAAGAGGAAGCGTACCGCTGGAAAGCGGTTAATCAGCCGGTAGAAGTGGCGGAGCCGGTGGCGACGCCAAAGGCCTTGCGTTCTGCTCTGGAGCATGAGAAAACCCCTGAGCTGGCGGCGCGTCTGGCCGAAGAAGCGCAGCAGCGCGATCCCTGGGCCGCAGAGATTGCGATCCTGCCGCTGCCGAAACTGGTGCAGCAGCTGGCGTTAAATGCCTGGAAAGAGACCACCGAAAGTGGAGTCTGCCTGCATTTGCGTAGCAGCCAGCGTCACCTTAATTCACCGTCGGCGCAGCAGGTATTAAGTGATGCGCTGAGTGAGCATGCCGGGCAGAGAGTTGAACTCTCGGTAGTTGAAGACGATAATTCATCGGTGTTGACGCCACTTGAATGGCGTCAGGCCATTTACGAAGAGAAACTGGCGCAGGCGCGTCAGTCGATCACCTGTGATACCCACATCCAGACGCTGCAGCGCTTTTTTGATGCCGATCTGGATGAGGAGAGTATCCGACCTGTTTGAACACGCTGCTGCTATCTTAACGATAGCGTTGTAGCCTCAGCTGAGAGAGAAAACTATGTTTGGTGGTAAAGGCGGATTGGGCAACCTGATGAAACAGGCCCAGCAGATGCAGGACAAAATGGCCAGGGTTCAGGAAGAGATTGCCGCGATTGAAGTGACCGGTGAGTCTGGTGCTGGCCTGGTAAAAGTCACCATTAACGGCGCGCACAACTGCCGTCGCGTGGAAGTCGATCCCAGCCTGCTGGAAGATGACAAAGATATGCTGGAAGATCTGATTGCAGCCGCGTTCAACGATGCGGCACGTCGCATTGATGAAACCCAGAAAGAGAAGATGGCTTCTGTCTCTTCAGGCATGCAGCTGCCACCAGGCTTTAAGATGCCGTTCTGATGCAAACCAGTCCACTGCTTGAATCTTTGATGGAGTCGCTGCGCTGTCTGCCCGGCGTTGGGCCGAAGTCGGCGCAGCGCATGGCGTTTCAGCTGCTGCAGCGCGATCGCAGCGGTGGCATGCGGCTGGCGCAGGCGCTGACCCGGGCGATGTCGGAGATTGGACACTGCGCCGATTGCCGGACATTCACCGAGCAGGAAATTTGCACCATCTGCGCCAATCCACGGCGTCAGCAGAATGGTCAAATCTGCGTGGTGGAAAGCCCGGCGGATATTCACGCCATTGAGCAAACCGGCCAGTTTGGCGGTCGCTACTTTGTGCTGATGGGACATCTCTCGCCGCTCGACGGCATCGGTCCGGCTGATATTGGCCTGGATCGTCTGGAGCAGCGACTGGAGAGTGAAACCCTGCAGGAAGTGATCCTCGCCACCAACCCGACGGTGGAAGGCGAGGCGACCGCGAACTACATCGCGGAACTCTGTGGTCAGTATGGCGTCGACGCCAGCCGTATCGCGCACGGCGTGCCGGTGGGCGGTGAGCTGGAGATGGTTGATGGCACCACGCTGTCCCATTCACTGGCGGGCCGCCAGAAGTTTAAATTTTAATCAATTGCCGGTGTTGTGACAGACACCGGCTTGAAAATCTCCCTGTCACCCCCACATCAACCTCAACGTTTGTTCAACCTGTTTTGTTGAGGTAGCAATGACCATGAAAGGACAAGAGACCCGTGGCTTTCAGTCGGAAGTAAAACAACTTCTGCACCTGATGATCCATTCTCTCTATTCAAACAAAGAAATTTTCCTGCGTGAGCTGATCTCCAACGCCTCGGATGCGGCAGACAAACTGCGCTTCCGTGCCCTGTCAGATTCCAGCCTGTATGAAGGTGATGGCGAGCTACACGTTCGTCTCTCTGTTGATAAGGACAACCGTACCATTACGCTCAGCGACAACGGTATCGGTATGCGTCGCGATGAGGTCATTGAGAACCTCGGGACTATCGCCAAATCAGGCACCAAATCCTTCCTTGAATCGCTGGGCTCCGATCAGGCGAAAGATAGCCAGCTGATTGGTCAGTTCGGTGTCGGTTTCTATTCGGCATTCATCGTGGCGGATAAAGTCACGGTGCGTACCCGTGCCGCGGGCGCGTCAGCCGAAGAAGGCGTGTTCTGGGAATCCGCAGGCGAGGGCGAATATACCCTGGCTGAGATTGAGAAAGCCGATCGCGGTACCGAGATCACCCTGCATCTGCGCGAAGGCGAGGATGAGTTCCTGGATGCATGGCGCGTGCGCAACATCATCAGCAAATATTCCGATCACATCGCGCTGCCGGTTGAGATCGAAAGCAAAGATGAAGAAGGCGAAGGAACCCACTGGGAGAAGATTAACAAAGCCCAGGCGCTGTGGACCCGCAATAAATCTGAGATCAGCGATGAAGAGTACAACGAGTTCTACAAGCATATCGCCCACGATTACAGCGATCCGGTCGCCTGGAGCCACAATCGGGTAGAAGGTAAGCAGGAATATACCAGCCTGCTCTACATTCCGGCGCGTGCGCCATTCGATATGTGGAACCGCGATCAGAAACATGGCCTGAAACTCTACGTGCAGCGCGTCTTTATCATGGATGACGCTGAGCAGTTTATGCCGAACTATCTGCGCTTTGTGCGTGGCCTGATTGACTCCAACGATCTGCCGCTGAACGTCTCCCGTGAGATCCTGCAGGATAGCCGCGTGACCCAGAGCCTGCGCGCCGCGCTGACGAAGCGTACCCTGCAGATGCTGGAAAAACTGGCAAAAGATGACAACGAGAAATATCAGACCTTCTGGAATGAGTTTGGTCTGGTGCTGAAAGAGGGCCCGGCGGAAGATCACGCTAACCAGGAGACGATCGCTAAGCTGCTGCGTTTCGCCACCACCCAGAGTGAAGGTTCGGCACAAACCATTTCGCTGGAAGATTACGTCAGCCGCATGGTGGAAGGCCAGGAGAAGATTTACTACATCACCGCTGACAGCTATGCCGCCGCGAAGAGCAGCCCGCATCTGGAACTGTTCCGCAAAAAAGGCATTGAGGTGCTGCTGCTCTCCGATCGCATCGACGAATGGATGATGAGCTACCTCACTGAGTTCGATGGTAAAACCTTCCAGTCAGTCAGCAAAGCGGATGAATCGCTGAGCAAGCTGGCGGATGAAGAGACCGAAGAGCAGAAAGAGGCGGAAAAAGCGCTGGAGCCTTTTGTTGAGCGGGTGAAAACTCTGCTGGGCGAACGCGTGAAAGAGGTGCGTCTGACGCATCGCCTGACCGATACCCCGGCGATTGTCACCACCGACGCCAACGAGATGACCACGCAGATGGCGAAGCTGTTTGCCGCGGCCGGACAGGAAGTGCCGGAAGTGAAGTACCTGTTCGAAATCAACCCGGATCATCCGCTGGTGAAACGTGTTGCGGATACGCAGGATGAAGCACGCTTCGGTGAGTGGATTGAGCTGCTGCTGGATCAGGCATTGCTGGCCGAGCGCGGCACGCTGGACGATCCTAACCAGTTTATCCGCCGCATGAACCAGCTGCTGACCGCATAACGGCAACAGGCTGGTGGTTTTCACCGGCCTGAAGTTGCAGATACGATGCTGGCTCAGGGAGCATACGCCCTCTGCAAAGACGCAAAAAGCCGCCCTCCATGGCGGGCTCAGCGCGGGCGATTACGCACCTCATCCCTGAGGTGCGCCCGTTGCCGGGCCAACGCTTGCGTTGTTCAAAAACGCTCCCGGCGTTTTTGTCCATGGCCCGCGATGCTTTGCGCCAGGCGTATGCTCCCATCGCATTGACTCTGATGCCGTCTGTCTGACTCAGTCAGCGCTGATTGTGAGCGGGATTTCAGGGTTAAAAGCAGTAAATTTGTCAGCTGTCTGAAGCCGGTGACCCTCACCGGCTTTTTTTATGGTTTTGCGGCATCCTGCAGCCAGTCGCGAAACAGGCTGATCTCCGTATCATGCCGCCGGCTCTGCTTTGTCATCATCCATGTGGCACGCTCGACGCGTACAAAGCCAAGCGGTGCTAGCAGCGTGCCATCCTCCAGCTCTTTGCGTACCAGTAAACGTGGTGCCATCAGGACGCCAAGACCACTTCGTGCGGCCTGAATCCCCAGTGTCAGACTCTCAAAATGCTTTCCGCCGTTAAAGCGGCCACTGACCCCAGCTTTGTCCGCCCACTCTGACCAGGCGTGCAGCCGGGTATCCGCATGCAGCAGGGGCATCGCGGCCAGATCCTCGCCGACCCGCAGCTGCGAAGCAAAGTGAGGTGCGCAGAGCGGGCCAATCTCATCCTCGCTGACCAGCGTGGCGTCTATGTCAGATTCAGGTGGCTCGCCATGACTGAGGATCAGTACATCCACATGTTCACTGCGCAGTTGCGAGATCTGCGTCAGCGGCTGGAAGTGAACCTCAATCTCCGGATAGCGTTGATAAAAGCTGGCGATACGGGGAATCAGCCATTGCGACAAAAAGCTGGGGGCGCAGGAGACCCGAATCTGCTGAAGCAGCCCGGTACGAATGCTTTCGCAGCTGCTGCGCAACTCACTGAACGCCTGCTGACAGCTCAGCAGCAGACGTTCACCGTGTGAGGTCAGTTTCACGCGGCCATGGCTGCGGACAAAAAGTGGTTTGCCCATCCAGCTCTCCAGCTGGCGAATCTGATGGCTGATGGCGCTGTGCGTAACATGCAGATGTTCAGCCGCCACGCTAAAACTGCTGTGTAAGGCTGCCTGGTGAAAATAGTGCAGCGCTCTTAGTGGCGGCAGTCCGTTCATCCTCTTCCCCTGTGCAAAAATCTAACAGGGATTGTCAATTTATATCATTTTAAAGTCCAGCCGCATTGACCTAGTCTGTAGGGCAAATTCTGGCGGGTTGACTCAGCCTTATATCTGTGATTTTTCAGGGTATTCCGCCTCGCTTAACCAGCGTTCACGCCGCACACTCCCCGAAGCGAGACAACCATGGCACACCGCTCTTTATCCTCTGAAACTTCAGCAGAGGCGCGCCATCGGTTACGCCTGGCGCTCTCACGTTTTTACCGGCTGGAGCAGTTCGATCTCTTCTTCGCGCCCTCGCTGCATGTGGCTCAGGTCCTTCTTTCTCAGCTCTTTCTGCGGCAGGAGCAGGCGCGCAATCAGCACCGTTACGCCTCGCACTTTCCGGTAACCGAACTCAACATCCTGCCAGCAGTTCCGCTGATCGCGGGCAGCATCATGCTGGTACCGCATGTCGAATTGCCCAATGGCCGCGTGCGTCCGCTGCGGGATTGCCAGAACCAGGGGGTGACGGAAGCGAGCGAGAGTTTTGCCAGCGTGCTGCATCAGAAACTGATCGACGAAGCCCATCTGTTTGTCACCCGACTGGATCGCCACGCTGAGATCTGCAGCGATCTGGTGCTGGTGGCGTTGCGGACCCATGACTTCAGTACGCTGGTGCGCAGCGAACTGCGGCTTTTCGAGCAGGGGCTGACGCTGACCGCCACGCATGAGGCACTGCGCCGCTTCAACGATCCGCACTGGCGGCCTTACAATGCCGCCACCGTCGATGCGCTCTCCCTGTCAGACCCGCTGCCGCTGAACTCCTGCCATCAGCCCGGTTTGCCGTTTGCCAGTTTTAATGTCCCGGCCTCCGTGATCACATCGCTGTCAGATGCGGAAGATGTGGTGAAATGGCCGCTGCAGGCGCGGCTGCTGCTGAATGCTAACGTGCGCGGCAGCGGCAAAAAAAGCGTCAATATGACCCATCATCTGAGCCGACGACTGCAATTCCTGCTCGGCTCAGGCGGTAAGTCTGAAAAAGCGTCAGGCAGACCAGGCGGGTAGGGGCCAGGGCCAAAAAGCGACTCAGGTCGCCCTGCGCGATCCGCGCCCTTCCTTGTGATGAGCGGGTCATAATGGTATGTTCTTTCGCTTCTAAGATAGATCAATGCGATTCGCAAGGGGATTTACGCAATGCGTATTATTCTGCTCGGAGCTCCGGGCGCAGGTAAGGGGACTCAGGCCCAATTCATCATGGAGAAGTATGGCATTCCGCAAATCTCCACCGGCGACATGTTGCGTGCAGCAGTAAAAGCAGGCAGCGAGCTGGGCAACCAGGCGAAAGCCATTATGGATGCTGGCAAACTGGTGACCGATGAGCTGGTGATTGCGCTGGTCAAAGAGCGTATCACCCAGGAAGACTGCAAAAACGGTTTCCTGCTGGACGGTTTCCCGCGCACTATTCCTCAGGCAGATGCAATGAAAGAGGCCGGGATCACCGTTGATCACGTGCTGGAGTTCGCCGTACCGGATGAATTGATCGTTGAGCGTATCGTGGGCCGTCGCGTTCACACGCCATCAGGCCGCGTTTATCACGTCACTTTTAATCCACCGAAAGTGGAAGGCAAAGATGATGTGACCGGCGAAGAGCTGACCATGCGTAAAGACGATCAGGAAGAGACCGTGCGTAAGCGCCTGGTTGAATATCATCAGATGACCGCGCCGCTGATTGCTTACTACAGCAAAGAAGCGGAAGCGGGCAACACCGCCTATCACAAAATCGACGGCACCCGTAAGGTGACCGAAGTGAGTGCCGAGCTGGCTAAGATCCTGGGCTAAGTTCACAGGGGCCGGTATTACTGGCCCCTTTTGCAGTAATCGCTTTTACCTCCCGCTTATTCCGCTACAATTTCCCCGTTTTCACGCATCCCCGTTGTTATCAAGGAACTCAAATGAGGCAAGATAAGCCCGGCGTGTTATTGGTTAATTTAGGTACGCCAGACGCGCCCACCACACCTGCAGTTAAACGCTATCTGAAACAGTTTTTAAGCGATCCGCGCGTGGTCGATGCGCCGCGCTGGCTCTGGTGGCCGGTTCTCAATGCCGTTATTCTGCCGTTTCGCTCGCCGCGCGTCTCTAAGCTCTACGCATCGGTCTGGATGGAAGGCGGTTCACCGCTGCTGGTTTACAGCATGCGTCAGCGCGATGCGCTGGCGGCACGGGTCGATATGCCCGTCGAGCTGGGCATGAGCTACGGTAATCCGAGCCTGAAAAGCGCGGTAGATAAGCTGATGGCGCAGGGCGTGACCCGCCTGATTGTGCTGCCGCTCTATCCGCAATTCTCCTGCTCCACCGTGGCGGCAGTGTGGGATGGCCTGACCGCGGTATTCAAAGATTACCGCTCGCTGCCTGATGTGCAGTTTATCCGCGACTACGCCGAACATCCGGCCTATATCGCCGCGCTGAAAGCGACGGTAGAGCGATCCTTTGAGCGGCACGGTCAGCCCGATCTGCTGGTGTTATCCTTCCACGGCATTCCGCAGCGTTTTGCTAACGAAGGCGATGACTACCCGCAGCGCTGTGCGGATACCACGGCGGCCCTGGTCAAAGCGCTGGGCCTGCGTGACGATCAGTACATGATGACTTTCCAGTCGCGTTTCGGTCGTGAGCCCTGGCTGATGCCCTACACCGATAAAACCATGGAAAGCCTGCCCGCTAAAGGGATCAAACATGTTCAGGTGATGAGCCCGGGCTTCTCGTCAGACTGCCTGGAGACGCTGGAAGAGATCAGTGGTGAAAACTGCGAAATCTTTATGCATGCCGGGGGTGAGAAGTTTGAGTATATCCCTGCGCTGAACGCCGATGAGGCGCATATCGACATGATGGTGCAACTGGTCGACGCTCGCCGTTAAAGCGCAGGCGGAGAGTGTGATATCATTCTCCGCCTGTTTTTCCAGACGGCACCTCCCGATGAAATTTCCCGGCAAACGCAAATCCAAACACTACTTTCCTGTCAGCGCACGCGATCCCCTGTTACAGCCCGCCCAGCACGATGTTGATGCAGGCAGCTGGGTGGTGGGTATCGACCAGACGCTGGTGGATATCGAAGCCAAAGTCGATGACGCTTTTCTCGCACGTTATGGCCTGAGTGCCGGGCACTCGCTGGTTATCGATAATGCCGTCGCGGAAGCGTTGTACAACGAGCTGATGCAGGAAGCGCTGATCACCCATCAGTTTGCCGGTGGCACCATCGGTAACACACTGCATAACTTCTCGGTGCTGGCCGATGACCGCTCCGTACTGCTGGGCGTCATGTGCAACAATATCCAGATTGGCGGCTACGCCTATCGCTATCTCTGCAACACCTCAAGCCGGGTCGATCTTAACTATCTGCAGGGCGTGGATGGCGCCATTGGCCGCTGCTTTACGCTGATTGGCGAACATGGCGAGCGAACCTTTGCTATCAGCCCCGGCCAGATGAACCAGCTCCATCCGGATAACGTACCGGAAGAGGTGATCGCCGGAGCCTCTGCGCTGGTACTGACCTCCTATCTGGTGCGCTGTGCCGAAGGTGAACCGATGCCGCAGGCAACGTTACGGGCGATTGAGTATGCCAAACGCCACAACGTGCCGGTGGTGCTGACGCTGGGCACCAAACATGTGATTGGCGACAATCCTCAGTTCTGGCGCGATTTCCTGCGCGAGCATGTCAGTATCGTGGCGATGAATGAAGAGGAAGCGCTGGCGCTGACCGGCGAAAGCGATCCACTGCTCGCCGCCAATATGGCGCTGGACTGGGTCGATCTGGTGTTGTGTACCGCTGGCCCGATTGGGCTCTATATGGCGGGTTACACCGAAGAAGAGTTCAAACGCAAAACCAACCATCCGCTGCTGCCTGGCGCGATTGCTGAATTCAACCAGTATGAGTTCAGCCGGGTGATGCGCCAGCAGGATTGCCAGCAGCCGCTGCGCATTTTCTCGCACATCGCGCCTTATATGGGCGGACCGGAAAAGATCATGAACACCAACGGCGCCGGAGATGGCGCGCTGGCGGCGTTACTGCATGACATCACCGCCAACAACTATCACAGCCTGAATGTGCCGAACTCCAGCAAACATGCGCGTCCTTACCTGACCTACTCGTCGCTGGCGCAGGTATGTAAATATGCCAACCGCGTCAGCTACCAGGTGCTGAATCAGCATTCGCCGCGTCTGACCCGCGGCCTGCCGGAGCGGGAAGACAGTCTGGAAGAGTCTTACTGGGATCGGTAAAGCTGGCAGCTGCCGCGCATAAAAAAGCCCTTCTGAAGAGAAGGGCCTTGGATGACTGGCAACGTCTGGCTCGGTTAGCGATAAGATTGAGCCTGCTCAGGGAACACGGACAGATCGGAAAGTCGCTTAAGCCATCCCTGACCGCTCGGCCCGAACGATTACGCACCTCATCCCTGAGGTGCGCCCGTAGCCGGGCCAACGCATTGCGTTGTTCAAAAACGCTCCCGGCGTTTTTAGTACGCACCTCATCCCTGAGGTGCGCCCGTAGCCGGGCCAACGCTTCGCGTTGTTCAAAAACGCTCCCGGCGTTTTTGTCCGGGCGGCGGGACGCTTGCCTCCCCAGCCCGCGTTCCCTGCGTGTTGAGTTTATTCGTTGCGGTAAAATTCACCCTGATTTTGATATATCAGTAGCCTGCCAGGCTTTGCTAAACAGGAATCAGCGCACGACATCGCAGGGCTTTAAATCTTCGCCCTGCGTCATCTCATCCTGCAGGATTTGCAGCATACTGCTGGCGATCTCACGTTCGCCCATCACCACACGGGTGGCACCCCGTTCCATGATGTACTCGACTTCATCGTCGTAGTGGGCGCGGGCGATAATCTCGATATTCTGATGTTTTTCACGCGCGGCTGTGACCACTTCACCCGCTTCATAGCCATTCGGAATAGTCAGTAACAGCCAGCGCGCGCAGTCGAGTCGGGCCAGTTCCATGGTGTCAGCGCGGGCTGCATTACCCAGCACCGCCTTAATACCGCGCTCGCGCAGCGCTTCAACACGGGCGCGGGAGTTTTCAACTACCACCAGCGGAACATTGGCCTCAAGCAGCTTCTGACCAATCAGACTGCCCACCCGGCCGTAACCTACAATTACCGCGTGATTGCAGAAATCCACCGGGATCTGCTTCTCGTCTTCAATCGCCTCTTCCAGCGTCTGCTCTTCCATCGTCTCCGTTTTCGCCAGGAAACGCTCCAGCAGGCTAAACAGGATTGGATTAAGCATAATCGACAGGATGGCCGCGGCCAGCACCAGGTTGCGGCCCTCGTCAGTCAGCAGGCCCAGCGAGATACCCAGACCGGCCAGAATAAAGGCGAATTCACCAATCTGCGCCAGACTGACCGAAATGGTCAATGCCGTACGACGTGAATGGCCGAGCAGCGACACCAGCAGCCAGGCGGCGACCGATTTACCCACCACAATAATGACCAGCGCGCCCAGCACTGCCAGCGGCTGCGTCACCAGAATCGACGGGTCAAACAGCATGCCGACCGACACAAAGAACAGCACGGCAAAGGCATCACGCAGCGGCAGGGTATCGCGCGCGGCGCGATGGCTCAGTTCCGACTCATTCAGCACCATACCGGCGAAGAAAGCGCCCAGTGCAAACGACACATCAAAGAACTCAACGGCACCAAAGGCAATGCCCAGCGCCAGCGCTAACACGGCCAGAGTAAACAGTTCACGCGAGCCGGTGGCGGCGCTGCGGGCGAGGATCCAGGGCACGGCACGCCGTCCCACCACCATCATCAGCACCATAAAGGCGGCGACTTTGCCGATGGTCCACAGCAGGTCCCAGGCCAGTAGTCCGGCGCTGGCGTTACCCTGTTCCATCATGCCGGCAATCGCAGGCAGCAGCACCAGCGTCAGCACCATCACCAGATCTTCAACAATCAGCCAGCCAATGGCAATCTGCCCGCGCTGGCTATCGATCAGTTGCCGCTCTTCAAGCGCGCGCAGTAACACCACGGTACTGGCGGTAGAGAGGCAGAGACCAAAAACCAGGCCGGTCATCCACGACCATCCCAGCGTCCATGACAAGCCCATTCCCAGTAACGTCGCAACCGCGATCTGTGCGATGGCACCGGGAATGGCGATCGACTTTACCGACATAAGATCTTTCATTGAGAAGTGCAGGCCGACACCGAACATCAGCAGTATCACGCCGAGTTCTGCCAGTTCAGGGGCCAGATTAGTGTCTGCAACAAAGCCGGGGGTAAAAGGGCCAGCCATAACGCCTGCCATCAGGTAGCCCACCAGGGGAGAAATACGCAGGCGGTTCGCCAGCATCCCAAGGAGAAATGCCAGAACCAGTGCCCCGACAATGGTAGTGATCAACGGTGTGGTGTGATGCATGCCTGTCTCCTTGTATACAAATGTATCCGCTTGTAACAAATGAGTTTAATTCAAAATCTATTCTTCCGCTGAGCAATTTGCGGGAATACCCTAAAAAAATAGGAAAATAAGATGAAAACGCAACCGGAAGGCTGTTTTTATTCATTATCCATAATGCTGGCTGATTTGGCGGTTTAAACCGCGGCGGGTAAATAAAAATTAATACAACTAAATGACCTGAGCGTGACGCAGATAAGTATCAAATCTGCAGACAGACACACTAAAGCCGTTCAGCGGCGTTTTTGCAGGAGTAAGCAGCGGGTTAACAAAAAACATTGCAGCCTGTCGCGGTGTAATCGGCATAAACAGCCGTGGCTCTGACGTGATCGCCTGCGTTATGCTGGCGCAGCCACGCTAAGCAAAAGCGGTCCGGAGATAAAAAGAGCGACATACAGAGGCAGGCGGATGTGCGTTGGCCTTGAGTTCGCCGGGGGAATGTGCGACACAGTGGGGCAAACCGGCAGAAAAATCGGGCCAGACGGCAAATTAAGGAGAATCACAGTGTTGTTATCAAAATGGACAGGGGCGGGCGTGGCACTACTGGTGGCCCTGATGCCGCTGTTTTCACAGGCCGCCCAGGCCGATCGCACCTATCGTTTCAGCCTGCTGCACACCAACGATGAGCATGGTCATTTCTGGTTTACTGAGCAGGGTGAATATGGTCTGGCGGCGCAGAAAACCTTGATGGATACGATGCGCTACGATGTGCAGTCCAGAGGCGGCGGCGCATTGATTCTCTCTGCCGGTGATGTGAACACGGGGGTGCCGGAGTCCGATGAGCTGGACGCTGAACCCGATTTTCGCGCGATGAACCTGATTGGCTATGATGCCATGGCGCTGGGCAACCATGAGTTCGACAAGCCCATCGCGGTCCTGCGCAAGCAGGAGAAGTGGGCGCGATTCCCGCTGCTTGCCGCCAACGTTTATCAGAAAAGTACCGGTCAGCGCCTGTTTAAGCCTTGGGCGGTATTCAACCGTCTCGGGCTGAAAATCGCGGTGGTCGGGCTGATCACCCCGGACACGGCGAAACTGGCCAATCCGGCAGGCCTGACGGATACCGAATTCCGCGATCCGATAGCGGAGGCGGAGAAGGCGGTGGCCGAACTGCGCGCCACAGAGAAGCCGGACGTGATTGTCGCGCTGACCCACCTTGGTCACTATGACGACGGTAAGCATGGCAGCAATGGCATTGATGACGTCACCCTGGCGCGCAGCCTGCCTGCCGGCACCATCGATCTGATTGTGGGTGGTCATTCGCATGATGCGGTCTGCATGGAAAAAGAGAACGTCAGCGTCAAAAATTATCAGCCGGGCCAGCCCTGCAAACCCGATCAGCAGAACGGGATCTGGATTATGCAGGCGGATAAATGGGGCAAATATGTCGGACGTGGTGACTTCACCTTCCGTAACGGGCAGGTGACGCTGGAGGCTTATCAGCTGGTGCCGGTCAACCTTAAACATAAGATAAAGAACGCGGATGGCAGCGAAACCTGGCTGACCTGGCAGGAAGAGATCCCGAAAAACACCGCCATGATGAAACTGCTGATGCCATTCCAGAAACGGGCTGAGGCGAAGTTAACCGTGAATGTCGGCAGCGCCGACGGCAGCTTCAGCGGTGAAAAAGAGCAGGTTCGCTTTGAGCAGACAAATCTCGGCCAGCTGATTCTGCGCGCTCAGATGGCACACACCAAAGCCGATTTTGCAGTTATGAGCGGTGGCGGTATTCGCACCTCGCTGAAATCGGGCAAGCTGAGCTGGCGTGACCTGCTGCAGGTCCAGCCGTTTGGCAATCAGGTGGTCTCGGTCAGCCTGACCGGGGCGGAGATCAAAAAATATCTGGATGTGGTCGCTAATATTCAGCCTGACTCAGGCGGCTACGCCCAGTTTGCTGGTATCAGCCTGACCGCAGACGGTAAACAGGTCAGCGACGTCAGCATTAACGGTAAACCGCTGCAGGATGCGCAGCATTATCGCATGGCAACCAACAGCTTCAATGCGGCTGGCGGCGACGGTTATCCGCGTCTGGATAATCATGCGGGTTATCTCAACAGCGGAGTAGTTGATGCGCAGGTGTTGCGTGACTGGATCAAGACGCACTCGCCGGTCAAAGCCAGCGACTATCAGCCGAAAGGGCAGATTGTGCATCTGAGCGATGAGCAGATCCGGGCGCGGGATGAGGCTGCGGAAAAAGCGCGCAAGCGTAACTATCCAAAAATGATCCTGGCGTGGATCTGGCCTTGGGGAAACGAAACAGCCGCCACGCATTGAACTGACCGGGAGGCGCTTGCGCCTCCCGTTTTTCTTACGCCCGGCAGGGGTGACGTCTGATCCAGCGCTCGCGCAGTTTGTCCCACACCCAGTTGTAGGCCATGGTATAGGGCAGGAAGAAGAGGAAAAAGGCCACTTCTACCAGGAAAGCCTGACCCAGAGAGATATCCAGCATCCAGGCGGCAATGGGCAGACCAATCAGGATAAATCCACCTTCAAATCCCAGCGCATGTAATACACGCACGCCCGGGCCGCGTTTCTGGCCTGGCGCATAGAGGCGATCGAATCCGCTGTTATAAATCATGTTCCATAGCATCGCGACCGTAGAGAGCATAATCGCCAGCGATCCCATCTGAAACAGTGGTTTATTCATTGCCCATGCCGCCAGCGGCGAAACGGTCAGAATCGCCAGCGTTTCAAAGCAGACAGCATGAAGAATACGTTCTTTAAGTGAGCGGGTACGCATTGTGAGTTCTCCTTAAATAATGCGGCACATTTTCACACGTCAGAATGCTAAGATAAAATGAACACCTATCGAAAAAAGCGATGGTTCAGATGCGTTACTCCCCGGAATCCCTTGAGGCTTTTATGCAGACTGTGGCGAGCGGTTCTTTCTCTGCCGCTGCGCGCGCGCTGGGTAAAAGTCAGTCCACCATCAGCGCGGCGGTAGCCAGTCTTGAAGACGACCTTGGCTTTGCGCTGTTTGAACGGGCAGGGCGTCAGCCGGTTCTCACCGAGCAGGGACGCCGCGTTATTCCTCAGGTTCAGCAGATCCTGGCAGCCAGCGAGCGACTGGATGCGCTGGCGATACGGCTGTCGCAGGGCGTTGAACCCCGGCTCAGTTTTGCCATGTCAGACTTCTGGCAAACCGATCATCACGAGCATCTGCTCAGGCAATTTGATGCCCGTTATCCGGAGATTGAACTGGAGGTCATGATTGCCGAGGATGGTGATGTGCTGGATCTGCTGCAGGCCGGGCGGGTACATCTGGGCGTGGTGCGGGCACAGCCCAATCTGCCGGTGGATATCGCGGTGGCGCGACTGCAGGTTGAAGCGCAGATGGCGGTCTTTTTACATCGCGATCATCCGCTGGCCCAGCTTAAGACCCTGAGCGAGAGCGAGCTGGAAGGGGTTCGTCACCTGCGATTAAATACCTGGGTTGAGGCATCTGAACCCGCGCCAATGGGGCGCATCTGGTCGGCACCGACCTATCTGTTACTGCTGGAGATGGCGGAGCAGGGATTTGGCTGGACGATTCTGCCGCGCTGGCTGGTGAAACAGTTTGGTCATGGCGTTCTGAAAGAGTTGTCGATGCCGGGCTGGCCGCAGCATATCGCCATTGAGGTGGTCTGGTCACGCCGTACGCCACCCGGCCCGGCGGGTCGCTGGATGATCGATCAGCTCTGCGCCCAGCCACGGGTTTAGTCGTGGCGGGCGATATCCGCAAACGGGGCGTCCAGCAGTCGTGAAAGATCCTGGGGAGCCAGTTCGATATCCAGCCCACGCTTACCGCCTGAGATAAACATGGCGTCAAACGCGCTGGCAGAGTGGTCGATCACCGTAGGCAGCCGTTTTTTCTGCCCCAGCGGACTGATGCCGCCCACCAGATAGCCGGTAACCCGCTGTGCCAGCTGTGGGTCGGCCATATCCGCTTTCTTCGCGCCCAGCGCCTTTGCCACCTTCTTTAGATCCAGTTGCGTCGATACCGGCGTAATCGCCACTGCCAGCTGTTTCGCCTCGCCATTCAGCGCCACCAGCAGCGTCTTATAGACCTGGCGCGCATCCAGATTGAGTTTACGTACCGCTTCGTCACCAAAATGGGTTTCGCTGCTGTCATGCTCATAGGGATGCAGGGTGAAGCTGACTTTTTGTTTTTCCAGCAATTTTACGGCGGGCGTCATACAGGTTCCTTACTAAGAAAAATCTTATTACGCAGAATCGTGGAAAAAGGTGGCGAAACTTTGTTCTTTGAGTGAAAATTAGCCGCGCGCCAGCAATTCGATTGCTGAGCGATAACCAAAATCATAAACAAATTCCTCTTTGACGGGCCGATAATATTATCGGCTCTCTTTTTTTCAGGGCTTCTTCAGCATCTCAGGCAGGTTATCTTCGCCGTAGAGATGCAGAGCACCGACCGCCACCACATAGTTTCCCGCTGATAATCCCTGAAGCCGGTCACGCCACTGCGCATTTCGCTGACCGATCAACGTATCATTCAGCGCCTGGCTGAAGGTGGCGGGCAGGGTGATTTCCGGCTGGCGTGGCGGCGTATCGAGCCACCAGCTCACCATCATCTGCAGCAGACGCGCATTGGTGTGCCAGTGCAGCAGCGTATCCTGCAACAACGCCATGCCGTCATCCGGCAGCGCAGTCAGCAGGGCGATCTGCGCCTCTGCGCCTTCCAGTTCAATCACCGGTTTGTTCAGACCTTTCGCGGCCTGCAACAGCTGATAATCGATGCCGTAGTCAGGTCGCAATCCCAGCCTTTGTGCCTGCTGCGCCTGTAACATCAGCGCCACCTGCCAGGCGGGCAGATTATCAAACAGGCTCAGATTGAGACTCATCTCCTGACAGAGTGCGGTGAGCGTCTGCATCGCGTGGCTATCCAGCCGGGTGGAGAGCGCGGGACGATCGCCGTGGTGATCAAAGGGTGAACCACCCTGAGTAATATCCGCTTCCACAATCAGTGCATCCGCCTGCTGCAACTGACGCAGCAGACGGGCGGGCAACGGCTGCATGTCGCGCGTCCCCATGTGGATGCTGCCGACCAGATGCAGCTGACGATCGCCAAGCCGGACATCCATTGCAGGCCAGCGGTAACTGGCGGGAAAAAGTTGGCTGATAAAGCCGCGCAGTGAGCGCCAGATGTTGCCTGTCATTCCCGGTCCTTTGCGATTCAAAACCCCATGCTAGCGACTTCAGCGCGCGAAAAACAGCGCTGAAACGGCGATTACTCGCGCGGTGGCCGGTAACGCAGCAGGCGGTTAGCATTGCTGACCACGGTAATGGAGGAGAGCGCCATCGCTGCACCCGCCACAATCGGGCTGAGCAGGGTACCGGTCAGCGGATAGAGCACACCCGCTGCCACCGGAATGCCGATGCTGTTATAGATAAATGCCCCAAACAGATTCTGCCGGATATTGCGCAGGGTCGCGGAAGAGAGCGCTAACGCGTCTGCCACGCTGTTCAGGTCGGCACGCATCAACGTAATGCCCGCGGTTTCCACCGCCACATCGCTGCCGCCACCCATGGCAATGCCCACATCGGCCTGAGCCAGTGCGGGCGCGTCATTGATGCCATCACCCACCATCGCGACGCGACGGCCCTGCTGCTGTAATTGTTCAATTGCAGCCGCTTTGCCTTCCGGCATCACGCCGGCAATCACTTCATCAATACCGACCTCGGCCGCAATGGCGCGCGCGGTATTTTCATGGTCGCCGGTCAGCATAATCAGGCGAAAACCCTGCTGATGCAGTCGCTTCAGGGCTGCGCCGCTTTCCGGTCGAAGCTGATCGCGCAGCGCGATCAGCCCGGTTAGCTGGCCCTGCTCAGCCAGTAACACCGGTGTTGCACCCTGTTGCGTCAGCCGCGCAATTTCTGCCTCCGCCGCCTGGTAATCGACGCCGTTATCCTGCATCAGCGCGGCATTACCCAGCAGCAGCGTTCTGCCATCCAGACTACCGCTGACCCCTTTGCCACGTATTGTACGAAATTGCGCTAACAGAGGCGGCTGGGTCAGTTTCGCTTCGGCGACAATCGCTTTCGCCAGTGGATGACCCGAGGCGAACTCCAGCGCAGCCGCGGTCGCTAATACTGATTCACGGGTGGCATCACCCCAGACCTGCACGTCACTGACCTGCGGCTTGCCGGCAGTGAGTGTGCCGGTTTTATCAAACACCAGGGTGTCGATTTGGCTGGCGCGCTGCAAGGCATCGGCGTCACGCACCAGCACGCCCAGCTCGGCGGCGCGGCCAACACCGGCAATAATCGACATCGGCGTCGCCAGGCCCAGCGCACAAGGACAGGCGATAATCAGCACGGTTGTCGCGATCACCAGCATATAGGCAATTTGTGGCTGCGGTCCGAACAGATACCATACTGCGCCGCTGAGCAGTGCAATCAACACCACTACCGGGACAAAAACGGCGGAGATGCGATCCGCCAGACGACCCACATCCGGTTTACTGCTCTGCGCCTGACGCACCAGCCGGATAATGCGCGACAGGGTGGTGTGATTACCCGTCGCCCGGGCGATAAATTCTACCGAGCCATCCTGTACCAGGGTGCCGGCAAAGATGGCTGCGCCCGGGGTCTTGCTTTGCGGCACCGCTTCGCCGGTCAGCATCGCTTCATCAAACCAGGCTTCACCCGTGGCGATTTCGCCATCGACCGGCACCCGATCGCCGGTGACCAGCCGCAGCGTCATGCCGGGCTGCACTTCGCTGACCGGAATCAGCCTGTCACCCTGTTGATCAACCTGCCGCGCCTGGGCTGGCGTCAGATCCAGCAATCTTTCCAGCGCCTTAGAGGATCGCTGACGCGCCCGCTGCTCCAGGGCATGCCCCAGATTGATCAGGCCCAGGATCATGACGCTGGCTTCGAAATAGAGATGGCGCGCCTGTGGCGGGAAAAAGTCGGGCCACAGCACCACGCTAAAGGAGTAAATCCAGGCGGCGCCTGTGCCGAGTGCCACCAGCGTATCCATGGTGGCGCTGCCATTGCGTAAACTGCGCCAGGCACTGCGATAAAAATGGCTGCCAGTGACGATCATGATCAGCAGAGTCACGATGCCCAGCGTCAGCCAGACGCCGTGGTTGTGGTCGGTGAGCATCATGTTGTCGCCCACCATGCCCCAGATCATCAGCGGCACGCCAAACGCTAAGGCGACTGCAGACTGCCAGCTGAAACGCCGCATCGCGCTGCGGGCGCTGAGCTGCTGCTTCTCCCGCCGCTCCTGCTCGTCATCCACCACCTGCGCGCCATAACCTGCGGCATCGACGGCCGCTACCAGCTGCTGCGGGTCAGCGTCGCCCAGCACCAGCGCACTACGTTCGCCGAGATTGACGCGCGCCTGGCTGACGCCTGCGACCTGCTGCAGCGCTTTTTCCACCCGACTCACGCAGCTGGCGCAGGTCATGCCCTCAATCAGCAGCATATGGGTGGGGAGTGTTGTTTCTGCCGGGCGGGAAGCGGACTCCGTTGTCAGCGCCTCCGGCGGCGGCTCTGATGCTGTCAACGGTTCAGACTTTGGGGAAGCGTCCGCCGCTTTCAGCGTCGCGTGATAGCCCGCCTGCTCCACAGTAGCGATCAGCGCCGCCGCATCCGCGTGACCGGAAACCTGCGCTTCCTGTTGGGTCACGTCGGCCTGGTCAACATCATCGCGTTGTTCCAGTGCCTCTTTGACACGTTTGACACAGTGGCCGCAGGACAAGCCGTCCAGTGCCAGAGAAATAGTGTGTGACATAATCAACTCCTTCTGTAATCCCATTTGACCGATTGGTCATTTTCGATTCATGCTTAAGCATAAACCTTCCATCAAGGGGAAGGTCAAGGGGACGAAAATGAACATCAGCGATGTGGCAAAAAAGACCGGACTGACCAGCAAGGCGATTCGTTTTTACGAAGAGAAGGGGGTGGTGACGCCGCCGTTGCGCAGTGAAAATGGCTACCGCAGCTACAACGGACACCATCTTGAGGAGCTGAACCTGTTACGCCAGGCGCGACAGGTTGGCTTCACGCTGGATGAGTGTCGTGAACTGGTGGCGCTGTTCAACAATCCGTCGCGCCACAGTGCCGATGTAAAAGCCCGCACTCTGCAGAAAGCGGACGAAATTGCGGCGCATATTGAAGAGCTGCACGTCATGCGCGCCCGCCTGCTGGCGCTGGCAGAGGCCTGTCCCGGCGATGACAGCGCCGAATGTCCGATTATCAACAATCTGGCCGGGTGCGGCGGTCAGCGTGGCTGAATACGCAGCGTAATCCCCTCAATGCCGGTTACGACCACTGCTGTGCCCGCAGGCAGATCCTGCTCCGCCTCAACCCGCCAGCTGCTGTCCCCGATCCGCACATGGCCGGTGCGGTTATGCAGCGCGGTATCCAGCGTCAGCTGCAACCCGATCATCTGACTGCCGCGCTGGTTGAGAGCATTGGGTTTCTGACGCGCTTCACGGTGGCGCATCCAGCGATACCACAAAAAGACGCAGATCAGCGTCAGCACGGCAAACAGAGAGCCCTGCGCCGTCCAGCTTACCGGCACAAACCACTCAATGAGGCCGACGATGACCGCCGCCAGCCCGCTCCAGAGCAGGTAACCGCTGGTGCCCAGCATCTCAGCCGCCAGCAGTAACCCACCCAGCGTCAGCCAGAACCAGTGCGGATGCGCGATAATATCGACCAGCATCAGCGTTTCGACTCAGTGCGTGATTCCTTCAGCAGTTCACCGATCCCCGCAATCGAACCCAGCAGACTGCTCGCCTCCAGCGGCATCATCACCACTTTGCTGTTGTTGGCTTCACCGATTTTTTGCAGCGCATCGGTATATTTCTGTGCCACAAAGTAGTTAATGGCCTGAATATCACCTGAAGCGATCGCTTCTGAGACCATCTTAGTGGCGTTAGCTTCCGCTTCAGCCTGACGTTCGCGCGCTTCTGCCTGCAGGAACGCCGAGGTCCGTTCACCTTCTGCTTTGAGGATTTGCGACTGCTTATCCCCTTCAGCGCGCAGGATCGCCGCCTGTCGCACCCCTTCGGCGGTCAGAATATCGGCGCGTTTAGTTCGCTCCGCTTTCATCTGCGCATTCATCGCACCAATCAGCTCCTGCGGCGGACGCACATCGCGGATCTCGATGCGGGTGATCTTGACGCCCCACGGATTAGTCGCTTCATCCACGATATGCAGCAGGCGGGTGTTGATGCTGTCGCGCTGCGACAGCATTTCGTCCAGCTCCATGCTGCCAAGCACGGTACGCATATTGGTCATGGTGAGGTTCAGAATCGCCTGCTCAAGATTGCTGACTTCATACGCAGCACGCGCCGGGTCAACGACCTGAATAAAGCAGACCGCATCGATGGTGACGTTGGCATTGTCTTTAGAGATGATCTCCTGCGAGGGAATATCGAGTACCTGTTCCATCATGTTGATCTTACGACCCACACGATCCATGAACGGCACCACCAGGCTTAATCCTGGCTGCAGGGTGCGGGTATAACGGCCAAAGCGCTCAACCGTCCATTGAAAACCTTGTGGCACGATCTTAACGGTGGCCCAGACCGCCACCAGCGCCAGAATAATCAGGGCAGGAATTACAGTTATCATACAACCTCCGCGTTGTCAGATTAACGGGCCGAGTCGCTTCGGCCCGTGGTGCTGCCGCTTAGTAGAGCAGGGAATAGAGCTGACGGCGATAACGCGCGGCAAGTGCATCGCCGGTACCCAGCGCCGCCAGAATCTCCTGCAGCATTTTACGCGCCTGGCCATCAGCGGCATTAAGATCGGATTTCAGGAAGCTGAACAGCAGTTCCAGCGCTTCTTCATTACGACCCACCTGATGCAGCTGTAACGAAAGTTTAGCAGCCAGCCCGGCGTTAGTCGGGTCAGCCTCCAGCTGGGATTGCAGCTGCTGAATCTCCGGCGTATCCGCTGCCTGTTTCAGCAGATCGATCTGCGCCATCAGGCTCTGATAGCGGGTATCCTGATCCTGCAATGGCACCACTTTCAGCACCGCTTCCGCTTCATCGCTGCGGTTAAGGGTAATCAGTACGTCAGCCAGCAGGAAACCGATCTCGCTGGACTGGTTGCTCAGCTGCCACGCATCCTTTAACAGCGGCAGCGCCTCCAGCGGTTTACCTTCCTGCATCAGCGCCATCGCCTGCTGCGCTTTCAGCTCTTCTTCGCGCGGCAGGACTTTTTCCAGCAGGGCGCGGATCGCTTCTTCCGGCTGCGGTCCCTGGAAGCCATCAACCGGCTGACCATCCTGGAACAGATAGACGGTCGGAATTGAACGCAGACCAAACTGCGACGCCACCCTTTGCTCTTTGTCGCAATCCAGTTTTGCGAGAATAAACTGACCCGCGTACTCCTGCGCCAGGCGCTCCAGCACAGGCGTCAGCTCCTGACAGTGCTGGCTGCGCTCAGACCAGAAGTAGAACAGCACCGGCAGCTGCATCGACTGCTCAAGGGTCTGCTGCAGGTTAGATTCGTTGATGTCGATGATAGAAGCTTGTGGTGACATGGATAAGTCTCTTTGCAAAAAGTGTTCTAAGAATATGGGGCCTACTGGCCCGGCTTCAAGCGCTATTGCGCATGGCTGATTAATGGCTGCGCAAAATGCGATCCAGCATCCAGCCGGGCAGTAACCGTTTTAGCAGGCTCATTATGTGTGCGACCAGTGTCACCGGATAGCGTAAACGCGGATGTTTACTCTCGAGTGCATGACGAAGTTTAGGCAGAATGGCTTCCGGTGGCAGGGTAAAACGTGCCGCGATGCCGGGGTTACGCACAGGGTTATGCTGTTCGCCCTGCGTCACATTGTCGGTAAAACGGGTCTGAATCGGACCCGGTTCAATCAGGCTGACCCGGATTCCGCGGCTGCGCACTTCAAGCCGCAGCGCATCGCTCCAGGCTTCCAGCGCATATTTACTGGCGGCATAGGCACCCCGGCCTGGCGTGGAGATCAGCCCCAGCACCGAGCTGGTATTAATAATGCGGCCATCGCCGCTGGCCTGCAACGCGGGCAACAGACGCAGTGTCAGCTGATGGACGCCGAAAAAGTTGCTGGAAAACTGCTGTTCCAGCTGCTGGCGGGAGAGGGTGTGCAGCGGGCCATAGAGACCAAATCCGGCGTTGTTAAATAGCGCCGTCAGACGGTTATCGCAGAGCGCGAGCACAGTATCGGCGGCCCGATCCACACTTTGCGGATCGTCGAGATCCAGCTGCAGCCCGGTAAAGCCCACTGTTTCCATGCGGGCGACATCCTCTGCTTTACGGCAGGCGGCAATCACCCGGTAGCCCCGCGCCAGTAAATCGTGAGCGGCAACCAGGCCAATACCGCTCGAACAACCTGTAATCAGAATGGTTTTTTGCACAAATTCGCGCCTCTTTAATTGGCTTTAATAATCAATAATTTATATTCATTAATGCTTTTATTTTGTGTATTAACAGTTTGTCGCCCGCACCGGCTGGCAGAACGGGCGGTAAACGGGGCTATACAGCCCCACAAAAAATGCCCGGTTTCAGATTTTACGTCTGAGCAGAAAGACCAGTGTGCTTAGTTGACGGGTGGCAGTCCCATTTGTGTGATTTCAGCAGAATGGTTTTTGTTCAGATTAATTTGGCACTGGTCGATATATGACTGGTAGTCGTATGCGTCCTCGTTAAGCTCTGTAGCTACAGACAGGCAAAGTTGAGTCCGGTAATCCTTCCATTTTTTTTGCGCATCCAGAAAGCGCCGAGAGTAAACGTCTCCGGACGTTTCTTTGCTGGACTCTTTTCCATTAAAAGGGCCGACATTATTGGCTTTGATTCTCTTAACTGTATCCGCTATTAGCGCATCCAGCGCTTTATTGCTGTTGTCTCTTTTGGCAGACAGACAGTTATATGCAGTTGGTATGTCTTCATTCTGTTTGAAGCAGGCGTCACGTTCTGGCCCTGATGATAATTCAGCCTGCGCCATAGCAGGTGCAATAAGAGCGACCATTAGAATTAAGACTTTTTTCACTGTAGATACCTTATTCTGTTTCTGTGGTTTTCGTAGGTCATGTATGTAGGACTACTTTTAATATGGGCTATTAATGCGGGCTTACCTTCAATTGCGGCCTGAAACAGTGCCCTGGCATTGTGAACACCCTGATAGAAAATATCGGTTACGACATCTCGAATTTTGGGGTCTAACTGTTCCCATGCTGGGGCGGAAGGCATGGATTGTGCTATTCGCCGATAAAGGTTAAGGGCTTCGTTCCGTTTAACCCTGTATGCAATTTCAAAAAGTCGGATTTGTTGATTGTGGGTTATCTCGCCGACCAACGGACCATAAACCTTAACAAACTGTTCTGCGTGCCGCCCTTTCAGGCCAGCTGCTTTAGAGCACAGAACGGCTTTATATTCTTCAATCCCAGCTTGCCTTAGTGTGGAGTAGATTTCACCAGCAGATCTACTGCCCATATCATAGCCTCGACCAAGTGTAACCCCCGAAAAACTCGTGGGCGGCCATTGAAGAATGCGTGAAAAATTGGGATAGCGGCGCTGTTTGAAGGGCTCAACGGCGGTTATATAGTCGGTGCCTTCGGCGTCAAAAGTAATTTGTCCCTGGCTGACTCGTAAGGGGCCAGAGGTATTAGAAGGCCGCCAGCCAGGTGTGGTTGCTTCATTTATTGCCCTGATAAACCATGTGTCGGTTGGCTGAACCAATCCACTCGGCGAGAGATTCAGCAACCGCTGATACCAGCGTATAGCCTCAGTGGTGGCAGTATCGCATTGTCCATTTGTTGGGAGCCTGCGACCCGTTGCGAACTGATAGCCAGCATCATTTATCATGCGTTGAATTGTTTTAACTTCATTGGGATTATTGGTTCCACAAGCGCCGACAGATGAAGTCAGGCGAAATATGCGGGGGTCGTGATAGCGGTGATAGGGCATATGCATTCCTTTGTAGCTAAAATTCCGTGCAGAAATATTAACCAGTTGGAGAGGGTGACGCCAACTTATATGCGACTGTTAAAATGCTAATTTAAGATGCATTAAAGTGAATTTTAAGGAACGGCAGAATTATCTTTTCGCATTGATATTGTTTAGAGAGGAAGCCTGGACACTTAGAGATGGCAAAGCGGTCGAAAATCTCCGTCGCCACCTTGCCGTTATTTAATGCTTTTGCATTTCTTTACCCTTTTGGCGCATCCCGGCGCGCTACGGCTGCTTAACTAAGGGGGCCAGATCTTTTGCCATCAACTGGGCGATAAAAGGCTGGGCATCAGGATTAGGATGAATGCCATCCTGCTGCATCCACTCGGGTTTCAGATAAACCTGTTCCATGAAAAAGGGCACCAGAGGAATGTTATGCTGCTGCGCTAATCCGGGATAGATGCCGCTGAACGCTTCGGTGTAGCGGCGGCCATAGTTGGCAGGCAGACGAATCTGCATCAGTAGCGGCTTCGCATTGGCGGCTTTAACGTCGTCGATAACTTTACTCAGATTCTGCGCGATAGCGTCGGGCGGGAAACCGCGCAGACCATCGTTACCGCCCAATTCGATTAACACCCATTGCGGCTGATGCTGTTTTAATAGTGCGGGCAGGCGCGCCAGCCCCTGTGCAGCCGTATCACCGCTGATACTGGCGTTGATCACTTTAGGTTTTTGCTGCCACTGCTTATCGAGCAGGCTGGGCCAGGCCGCGGTGGCAGACATGCGATAGCCCGCACTCAGGCTGTCGCCCAGCACCATCAGCGTATCTGCAGCAGCAAGACGCGACACCAGCAGAAGAATCAATAATAGGAAGGGATAATGCCAGCGGAAAACATTGTTGAAGTTCATCATCTTACTAAGTCCGTCGGTCAGGGAGAGCATCAGTTAACCATCCTTACCGGAGTTGAGTTGGTTGTCAAACCAGCTGAGACCATTGCGCTGATTGGCGAGTCCGGTTCCGGCAAGTCAACCCTGCTCGGAATTCTGGCCGGGCTGGACGATGGCAGCAGCGGCGAAGTCCACCTGCTGGGGCAGCCCCTGCACCAGATGAATGAAGAGCAGCGTGCGACCCTGCGTGCCCGGCAGGTCGGCTTTGTGTTTCAGTCATTTATGCTGGTGCCGACCCTGAATGCCCAGGAGAACGTGCAGTTGCCGTCGCTGCTGCGCGGCGACAGCGACCGTCAGAGCCGTGAACAGGCGAAAGAGCTTCTGACGCTGCTCGGACTGGGTGAACGTCTGCATCATCTGCCCGCCCAGCTTTCAGGCGGCGAGCAGCAGCGGGTGGCGCTGGCCCGCGCCTTCAGTGGCCGTCCTGGACTGCTGTTTGCCGATGAGCCTACCGGCAATCTCGATCGTAAAACCGGTGACCGCATCGCCGATCTGCTGTTTTCTCTTAACCGCGACTTCGCCACCACGCTGATTCTGGTGACGCATGACGAGCAACTGGCGGCGCGCTGCGATCGTCGCCTGCGGCTGCGCGACGGTAAATTGTGGGAGGAGCAATGATCTGGCGCTGGTTCTGGCGCGAGTGGCGTTCGCCCTCGCTGCTGATTGTCTGGCTGGCCCTGACGCTGGCGGTGGCCTGCGTGCTGGCGCTGGGGTCGATCAGCGATCGCATGGAAAAAGGGCTGAATCAGCAGAGCCGTGATTTTATGGCCGGAGACCGTACGCTGCGCAGCAGTGATGCAGCGCCAGAAGCCTGGCTGGCAAAAGCAGCTGAAACCGGTCTGACGGTCAGCCGTCAGCTGACCTTTATGACCATGACCTTTGCCGATCAGTCACCGCAGCTTGCCTCAGTAAAAGCGGTGGACGATCGCTACCCGATGTTTGGCACGCTGCAGACGCAGCCGCCAGGGCTGAGGCCGCAGGCGGGTACCGCGCTGGCGGCACCGCGCCTGATGGCGCTGCTGAACCTGAAAGTGGGCGACACGCTGGAAGTGGGTGACACCCAGCTGCGCATCAGCGGGGAGGTGATCCAGGAGCCGGATGGCGGCTTTAACCCGTTTGAGATGGCGCCGCGTCTGCTGATCAATCTGGCGGATGCCGCCAAAACCGGTGCGATTCAGCCAGGCAGCCGCATCACCTGGCGCTATAAGTTCTCCGGCAATCCCGATCAGCTGGCCAGCTATGACCGCTGGATTGAACCGCAGCTTAA
The DNA here is from genome assembly GCF_014156615.1 of Pantoea pleuroti. NCBI lineage: Bacteria > Pseudomonadati > Pseudomonadota > Gammaproteobacteria > Enterobacterales > Erwiniaceae > Pantoea > Pantoea pleuroti. The sequence continues at coordinate 603,908 of NZ_SBFD01000002.1, read as the reverse complement.
GGCGGACCAGCGCTGGATCAGCGTGGAGAACTCGGAAGATGCATTAGGCCGTTCGATGCAGCGGGCACAGCAGTTCCTGCTGCTCTCGGCCTTGCTGACGCTGATGCTGGCAATTGCGGCCGTGGCGGTCGCCATGAGCCACTATTGTCGCAGCCGCTACGATCTGGTGGCGGTGCTGAAAACCCTGGGTGCGACGCACGGCGCGTTGCAGCGGCTGATCATCGGTCAGTGGCTGGCGGTGCTGCTGCTGGCGGCGATTGCCGGTGGCCTGGTGGGGCAGGGCGTGGAAGCGATCCTGATGGCGATGCTGAAACCCGTGCTGCCTGCCAGCTTACCGGCGGCGAGCGTCTGGCCGTGGATCTGGGCGGTGGGATCGCTGTTTGTTATTTCGCTGCTGGTGGGTCTGCGCCCCTATCGTCTGCTGCTGGCGACGCAGCCGCTGCGGGTGTTGCGACGTGATGCGGTGGCGAACCTCTGGCCGCTGAAAATCTATATTCCGGTGATGATCGCGGTGGTGGTGACGCTGTTAGCGCTGCTGGTTGGCGGCAGTAAAATGCTCTGGGCGCTGCTGGCGGGTGTGGTGGTGCTGGCGGGATTGCTGGCCCTGCTCGGCTGGGGAACCCTGCTGCTGCTGCGTCGGCTGGTAGTGCGCAATCTGGCGTTACGACTGGCGATCAACCGGCTGCTGCGCCAGCCCGGCATGACGCTGAGCCAGCTTGCGGCCTTTTCGCTGTCGTTTATGTTGCTGGCGCTGCTGCTGGTAATGCGTGGCGATCTGCTGGATCGCTGGCAGCAGCAGTTACCGGCGGATAGCCCGAACTTCTTTCTGCTGAACATGACGGCAGATCAGGTGCCGCAGGTGCGTGATTTCCTGCAGTCGCATCAGATCACGCCCGGGACCTTTTACCCGATTGCGCGGGTACGGCTCAGTGAACTCAACGGTAAACCGGCCGATCCGAAGCTGGATAATGCCCTGAACCGTGAACTCAACCTGACGGAACTGGCCGATCGCCCGGATCACAATCCTCTGGTAGCAGGCAACTGGCCACCCAAAGCGGGTGAAGTGTCGATGGAAGTGGAGCTGGCCGATCGGCTGGGACTGAAGCTCGGCGATACTCTGACGTTCGACGGCGATACGCAGACCTTCAGCGCGCGCATCACCAGCTTGCGTAAAGTGGACTGGGAAAGCCTGAAGCCGAACTTCTTCTTTATCTTCCCGCCGGGCGCGCTCGACAGCCAGCCGCAGACCTGGCTCACCAGCTTCCGCATGGAGGCGAATCCTGTTCTGCTGGCGCAGCTGAATCGTGCTTTTCCGGCGCTGAGTCTGCTGGATATCGGCAGTATTATGCGGCAGATCGGTCAGGTGCTGGCGCAGGTCAGCCAGGCACTGGAGATCATGGTGGTGCTGGTGACCGCCTGCGGCGTGCTGCTGCTGCTGGCGCAGATTCAGGTCGGTATGCGTCAGCGGCGTCAGGAGCTGGTGGTCTATCGCACGCTGGGTGCCGGTAAACGCCTGCTGCGTACGACGCTGTGGTGTGAGTTTGCATTGCTCGGCGTGGTCTCCGGCGTGGCGGCGGCGATGGGGGCAGAAGCGGCACTGTGGGGATTACAGACTAAGATTTTCGACTTCCCGTGGCAGCCTGACTGGACCCTGTGGCTGGCGCTGCCGTTGTGTGGCGCGCTGCTGTTGTCGCTGTGCGGTGGCTGGCTGGGGATCCGATTACTGAAAGGGAAGGCGCTGTTCAGGAAGTTTGATGCGGCGTAAGGGAGTGCTGGAATAAGGCGGCACAGGCCGCCTTTGACCTTGAACCCGATCGCACCGTTACCGGCGACTGAATCTGTCTGACCGGTGTCGACCCTGGCTCACCGGCGTATGCGTCCATCACATTAATCTTCTGAGCCGCCTGATAAAGGCATTATCAGGCGGTGCGGAGGATTACAGTTTTTCAACCGCCCAGGCGATGCCGCTGGCGTACTCTTCCGGTAGCTGCGGCACCAGCGCGTTAAGGGCAGCACTGAGCCGTTCTGTATCGCTGTCGGTCAGATTCAGATGGCCCACTTTACGACCCGGACGCACCTCTTTGTCATACCAGTGCAGATGCACCAGCGGTTGTTGCAGCCAGCTCAGATTCATGTCAGTACCAATCAGATTGACCATCGCAGACGGCGCAAACACCACCGGCTGCGGCAATGCCAGGCCAAGAATGGCGCGCAGATGCAGCTCAAACTGGCTGATCGACGCACCGTTCTGCGTCCAGTGCCCGCTGTTATGGACGCGCGGCGCCAGCTCATTGATCAGCAATCCAGCTGGCGTAACGAAACACTCCATCGCCATTACGCCGACGTAGTTCAGTTCCTGCATGATCGCGCTCAGCATCGCTTCAGCCTGTTGCTGCTGTGCCTGATCCGCCTGCGGCAGCGCAACGCTGGTGCGCAGAATGCCATCCTGATGCAGGTTATGCGTCAGCGGATAGAACACCACCAGGCCATCGTGACCGCGCGCCCCCACCAGTGACACTTCACCGGAAAAGTTGATGCCCTGCTCAACGATACATTCGCCGTAGCACGCCTCCGGCAGGGTGTGAGTCTCATCGGCACGCAGACGCCACTGACCCCGGCCGTCGTAACCGCCGGTGCGGCTTTTCACAATCGCTAACTCGCCCAGCGAGTCAAACACCGCTGGCCATTCGCTTTTGTCCGCCAGCAACTGCCACGGCGCGGTGGCCAGCCCCAGCTGATCCAGCAGCTGTTTCTGCGTCAGACGATCTGCCAGACGCGGAAAGATATCGCGGTTAACAAAGGCCGGATGGCTGGCCAGCTCACGCGTCAGCGCCGTCTCCGGCCAGCGTTCGATTTCGGCGGTGATTACGCTATCGGCGATAGGGAGCGCGGTGGGATCGGCGTCCAGGCCTACCGGATACACCGCGATGCCCAGCGGCTCACCCGCCTGACGCAGCATACGACCTAACTGGCCGTTGCCCAGTACGCAAACCGGCTTCATGCATCCACCCGCGGATCGGGATGGTTCAGCACCTCATCGGTCTGGCTCTGACGCCAGGTGGTCAGGCGTAACGCCAGCGCACTGTCATGCAGCGCCAGAATCTGCGCCGCCAGCAGCGCGGCATTGGCTGCGCCCGCCTTGCCAATCGCCAGCGTACCGACCGGAATACCGCGCGGCATCTGCACAATTGAATAGAGGCTATCGACGCCGCTCAGTGCTGCGCTCTGAACCGGCACACCCAGCACCGGCACCAGCGTTTTTGCCGCCAGCATACCCGGCAGATGTGCCGCGCCACCTGCGCCAGCAATAATCACCTGAAGACCCTTGTCGGCTGCCGTTTCGGCGAAGCTGAACAGTTTATCCGGGGTGCGGTGCGCAGAGACCACTTCAACATCAAAAGGGACGTCCAGGCTGGAGAGGATTTCAGCGGCGAACTGCATGGTGGCCCAGTCACTTCTGGAACCCATAACAATGGCGATGCGGGCCGGGGCGTTGGATGACATGCGGTCAACTCCTGTGAATGAACAAACAGACCTGGCCGGGCGGACAGGTTTTGAAGGGCACCGAGAATAGCATGAGAAGCACGCAAGGAAAACGGTTGCGTCGGGCTTAAAGTCGTGGATTTAACCGCAGATTAAAAGTCGAAATGGATAAGCTGAATGCCACTGGCGTCGAGCTGGATCATGGAACCCCGGCTGTGCCAGGCACCCAGCACCGCGCGTTGCGCCGGTTCACCCTGCAGGCTCAGCGCATGAATCGCCGGGCGATGAGTGTGACCGTGGATTAACAGCGGCACCTGCTGGCGCAGCATAGTGGCGACGACTGCTTCCTGATTCACATCCATGATGGTCTGGGATTTATGCTGGTTGGCCTGTTTACTGTCGGCGCGCATCCGGGCGGCAATACGTTTACGTATCCACAACGGCAACGCCAGAAACAGCCGCTGGATCCAGGGATTATGCACTTTGGCACGAAAACGCAGGTAACCCGCATCGTCGGTACAGAGCGTATCGCCGTGCATGATCAGCAACCGATGGCCGTAGAGCGTCAGCACCTGCTCTTCCGGCAGCAGCGTCATGCCGCAGGCCTGCGCGAAGCGTCGGCCAATCAGGAAGTCGCGATTGCCATGGATAAAGTAAACCGGAACCGGCAGGGCGCGCAGGGCGAGGGCAACCTGCTGATGCAGCGGATTGGGATCGTCGTCGCCAATCCAGGCTTCAAACAGATCGCCGAGAATATAGAGCGCGTCGCAGTGGGGCGCTTCGCGCTGTAAAAAATGCAGAAAACCGGCGGTAATCGCCGGTTCTTCCTGACACAGATGGAGATCTGCGATAAACAGCGTGCGCGACATTACTCGCTGACGGTCACTTTCTGGATAACGACGTCGTCTTTTGGCACATCCTGGTGCATACCGCTGCGGCCGGTAGAGACCGCTTTGATCTTCTCGACCACATCCATACCTTCAACTACTTCAGCGAACACGCAGTAGCCCCAGCCCTGAACGCTTTCGTCACGGAAGTTCAGGAAGTCGTTGTCAGCTACGTTGATGAAAAACTGTGCGGTCGCAGAGTGCGGCGCAGAGGTACGTGCCATGGCCAGCGTACCTTTGGTGTTTTTCAGGCCATTGCTGGCTTCGTTCTGAATTTCGGCTTTAGTTTCTTTCTGCTTCATGCCCGGCTCGAAGCCGCCGCCCTGAATCATAAAGCCGTTGATTACGCGGTGGAAAATGGTGTTGTCGTAAAAACCTTCACGGCAGTAATCCAGGAAGTTCTGTACGGTTGCCGGCGCTTTATCATCGAAAGTTTTGATTACGATATCGCCATGGTTCGTCTGGAAAGTTACCATTTTTGTCGTCCTGTAAAGGTTGTCATCAGTTGCTGAGGTCGCTCTGTTGATGGGCGTCCCCCTTTTTGTCGACCGTTCTTATATCATAATTTCCAATGACGCGTCAGCAGCGCGGCGCAGTTGGCTTGCTTTGCGTCGCGCGAGCGATAAAAATACGGCACAATGTCTGGATACTTAAAAGTGCCAACCACACGCGAAAACGGAACCGTTCAATGCTTAAGATTTATAACACCCTGAGTCGACAGAAAGAGGAATTCAAACCCATTCATGCCGGTAAAATCGGGATGTATGTTTGCGGCATCACGGTGTATGACCTCTGTCACATTGGTCATGGGCGGACGTTCGTGGCGTTTGACGTGGTGGCGCGCTACCTGCGTTACCTCGGTTATCAGCTTAATTATGTACGTAACATCACCGACATTGATGACAAAATCATCAGGCGCGCCAACGAAAACGGCGAGAGCATCGAAACCCTGACCAACCGCATGATTGGCGAGATGCACAACGACTTCGCCGCGCTGGGGATTCTGCCGCCCGATGAGGAGCCGCGCGCTACCCGTCACATCGCTGAGATTATCGAGCTGGTGGAAACACTGATCGCTCGCGGTCACGCTTATGTGGCGGATAATGGCGACGTGATGTTCGATGTGCTCAGCGACACCGATTACGGCGCGCTGTCGCGTCAGGATCTGGAGCAGTTGCAGGCGGGCGCGCGCGTTGAAGTCGCCGACGTGAAGCGCAACCCGATGGATTTCGTGCTGTGGAAAATGTCCAAAGCGGATGAGCCAGCCTGGTCATCGCCGTGGGGTAACGGTCGTCCCGGCTGGCACATCGAGTGCTCGGCAATGAACTGCAAACAGCTGGGCACCCATTTCGATATCCACGGCGGCGGCTCCGATCTGATGTTCCCGCACCATGAAAACGAAATCGCCCAGTCGAGCTGCGCCCATGACGGCCCTTACGTCAACTACTGGATGCACTCCGGCATGGTGATGGTTGACCGCGAGAAGATGTCCAAATCGCTCGGTAACTTCTTTACCGTGCGTGACGTGCTGCAACATTATGATGCGGAGACGGTGCGTTACTTCCTGATGTCCGGTCACTATCGCAGCCAGCTTAACTACGGCGAAGATAATCTGAATCAGGCGCGTGCGGCGCTGGAGCGTCTCTATACGGCACTGCGTCACACCGACAGCAGCGTGCCTGCCCACGGCGGCGAAGCCTTTGAAGCGCGGTTCCGCAGCGCAATGGATGATGATTTCAACACCCCGGAAGCCTATTCGGTGCTGTTCGACATGGCGCGTGAAGTGAACCGCCTGAAAAGTGAAGATGGCGCTTCAGCGCACGGGCTGGCGTCGAAGCTGCGCGAGATGGCCAACGTGCTGGGCATCCTGCAGCAGGATCCTGAGCTGTTCCTGCAAAGCGGCGCGCAGGTCAATGACGAAGAGGTTGCCGAGATTGAGCACTGGGTGAAAGCCCGTGCCGATGCGCGCGCCGCCAAAGCCTGGGCGGAAGCGGACATCGCGCGCGACAAGCTTAACGCGCTGGGTGTCATCGTCGAGGATGGGCCGCAGGGCTCCAGCTGGCGTCGAAAATAAACCGGAGAGGGCGAGTAATCGCCCTTTTTTATTATGGCGATTGAACAGATTCAGATCCGTGGCTTCCGCTCGATACGTAACCTGACGCTGTCGCTGCAGCAGCTGAATGTGGTGAGCGGTCCTAACGGCTGCGGTAAATCCAACCTCTACAAAGCGGTGCGGTTGCTGCATGAGGCGGCCAGCGGTAGCCTGGCACTGGCGCTGGCTGAAGAAGGCGGTATTCAGAAAGCGATGTGGGCGGGCGGCTTACGCCGGGGCGATCGCCGACACGATCCAAAGCGCCTGGAGCTGGCCGTGGTGATGGATGACATGGATTACCAGCTGGAGATTGGCTTTCCCGAGCCGCTGGTGACCAGCCTGTTCAATCTTGATCCGCTGGTGAAGCAGGAGCGACTCTGGCTGAGCGGTCAGCAGCGCCGTCCTTCCGCCTGCATTATGCAGCGCGAAAATCAGACCGCCTTTCTGCACAACGTTGAGGGTGAGCGCGTCGCCTATCCGGCGGTGCTGCATCCCGAAGAGTCGCTGTTTGGTCAGCTTGGCGAACCCCATCGCTATCCGGAGCTTTCGCAGCTGCGCGAACGTCTGCAGCAGTGGCGCTTCTACCATGAGTTCGCGGTCTGGCCTGGCTCACCGATACGGGTGCCGCAGATTGGCGTGCGTGCGCCGGTGCTGAGCCATGATGGCAGCAATCTGGCGGCGGCCTGGGCGACCATTGTTGAGCGCGGTCATTCCGAACTCCTGTCTGAGGTGATGGAACAGGCGTTTCCCGACAGCCAGTTTGATGTCGATGTGCAGAATGGCCGTTTCCAGATGCTGATGTCGCGCCAGGGCATTCTGCGTCCGCTGGAGAGCGCCGAGTTTTCTGATGGCACGCTGCGGTTTCTCTGTCTGGTTGTCGCACTGCTCAGCCCGCGTCCGCCGGCCTTTATGGCACTGAATGAGCCGGAAAACAGCCTGCATGAAGATCTGTTGCCTGCGCTGGCGCGCTTAATCGCCGAAGCCAGCGAGTTCAGTCAGCTCTGGATCACCAGCCATTCACCCCGGCTCGCGACGTTGATAGCGCAGCATACGGCGGTGAATCATATTGTACTGGAACAGCGGGAAGGGGAGACGTGCGTGAAGGGAGATGAGCGGGTGTAACAGCGTCCCCGCAGGGACGCCCGGAAATCACTCGACCACAGTAATGCGGAAACCCGCAAATTCTACAGTCTGACCGGCTACGATTTTGCAGCGCTTGCGGGTTTCTACCGCACCGTTGACCTTCACTTCACCCTCGGCAATCACGACTTTCGCCTGTGCGCCGCTCTGAACCCATCCTTCCAGTTTCAGCAGGTCACACAGATCGACGTGCGGGAATTTACCCAGTGAAAAACTTGTCATTTATACTACCTCTTTATCATGAAACTCTTCGCACGCCTGCAGCGTGTTTTGAATCAGTGTAGCTACTGTCATCGGACCAACACCGCCCGGCACCGGGGTAATGTAGGAGGCGCGCTCGGATGCACTATCAAAATCAACATCGCCCACGACTTTGCCGCTCTCCAGCCGGTTAATGCCCACGTCGATGACGATGGCGCCCGGTTTGATCCAGTCACCCGGAATAAATCCTGGCTTACCCACTGCTACGACCAGCAGATCGGCATGCTCAACGTGATGACGCAGATCTTTGGTAAAGCGATGAGTGACGGTCGTGGTGCAGCCCGCCAGCAGCAGTTCCATACTCATCGGACGACCAACAATGTTGGATGCGCCAACCACTACGGCATTCAGGCCGTAGGTGTCAATGTTGTAGCGCTCCAGCAGCGTCACGATACCGCGTGGCGTGCAGGGACGCAGGGTTGGCGCACGCTGACACAAACGACCGACGTTATAGGGGTGGAATCCATCGACATCTTTATCAGGCGTGATGCGCTCCAGCACTTTGACATTATCAATGCCGGCTGGCAGTGGCAGCTGCACCAGAATGCCATCGATTTCGTCGTCCTGATTGAGCGCATCAATCAACTCCAGCAGCTCAGCTTCGCGGGTCGTGGCAGGCAGATCGTAAGAGCGGGAGTGGAAACCGACCTCTTCACAGGCGCGGCGTTTGCTGGCCACGTAGATCTGCGATGCCGGGTTTTCACCCACCAGAACCACTGCCAGACCTGGCGCGCGTTTTCCGGCGGCCAGACGCTGCTTCACTTTTTCCGCAACCTCAACGCGCACCTGCTGCGCAATCGTTTTACCGTCAATAATTTTTGCTGCCATCAGAGAGGAAATCCACTGTGTTGTGTTGAATCGGGGAAGGGGGCTATTTTGTCAGAAGCGCGGCGCGCTGTCAGTTACAGTTTCAGCCGCGTATGCGCTTTCCGGCTTTTTCGTCGCGACGAGTGCCTGCCTGCATGCGTATGATATCTGCAGGACAATCCGGGGACGATGTAATGATTTGGATAATGCTTGCTACTCTGGCGGTGGTGTTTGTCGCTGGATTTCAGCTGCTCACTGCTGGCTCACGCCACGCCGCTCAGCGGCTCAGCAAACGGCTGCAGCTGCCACCTGTACAGGTGGAATCAATGATCTCTATGATGGGGAAAGAGGCGGCGAAAGAGTTTACCGACTATCTCAGTAAGGATAATGAAACGCACCTGCATAATGGCGCAGCGGTACTGCTGATCTGGCAGGTGTTCATTGTTGACGGTAGCGAGGAGAACAGCCAGCGCTGGCATGCGATTCTCAGTCGAGCCGGTTTTCCACCGCTTATTAGCCGCCAGCAGCTGCTGCTCGCGCTGGGCTTTCTGCGCCAGCTGGAACCGGACATCCAGGCGCTGCAGGCACTTCGTGAGCAATACAATGCGCGTTTCACAACACAAGGGATTGAGCTGGAAGGAGAATTTACCGACAACGGTAAACTCGTGTCGCTCAGCGAATGGCGCAGGCGCCACTGACGTCAATTGGTCATTACCGCAGCACTTCGCTGCGGAGAAACGGCAAAAACGTTGACGTACCCGCTTCCCGACGTATAATCCGTGCCATCTCCATGCGCCCTTAGCTCAGTTGGATAGAGCACCGGCCTTCTAAGCCGTAGGTCACAGGTTCGAATCCTGTAGGGCGTACCAAATAAAATCATCGGTTTACGCCAGCTTCAATCCTACCTAATTATCTTCTTGTGTCGTATTTGTGTCGCTCTCACCCAAAAGTGAGTCAATTTTGCGCGCATGTTCGGTCAGGTGGTTAGGTGCGAGGTGAGCATACCGACGCACCATTTCAATATTTTCCTATCCACCCATTTCCTGCAGCGCGGAAAGCGGAACACCAGACTGGATTAACCAGCTCGCCCACGTATGCCGCAAGTCATGAAAGCGGAAGTCTTCTATGCCTGGCGCTTTTAGACCGATATTCCACGCCGTGTTATCATCACTGCGCATTTTCCAGCCTGCCGGTGCCAGCGTTCCATCGCTGCGATGCTTCGCCTTGGTGTGTACGAACACCCGGCGTGAATGCTTACCTATTTGCCCCTTCAGCACTTTGCATGCCGTATCATTCAGAGCCACGCCAATAGCCTTGCCCGCTTTGGCGTTCTCCGAATTAATCCAGGCGACCTTCCTTTGCATATCAACCTGCGTCCATTCCAGATCCAGAATGTTAGAACGGCGAAGGCCGGTAGCCAGCGCAAATATTACCACTGGTTTTATGCTTTCCGGCATGCAATCAATCAGCCGGTTCGTTTCCTCTCGCGTTAACAGCGGATGCGCTAGCTGACAGGCTTCTTTGTTTTGATAACCGGCGCTGTCTTTATCCAGCCCCATTCATTTGCTGCTGCACGCAGCAGCGATTGCATAAGGGCTGCACGGATGAGGTTATTCAGGCATTCACTATGCAGACACTTTTGAGTGAGTGGCGAAATATTACGTCACCCTTACTGGAATCTTATATAGCTGTGTAATAATGAACCTAAAAAATTGGCTGGGATGAAAAATAATGGGATTTCAGTATTGGTTCACAGTATGTGCCGCCTTTATAGTTGGTCTAATAACGCTGGCTGAGTCTTTCATTTACATGCATCGGGGAATCTATACCAAAACCTTTAAGGGAACGAGTCGCAAGGAATTCATCTACAAGGATGCCAAACCTATTGAATATTGGATCAGCACTATTCTTCATTTTGGAATTAGCATCATGATGATTGGGATCGGCTTCTGGTTCTTACAGGAAATCCCCGCAGTTAACCATTGGTACAATGAAATCCGCACAATGCCAGCATTTTGGTTTTAGGTCTCGTTCGCAGTTCAACCTTTGCTTAGGAAAAACAACCTCATCGTTTACCCAATCTTAAACCTCTAACTTGCGGTTTTTTTATTGCCCGGAGAAAGCTATGGGTATTCAAGTAAAAGGCATTCAACTGGCTCAGTAGAACCTCAACACTCTGATTGGAGACATTTAGGGCTGAGCAGCGAGAAGTGTTTGAAGGGAATTAAAATTTGAATGGGTAATCCATATTTCGCATGATGGTTATAATCTTCAGGTAACTATACCACTTTTGCTGCACAACTTTTAGGTGGCGATGATGAGATTCTTGTTAGTCTGGGGGAGCACTCAGGGAGTATTGGGCTCGAAGAGCCAGAATTTATGAAAAGACTAATGAAGTTGTTGCAACAAAGAATCGCTAGTGCCTTTCCATAAATTCATAAAGTGCATAATGACATAGCCCACTCAGGTGGTTTTTTTGCTATCAGGTCTCAAGCATTGGGCAGATTGGGCCACTTCTTATAAGCGAAGATATAGAGTGTAAAGAAATGCAAGCCGGGGAATGATAATAACAGAGCCATTTTCCATCCGAATCCCGCCTTTTGAGCCATACGAAAGCATGGAATAAACATAAAAAACCAGATTATGAACGTCATCGCTGCGAGTGGGTTTGGGTGTTCCATTGTGATTTCTCCGTGATTTGCGTTCTCTGGTTTATCGGCAGGCGCGCTATGACTTTTAGCAAAATTGATCATTTTCCACTTTGTTTAGACTACTCCATGCGAGGATTTATCCCGTCTTTTATTTTGGGTATAGGGATATGAAGAAGCTGATTTTTGGTGCGGTTATTGCAACATTGCTTTCCGGCCGCGTCTACACAGGCACTAACTTCGACGAATCAAAGCTGAAGAAATGGATAAAGTAATTACCATTTCTCAAAACGGCTTAGCCGCTTTGTCTGACAACGACACCAACCTTGCGCGAGTGAATGCTCAGGCTAAGCCCCTGAGGTCCTTCTGTTGGCCGTCGATGATCAGCTCCTTGAATGTCGCTTCGTTATCGTTGGTTAGCTTTGCGATATAGCCAGACACCAATAAAGGCCAGCAGAACCGAAAGCACTGCCTTAAGTGCAATCACTGTGAATTCGAAACTATCCATAGCGCCTTCACCATCACCGCTAATGTGGCCTTCTATAAGGGATCTGATGATGCCATCAGGTATGAGAAACCAGGTTGCGGAGAAGATTATAACAAATATCAGTATTTTCATCGCACTTCACACTTTGTGAAATCAGGAACATCAATGCGGCCGTATGCTGGTAATCCTCCTTTCATAAAGCCACGTCCCATTCTTACGGCTCCTTGATAGCTGCCCTGATATCCCTTCCGACCAGCGAGTCTACTGGTTATCCCTTCTGTACAGTGCCCACTCCTCGATGCGCTCTCCGCCTGGCAGAGTACAGTAACCTGATTCACCATCCGGGCCCTTAACTATGTCCAGCTTGCCGCCCATCTTTTCACAATACACAGAGGCTGGGTTAGCCATGCCCACAGCGTGTTGTCTGTCATTATGAGGTACACAGGCTGTGAGTAATAAAATGGTCGCTGCGATTGTAATTATTTTCATTTTTAACCTTATCTGAAGAAATTGACGAGGGTTAATCGTTATATCCACGCTGCTTCATCTCGCGCTGGTTTGTCTGTTTAATTAACCGGCTGTTGTGACCCTGTGTAGCCATTGAAATCAGATCATAACCTGGGCTTAATCCCGCCAGTTAGTGTGGATTTATACATGCATCATGACTATCCGGGATGATGGCAGAAGCCGGACCAGCCAACCGGTATACATCATTTATCACTCAGTCAGACCCGATGAAGTAACTACTGTCGTGGTCAACGCCACCGATAACCGTGAACGCACATATCGAATGTCTCTTCCGTGTCCCCGAGATAATTTTAGCGTTGCAATTTGTCACCTCGCCGTTACGAGGTTTTTATATTTCCGCTTGCCAATAAAAAACCCGCCGAAGCGGGTTTTTATGTTGATAAAGTTTATGCTGCCATCTTTCGGCATTGCTCTGCACAGAGATGGCAGGCTTTTGAGCATTCCTGACAATGGTCATGTTCGTGCTTACCACACTCATCTCCGCATTTCTGACAGACATCAGCGCAAACGCGGCAAAGTTCTTTGGCAAACTCACTTTTTAAGGTCATAAACTGAGCTGCCAGGCGGCATATGTTGGCGCATTGCATGTCCAGCCTGATGCATTCACGCATCATTTCAAGCTCTTCTTCAGCCAGGCATGATGCGGCACAGTTATCACAAGCCGCTGCGCAGAGATAGCAGGCTTCGATGCACTTTTTGAATTCGTCAGTCATGTTTCCTCCTTAGCTAAGGTTGACTCTTAAGTCTGAGAAAGATGCCTGATTTTGCAAGAGAGTAATAAGTTAATAACTTTTTCAGCACTTCGCTTACCTTGTGATGTGCATCACATCTTTCTCTTACCTCTGGATCGTATCTCATCAGGGTACAGCCAGAGCTGCGTTGGCCACATCAACCGTCTTTCAGCAGCTGTATTGCTGGCCGCTTATTCGTCAGCTGTAACAGGCGCATTGATAGAGCACTTAAGGAGGGCAGCCAACGCGGGATTAACGGGTTACACCACAGCAATGACAGCAGCGCAGACAATATCATCGGGCGGTACCGTTGCCGCCCATGTAAACAGGTGGGTTAGCATGGGCCGGGTTCACTGTGCTATATTTCGCACGTATCACAATGTCATTCAGGATGAATCAGATGAACGAATTTGAGCAAAAACTTCTTCAAAATGGTTTTTCAGCTAAAGATCTCCGTAAACTTAAAGATATCCTTATCAGAGATGAAAACAAATCAGACACCTTGCAGTCTCTCGTCCATGAACTCAGCAAGCGTTTCTGGGCTGGAATTATTTGCATGGCGGTTTTGATTTCTGTTTTCATTTATGGAGTAGCAAAAGGGCATCAGCAAAGCCTGATATCTTATGCAATCGTCCTGATGGTAGGGGCAGTTATAGTCTATTTAGTGATACCGATGAATCTTGCCTGGAAATCATATAAAGTCATCCGGGAAAATAAGAGCTGATTCTTTATTTTTAATGGGTTATTCATATATTTGGCACTGATCACTTATGGCAGGGTCGTTATAAAGTGATATAGGTAAACGTTTTTTTACATGAATTTATTTCGATTTTCTGAGTGGTGATAATAGGCTTGTATGGCATTCAGACTGCAGATGAATAAACGCCATCGCCTATTTTATCTTCCTCGCTTTTGCTTTTCTGGTGGTTTTTTTGTCACGCCTTTAATGTTATCTCTAAAGTGATATCGGTTTATTAAAAAGAACGATAGTTAGTTTTCTAAGGGATTAGTCTTCATTTGATTAAGGTTTATACCTATTGCAGTACCCTTCACTGCTGCTCCAGCCCCTTTCAAAGCAAGGGCGGGTTTACTCATCAACTGCACTTTACGGTAGTAGTCAGTTGGGAGATATTTGAATAGTCTCCAGGCTTCTGGTTTGAGTGTAAGCTTAACAATACCATAGTATGAGGTCGTCAAATCGACTACCTGATAAGTCAGGAGACCTAATCGTCGATCAAATCCCAAAAATTCGGCCGAATCTTCATATGCTTCCTTTACTGGATTTGAAGGATTTGGAACACCACGTAGTTTGTCAATGCTCTCTGCCATTGCACCTGCCCCGTTGGTAATCAAAGCAGAACCTGCAATTATTCCTATGACATTGCCACTCACTAATGACCCTGCAAATACCCCAACCCCTGCAACCAACTGAAGTGTTCCCAGAACAACCCCTATGCCATCGATAACATATCCAATGATCTTTTCATTGTCGTGATAGAACTTCACAGATGATGATATGACAGCTTCACCGGTTCTTAGCATTCTGTCCTGAATCTTAAGATGCTGGCTTTCCTGCTTCAGATTCTGGATACACTCCTGACACTGATCGTCCGAAGTCGAAGTGCGAATTGTGTGTAGCTGTAGTCGAGCAAATTCGCGCACTTCATCCTGAAATTTCACTCTTAAAAGCGCATCTTTAAGATGGAATTGTGAGAGTGAGGTTGCTGCATTAACTAACTGATTAGCTTCAAGATTTGCAATCGTCAGAAAGTAGTTTGAGAGTCTTCTGGTGTCCCAATAGTTGTCCATAACAATACCTTTATATAAACGTCGTTCTCACTAAACATGGTTAATCAGCTCCTAAAATAGCTGGAGTTGTAAGGGATCACAAATTTTGGAGTGAAGGTTATATAGAGAAATTAAGGGCATCGCCCATAACGATTACTGAAACCATAAACGCTGTCACCCAGTATCCCGGATAAAAAAATCCCATACCACGTTACAGCACAGATCATCGTCACACCTTTTTTTCCTTCCGCCGCAATGCCATGATGACCGCTTCATAACCTCCGTTCACCACCACCCGCCACCGGGCATAAAAACAGGGAGCACCCCATCATGGAAAGTAAAAATCTGACAGATATTGCTGAGGTATTTCCTCAGTTAGCGATCGATCTCAAATATGCCACCGCCGATAACCTGACCGGCCAGCCGATTTACAAAGACCCGCGCTGTCTGCTGCACATTGATGCGGCTAAAGCACTGGCAAAAAGCATCGAAATTGCAAACGTTGCGGGCTATACGCTGCTGATCCTCGACGCATACCGGCCACCCGAAGCGCAGGCAATTCTGTGGAGTGCCTGCCCGAATCAGGACTATGTCGCACCGCTGACGCGCGGATCAAACCACAGCCGCGGCACGGCGGTAGACGTTACGCTGATAGACGAGCGTGGCGAAATCGTGGATATGGGTACCGGCTTCGATGAGATGAGTGAGCACTCCCATCCTTATCATCCTGATGTGGCGGTTCAGGCGCAGCGCAACCGGCTGATGCTCAATGCCATCATGCTGGGTGGCGGCTTTACCGACATCGCAACCGAATGGTGGCATTTTGAATTGCCTGGTTCCGAAAGTTACCTGCTGATAGACGGCGTATTCGGCTGTTATTCCGCACCGCTGGCTGAAAATATCAGTCTGTGACGGTTTCCGGCGAGCGGAATCAGGGCAGTCAATGTCCAGGTCTGTTATCGCCAGGTCGTTTAAGCATTGTGAAATATAAAGCAGTAATAGATAAAGAATGGGCAGGGCAGGACGCAGGAGTTACTTAACAGAATTATTGAAATAAGCCGTGGCGGGCGCCACGGCTAATGTTTTAAGCAGACTGCCACTCACTTTCAACATCCGCTTTGGCTTTAGAAAGGATGACTTTATTATCATCAACTTCTTTCACCCAGCTGAATGGAATAATGTGGTGTTTGCCGCCCGCTTCAGGATCGCTTTTCGCCAGCTTAATTTTGTCGTCGCCTTCGAAGTGGTCGACAATCCCGACATGTTCGCCATTCACATCAACAACCTGCGCGTGATCTAAAATCTCTGATTTATCTACCATGGTGGCTTAATCCTTATATTTAATGAGTTCAGTTGCCCTCAGACAAAACAAGCCTGGTTGTTAAATGCTGTTTTCGCCAGGGGATTAACAAAATGAAATAGTTCAGTGAGCTGGACCTGGTCGTTTTTATTTATTGCCGGCAGGAGAATAAAGGGCATATAAGCGAAACCGCAAACAGAGCCGGAGTGTCTGCAGCCACGGGTCTGCTGACCTCACTGCCTGCCACATCGACACCATCAGATTTGCCGCAATCGTCTGCCGCCCGTTCACCAATCAACGCTATGATAATCAGGTCAATCGCCACACCGCAGATCGGCCAGCACGCGGGCGGTTTAACTTACCCAAAGGAGTGCCTATGACAGCAGTCAGTTCCATTACCACTGAAGGTGGCGTCTGGATTAATCAGCCGCCGGTACACAGTCTGGATGGCGATACGCTGAGGTTCGAAACCGCGCTCAACAGCGATTTCTGGCAGCGTACCTGGTATGGCTTCGAACGGCACAGCGGCCATGCTTTTGGCTTCTGGGTGGAAAACGACTTTACCGTTCAGGTGCAGGTGAGGGCGGATTTCAGTCAGCTCTACGATCAGGCCGGGCTGTTTATTCAGGATAACGAAACGCACTGGGTTAAGGCGGGCATTGAGTTTAACGATGATCAGCCCGCTATTGGCAGCGTGGTGACGCGCGAGTTTTCCGACTGGTCTACCGGCGTGTTTCCTGGCGATGCGCGACAGTTCTGGCTGCGCGCCACGCTGGAAAATGCGGCCTTAAGAATTCAGTACTCCACCGACGGCGTGAGCTGGCCGCTGTTACGGCTCTGCCCGTGGCCCGGTCAGGCGCGGCGGTTTGTCGGAGTGATGGGCTGCTCGCCTGAACGTGAAGGGCTGGCGATGAGTTTTACGGACTTCGCTATTACTCCACCGCTCGGCAAAGCACTGCACGATCTCTCCTGACCCAGGCGGCGCATTGCATATCGACGCAGAATCGGCTTAATTGTCAGGTCAGAATTTGCGGTGACGCGTCGCCCGTGCAAGACGACGCCTTTACAGGGAAAGCTATGCGTTGCGCCACCTCGTTTATCCCGCTGCTGGTCATCAGTTGCTGCGCCGGATGGGCACAGCAGGCCACTGCCGATACCGTCTGGCTGAATAATGGCGATCGGCTGACCGGCACGATTCGTTATCTCAGCGACGGCAAGCTGGCGATAGAGACACACTACGCCGGTACCGTCACGCTGGACTGGAGTGCGGTCAGTACGCTCGCCAGCGAGAATCCGGTGAATGTCGAAAACAAAAAGACCGGCGAACATTATCAGGTGCGGCTCTCCTCATCCGATCCCGGCTATGTCTGGGTGGAACGCAACGAGCAGGAGCAGCAGGTCTCGTTGCGGCGCATTGATGAGTTTATGAAAGCCAAAGTCCGCAGCGATCAGCTTGCCTGGACCGGCAACATCGATGCGGGCGTGAAGGTCAAAAAAGCCTCGACCAAAACTGACGACTACAGCTTCGCGCTTAACACGAAACTGAACCAGGGAAAATGGCGTCACGATATCGGCGCGACCTACAATCGCGAGCAGGAAAACAAGGACATCAATACCGATAACTACAGCCTGCGCTACGCCTTTGACTATCTGGTCAGAGAGCAGTTCTTCTGGCAGACCCGTGCCACCTACAAGCGCGACTGGGTGGAGAATCTGTCACGTCAGGCGCTAATCGGCACCGGGCCTGGTTATCAGTTGTGGGACACCGAACTCAGCGCGTTCTCACTCTCGGTGCTGGGCGGTGCCTTTGAGTATGGCTACAGCGATGACCGGGAAGAGCGGCACTTTGGCGGCTCGCTGCGCTGGAACTATCAGCGCTATCTGCTGGGCAAGTCGGTCACGCTTTACAGCAATGGCGATGTCGGCCATTCGCTGGATGATGACGGCGTATTTATGCTGGATGCCGAAGTCGGCCTGCGCTACAGCCTGACTTCGTGGTCAACGCTGCACGTTGGCTATCACCGTAATCTGGTCAGCGGCATACCGGATACCCTGAACGAAGGCATTTTCTCTACCGGATTGGGGCTGAAGTGGTAAGCCGCTGATCGAACAGCGTCGCAGCAAATCCTTACGGTTTTTATCCGGTTACAGGCGCGGGATTGGCTAAGCTGCATGTACTGTCACAACGGGAAAGCAGAAGATGATCGTAAGCAGCAGGGTGTATCGTCCGGGATGCGCGGGCGAAGAGGTCGAAGTCGATGATATCAGTGAAGTGATCAAAGAGCCGGAAGCATTTATCTGGCTCGGGCTGTGGCAGCCAGACGCTGAGTTTATGGCGAAGATTAAAGAGGAGTTCGGCCTTCATGAACTGGCGGTTGAGGATGCGCTCAATGCCCATCAGCGACCTAAAATCGAACACTATGGCGAATCGCTGTTTATCGTAGTGAAAACGGTGTGCGCTAAGGATGACAGCTGCGAACTGGGCGAAACGCATCTTTTTGTCGGAAAAAACTTCCTGATCAGCATCCGTCACGGCGCCTCTGAAAGCTACACCCCGGTGCGGCAGCGGGCGGCTGAAAACCCGGCGCTGCTGAAGTTTGGCCCCGCTTATCCGCTCTACTGCCTGCTCGATTTTATTGTTGATCGCTATGCTGAGCTCTCTACCTCGCTGAATGAACGGGTCGGACAGATGGAGAACGATCTCTTCACCAGTGAATTTGATCGCAAGTCGGTGCAGTCGGTCTACACCGTGCGGCGTCATCTGCTGAAACTGCGCAATGCGGCGCTGCCCGTGGAGGAGATCTGCAATCAGCTGATCCATCTGCATGAAGATCTGATCCCGCGTCCGCTGCGCGCCTACATCCGTGACGTGCAGGATCACGCCCGCCATGTCGTCACCGACGCGGAAGATATGCGCGAAATGCTGACCAGCGCCATGCAGGTCAATCTGGCGCTGGTGACGGTGCAGCAGAATGAAGTGGTGAAAAAGCTGGCAGGCTGGGGTGCGATCCTGGTGATCCCGACCGTAGTCTTCAGTATGTATGGCATGAACTTCGAGCATATGCCGGAACTGAAGTCGCTGTATGGCTATCCGCTGGCGGTAGGGCTGACCCTGCTGGCCTGCGGTGGGCTGTGGGCCAAACTGCGTCGCTCCGGCTGGCTGTAAACTAACGGAATCGCACGCTGCGGCTTATTCTGTCGCTACGCTTAGGCTTATTTAAGCGTAGCGATGAATAAGATGCGTTAATAATCCTATCTCTCAGTAAAATAAGATAATTATGATGTAAAATAAGCCTGTTATCGCTCCGCTTATTTATTGCATGCTGCTGTCGATCTGGCCGGTTTTTTATTTTTTCGCTACGCTGATAATACAATCTTATAACCCGACTATCCCGGCGAAATAAATTTTGCAGCGCTGATCTGTGGCAACGCATCTTTATCCGGAGAAAGGCTGATGACCGAACGAACTCGCCGTCCGCGCTTATTAACATCAGGACATTGCCCGTCACTGCCTGCGCGTGGCGCGGAGGGAAAGCCCGATTGTGAATGATCACGACTGGGTGTTAATGATTGCCCGGACGCAGTTTGCGCTAACCATGGGCATGCACATTACGCTCGCAGCACTGACGCTGGGGCTGGCCCCTTTTCTGGTGTGGTTTGAAGCGCGCTGGCTGTGGGGAAAACAGCAGGCCGCCCGTGATGCGCTGCATTTCTGGCTGGCGATTTTTTCCCTGACGGTAGCGATCGGCGCGGTCTCTGGTGTGGTGATGGAGTTTCAGTTCGGAACCCACTGGGCACGCTTCTCTCATCAGGTGGGTGGCGTTATCGGCCCGCTGATGTTTTATGAGGTGCTGGTCGCCTTTTTCCTTGAGTCGGCCCTGACCGGCGTGATGCTGTTTGGCTTCAATAAAATCCGGCCAGGCGTGCATTTTGCTGTGACCTGTCTGGTGGCGGTCGGGGCGCTGCTTAGCGCGTTCTGGATTCTGGCTGCAAATTCATGGATGCATACGCCGGTCGGTTTCACACGCGATCAGAACGGTGTTTTTCTTGCCGAAAGCTGGCAGTCGATATTGCTGGCCCCTTCGTTTCCGTGGCGCTTCAGCCATATGGTGGTGGCGTCGCTGATTGCAGTAGCAGTGATGATCATGGGCGTGGCGGCGTGGCGGCTGCGTCATTTCAGCGGGGAGGCTGCTTCGCGACTGATGCTCAACAGCGCGCTGACCTTTCTGTTGTTTGCCGTTCCACTGCAGATCGTACTGGGCGATCTGCACGGTGAAAACACCCGCGACTATCAGCCCGCCAAACTGGCCGCGATTGAAGGTGGCTGGCTTCCTCCTGCGCCGGGCGAGGGCGAACCCCTGCGACTGTTTGCGCTGCCGGATCAGCAGGCGCAGCGCAACTATCTGGAGATTAGCCTGCCCAATCTTGGATCGCTCTATCTGCGGCACAACCTCTCCGGTCATATTAAAAGCCTGAGCGAATTTCCTGCGGATGCGATTCCACCGGTGTTACCGGTCTTTTTCGCTTTTCGCCTGATGGTGGGGCTTGGGCTGATCATATTGCTGACCACACTGGCTGCGAATTTTCAGCGCTGGCGTGGACGCATGGCGGTATCAGGGCGCTTGCTGTGCTGGATGACCTGGCTTTCACCGGCAGGCTTTATTGCACTGCTGTCAGGCTGGGTGGTGACTGAAGTCGGGCGTCAGCCGTGGACGGTTTATGGCATGGTGCGAACAGCACAGAGCGTCTCACCACTGGCCCTGAGTACCACGCTGAGTATTTTCCTGGCGGTACTGATGATCTACGGCCTGGTGTTCGCCCTCGGCTTACGCTATCTGCTGCGTCGGGTTAAAGGTGAACTCCCCTCGGGTGAGCCGGTGGTCATTGAGCTGAAAACGCCCCATTAGGAGTCGCTATGGCCGATTTGTCTGCGATGATTATCTGTCTCTCTTTGCTGCTCTACCTGTTACTGGATGGCACCGATCTGGGCGTGGGTATGCTGTTTTTCTGGTTTCACGACGATCAACAGCGTGAACTGATGACGCACAGCATTCTGCCGGTCTGGGATGCTAATGAAACCTGGCTGGTGCTGGCTGCGGGCGGTTTACTGGCACTGTTTCCACCGGTCTACAGTCTGCTGCTCAGTGAGTTAAGTGCGCCGCTGTTCACCATGCTACTGGCACTGGTGATGCGGGCGATGGCGCTTGAATATCGCGCCCAGAGCAGTACCCGGTTACGCCGCTGGCTCGACCGCATCATGGCCAGTTGTTCGGCACTGGCGACGTTTATTCAGGGCTGGTGCGCCGGCATGATCATCAGCGCTCAGCCTCAGACCGGGCTGCCCGATGGGCTGAGCCTGGTTCCGCTGATGAGCGGAGCGGGATTAATGGCAATCAATTCGCTACTGGCCTGTTGCTGGATCGGCTGGCGAATCGGCGACAGAGTGCAACCCCTGGCGGAAGCGCAAAGCTGGTTATGGTGGCTGCTGGCGCTGATAATTTTTCTGTTCGAACTCTATTTTAACGCCGATATCTGGCAGCAGAGCTGGCAGCGACCGCTGGGAAAAGTAGCTGGCGTGGCAATCGTCACGCTATGGATCGTTTTGCCGTTGGCGCTCTGGCGAGCCAGGCCGCTGCTACAGCTTATTGTTGCACTGATGCTGATCGGGGCCGTGTTTATCGGGTTGCTGTGCGGCCTTTATCCGTGGCTGGTGCCGCACCAGTTCTCCATCAGTGAAAGCGCTTCATCGCCGGTCACACAGGGATTCGTGCTGGTGGGCGCAGCGATTGCCATGCCGCTGACGCTGCTCTATCACAGCTGGTCGTTCTGGATTGAACGGCGCGCTAAATGACCCAGGTCAGCTATGCTTCAGGCAGCGAGCCGTTGAGGCTGGCGTGCTTACAGGAGGTCGTCGCAGGGTGAAAAAAGATTACACAGGCAGTCGGGATTACCCGATAAAAGAAGATATCCGCTGGATACGTCGCGAATGGCTGATTCAGCGCATCGGCGAATACGTCCTGATTGCGCTGGTGATTCTGGGGGCCTGCGGATTGTTTTCTAAAGGGGTGTTGAGTAACGGCAGCGCCGCATCGCCAGATGGCGCGATTCAGGTCGAATATGAACGTTTTGGCCGGGTTGAGAGCAATATGGACATGCGTATCCGGCTTAAATCACCGCCGGCTGAGCGGTTCAGCATCATCATTGGTAACGGCGCGCTGGATAATTTGCAGATTCAGACCCTGCAACCGCAGCCACTGGAGGCGATCACCCTTGGCAGCGATCTGCGGCTGACCTTTTCGTCGCGTGATACCGGTCCGGATCACGCGATCTGGCTGGGTCTGCAGCCCCGCAATCCCGGTCACATTGCTGTCAGCGTCAGCAGCGGCGATCATCCTCCGGCCCGTTTCAATCAATGGATCTATCCCTGACAGAGGCACTTTATGGAAACGGTATTACGTGCGGCGGGTATCTATCTGGTGCTGATGGTGGTGATCAAAATCGCCGGCAGACGCACCCTGCTGCAGATGACCTCTTTTGATCTGATACTGCTGTTGATCATCAGTGAAGCAACCCAGCAGGCGCTGCTGGGCGACGATTTTTCGGTGACCGGCGCGGCGCTGACCATTATTACGCTGGTGACGATTGATATCGTGCTGGGCAAACTGAAAAACCGTTTTCCGGTGGTGGAGCAGGTAATCGATGGCGGCCCGGTGATCCTGGTGGATAATGGCAATCTGCTGACCGAGCGCATGAAGATGACCGGCATCAGTCCTGATGATGTGCTGGAGGCGGCGCGATCCGGGCAGGGGCTTGAGCGGTTTGATCAGATTAAATATGCCGTGCTGGAGGTTAACGGCCATATCTCGATTATTCCCCGAACTGATAACCAGGCCTGACAGGCGATCGCCGGTGCCGGGCAGGTTACGCATGCGTGATTTGTTATGCTGCACCAGGCCATTGACGCAGCACGCATTATTACCGCGTCACGCTGCGCCTGTTCTGCCGCTTCCCTTGTAATCCTGTCGATTTCGTTCAGACTGAGTATTCCACTCATGCTTTATCATCAGAGCTGGCCTGACTATCAATCAGCGTTATGCTTTTACAGTCAGGATTCAATGAATGAATTTACGCGATTTACCTTCTACCCGGTTACCGGCTGGCATATTGGTCCCCTGAACACCCATCAGGCACTGGTAGTGAAATTCGGTTATATCGATCCCGACGCCCCGCGTGAACAGGGCCCGCAGGAGACCCTGTTTCTGGGACTCACCCTCGACATGGCGAAAAAGCTGGTCGCCAATCTTTCCGAACACATCGATTACGCAGAAAAAAAGAGCACCCAGCACTAGTTTCTCACCGCGATTGGTTACGACGACCCACGGTCGGTCTGTTTTGCTGCGCTGTCGCCCGGTGCATAAACCTGCAGTGCACTGGCGATCAAACGAAAATGCGCGGGTGTCTGACCGATAATCTCACCATCTGCATTGATGTAATGGGGACGGCGCGTCTCAATCGTCAGCTCCGTGGCGCTGAATGCCCGCACGTTACGCCAGCGACCGTGAGTGCCGCGCCGCAGAAAGGGCAGCAATGCGATGAGCTGCCAGCTATGCTGTAGCTCCAGACTGTAGACATCCAGCAACCCATCATCCGGAGCGGCACGCTGTTCCACTGTCATGCCGCCCCCATAAAAGCGTCCATTGCCCACCGACACCTGAACCGTTTTGATCGGCGTCCGATGGCCCTGATGCACCAGCGTAGCGCTGAAGGGACGGCTCTGCCGCAGCACCCGCAAAGCCGCCAGTGCATAACCGCCCACTCCCCAGCGTTTTTTCGATTCTGCCGTGAGGTTGCGCGCCAGTTCCACAGAAAAGCCGATGCTGGAGACGTTCAGAAACAGATGCTGATTCACTTCACCCAGGTCCACTGCGCGCAGCTGCCCTTCAGCGATAATCTTTATCGCGGACTCCAGGCTGGCAGGAATGCCCAGCGTACGGGCAAAATCGTTGGCGGTGCCCAGCGGTAAAATGCCCAGCGGCAGGCCGGTCTGCATCAGCCCCGGCGCGGCCGCATTAAGCGTGCCGTCGCCACCGCCGACGATCACCGCATCAACGCGATGGGCATACGCCGCGATTAATTCGCTGTAGCTGCGGGTATCATCTCTGGCCGGTTGCAGCAGGGTGAATCCGGCCTGAGCCAGCAGCGACTGTGCGCGGCTGGCCTCGGCGCGTCCTTTGCGTGAGCGCTGATTAATCAGCAGCAGGGCAGTTTTCTCCTGTTGAGACATACTTTTGCGTTATCCCGATGTCAAAATGGCTGTAACGAGACGGCAAGTACAGCACTGGCCTGACCGGTGAACAACCCTGCTTGCGCTACTTTACGTAACCTGTTGAGTGCCATAAGCAGCGATAAAGATCGTCTACACTGCTAAGGGTCAGATCCACACTGAGGAGTTGCGATGACAGAACACGAATTCAGAAAATTGTTAGCCGAACAGGGTTTTGACGAGCCTCTGTTGATTGAGCGTGCAGCCGACGCCCAGTTTGATAATCACGTACATCCCTTTGAAGCACTGGCACTGATTCTCAGTGGTGACATCACTATCAGTACCGAACAAGGCGATACCACCTACCATCCCGGTGAGACATTTCATCTGCAGCCCAATGAACTCCATCGTGAGGCGTTCGGATCGCAGGGCGTACGCTATCTGGCGGGACGTAAATATGAGTGACTGGCAATCAGCATGAAGGTTTCTGACGATCTGTTTACCCGGCTGGCACGCTCGCCGTTCCGCCAGCGTTTTCGTCTGGGACGCGCGGAATATGATTATGCGAGCAGCAAAGGCGAGCCGGTATTGCGCCAGCACGCCGCTGAGTTTGTGGCACAGCGGCTGGCGCCTGCGCAGCCTGAGAATGATGGTAAGCAGACGCCGATGCGCGGCCATCCGGTGTTTATCGCCCAGCATGCCACCGCAACCTGCTGTCGTGGCTGTCTGAGCAAGTGGCATAATATCGGACAGCACCAGCCGCTGAGCGCGGAGCAGCAGGCCTATGTAGTGACGGTGTTAATGCAGTGGATCACCCAGCAGATGCAGCAGCCTGCACCGCCTGCTCGCGTCACCCGAAGCCAGCCGAAACCGGACGACGATCCGCAACTCGCACTTTGGTAATGGACGAAAAAGCTACAACCGGCGGCTTTTTCTGGTGAAAACTGGCCCTTTTTCATTCCTGGTTTATTCTTAAATCTTTCCTGGGAACACTATGCCAGGATTAAAACCTACACGGCAACGATTCATACAGAGGGAATTATGAAGAAATCAATTATTGCACTGTCTGCTATTTTGCTGGCCTCGCCGGTATTTGCTGCTACCACCACAGACAACACCGTTGCGGAAGCGCATAAAGGCGCCGATACCGCGAAGGAAAAACTGCATCAGACCCAGAACGAAGGCAAAGAGCTTAAGCTGAAGTCTGAGCACGCCGCTGAAGGCAAAAGCGATACCACCGGCAGTAAAATCACCGAAGGTACGCAGAAAGGCTGGCACAAAACCAAAGAAGGCACTGAGAAAGGCTGGGATAAAACCAAGCAGGGTGCTGAAGATCTGAAAAACAAAGCGACTAACTAATTCGCGGTTGTTCTCAGGTTAAAAAAAAACCCACCGAAAGGTGGGTTTTTTTATGGGTGATAAAGCCGACTCGTAATGCCCCTGGCAGCAACGCATAAGCTCAACGCGCAGGGAACACGGTCAGAAGAGGAAAGCGTCCCGCGCCAGGGACAAAAACGCCGGGAGCGTTTTTGAACAACGCAAAGCGTTAGCCCGTTTACGGGCGCACCTCAGGGATGAGGTGCGTAATCGCGCGGGCCGAGCATGCCATGGATGGCGGGTTTTGCGCCTTTCCGATCTGACCGTGTTTCCTGAGCAGGCCTCGCTCTCACTGCGATACTAACCTGAGTTTGCCTGGCACGGATTACGCTTTCTTTTCCGCTGTTTCTTTCTCCGAGGCGGCTAACGCCGCGACTTTCCTTTCCGTCTCTGCAGCCGCATCGGCGGAGGCCGCCGCCGCTTCAGCCGCAGCCTCTGCCGCGGTATCGGACTGCTTCTTACCTTCTTCGATAAACTCTTCGTCGATGGCTTCGATGTTTTCGCGGTTATCGCGTCCGGAGAGCAGGTTCCAGCAGGCAATAAACAGGGCGGCAATCACCGGGCCGATAACAAAACCGTTGATGCCGTAAATCTCCATGCCGCCCAGCGTGGCGATCAGAATCAGATAGTCAGGCATTTTAGTGTCTTTGCCGACCAGCAGCGGACGCAGGATGTTATCAACCAGTCCGACAATCACCACGAAGAAGCCCACCAGGAACAGCCCTTTCCACAGTGCACCGGTGGCGAAGAAGAAGATCGCCGCAGGCACCCAGATAATGGCGGAACCGACTGCCGGAATAAGAGAGAGGAAGGCCATCAGTGCGCCCCACAGCAGGCTGCCGTCGATACCGGTAAACCAGAATGCCAGCCCGCCGAGAATACCCTGAACAATACCGACCACCACCGTGCCTTTCACCGTCGCGCGCGCCACGGCCGCAAACTTCACCATCAGGTGATGCTTCACGTAGGTTGAGAGCGGTAGCGCTTCCAGGATCAGATGCACCAGATAGGAGCCATCTTTCAGCAGGAAGAACAGCAGATAAAGCATCACGCCAAAGCCGACGGTGAAGCTGAATGTCCCTTTACCGATGATAAAGGCGCTGCCTGCCACATACTGACCGCCCTTGAGGGCAAACGAGGAGAGCTTCTGCTGAATCTGTTCGGCGTTATCCAGGTTATTTTCAGCCAGATAATGTTTTGCCCAGCGCGGCAGATGCTGCAAAAGATCGGCGAAGACCGCCGGGAACTGCGCCGAATTGGTCTGCAGTTTGTGATAGACCGCATTGGTTTCAACGACCAGCGATGAGGCGATAATGGCCAGCGGTGTGAACACAATCAGACAGATACAGAACAGGGTAATCAACGCGGCCAGGCCATTTCGTTCGCCCAGTCGGACCCGCAGATAGGTTTTAAGCGGATGGAAAATCACCGCCAGAATCGCCGCCCATAAAATCGGCGAGAAATAGGGCGAAAGCACCTCAAAAAAAGCGAGGGTGGCGATAGCCAGAATCAAAATGAAAAATCCGATGTTCAATCCTTTAAAACGCATGGAAAAACCTCATCTGGAACAAACTCTGATAAACCCGACGCACGAATTTTCTGTGTCTGGCTTTGCTTATGCGGCGGCCTCGTCACTGATTATCGGTCAGGCTTTGCTTTTTAAACGCTGCTGATGACAGCATCATGCTGGCTAACTGTTTGAAAGGTCTGGCAGAAGTGATGAACGGGCAATGTGCGTTCGCTGCGTGACTTCTTATAGGTAACACGCTGCAACTGACAGCAGCGCGCTGGATCCTACATTAGCGTAGCGGTTTCGACCATTATTGGTAGGTCAGAGACTCATGATCCCGGAGGATGCTGCCGATAACAGTGTTAACTGGATAAAAAACAGGCAATGAAAAATGAGTAAACAGAGCGTTTTAATTGTGCTGCTGACGCTGGTATTAAGCGGCTGCGCCACCAAGCAGTATCCGCAGGCGTCCGCGGTCACCCCGGAAGAGACGGCGATGCTGAATTGCAGCGCGCTGGATCAGGAGCTGGTGAAAGCGCACAGCGTGCAGAGTGATATTGAGCAGACCGGCCAGTTCGATGCACTGACCGTGCTGGGATTTGTCGGGGATTTCGGGCTGGGCAATGGCATTGCGAAATACAATGCCAGCCAGAAGGCGGAGCGGCGACTGACTCAGCTGCAGTCGCTAAAAGCCGCGAAGTGCAGTCAGCGGCTTTCGTAGCGACTGCGCCAGGTCAGCCGAGCGTCCGCTCGCTGACATGCTGCAGCCGGACATTTTCGGCGGCGCGTTTACCGGCAAGGAAGGCGTGATCCGAGTTGTAATATTCCCACTCGCTGTAGCGGCCTGACAGATGAATGTCCTGTGTCAGCAGCCACTGGCGGATCAGCGCCACGTTAGCGCTGCGCGCATGGTCATAGACCACGTAGGCGTAGGGCATATCGACCTCTGAGGCGCAGAGCAGCGGATCGTCCGCGGTGATCATGCCGACTCTGATGCAATCCTGACGGCAGCGCTCAATCAGCGCCTCCCCCGCCAGCGGCAGCGGATTGGACGCGTTATAGGTGATTTCGCAGGTTAAGCCGAAACCGCCCGGCGGGTTGCAGTGCGGACTCGCATTGCCCTGCACAAAGATG
Organism: Pantoea pleuroti; assembly: GCF_014156615.1. Classification (NCBI taxonomy): domain Bacteria; kingdom Pseudomonadati; phylum Pseudomonadota; class Gammaproteobacteria; order Enterobacterales; family Erwiniaceae; genus Pantoea; species Pantoea pleuroti. Next base: position 575,472 of record NZ_SBFD01000002.1, on the reverse strand, counting down.
CGGTGAAACAGCGTATCGCCAGGATAGTAAATCCAGTGCTTTTCGGTCAGGTCAGCGCGGCCAATCCCCAGATTCACGCAGCGCACCGAGACAAACTGCAGCTGCTGCGCCGCCCGTTGCACACTCTCCGGCACCTCGTCGCCCATCAGTTGAATCAGCTCCGGCAGCGGCATGGTGCTGATTAATTGCTCATAACGGTAGTGGCGACCATCCACCAGCAGCGCGACGTGCGCCTGCGGGTAGAGGCGGGTCAGGGTGGCATCCGTTTCCAGCGTACATTTCAGGTGCGGCAAAAAGCCGGACATCAGGGCCTGGAAACCACCGCGCAGCGGATAGCCGAAACGGGCGTTGGGGCCAACCGGCTTCGCCAGCGGTTGCAGCGCGCCATCAATGATCTGCGCCAGGTCGGGCAGCGGCACGCGTCCGCCCAGCCACGAGGTTTCCATGTCGGTCAGCGGCACCTTCCACAGTTTCTGGTTGTAGGGCAGGGCGAAGTGACGCGCGATGCCTTTACCCCAGGTGCGCATAATAAAGTGCTGGAAATCCTCTTCGCCTTCCACCACGCCTGTGCTGCTGCCCTCATCGGGGATCGCGCCATCCGCACAGCAATCCCGCCGTGCCCGCGCCCGCTCCAGTGGCACAGCGGCGGCGGCCGTTTCCCCATAACGCGCCTCGATAGCGCCCAGCACGCACTCTTTTACCACCTCGACCGGCAAGCCGTGCAGCGCGGACTGGAAAGGATAGCGGGTATAAACGCCGTCGCTGTAGACCCAGGCTTCACGCGTCTGCCAGTGCAGGTTGTCGCCCAGCAACATCTCATATAGCTGTAACACGTAGGGATCCTGCGAGAACATAATGTGACCAGCATAGTCGAAGGTAAAACCCTGATCGTCAATTGAGCGGCACCAGCCGCCAGGGGTGCTATTTTTCTCCAGCAGCACCGCGCCTTCGCCGTAATGATAACCGGCGCTCAGCCCGGTTGGCCCGGCTCCGATAATCAGGCAGGGCACGGCTTCACTCTCCAGCATCAATGGGGTTAACGGCGTGATATTCGCCTGTGCGCTGCCCTGGCTGACCGAACTTAGTGCGGGCTGACGCTGCGTCAGCGCCTGCTGGATCAGTCCATGAATCTGTTCAGCGGTGCGATCCCATGAGGTGGCGTCGACCTTTACCTGCATCCGTCCCGCCAGCGCCAGCCGTTCTGCGGCACCGATCGCCATCGCCTGTTCACAGGCGGCAATAAATTCAGCGTGGCTCTCTGCCACCGCCACTTCCTCTGCGTAATGCCGCGCTACGTCAATAATCGCGGTACTGACAATCGGCAGCTGCGCCGCCATATACTCCAGTACCTTGGTCGGTGAGATGAAGCGGGTCGAGGCATTGATGGCAAACGGCATCAGACAGACATCCCAGCCCGCCAGAAACTGCGGCAGCGCCTGATAGGGCTGCTGTCCGAGCCAGTGAATATTGTCGCGCTGCGGCAGGCTGGCCGGATCAATTTTTACCACCGGCCCGACCATAATGATCTGCCACTCGGGGTGGCTGTCCGCCAGCGCCGCAATCAGCGGCAGGTCTATGCGCTCATCCAGCACGCCGTAATAGCCAAGACGCTGTGCCGGAATCGCATCCTGCAACGGATGACGATTGCTGCGATCGCGCGCCTGCTCAAAATGAATAGCATCGACGCTGCTGGGAAAGCAGTAGACCTGAGGATGTTTTTCACGCTTCGCTTCATAGAGGCTGGTGCCGCCGGTAAAGACCAGATCGGCGCGGGTCATCAGCGCGGATTCGCGCTGCTGCAGCTGGCGCGGTGCATTCTGAAAAGCGGAAAGCTCATCCATGCAGTCATAAATCACCAGTGACGGATTAAACGGGGTCAGCAACGGCAGCGCCATCGGCGTATAGAACCAGATCAGTGGCTGTTCATCTTCCTCCAGCAGCGGCGTCAGCAACAGCAGCAGCGGGGCGATCTGGCTGTCGTGGAAACCAGGCGCGTCGCTGTCGGTATGCGGCTGGATCACCGTGATGTTGGCGGCAGGCGCGCTCTGATGCAGGCCCTGTGGCCCCTCCTGCCAGACCGGCTCTTCGACAAACAGCACGCGATAGTGCTGTGCCAGTCGTGTCAGTAGCTGCTGCGGACGCTGAAAAACAAATCCCCAGCGTAAATGGCTGAAAACGATGAGAACAGGTGGTTTCATAGTGTGCTCCTGACAGGGGTGTTTTGAGGGCTGGATGTGCTGCAAAAAGCGCTGCGCCTGACGTAATGCGTCGGCATAAGGCTGCTGTAGCTGGCGGGCATAGGGATCGGCTCCCAGCAGATCGAGATCCCACAAACCGCTGCGGGTCCAGAAAGTCGTCTCCTCCCATAAGGGACGATCGAGGATCGGATAGAGGCAGATGCCGTGCAGCTCAACGCCTGCCAGTTGCGCCTGCGCAACCTGCGCGGCGATCTCAAGGATCCAGTGACCGCGTCCGCTGCCGACGTGGCTGGTTTCCGCCAGCAGCAGCGGACGCTGATAACGCTGCCAGACCTGCTGCAGCATCCGATGCAGCGGCAGGCGTCGGCTGTCGCCCAGATGCCAGTAAAGCCGCCGGTTTGATCCCTGCTCCCACTGGTTGTCGTGGTAGTAATTCACGCCAATCAGATCGAGATAGCGTGGGGCGCCGCCCAGTTCCGGGTTACGTCTGCCGCTCAGCATGTCCCACGCCTGATACTGGGTGTCACACATCTCACGTGCCAGCACGTCGCTGGCCGGATCGGCGGGATAGGGCACGATATGGATCAGTGGATCACAGTGCAGCAGACGGGCTCGCGGATCGGCCAGCCAGATGGCATCACAGGCTGCCAGCGTAGCGCGCACCAGCTGCTGCTTGGCGGCATCCGCCCGATCCGCCTCAGGCATCGCCTCACAGGTGAACAGCCCTACCGAGATACCCCAGCTGACAAAGGAGATCTCATTCATCGGAGAGTAGACCGGCGCCTGCTGATACCAGGGGGCCAGGAAGCGGGCGAGTGCGCCACAGAAGGCGGCGAAACGGCTGACAAAGTCGTGATCGAACAGGCTGACGCCAGCGGGCCAGCCGTAATGGCAGATTGTCCAGCTCAGCTGAATGCCCTGCTGCTCTGCGGCCTGCATCCGGGCCGCAACCGTGGAGAAGTCATAGCAGCCATCGCGCTCACATAACCGCCAGCCGACGCTTTCGCGCACTGTGCGAATGGAAAAGGGGGCCAGCGCGGCATAATCTTCTGCTGCACGCGCCTGATGCTGGTTAAGATCGTTCATCGACAGCGCAAGGCCGGCAGGATTGATATGATCGGCACCTTCGTAGCCGGCCTGCCAGAAACTGGAAAAGGGCGTCATGGCATCTCCCGAAAAAAAGCAACACGCTTCCCGCTGACGAGCCGTTGTGAAACGGGTCAGGGTGTCAGGGTTTGCATTGCAGACTGATCGATCTGACCACTCTGAACGGACGGGCGATCCATGCCATAAGCCACAGACACTGAATTGCAGGCATCAGGGCCTGTCGCGGTGTGGACGAGTGAGATAGCAGGTACAGACCAGTGACGCTATCGGCAGAAAAAGTCTGGCTTCTCTGGATGTTAACGGGGTTTACGGAAGCCTTACTGGAAAGTATAGGCAGTAAGGTTTGGTTCGCAATTTATTGAAGTAAAAAGAAAAAAGCGCAGCGGTAAAAGTTATCCAGCCATAAACAGGATGTTTTAACCTGCTGTTTTGAAAACGGCTTGATAAGCGCAGCGTGAACAGAGTCAGCGCCATTTTCAGCTTTGTTAACCTTTTCCTCAACATGCAGAGAGGTCAGACTCGCCTGTTTTTGCGTTACAGCTTCGCTTGCCTTTTGGCGGGCTGGCGACAAGATTTACTTATCACTGGCCTGAATCTGCGGGTCATCAACGGGTGATGCGACGATGCGCGCCCCCTAAAACAGGATGTTTTACAGACTATGTTCTCATTCGACTGGCACCGTTTCTTACTTAACGATCAACCGGCCATCTTTTTGTTTGAGGTGGTGGTACGGGTCATGATCGCCTATCTGGTGGTGTTCACCTTTCTGAAAATCTCAGGACGACGCGGTGTGCGCCAGCTGTCGCTGTTCGAGCTGGTGGTGATCCTGACGCTGGGTTCCGCGTCCGGTGATGTCACATTTTACGATGATGTGCCGGTGCTGCCGGTCATTATGGTGTTTGTAGTCCTGCTGGCGCTCTACCGCTTCACGACCTGGCTGACGGCGCACAGCCCGCGTTTTTCACGGTTTATTCAGGGCGACGTGATTACCCTGATTAAAGAGGGATTGTATGTGCTGGAGAGTCTGGATCGACTGAATATTTCCGAAGATGAATTTTATATGGAGTTGCGCCAGAGTGGTGTGGAGCATCTGGGGCAGATCCGGCTGGCGCTGGTGGAGGTCGATGGTCAGCTCAGCCTCTACTTCTACGATGACGATGAGATGCGCGCCGGGTTAAGCGTACTGCCGCCCGAGCATCGGCAGGATTACAGCACTGTACCGGTCAGCGCGCTCTATGCCTGCACCCATTGCGGCCAGACGCAGATCATTGAGGCTGAGCAGCAGGCAGTCTGCCCGCGCTGTCAGCGACAGCGCTGGTCCGCGGCACTGACCGTGCGTCGGCTGCATTAGTCGCCAGCATCCGCTCCGTGTTCAGGACTTGTCGCGTTTGCATCAGCCGGGTTAACGTCGGCGAAGCAGGCGCTGAGCGGGCGCTTTTGCTGCCCACCGGCAGCGAAATTATCCGCACTCAGCCAGGCACTCAGGGCACGCTGAACATCCGGCCATTCACGGTCAATAATTGATAGCCAGTCGGTATCGCGATTACGTTGTTTACGCGTCATTACCTGACGAAAACGGCCCTCAAAGCGGAACCCCAGCCGTTCTGCCGCGCGTCGTGATGCGATATTGGTTGAATCACAGCGCCACGCCACCCGCCGATAGCCGAGCGAAAAAGCCTGTTGCAGCAGCAGATAAATCGCCTCGCTGCCGATGACACTGCGCTGCATCAGCGGCGACCAGGTGACGTGGCCGATTTCAAGCGTGCCGTGTCCGGGCTCAATGCTGGCGAAGCAGACCACACCGCAGGGCTGCTGATTTGGCGAGCAGACCGTGAAGGGCACCAGGGCTGCATCTGCCACTTTATCCGCAATCCAGCGCTGCATCTGCGGCAGAGAGGCGGGCCGCTCCGCGCTCAGCCAGGTCCAGTCGCGATCATCCGGTGCGAGCATAAATGCCTGCAATAGCGGTTCTGCATGATCGATGCTCAGCGGCAGGAGAAGGCAGTGCTGACCCGTGAGTGGCATACAGGCTGGCCTGTTAACCGGTTGCCAGTCGGGCAGAGCCTCACCCACCGGCTGATCAAACTGATTGAGGTTCAATAGCTTTCTCCTGAAAGAAAACGGACGGTTAGCCGGGAAACTTATGATGCCGGGCTGACTGGCTATCCTGAACCGCGGTTAAACCCGTCGCAGTTTGTTCCCGCTTACCACATAACTTTGCCTGTTACTGACAGAAAATGAAAACCCTTCGGGCAGCATAGCGGCACCATTACCAAAGAGGTGTGCGTATGAAAGTGAGGCTGGCCAGTGCATTACTGTTTTTGCTGTTATCGTTTGGCGCATTTTCACAACAGGTGATCAGCGAAAGTCATCCCCATTCACGCAGTGCGCGAGTGCTGGAGCAGGGCAGTCAGGTGGATACGGCGGATTCGCCGGATGAACATCTGCTGGAGAGGCGGGAGTGGCGAAGCAGCCTGCAGCGCAAGCCGTTCTGAGATGAGATCCCCGGCGGAGAACGGCCGGGGAGCCAGGGTTAAGTGTTTCAGACCCGTTGTGAAATTATATTGTGGCCTGGGTCGCTGCCATGCCCGGCACCAGAATCACCTTGCGGCACTCCTCTTCGCGTTTGGCGAAAATATCGTAGCCACGCGCAGCATCTTCCAGCGGCAGATGGTGGGTCACAATCTCTTCCGGCGTCAGATGGCCCTGTTCGATCAGCTTCAGCAGATCGGGCAGATAGGCGTGTACGTGGGTCTGTCCCATCTTAAAGGTCAGTCCTTTGTCAAAGGCGTCACCAAACAGGAAGCCATGAATGAATCCGGCGTAGACGCCCGGCACGCTGACGATACCGCCACGCCGCACTGCGGCAATACACTGACGCAATGCTTTACCGCTGCTGCCTTCCAGTTTGAGATTGGTGAGCACGGTTTCGGTCATGCTGCCTTTTGCCTCGAATCCTACTGCATCAATCACCGCATCCACACCGCGATTGCCGGTGCTGTGTTCGATAATCCAGCCGGCCGGGTCATCGATCTCATCGAAGTTAATCGGGATAACACCGTAGCGCTCGCGGGCAAAGTTTAAGCGGTAGTTGTTGTGGTCAATCATATAGATCTGTTCGGCACCCTGCTGTCGGGCGCAGGCGGCACTGAGCAGGCCAACTGGTCCGGCACCGAAAATCGCCAGGCTGGAGCCGGGTTTCACCTCGGCGTTTTTCACCGCCTGCCACGCGGTGGGCAGAATGTCTGACAGGAACAGCACTTTCTCATCCGACAGCACCGACGGCACTTTAAACGGGCCGGTATTGGCTTTCGGCACCCGGACATATTCCGCCTGTCCACCGGGCACACCGCCATAGAGTTTGCTGAAACCAAACAGGGCCGCGGGCGGCGTGATGTTCTTCCGGTTCAGGATGGCTCCCCGTCCGCTGTTGGTATTTTCACAGGCAGCATACTGGCTCATCAGGCAGAAAAAACAGTCGCCACAGGCGATAACAAACGGGATCACCACCCGATCGCCTTTGGCCACGGCGGTCACTGCGCTGCCTGCCTCAACCACTTCACCCATAAACTCGTGACCAAAGATATCTCCGTGCCCGGTACCGGGGATTTTGCCGCGGTAAAGGTGCAGGTCTGAACCGCAAATGGCGGTGGCGGTCACGCGCAGAATAATGTCATCTGCGGCTTCCAGACCGGGATCGGGCACGTTATCGACGCTGACTTTATGGGGGCCGTGATAAGTTAATGCTTTCATCTGTTTATCTCCTGATGATTAGGGGACGGCGGCCAGACCAGAAGGCATGGCCACGCACGGGAAAGACTCAGGAAACCTGAAATCGAAACCTGTCAGAAGTGTAGTAATCCTTTGAGAAGTAAGCAGAGCGGTGGGGCAGGCTGGCCATTTTCAGCCGGGCTGACAGGGCGGCTGCACCTGCGCTGTGGCGACCGTCACGGCTCGGGTGTCGGGTTGCCAGAGAGCGAGGTCGGCAAACGCACGACGATAAACCGTGTCGATTTGTGCCGGAACCTGTTTGATGTAGTGCCAGGCATGCTCACGCGTTTCACCGGTGAGCTGCTGCAGATAGTGCCGCGCGTCGTCCAGCGTTGGGATCTGGCCTTCGACACCCGCCATGCGGGCAGGCAAAGCGGTCCAGATCAGACCTTCTATGCCTTTGGTCTTAGCCCACTCTGCCAGTGGCCCTGCGGAGGTCGCTGTCACCGTCATCATTCCGATGCCATCGATGCGGCTCTCCGGAATGGCCTCACGCAGGCGCAATGCGCGGCAGGCGCTCTCAAGTGAGGCGGTATTCAGCCAGGCCCAGTACACCGGCACCGGGCTGGCATTAAGGCAGATCGCGGTCGACAGCTCACCGCCGTCAGCGATGCGCACAAACTCAATCGGTAGCTCAGGACCATCATGATGCCACTGACTGGCCACTGGCAGCGCGTCAGCTTTCCAGATTAACGATCCCCATCCGAGACAGGCAATTTTCATTCTCTTCTCCTGTGCATCTGTCGGCATGATCGCGACAGAGTCTGTTTAAGCGTAGCCCGTTGCGCTGAACCGTTACAGGGATCACCTTTTTAGGGGCGGTAAAACCGCCACAAAGATGGCATGATCGCCGCGCAGTCACTTTGCACAACCTGACGGTTTTTTCAGCAATTCATGCGTGTTTATGTGCACGGCTTGAACTTTTATCGTCAGGTAGTGTAAAAAGTGGCGCACGCAATCGATTACCTATGCACGGGCGGGTCAGCATCACGTTGACTGATCCGGTTGCAGCTGAGGCGGAGAGTGGGGCGGACATTTGCCTGCCTGACGGCTCAGGTTACTGGCGGCTTTTAAAACGGAAAATCTGATGAAAACCACGCAAACTGGCACGCTGTGCGCGCTTGAGAGTGACGTCGATACGGGATGGCGCAAAACCGACACCATGTGGATGCTGGGTTTATACGGCACGGCGATTGGGGCGGGTGTGCTGTTCCTGCCTATCAATGCTGGCGTCGGCGGGCTGATCCCGCTGATTATCATGGCGATACTGGCGTTTCCGCTGACCTTTTTTGCACACCGTGCCCTGACCCGATTCGTTCTCTCCGGTAAAAATCCGGCCGGGGATATCACCGAGGTGGTCGAGGAGCATTTTGGCGTTGGTGCGGGCAAGCTGATTACGCTGCTCTATTTCTTCGCTATCTACCCGATTCTGTTGATGTACAGCGTAGCGATCACCAACACGGTTGAGAGCCTGATGGTGAATCAGCTCGGCCTGGTGCCGCCACCGCGTGTGCTGCTGTCGCTGCTGCTGATTGTCGGACTGATGACCATTGTGCGTTTCGGCGAGAAGATGATTGTCAAAGCGATGAGCGTGCTGGTTTATCCCTTTGTGGCGGTGCTGATGCTGATGGCCTGCTATCTGATCCCGCACTGGCACGGCGCTGTGCTTTCGACCCTGAACGTTCAGCCCGCGGGCAGCAGCCTGTGGATGACGCTGTGGCTGGCGATTCCGGTGATGGTCTTCTCGTTTAATCACTCGCCGATCATCTCCTCATTCGCGCTGGCAAAGCGGGAAGAGTATGGCGATGCCGCAGAGAAAAAGTGTTCGCGCATTCTGGCCTGCTCGCACCTGATGATGGTGGTGACGGTGATGTTCTTTGTCTTCAGCTGTGTGCTGAGCCTGTCGCCTGAAGATTTACACGCCGCCAAGGCGCAGAACATCACCATTCTTTCCTATCTGGCGAACCATTTTAAGGTGCCGATGATCGCCTGGCTGGGACCGCTGATTGCCATTGTGGCGATCACGAAATCGTTTCTCGGTCACTATCTTGGCGCGCGCGAAGGATTTAACGGCATGGTTAATAAGGCGCTGCGCAGTCGCGGCAAAACCATCGCGCCCGCCAGACTGAATCGCCTGACCGCACTCTTTATGCTGCTGACGACCTGGCTGGTAGCGACGCTGGACCCCAATATTCTCGGCATGATTGAGACGCTTGGCGGGCCGGTCATTGCGATGATTCTGTTCCTGATGCCGATGTACGCTATCCAGAAGGTCCCCGCGATGCGCAAGTACAGCGGTCACATCAGCAACCTGTTTGTGGTACTGATCGGACTGATAGCCATCTCCGCAATCTTCTATTCGCTGGTGAAGTAACACTTAGCGCAACAGGCGCATCTCAATTCCCCTGGGATGCGCCCGCCATACGCCATTCTCTCCGTGCACCTCCACGCATTCAGCAATATCGCCCCGTGATTTAAGCCCGCAGTCACGTCGTTAACGCCTTCTCTCAGACGCATCTGGTTAGCAATAGTTACATTTGGTACTTATCAGCATGGTAGAGTTAACGCGAATAATTATTATTCCCTAAAAGGACAGGAGAAAAATGAAAATCGGGATAGTTGCTGCCACCACACTTTTACTGTCAACCGCCTGTGCGGCTACCACCTATCCGGTCACGGTGACCGATATGGATGGTCAGAAAATTACGCTGCAAAAAGAGCCGCAGCATGTGATTTTACAGGATGGGCGTGACGTGATGGCGCTGGCATTACTGGATCGCCAGAACCCGTTTCAGCGTGTCGTTGCCTGGAACAACCTGCCGAAAAAGCAGGATACCCAGACCTGGGAGCTGCTGAAGCAGCGCTGGCCGCAGGCGGCATCAATTGTTGATATGGGCTTTAACGATCAGGGGCAGGTCAATCTGGAGAGCGTGCTGGCGAAGCAGCCCGATCTGATGATTGCGCAGCTGCGTGCCAAACCGGCCCTGACGCAGTCAGGCGTGCTCGCCACCCTGAAAAATCTCCATATCCCGGTGCTTTTCCTCGATGATGAACTCCATCCGAAAGAGAACACCCTGAAGAGCGTGAAAGTGCTGGGCACCGTTCTGAATCGCGAAGCCGAGGCGAAAGCCTACGCCGATTTTTACCAGCAGCGCTGGCAGATGCTTCAGCAGAAGATTGCGCAGGTGCAGCACAAGCCAACCGTGTTTATTGAACCGATTGCCGGTAACAGCGACAACTGCTGCTTTACCCACGGTCATAACGGCTGGGGCGCGCTGGTGGAAGCGGTCGGTGGCAAGAATATCGGTTCTGCACTGCTGCCCGGCAGCTCTGGATTTGTGTCGCTGGAGAAGATTATCGCCATGAAGCCGGACGTCTATATCATGACCGGCTCCAAACGCCCGAACAGTAACGTGCTGCCGTTTGGTTACGGTGCCAGTCAGACCGACGTAACCGCCACCTTTAACCGCCTGCAGAGCCGCACCGGTCTGGAGCAGATCGAACCGGTGAAACAGAAACGGGTGTATGGCGTTTATCACCATTTTTATAATCACCCTTACAACATTATCGGCATGGAAATTCTGGCAAAAGATCTCTATCCGGAAGTGTTCCGCGATCTGGACCCGACGGCTGATTACCACCACATCGTGACGCACTTTACCGGGTTACCGGATGCGCCAGTGATCCTCAGCACGCCATAACCGCAAAACTGTCAGGGTGCGTTTCAGCATCCTGACTTTTCACCGGACATCATCCGTCAACCAGAGCATGATTTTCAGTCAGCGCAGGCTGCCCGCTGAATATCTGGATTGCGTCAGCAACGTTGTCATCGCATGTCCTGTGTTAAGAAATCGCTAAGCAAGCGTAATAGTGTGTAAGTTACCGGATTTTAAGACTTTTACAGATGTCTCCCGCCACGATTATTGCCATGATGCCGATCAACGGTGCCTGAACAGCCGTTATTTTCGGAGGCAGTATCATGAAAAAAACAACATTAACGCTTATCGCTTCACTTTTGACATGCAGCACACTCTTTTCTCAGGCTTCACGGGCAGACGATCGTGATGACGCGCACCGCATGCCTGTGCCGCATCAGAACGGTGACCATCATGCTGACAGTCGTGGTTCTGACCAGAATCAGGAGCGCGGCAACAACCGTCATGACAGCGTCAATCATCGCCCGGATCAGGACAATAATGGTCGGGGCAGAGAGGCACGTAATGACCGCGACCATTTCGCCTGGCAGGGGCACGACTTCCGTCGCGGGCATCCTGTCCCGCAGGCGTACCGCGGCGACCATTACCGCGTAGCCGACTGGCATGAACGCGGTCTGCGTGAACCGCCGCGCGGTTATCACTGGGCAAACATCGACGGCAACTATGTGCTGATTGCTGCCGCAACCGGGGTAATTACCGCGCTGGTGCTGAACAGCGCGCTGAACTGATCCCCAGGGGATGGCTGCGGCCATCCCTCTTTCTTTCCGTTTTGCTGCGCCAGCGGCTATCCTGACACTCCACGCTGAAAATTCCCTGTGTAAGGAGTCATGATGACGACGGTTAAGATGGTTGCAGTAGATATGGATGGCACCTTTCTGGACGATAACAAGCAGTACAATCGATCCCGCTTTCTCGCCTGCTATCAGCAACTCACCGCCCGTGACATCAAATTTGTGGTGGCCAGCGGCAATCAGTATTACCAGCTCAAATCCTTCTTCCCGGAGATCGCCAGCGATATCGCCTTTGTAGCCGAAAACGGCGCATGGATTATCGATCGTGATGAGGAACTGTTTTGCGGTGCCTTTGAACGCCGCGATGTTGACGCGGTGATCGACACCCTGCAAAACGGCGACTATCCGGGTCTGCGTTACCTGTTGTGTGGCCGGGAGAGCGCCTGGTACTTCGACGGCATGGAAGAGAACTGGCTGAAGAAGATGCGCCACTACTGTCACCGGCTGAAGCCGATTCATCATCTGGATGAGGTGCAGGATGACCGGCTGTTTAAGTTCGCGCTGAATCTCTCTGATGACTATATCGAGCCACTGATGGCGGATATTGAACGTCTGCATCAGGGGCGTGTGGCAGCGACCTCAAGCGGTCATGGCTCGGTGGATTTGATCGTGCCGGGAAATCATAAAGCGCACGGTCTGGATCTGCTGGCACAACGCTGGGGGATCGCGCATGACCAGGTGCTGGCCTTTGGTGATGGCGGTAACGATCTGGAGATGCTCAGGCAGTCTGGCTTCAGTTTTGCCATGGACAACGCGCCACAGCGGGTGAAACAGGCGGCACGCTTCGCCGCGCCCTCTAACAACGAGCAGGGCGTGCTGCAGGTGATTGAGCAGATGCTGGCAGGTGAGGGGCCTTTTAGCGCCACGCAGGCTTAGCCGTCTGGCGCTGCGATTAAGCCAGACCGGTTAGCGCTGTGATTCAGCCAGCCGCCTGGCTCAGAGAGCGGGCACAACAGGTTAGCGCTGAGGAGCAGCAAAGCCGGGCCAGGCTGGCAGTCCCGGTTGTGCCTGGTCAGTGAAGGCGGACAGCGCGGCTCCTGATCACGCCGTGATTTGCCAGGCCTGCGCGATCATCATCTGCATCTGCTCGCGGCTGTAATTCACCAGCGAATTTTTGCTGTTGGCACGCGCCAGAATCCACTCCACCTCGGCGCGGCTCAGTGAAGGGCCATCCTGCCAGAATGGGATGATCGCCTGCTGCTGCAGCCACTGTTTCAGAAACTGCGCCGGTGAGTCCGTGGTTTCGCTGAAGAGCTGCGGGTGCAGTTCCGCCATCAGCTTACGCTGCAGTGGCTGTTCGCTGTCGGACAACAGATCCAGGAACGGAAACAGCAGACGTCCGCACACTTCACCGTGATGGAACGGCTTTATCGCGCCCAGTTCCCCCGCAATACCGTGGATCACCCCCAGACCCGCACTGCTGAGACTGACACCCCCCAGCCACGACGCCATCATCATCGCTTCACGTGCCGCGTCGCCAGCAGCATCCTCGCGATTAAGTGCAGGCCATGCCTGAACAAACTGACGCAGGCCGGTCAGCGCCATCTGGCGGGTAAAGAGGTTGCCTTTGCCGGAGAGATACGCTTCGAACAAGTGGGTAAACGCATCAATACCGCAGGTCGCCAGCACCCGGTCAGGCGCACCTTTCAGCAGATCGGCATCGAGAATTGCCACTTCCGGCACAAAGACCGGGTGGCGCAGTGACGCTTTTATCTGAATGTCACGCTGGTCAGTCACTACCGCATTTTGCGTCACTTCACTGCCGGTACCGGCGGTGGTCGGGATAGCAATCAGCGGCAACGTGATGGGCTGAACCGCGGTGTCACCCACTTTTTCCAGATAGCGGGCGGTTGGCAACGGGTGTTGTACCATCGCGCTAAATGCTTTCGCCGCATCCAGTACGCTCCCGCCGCCAATCGCTACGACCCGATCGACATGACCGCGCCAGCGCGCAACCCAGCCATCAATCTCGGCGGGTGAGGCTTCATGGCTGACAATTTCATAGCCGATAATGTGATCGTTGAGTCCGGCTTTTAAACGGGCATAGGCCGCGCCCTGCAGAAAAGATTGTCCACAAAACAGCAGGGTAGGCTGTGGCCGGGCGGCCAGCAGCGGCACCAGTTTATCCAGGCTGCCCCGGCCAAAGAGGGTTCGTTGATTACTGTACAGCTCACTCAGGTTCTCACTCACCAGCGCATCCTTTTTATATTTCGCTAAAATCTGAGTGTAACGAAAAGCAGGACGCGGGCACTGGCAAACTTTCTGATAACGCATTGGCAAAAAGTTGATCACCTTCGCAAAACAGAAATTCACCCCCGGCGGGGTGGTGCTTTCCTGCTGATGTTACCCTTAACATGTTATCGGTAACAGCGTTTGTCGGAATGTGTAAACATCTTACAGCGCACTGTTTTGTAGCCCTCAGGGGATCATGATAATAAACCGACACTGAATGATGTTCAGTGCACAAGGTGGAGAAAAGCTATGCCATTACTCTATGTGGCGATTGGCGTCGCGTTACTGCTGCTGCTGATGATTCGCTTTAAGCTTAATGGATTTATCGCGCTGATCCTGGTGGCGCTGGCGGTCGGTGTGATGCAGGGCATGCCGGTTAATAAAGTGATTACCTCAATCAAAGCGGGCGTGGGTGGCACGCTGGGCAGCCTGGCGCTGATCATGGGCTTTGGTGCCATGCTCGGTAAATTGCTGGCCGACTGCGGCGGTGCGCAGCGTATTGCCACCACCCTGATTGAAAAATTCGGTACTAAGCATATTCAGTGGGCGCTGGTGCTGACCGGTTTTATCGTCGGATTTGCGCTGTTCTATGAAGTCGGCTTTGTACTGATGCTGCCGCTGGTGTTCAGCGTTGCGGCGTCGGCACGTGTGCCGCTGCTCTATGTCGGGGTGCCGATGGCGGCTGCCCTGTCAGTGACGCACGGCTTTCTTCCGCCGCATCCTGGCCCGACCGCAATCGCGACGCTGTTTAACGCTGACATGGGTAAAACGCTGCTGTTTGGTACGCTGCTGGGTATTCCTACGGTGATTCTGGCGGGTCCGGTCTATGCCCGCTTCCTGAAAGGCATCGACAAACCGATTCCTGAGGGACTCTATAACCCGAAAACCTTTACCGAGGCGGAAATGCCAGGGTTTGGCGTCAGCGTCTGGACGGCACTGGTACCTGTGGTGCTGATGGCGCTGCGTGCGGTAGCGGAGATGTTGCTGCCTAAAGGCCATGTGCTGCTGCCGTATGCGGAGTTCTTTGGCGACCCGGTGATGGCGACACTGATTGCGGTGCTGATTGCGATCTTCACCTTTGGACTGAATCGCGGCCGCACGATGGAACAGGTCATGGATACCCTGACCGACTCGATCAAAATCATCGCCATGATGTTGTTGATCATCGGCGGTGGCGGTGCCTTTAAACAGGTGCTGGTGGACAGCGGCGTGGATAAATATATTGCCAGCATGATGCATTCTACTCAGCTGTCACCCATCTTTATGGCCTGGTCGATTGCCGCGGTGCTGCGTATTGCTCTGGGGTCTGCCACGGTAGCGGCCATTACCGCCGGGGGAATTGTGGCACCGCTGATTGTCACCAGCGGCGCCAGCCCGGAACTGATGGTCATCGCCGTAGGGTCCGGCAGCGTGATCTTCTCGCACGTTAACGACCCGGGCTTCTGGCTGTTCAAAGAGTATTTCAACCTGACGATTGGCGAAACCATCCGCTCCTGGTCGGCGCTGGAAACCATTATTTCGGTCTGTGGTCTGGTGGGTTGCCTGCTGCTCTCCTGGGCGATTTAACCTCTGGCCGCTGGCAAGCCTGCCAGCGGCTCTCTGCTTTCGCGTCTCTCCCGCTGCTTTTTTGGACTTTGAACATCCCGTCGTGCTTGCTGCCCTTGTTGCCGGTTAAGCCGGAAAGGCGGGATGTGCGGGACAGACAGCATAAAAAAAGGCCGCAAAATGCGGCCTGACAGAGAAGATTCAGTCTGAATCTGCCACGTTAGTGAGGCGGTTCAAAACCGGCTTTCACCATCTGTTCCCGCAGCGCGTGTGCAATGTCACGGTTGCCACCGGTAACCGGGTAGATAACGTTATTCACCACATCATCAAGGTAGTGCTCGTCAAACTCCTGCAGAGAGAGCTGCGTGCCGCCTTCATCGTTGATGGCGAAAGTCCCTTTGATATGGTTACCGCTGTTTTTTGCCTTGAGGCTGTAGCGGCCCATGCTGGTATTAATCGTGCTCATAAGATCTCCTCGCGACTCATTTTCAAACTCATCACTATTGAGGCCTGCCTTGCCGCATAAATTTTAGCCAGGAGTGTTCTGTAAAACGAAGAAAGAGAGCCGTTAAAAAGCGGTGTTGCGATCGTTATCTCAGAATTTAAATAAAGCTCAGGGTTGATGAACTTATGACCAGTTGAGCCGTAAGTGAAGCGGCAGGGCGCTTTTCCCTGTCTATACTGCTTACAGGAAAAGTGTTTAATTGGTGAGGGGAAAGGAAATGAAAATTATTCTGTGGATTATCGCGATCATTTTTATCGTGGGCTTACTGACCCTGACAGGGGTGTTCAAACTGATTTTCTGATATCTGTTAACGCTTCAGCAACAGCGGGCACCTAATCAGGTGCCCGAAATGTTTTCTTGCTGGCCAACAGAGTGTGTGTAATGGGATCCATCGGCGTATTGGGCAGCAGATCCTGTGAGCCCAGAGGTTTCTTACAGTATGCGCAGCAGGCACCATGAAAGTTTCGCTGATCCTCGCGGTAATCAGTAAAAACGAATCGGGCGCTTCCACATTGACCGCAACGTATCTTCATCACCATCCTGTGTCTCACCCTCCTTTTACTCAGCATATACGGATGCCCGTGCCGGACCGGTTAAGCGGACCTTATCTATTACGAGACAATATTATTTCAGACTGCGATAAGAAAAGTAGTTTCTTATGCTTGTGATTGTTTGTTGCCAAATGCGAACTTAACTACTAAAAAGCACTTCATTGATCATGATCAGTGTTTCTTTGCTGTTGGCTAAAATATCCGCGAATAGCCTGCCATGACTGATGATAATGGCACAGCCAGCTCATTTTTTTCGGAGAGGAAGTGGGATCTGCGCCAGTGAATTTAAGATTTTCCGTACAAAAAATAGCCGCTGCCATGGCGATGGCCTGAAAAAGCAGAAAAACATGTTTAAGGTGATGGGACTTACCGTCCGCATGATAGAAAAAAAATGTCCTTTTAGCGGCGTAAACGTCATTAAGAACAGGAATATATCTTAATCAGATTTTTCTTTTTAACGTCAGTAACGTAACCGCTTAAAATTAAAAAGGGTTTCGTTTCCAGCAGGTTAGCGCCCGATACCCGATCTGCGTCTGATACGCGTTGAGCGATGTTTCGCAAGTCGAAAAGCAGGAAAGTGTGATGGATGTACAGAATGTCGATATTTATCACTTTTTCATCAAATCATGCTGGACAAATCCCTCAGCAATTGCTGTACTAGACCCCGACACAGTTTAGTGTCCATTTTTCATGTAAAGGTAATATAGATGTCTAAGATCAAAGGTAACGTTAAGTGGTTTAATGAATCTAAAGGATTCGGTTTCATTACTCCTGAAGATGGCAGCAAAGATGTATTCGTACATTTCTCTGCAATCCAGAGCAACGGCTTCAAAACTCTGGCTGAAGGTCAGCGCGTAGAGTTTGAAATCACCGACGGCGCTAAAGGCCCATCTGCTGCTAACGTTATCAGTCTGTAAGTTAACAGTCAGAATTCTAAAAACCCGCCTTATGGCGGGTTTTTTTATGGCTGTAATCTGCGCTTCATCCCCTCTGTCGTACCCTCACTATCGGCGGCTTGCCGCACAAACTGCGCGGCGGTTCACACTAAATAACCGTAACATATTTATAACAACCTGATATGCAGCTTTTTGGCTTGCGACGCTATATAACTGTGCGACAGAACCCGGTGAGTGAGGAGGCAGGATGAACATACGTCAGGCAGAATTGAAAGACAGTTTTGCGTTGAGTGCATTACTGAGCGAGTTAGGCTACGGCGGCACTGAGAGCTTTATTGAACAGCGCCTGGCGCAGTTATGCAGCGATCCCAGTGAAGCGCTGTTGGTGGCTGAGCATGGCAGTCAGGTGCTGGGTTTTCTTTCCCTGCACTTTATTCCTCAGCTGGCGCTGGCCGGTGATTTCGCCCGCATCAGCTATTTCTGCATTGCAGAAGGTGAGCGCAGTAAAGGCGTCGGCCAGCAGCTGATTCAGCATGCCGAAACGCTGGCGACTCGTCGTGGCTGCGATCGTATGGAAGTCCATTGCCATCAGTCACGTCTCAAGGCGAATCAGTTCTACGCCCGTGAAGGCTATGTTGAATCCCCCTGTTATCTCATCAAAGATCTGCAAGCGAGTTAAATTCCCGTCCGCTGGCGATGACCAGCGCCCCGGCAATCATCTCCCGCTGTTCATCCCTGAGGCTGGCGATACTGACACGAATAAATTGGGTAGGGCCAAGCCGACAGCGCTCGCCTGGCACGACCGCAATACCGCGGGCAGCCAGCGTAATCATGGCAAACTGCTCTGAAGTCACCGGAATATAGAGGCTTAATCCGTCGCGAAGCGGCAAATCAAGCCCACGCTGTGCCAGCGCCGCGAGCAATGCTTCACGCCGTTGCCGGTAGGTCGCGCGTGCGGTGGCGATCTGTTGTTGCGTTTCCTCATCCTCCAGCAGCCACGCCACCGCATCCTGCAGAATGCGGCTGGTCCAGCTGACGCCAAAATTTCGCCATGACTGAATGCGCCTGACCATTTCCGAGGTGGCAGAGAGCACTGCCAGCCGCAGATCCGGTCCATAGGCTTTGGAAAACGAACGGACGTGCAGCGTGCGTTCAGGAAAGATTGAACCCAGGCTCCAGCTCGCCTCCGCAGAGAGATCGCCAATACCATCATCCTCAACGATCAGTGTGTTGCTCTGTTGCAGAACCTGCGCCATTGCCTGACGTCGCGCTGGGCTGATGCTGTTCCCGGTGGCCGAGTGGGTGCGGGGCTGATAGATCAACATTACCGGTGCCTGCTCCAGCAGGAGAGACAGAACCTCAGGCAGCGGCCCTTGATCATCACACGCCAGCGGCAGAATCTCTGCGCCGACGTTATCCAGTATATCGAGCAGCCGGGTCGCGGTTGGATCTTCAATAATCACGCGGTCACCCGGCGAGACCAGGGTTTGCACCAGCAGATTCATTGCGTCAAAACCGCCATCTGTCGCCAGAAACGCCTCTGCTGCATAGGGCCAGCGCGGCGCGATCGCCCTATGCAGCGGCGCGGAAATCGCCTCACGGGTGTAGCTGTTGAGCTGCGGTGAGTGCAGGGCCGCCTGCAGCGCACGTTGCAGGTCAGGCAGCAGGGCGGGGTCGGGTGCGGCGAGGGTCAGATCGGCGCGGATGTTATCGCCGTAGTTGCCGATCTTCTCAAAGCGAATCGGACGCGGCATCACCGTATTACTACTGACCCAGACACCACTGCGCCCCTTGCCCGCCAGCACTTTCTGCTTTCTGAGTTGCGCCCAGGCAGCAGAAACGGTTGCCGGGCTGACACCCAGCTGCTCCGCTATCTCCCGCACCGCAGGCATCTGCATACCTGTCGCGATCTGTCCGTCACGAATCAGCGCGGAGGCTGCCTGGGCAATGCCTTTCACCGAAGGCGATTTTATCTGGCTGCAAAACCAGTTGAGGTCGACGCTCTCTGTCATAAGAAAATACTTTGTTCAGTAACAAATTAATGATTGTTCAGGTAAGTATTCCGGATCTAGTATCAAATTCAAGCATTATTTTAAGCCCCGTCCCGACGGTGCAGCGTAAACGGAGAGATCATGGCAAGGCTACTCATCAGACTGGCGGTACGCGACTGGGACTACTTCACCCCGCTGGCGCTGGGCGATATCAGACCAGAAGGTTTTGAACTGCAGATCGACCGCGTCGGCACGCTGGTGAATGATCTGGCGACCAGCCCCGACTATGACGCGGGCGAAGTCTCTTTCAGCCGCTATGCTCAGGGCCGGGCCAGAGGAGACGAAACACTGCTTGGCCTGCCGCACTTCCTGATGCGCGGCTTCCGCCAGCGCTGCATTATCACCACCAGCAACAGCTCCATCACCACGCCTGCGCAGCTGAAAGATAAGAGAATCGGCGTCACCGGCTGGCAGGATTCGGGCAATACCTGGACACGCACGGTGCTGCGTGAAGCGGGCGTCGAAATCGATGATGTGTTCTGGTATGCCGGTCGTCTTACGGCCGATCATCCGATTGTCGATCGGCTGGCGGGATTTGGCCGTCCGGGCCGCATTGAACCGGCGCCCGACGAGCGACCGCTGATAGAGATGCTGCAGGCGGGTGAGCTGGATGCCATCTTCACGCCATTTATGCCGGAGGGCTTTTTCCTGCCGGGTTCGGGATTACGGCAGTTGCAGACCGATTTTTATCAGGCGGAACGGGACTACTTTAATCGTGTCGGCTATGTGCCGGGCATCCACATTCTGGCGTTGAAACCGGCACTGGCGGCGGAGCATCCGTGGCTGCCAGCGGCGTTAAGTGAGGTCATCGATCGCTCTTACCGGCTGTGGATGCAGAAAAGAGAGAAATATGCCGACACCACGCCGTGGCTGCTGGACGATTTGCGACGCACTGCGCAGGAATTGCCCGCTGAGTGGAATCAGAATGGTTTTAGCGTTAACAGAAAGATGATTGCGGACTTTGGCCGTGAGCTCTATGAGCAAGGGCTGACTCACCAGGTACTGACGCCGGAAGCAATGTTTCCGGCCGCTGCGGGAGACGAGAAATGATGAAAGTGGCACTGGGACAATTTGCGGTGAACCGCGAATGGCAGGAGAACGCCAGTATCTGTCTGGACTTAATGCAGCGGGCGGCAGAAGGTGGCGCCGATCTGCTGGTACTGCCGGAAGGGGTGCTGGCACGTGATATAGCCGACCCCGATTTAGTGCTGAAGGCGGCGCAACCGCTGGATGGCCCTTTTCTGAGCCAGCTGCTGGCCGCCAGCAAGCACACTGCGCTGACCACCATGATGAGCATTCACGTTCCCACCGGCGAGCAAAAAGCGCTCAATGTGCTGGTAGCGATCCGCAACGGTGAGATCATCGCCGCCTATGAAAAGCTGCATCTGTACGATGCCTTTGCGATGCAGGAGTCGCAGCGGGTCAATCCCGGCCACGTCATTCCGCCGCTGATTGAGGTCGCGGGTATGAAAGTCGGATTAATGACCTGCTATGACGTGCGCTTCCCGGAGCTGGCGCGTCGGCTGGTGCTGGATGGTGCAGAGGTGCTGGTGCTGCCTGCCGCCTGGGTTAAAGGTCCGCTGAAAGAGATGCACTGGGAACTGCTGACCCGCGCCCGTGCGCTGGAGAACACTTGCTATATGGTGGCGGTGGGGGAGTGTGGCCCGCGCAATATCGGCAACAGTCTGGTGGTCGATCCGCTGGGCGTAGCGGTGGCGAATGCGGCGGAATCGCCGGCGCTGCTGTTTGCCGATCTCGATCCTGAGCGCGTCGCCTATGCCCGCCGGGTGCTGCCGGTGCTGGAAAACCGGCGCTTTGCCCGTCCCGAACTCAACTGATCCGCTGAACCAGGAATCCATTATGACGAAGAGAGCAACCGCCTTAATCGTGGCGCTGGGGCTGACTGCAGCGCTGGCGCAGGCTGCCGACGCTATTCCGGTGCAAAAAGTTGACCTGGCCCTGCATGACAGGCTGCCGGATGAGATCAAAAAATCGGGCAAAATGATTTCAGTGAATAACGGCTCATTTCCGCCCTATGAAATTGTGAATGGCCCGCACTCAATGGAGGGCGCGTCGGCCGAATTAACGACTGCGCTGGCGCAACTGCTGGGTGTGAAGATCGAGCATGCAACGGTGAGTGGTTTATCGGGCGTACTCACCGGCATCAATGCGGGTCGTTATCAGCTGGCGATTGGGCCGATTGGTGATTATCCGGACCGTCAGCAGAAAGTGGATTTCATCGATTTTGTACAGGAGTTTGTGGTGTTTGGCGTACAAAAGGGCAATCCGGCCAGAATCAATCAGCTGGACGACACCTGCGGCAAGCGCATCGCCGTCATGGCCGCAGGCTCTGCGGAACAGGTTATCCGTAAGCAGTCAGCCCGGTGTGTGGCGGACGGGAAACCGGCCGTGACAGTGCAGGCCTTTACCGATCAGCCTTCTTCAATTCTGGCGGTACGTTCTAAACGCTCCGATGCGTTCTTCTCATCACAGGCGCCGCTGACTTACTTTGTTAATCAGGCGAAGGGGCAACTTGAGCTGGCGGGCAAAGGCCAGAAAAACGGCTTTGGCGATATTTTCCAGGGCACGGTGGTGCCGAAAGGCTCGCCGCTGGGTCAGGTGGTGCTGGATGCCTACAAAGAGCTGTATCAGAACGGGACGTATGCGGCCATCATGAAAAAGTGGCAGCTTGAGGGCAACATGACCACCGCACCCGGACTGAATCTGGCGAAAGAGGCCAGCAAATGAGCCCGCCGCGCCATCTGCACAGCGGTGACAGAGGCGAGGCACAGCTGCGCGACGTGGCGTTCGCTCGCAGCGCGCCCACTTACGGACGCTGGATCAGCTGGATTTTAGTGCTGGTGATCGGCACCAATCTGTTGTGGCTGGTGGCGACCAACCCTAACTTTGAATGGCAGGTGGTGCTCAGGTGGTTTACTGAAGGATCCGTGCTCAAAGGGTTGCAGGTCACTCTGGGGCTGACAGTGGTGTCGATGGTGCTCGGCATGCTGCTCGGTCTGCTGCTGGGCGTCTGGCGGCTCTCTGAGAACCGGTTGCTGCGCGGCGTTGCCGGACTCTATATCTGGTTCTTTCGTGGCACGCCGCTGCTGGTACAGCTGATCTTCTGGTACAACCTTTCTACGCTGTTTCCGGCGCTGTCGCTGACGCTGCCGTGGACCGATATCACGCTGGCCAGCTGGAATACCAACGATCTGATTACGCCGCTGACAGCCGCTATTGCCGGGCTGGCGCTGAATGAAGCGGCCTATATGGCGGAAATTATTCGCGCCGGTCTGCTGTCGGTGGATAACGGTCAGGTAGAGACCACGCAGGCCTTTGGTATGAGTCGTTCACGGGCGCTGCGACGCATTATTATTCCGCAGGCGATGCGATCGATTATTCCGCCTACCGGCAACCAGCTGATCAGCATGATCAAGGCGACGTCGCTGGTCAGCGTGATCGCAATGGGCGATCTGCTCTATTCGGTGCAGGCGATCTACAACCGTACCTTCGAGATCATCCCGATGCTGATGGTGGCGGTGATCTGGTATCTGCTGATCACCTCGATCCTCAATCTGGGCCAGTCCGCCATCGAGCGTTACTACGCGCGTGGCACTCGCCGGGTGGCCAGCGCCCCCAGACGCGCCGCCGTCGCGGCTAACGCGCAACCCCAGCAGGAGGAACAATGAGTCAGCATGAACCCCTGGTCTGCGCCCGCAACGTGCAGAAGAATTACGGCGACAATCAGGTTCTGAAAGGGATCGATCTGGATGTCTGGCCTGGTGAAGTAGTAGTGATCCTCGGGCCATCCGGTTCCGGTAAATCCACGTTTCTGCGCTGCATCAATCACCTTGAAGAGATGAACGCCGGATCGATTCGGGTCGGTGATGAGCAGATCGGTTACGTACTTAAAGGGCATGTGCTGCACCGGTTGTCGCCACGCCAGATTGCCCGTCAGCGCCAGAAAATTGGTATGGTGTTTCAGCAGTTCAATCTCTACCCCCATATGACCGTGCTGCAGAACATCATTGAAGCGCCCATCGGCGTGCATAAATTCCCGCGTCAGGAGGCGATGGCTCATGCCCGATCGCTGCTGGCGACGGTGGGGTTAAGCGATAAAGCGGACGCCTGGCCACGTCACCTGTCGGGCGGACAGCAACAGCGTGTGGCGATTGCGCGGGCGCTGGCGATTAAACCGCAGCTGATGCTGTTTGATGAGCCGACCTCCGCGCTCGATCCGGAACTGGTGGGCGAAGTGCTGGCGACCATGCGTACCCTGGCCGACCAGGGATTAACGATGATCGTGGTGACTCATGAGATTAGCTTTGCGCGGGAAGCCGCCGATCGCGTGGTCTTTATGGATGGGGGTGTGGTGGTTGAGCAGGGCACGCCTGAAGAGGTGATCGCGAATCCACAGCATCCGCGCACCCAGGCGTTCCTGAGTCGTTTCATCTGAGATCTTACTCTGTTACAGATTCCAGTTGTCGCCACAGGCAAACTGCGCGTAAATATCAGTCACCGTGATTCGATAAAGTTTAAAGGTTAAATATGGAAGGTATCAGTATTGCCAAGCTGCTGATTATCGGTGCGCTTATCGTACTGCTTTTTGGTACCAACAAGTTGCGCTCACTGGGTGGCGATCTGGGCTCCGCAATCAAGGGCTTTAAAAAAGCCATGAAAGATGAAGATACCAGTGCAACCCGAACTGCGGCTGAAGACGTGCCGGCAGAACGCGTCGTTCATAAAGATTAATCGGTTATTTGCTGCAAATAACTGTTACTTTTTATTTCAGGCACAGATAAAAAAACCAGACTGTCTCCAGTCTGGTTTTTTGTTTTTTCCGGCGTCCGACCGCAGAGGCGTGATTATTTCACTTCTTCGCCTTTGGCCTGCATATCCGCGTGATAGGAAGAGCGGACAAACGGACCGCACGCGGCATGGGTAAAGCCCATCGCCATCGCTTCTTCTTTCATCTCATCGAACTCAGCCGGGCTGACGTAACGCTGAACCGGCAGGTGGTGGCGGCTCGGCTGCAGATACTGGCCCAGCGTCAGCATGGTGACACCATGGCGACGCAGATCGCGCATCACTTCAACGATTTCGGCATTGGTTTCGCCCAGGCCCACCATCAGACCCGATTTTGTCGGGATGTGAGGATGCGCCTCTTTGAAACGTTCAAGCAGCTTCAGTGACCACTCATAGTTCGCGCCCGGACGCACCTGGCGGTAGACGCGCGGTACGTTTTCCAGATTGTGGTTAAACACATCTGGTGGCGTCGCGGTGAGAATCTCCAGCGCGCGATCCATACGGCCACGGAAGTCCGGCACCAGCGTTTCGATTTTGATCGTCGGATTTTTTTCGCGAATCGCGCTGATGCAGTCGGCAAAGTGCTGTGCGCCACCATCACGCAAATCATCGCGGTCAACCGAGGTGATCACCACGTAGCGCAGGCCCATATCGGCAATCGTCTGCGCCAGTTTAGCGGGTTCGTTAGCATCAGGCGCATTGGGGCGGCCATGTGCCACATCGCAGAACGGACAACGACGGGTACAGATTGCGCCAAGGATCATAAAGGTGGCGGTGCCGTGGTTGAAGCATTCGGCAAGGTTAGGGCAGGATGCCTCTTCACAGACTGAGTGCAGCCCGTTTTTGCGCATCGCGGCTTTAATGCCCTGAATACGACTGGAGTCAGCTGGCAGCTTGATTTTCATCCATTCCGGCTTACGCAACATCTCCTGCCGTTCAACAGCCACGGTTTTCACCGGGATCAGCGCCATTTTGTCTGCGTCACGATATTTGACGCCGCGTTCCATCTGAATTGGTTTACTCATAAATCAGCAGGTTCCGGTCGGATTGCGATTTGAAAGCGTTCCCACTCAAACCGGGAAGGCTGCTTTCAACTTTATTTGAAAAAAGTGCAAAAATTATATCATCACATCGCCTGCGAAGCAGCCACAGTCAGCGCGGATAAGTTACATATTTGTAAATTCGCATTCTGCGTTAAGGTTTAACAGGGAGATCCCCTGAAATCCATTCAACATTTTCATAACCTGACAGCCGCGCAAACGCGCTGACCAGCGGAGAGTGTACCTGCTCCGTCGTCACCTCTGGCTGGAAATTCTTCAACTGGGTCATGCTCATGCCGGCGTAACCACAGGGATTGATACGCAGGAAGGGCGACAAATCCATGGCAACATTCAGCGCCAGACCGTGAAACGAGCAGCCTTTACGGATGCGTAATCCCAGTGAACAGATTTTTTCTTCCCCAACGTAGACGCCGGGTGCATCAGCACGGGCGCGGGCGCTGACGCCAAATTCTGCCAGGGTGGCGATAACCGTCTCTTCCAGAATGGTCACCAGCTGGCGTACGCCGAGCTTACGGCGTTTCACATCGATCAGGACGTACATCACCTGCTGTCCCGGCCCGTGATAGGTGACCTGACCCCCACGGTCACTCTGCACCACCGGGATCTCGCCTGGCATCAGTAGATGCTCTGCTTTGCCCGCCTGACCCTGAGTAAAGACCGGAGGATGTTCAACCAGCCAGATTTCATCACGACTCTGGTCGTTGCGCTGGTCGGTATAGTGATGCATGGCGTCGGAGACAGATTGCCAGTCGCGCAGACCTGACTGGCGGACAAGAAGAGTTTCAACTGACAAAACGATAGCCCGCTAAAGGAAATAACGCTGAGGATAACGTCGGCAAACCGTCAGGCAGAGGCGCCTTGCCGACCCGTAAATTACAGTACCATCCGCACAATTTCGATGTTGCCCAGCTCTTCGTACAGGCGTTCTACCTGCTCGATGTGGGTGGCGGTGATAGTGATGTTTACGGAGTGATAGTTGCCTTTGCTGCTCGGCTTAACTTCTGGGCTGTAGTCGCCTGGCGCATGGCGTTGCACCACTTCAACCACTTGATCAACCAGCTCCGGTTGTGCCAGACCCATTACCTTGTAGGTAAACGGGGTAGGAAATTCGAGCAGCTCATTCAGTTTGGTTTTCATATTAACTCCGGTGCATAAAAAACAGGCTCCCGCCTGAGCGGGAGCAACATAATATCGTGTAATGGGGGCGAAGGGGTGATTTTTCAATCACCCGCCACGCTTAACCGAACCAGTGATGGAACATCAGCTTGATGTAATCAACGATACGGCCAAAGAAACCTCCTTCAGAGATCTCGTTCAGCACTACCAGCGGACGCTGTTCGATAGTCTTGCCATCCAGCTGGAAGTTGATGCTGCCGACTACCTGATTTTTCTTCAGTGGTGCATGCAGTTCTGTGTTGGTCAGCACATAGCTGGCTTTCAGATCTTTCATACGGCCACGTGGGATGGTCAGGTAAGCATCTTTTTCCACGCCCAGCTGCACACGGTCGTTATCGCCGAACCAGACTGGCTCAGAGGCGAACTCTTTGCCCGCTTTCAGTGGTGCAACGGTTTCAAAGAAACGGAAACCCCAGGTGAGCAGTTTCTTACTCTCAGTTTCACGGCCTTTGTAGGTATGACCGCCCATGACAGCAGAAATCAGGCGCATCTGGCCTTCAGTCGCAGACGCCACCAGGTTGTAACCGGCAGAGTTGGTGTGACCGGTTTTGATGCCGTCCACATTCAGGTTGGTATCCCACAGCAGACCGTTACGGTTCATCTGACGGATATTATTGAAGGTGAACTCTTTCTCTTTATAGACAGCATACTCTTCCGGCACGTCACGGATCAGCGCCTGACCGATCAACGCCATATCGCGCGCGGAGCTGTACTGACCTTCCGCGTCCAGACCATGAACAGTCTGGAAGTGGGTATTCTGCAGACCAATCGCTTTAACATAGTTGTTCATCAGGTTAACGAACGCATCCTGGCTGCCAGCGACATAGTCAGCCATCGCAACACAGGCGTCGTTACCGGACTGCAGCACAATCCCACGGGTCAGCTGAGAAACCGGCACGCGGTCGCCTGGCTTCAGGAACATCAGCGAGGAACCTTTGAACACCGGGTTGCCGGTCGCCCAGGCATCCGGGCCGACGGTGACCATATCGTCCTGATGAATTTTACCCGCTTTAACGGCCTGACCAATGACATAGCTGGTCATCATCTTGGTCAGACTGGCAGGATCGCGACGTGCATCGGCATTTTTCTCTGCCAGCACTTTGCCTGAGTTGTAGTCGATAAGGACGTACGCTTCGGCATCAATGTCCGGTACGCCCGGAATCATGGTCTTGAGATTGACGTCATCAGCAATAGCAGCATGGCTGAGAGAGAAAGCGATCAGTGATCCCACTGTCAGGCGTTTCAGCAAACGAGATGATTTCAGCGTGTTCATGTGTAGGACTACAACATCCGTGAGTTTGAGGTTGAAAATGTCACTCATCATACCCAATGCCAGATTAACTGACACCGGGCGTGATGATTGGGTTGTTAGCAGACATAACGTGCAGCTGTCTGACAAACGGTTCAGCGACGCGTGTTAGTAATAAATGAGGCGGCCTGGCCTTCACTGCTCAGGCGCTGTTGCAGCGCAGCCGCTTCGGCGCGGGAGGTGTAGCCGCCGAGCTGAACGCGATACACATTGTTGCCCGCGTCTTCTACCTTACCGGGCACGCCATAACGCTGGCTCAGGCTTTTCATCATCTGCTGGGCACGCGCCGGGTCATTCAGCGCACCGACCTGCACCACATATCCATCGGCACCACCACTGCTGGCTGCAGGTGCGGCGCTGGCTGCTGCGGGAGCAGCATTGCTGACTGCCGGTGCGGAACTGGCGGGTGCGGCGGCTGGCGGTTCGTTACCTTCCAGTACGCCGGTCGCTAATGGCTGGGGTGCACCAAGAAAGCCGCTGCTCTGCACTGGCGCACCCATGTTGTCACCGCTTTGCAGCGTGCTGTTGCTGATGGCCTCAACATTTTGCGCAGGCGGCTCTGAGGGTGCTGAGCTGCCGCCGTTCATCACCGCGCCGCCACTCAGGTCCGGCCGGGCTGGCAGAGAGTAGCTCTGTTTTGCCACGACGGTCCCAATGGTGCCGGGGCCAGAGAGCGTGCCGTCTGGGGCGACCTTGATGTAATCAACCCGCACGCGCGAATTATTGGAGATATTCAGGCGGTCACCGGCAGCCCGCGACAGGTCGATAATGCGTCCTGGCGTGTAAGGGCCGCGATCGTTAACGCGCACCACAATCTGACGGCCATTCGCGATATTGGTCACGCGCACATAGCTCGGCAGCGGCAGAGTAGGGTGGGCCGCGGTCAGCGCATCAGGATCGTAGGCTTCGCCGGTGGCGGTGCGGTTGCCCTGCGCCTCTTCGCCGTACCAGGTGGCGAGGCCGACTTCACTGTAGTTCGACGGATCTTTGATGACGCGATAATTTTTGCCGTTCACGCTGTAATCCTGGCTGGTGCCTGGATTGATCGGCTCATAACGTGGCTCAACGCCTGGAATCTCAACCACCGGTCCATTGTAAGCCGGTTGCGGCGGCGCCGTATTTTGGGGTTCCGGCGTGGTACAGGCCGCCAGAACCAGTGATGCCAGTGCAACGCCAAGCCATTCCTTACGCATCTGCAGCCTCTTAGACACTTTTAGATAACATTTTTCGGTGAGTGTGGATCGACATCACAATGCCAAATCCCGCCATAAGCACGATAAGCGCGGAGCCACCATAACTGACCAGCGGCAGCGGCACGCCAACTACCGGTAAGATACCACTAACCATGCCAATGTTAACGAAAACATAAACGAATAAAATCAGCATTAAACCGCCCGCCATTACCCGGCCAAAGGTGGTCTGCGCCCGGGCTGCCACAACCAATCCCCGCATGATTAGCAGCAGATAAAGGGTCAGCAGCAGCAGCACGCCAACCAGGCCTAACTCTTCGGCCAGAACCGCAAAGATAAAGTCGGTATGACGTTCCGGCAAAAACTCCAGCTGAGACTGGGTGCCCTGCAGCCAGCCTTTACCGCGCAGGCCTCCCGAGCCAATAGCAATTTTCGACTGGATAATGTGATAGCCCGCACCCAGCGGGTCCGTTTCCGGGTCGAGCAGCATCATCACGCGGTCACGCTGATAATCGTGCATCAGGAAAAACCACAAAATCGGGATAAAGGCGGCGACCAGCAACACGGCTACGCCAATCAGTTTCCAGCTCATACCCGAGAGGAACAGCACAAACAAGCCGGAGGCAGCAATCAGAATCGAGGTGCCGAGATCGGGCTGTGCCGCCACCAGCAGGGTGGGCAGGAAGATCAGAATCAGCGCAATGCCGGTATTTTTCAGCGTTGGCGGACAGACATCGCGGTTGATAAAGCGCGCCACCATCAAAGGCACCGCTATCTTGGCAATCTCAGAGGGCTGAAAACGCACAAAGCCGAGATCGAGCCAGCGTTGAGCGCCTTTACTGATCTGCCCGAAGGCATCCACCGCCACCAGCAGAATGACGCAGACAATATAGAGATAGGGTGCCCAGCCTTCATAGACGCGCGGCGGTACCTGCGCCAGCACAATCATGATGACCAGCCCCATCGCGATCTGACCGAGTTTACGCTCCATCATGCCGGGATCCTGACCACTGGCGCTCCAGATCACCACAGCGCTATAGGTCAGCAGGCCGAGAATGATCAGCATAAACAGCGGATCGATGTGGATGCGCATCCAGATCGAACGTTTCTGCGGACTATCTTGCATCGACATGTTTATTCACCTTCATAACCGGGCGGCACAGGAGCGGCGTCCGGCAGGACTGTATTGTTATCACCCAACATAATGTGATCCAGAATCTGGCGCATGACGGTGCCGACAGCCGGACCGGCGCCACCGTTTTCCAGGATAATGGTCACGGCGACCCGAGGTTTGTCATAAGGGGCAAACGCGGTCATTAATTTATGGTCGCGTAACCGTTCAGCAATTTTATGGGCGTTATAGGTTTCGTTCTCTTTCAGGCCAAAGACCTGTGCCGTACCGGACTTGGCGGCGATTTTATAGGGCGCATCGGCGAAGCTCTTGTGCGCGGTGCCGTTGGGCCGGTTCGCCACGCCATACATGCCATCTTTGGCAATTTCCCAGTAGCCGGAATGGATATCACCAATCGGGGCTTCAGGCGGCTGGCGATACGGCACCAGAGTACGGCCTTCGCGGGTGGCGCGCAGCATATGCGGCACCTTGACGACGCCGTCGTTGATCAGAATCATCATCGCTTTGTTCATCTGCAACGGCGTGGCGGTCCAGTAACCCTGTCCGATCCCCACCGGAATGGTATCGCCCTGATACCATGGCTTTTTAAAGCGTCTCTGTTTCCAGTCGCGGGTCGGCATGTTACCGGCGCTCTCCTGCGGTAAATCGATGCCGGTACGGCTGCCGTAACCAAATTTATTCATCCACTCCGACAGACGGTCGATGCCCATGTCATAGGCAACCTGATAGAAGAAGGTATCGGCAGACTCTTCCAGCGCTTTGGTAACGTTCAGACGTCCGTGGCCCCATTTTTTCCAGTCGCGGAAGCGTTTTTCTGAACCGGGAAGCTGCCACCAGCCGGGATCAAACAGGCTGGTATTACGGTTAATTACGCCAGCACTCAGGGCAGAGACCGCCACATAAGGTTTAACCGTTGAAGCCGGTGGATAGGCGGCCTGAATCGCACGGTTATAGAGCGGGCGGTTTTCATCTTCCAGCAGGCCGCGGTAATCCTTACTGGAAATACCATCGACAAACAGGTTGGCGTCATAGCTGGGCGTTGAGACCATGGCGAGAATTTCGCCGGTGCGCGGGTCGCTGACCACGACGGCCGCGCGACTGCCCGCCAGCAGGGTCTCGACATATTGCTGCAGTTTGAGATCGATAGTCAGATAGATATCACGGCCTGCCTGAGGGGACTCCTCATGCAGCTGGCGAATGACCCGGCCACGGTTGTTGACCTCAACCTCTTCAAAGCCGGTTTTGCCGTGCAGCAAATCTTCGTAATAGGCTTCAATGCCCAGCTTGCCGATGTCGTGCGTCGCGGCGTAGTTAGGCCATATGCCCTCTTTGTCGAGGCGTGCAACGTCACGATCGTTGATTTTTGAGACGTAGCCGACCACATGCGTCAGTGTGGCACCGTAAGGGTAGTAGCGTCGCTGGTAACCTTTAACTTCCACGCCGGGGAAGCGGTACTGATTGACCGCAAAGCGCGCCACCTGCACGTCATTCAGACCGGTTTTAACCGGGATAGAGGTGAACCGACGCGAGCGTTTACGCTCTTTCTGGAAGTTTTCGAGGTCTTCGTCAGTCAGCTCAAGAATGGGGCGTAAGTTTTCCAGGGTCTGTTGCAGATTATCAACTTTTTCCGGGACCAGTTCTGCCTGATAGATGGTGCGGTTCAGGGCCAGCGGCGTGCCGGTACGATCGTAAATTATGCCGCGGCTGGGGGCCACAGGCACCAGTTTGATACGGTTCTGGTTGGAGCGGGTGCTGTAATCATCAAAGCGAAGGATCTGCAGGTGGTAAAGGTTAACCACCAGTACTGAAGAGAGCAGTAAGATACCGACGAAGGCGATAAAGGCCCGACGGACAAAGAGTTTCTGTTCGGCGCTGTAATCGCGAAAGGCGTTGCTTTGTAATTTCATCCGCTACTTGTCATGTCTGATGTGGGCTGATCGGTCATTCACGATGATAAGGATGATTTGTCGTTATGCTCCAGGCCCGATACAGACTTTCGGCTACCAGCACGCGCACCAGCGGATGGGGCAACGTCAATGCTGACAGTGACCAGCTCTGCTCTGCCGCCGCTTTGCAGGCGGGGGCCAGGCCTTCAGGCCCGCCAATCAGCAGGCTGACATCGCGACCATCCAGCTTCCAGCGTTCAAGCTGCTGCGCCAGCTGCGGGGTTTCCCACGGATGACCAGGAATATCCAGCGTGACGATGCGATTGCCTTTGCCGACCGCCGCTAACATCGCGTCACCCTCTTTTTCAAGGATGCGTTTGATATCAGCATTTTTACCGCGTTTACCTGCGGTTACTTCGGTCAGCTCAAGCGGCATATCTTTCGGGAAGCGGCGCAGATATTCCATAAAACCGGTCTGCACCCAGTCAGGCATTTTCGTGCCGACGGCAACAAGTTGCAGTTTCACCGATTAGCCCCAGAGTTTTTCCAGCTCATACAGCTGGCGACTCTCTTCCTGCATCACATGCACGATGACATCACCCAGATCGACCACGACCCAGTCTGCCGCGCTTTTACCTTCAATGCCCAGTGGCATCAGGCCTGCTAAACGCGACTCCTGCTCTACGTGTTCTGCGATCGAAGTCACATGACGCGTGGAGGTGCCGGTGCAGATGATCATGAAATCGGTGATGCTGGATTTGCCCTGAACGTCGATGGTGACAATGTCCTGGCCTTTGAGATCATCAATCTTATCAATAACGAACTCTTGGAGTGCTTTACCTTGCAAAAGGTTCCCCTTGGAATCTGGTGGTAACGAGCCGGCTGTAAGCCCGGAGAGTGCAGCCAAAAAATTAAGCGGCGTAGTATAGCATGCCCGGATCAGTCGCGATATAAGCCTTCGCGGTCGATATAATCGATAACCGCAGCGGGCAACAGATCGTCGCAGGGCTGATTCTGGTGGCGACGGCGGCGAATTTCCGTGGCCGAAATGTCATAGAGAGGAGTGTCCGCCAGCCAGATATGGCCTGCGGGCTGCTGATGCAACTGCCGGATATCCTGAGCGAGGTGTTGCTCAAGCCAGCGCTGCATGTCAGGCGAGTCGAACCGGGTCGGATAGCCGGGTCGCTGGCATACCAGCAGATGGCAGAGTGACAGCAGATCCTGCCAGCGATGCCATTTTGATAAGCTCAGCAATGAATCCTGACCAATAATAAATCCCAGCGGCTGCTCTGCACCGCGCTCGGTTCGCCAGGCTTCCAGGGTGGTCACGGTCCAGGACGGCGTGTCGCGTTCCAGTTCGCGCGTATCAATCTCAAACAGCGGCAGGTCGCGGATAGCGCAGCGCAGCATAGCAACCCGCTGGGCAGCGCTGGCTTCCGGTTGCGGACGATGCGGCGGCACATTGTTGGGCAGCAGCGTTACACGCTGCAGGCCGGTCTGTTGCGCCAGCGCTTCGACCGGGCGCAGATGGCCAAAATGAATCGGATCAAAGGTGCCGCCAAACAGCGCGTGTAACTCAGACATGGGCAAAGCTCGTCGGAAAAGCACGACTGCTGAGCAGCAGCGTCAGGGTCTGCAACTGCGGCCACACCGGCTGTCCATAATCCTGCTTCAGGGTGATCTCAATCTGGCTCAGCAGATGAATGGCGCGTTGCAGACGCGTGGCATCCAGCCGTTGCAGCGCGTCGGTAAACAGCGCACGACGGTTCTGCCAGATACGCTGCTGATCCATCAGCGTACGCAGCGGCTGCGCTGTCTGGTGGCGTTGCAGATGCAGCAGCGTCAGCAGATCGCGCTGCAGCGTACGCAGCAGTATCACCACTTCGCTCTCTTCTTTCTCCAGCTGATGCAGAATATGCAGTGCGCGGCGGCTTTTTCCCGCCAGCAGGGCATCCACCCAGTGAAAGGGAGTAAAGTGCGCGGCATCACTGACCGCCTCTTCAACCCGGGGCAGTGTCAGCTTGCCGTCGGGCCACTGCAGCGAGAGCCGCTCCAGCGCCTGCGCCAGCGCCAGCAGATTGCCTTCATAGCAGTAACACAACAGCTGCACGGCCGCGTCATCTACCGATAATTTCAGTGCCTTAGCGCGATTAACGACCCAGCGTGGCAGTTGCGCCTGTTCGGGCGTCTGACAGGGCACCAATACCGCAGAGGCGGACAACGCTTTAAACCACGCGCTGTTTTCCTGCGCTTTGGTCAGCTTCGCCATTCGGCAGATCAGCAGAATATCGGCGTGCAGCAACTGCGACAGCTTAACCAGCTGTTCTGCCATCGCGGCGTTAGGGCCATTATCGGGGAATTGCAGCGTCATGGTCTGACGCTGAGCAAACAGGCTCAGTGACTGGCAACTGACGAACAGGCTCTCCCAGTCAGTCTGTGCATCCAGCGTAAAACTAAAATGTTCTTCGAATCCCTGCGCGGTTGCGGCGACGCGAATCGCATCTGAACTTTCCTGCAGCAGCAGCGGTTCGTTACCGGCTAACAAATAACAGGCGCGCAGCCCCTCACGGAGCTGCGCGCTGAGTTGCTCAGGATAAATCCTGATCATTGCAGGCTGGTAGCAGAGGAAGTGGGCGCTTCCTGTGAACCCTGACCCGGCACCGGAATCACTGACGCCGGTAAGGTCTCTTTGCTGTTGATCTGCGCGGCGTGTACCGTCAGCAGTTTACGTACCAGCTGTTCAGCAGCACGCTGACGCATCTCCTGCGTAATCAGATCCTGCTCGGCATCTTTTGCCAGCGCAGCGTTCGGGTTATCGAAGAACGACCGATAAACCGTGGTGCTGATAGGATAGATACCTTTGCCTGGCAACAGCACCTGCGCAGTGAGGGTCATCACCAGCTGATACTCGGCAGTAGTACCGCTGATAAAGACCGACGCGGTATTACGACCCGAGGCTTCCGGACCCAGACGCAGCGTCGGAATATCGGTGCGATTCTGTTTGCTGTCTTCAACAATTTTGACATCGTTGATACGCAGCTGCTGACGCACAGTACGCGCCAGCGGCCCATAAGGATCGCCGGTTGAAACAATCAGGGTTTTCAGTTCGCTGGGCACCTGAGTGGTGCCGCGCGGATGAAAACCACAGCCAGCGGTGATCACCACCGCCAGCATGACAAACAGCCTGATAATCGGATGTCGCACAGTTCCTCCTGAACTTAACCTACGACCAGGTTAAGCAGTTTGCCCGGTACATAAATGACTTTACGGATAGTCACGCCGTCCAGATACTTCGCTACCAGATGCTCCTGCGCAGCGCGTGCCTGAACCTGTTCCTGTGTTGCATCGGCTGGCACGGTGATTTTACCACGCACTTTACCGTTAACCTGAACCACTACCAGTAGCGAATCTTCAACCATAGCGGCTTCATCAGCAACCGGCCAGCTCGCTTCATCGATAGTGCCTTCGCCACCCAGCGTCTGCCACAGAACATAGCAGGCGTGCGGGGTAAACGGATAGAGCAGACGAACGATGGCCAGCAGCGCTTCCTGCATCAGGGCGCGATCCTGCTCGCTTTCCTGCGGGGCGCGTGCCAGTTTGTTCATCAGCTCCATGATTGCCGCAATGGCGGTGTTGAAAGTCTGACGACGGCCAATATCATCCGCCACTTTGGCGATGGTTTTGTGCAGATCGCGACGCAGCGATTTCTGTTCGTCATTCAGGCTCTCCACATTGAGTGCTACGGTCGCACCTTTCTGTGTGTGCTCGAAGACCAGCTTCCAGACGCGTTTCAGGAAGCGGTTCGCCCCTTCAACGCCCGACTCCTGCCACTCCAGCGTCATCTCCGCCGGTGAAGCAAACATCATAAACAGACGCACGGTATCCGCGCCGTAACGCTCAACCATCAGCTGTGGGTCGATGCCGTTGTTTTTCGACTTCGACATTTTGCTCATGCCCGCGTAGATCACTTCACGGCCCTGCGTGTCTGTGGCTTTAACAATGCGGCCTTTCTCATCCCGCTCAACCTCAACGTCAACCGGTGAAACCCAGTTGCGCTCGCCGTTGGCACCGAGGGAGTAGAAGGCGTCAGCCAGCACCATGCCCTGGCACAGCAGACGTTTGGCTGGCTCATTAGAGTTCACCAGGCCCGCGTCACGCAGCAGCTTGTGGAAGAAGCGGAAATACATCAGGTGCATGATGGCGTGTTCAATACCGCCTACATACTGATCGACCGGCAGCCAGTAGTTTGCCGCTGCCGGATCCAGCATGCCTTCCTTGTAGCTGGCGCAGGTATAACGCGCGTAGTACCAGGAAGACTCCATAAAGGTGTCAAAGGTGTCGGTTTCACGCAGAGCAGGCTGGCCGTTTACCGTGGTTTTAGCCCACTCCGGATCTGCTTTGATTGGGCTGGTAATGCCATCCATCACCACATCTTCCGGCAGGATCACCGGCAGCTGGTCTTCTGGTGCAGGCATGACGGTGCCGTCTTCCAGCGTCACCATCGGGATAGGGGCACCCCAGTAGCGCTGACGGGATACACCCCAGTCGCGCAGGCGGTAGTTCACTTTACGCACGCCCACGCCTTTTGCCGCCAGCAAATCTGCAATGGCGTTAAAACCGGTGGCGTGATCCATGCCGTTAAACTCACCTGAGTTGAACAGCGCACCTTTGTCAGTCATCGCCGCGGCGCTGACGTCAGGAATGGAACCATCCAGATTCAGGATGACCGGTTTAATCGGCAGATCGTATTTAGTGGCAAACTCCCAGTCGCGCTGATCGTGCGCCGGAACCGCCATCACGGCGCCGGTGCCATATTCCATCAGTACAAAGTTGGCAACCCAGACCGGGATAAGCTCGCCGGTCAGCGGATGAACAACAGACAGGCCTGTCGCCATGCCTTTCTTCTCCATGGTCGCCATATCGGCTTCGGCCACTTTGGTATTGCGGCATTCAGCGATAAAGTCAGCCAGCGCCGGATTATTGACCGACGCCTGGGTAGCCAGCGGATGGCCTGCGGCAACAGCAACATAGGTTGCGCCGATAAAGGTATCCGGGCGGGTGGTGTAGACGGTGATCTTCTCTTCGCTGTCAGCCACATCGAAGGTTATTTCGACACCTTCAGAGCGGCCAATCCAGTTACGCTGCATGGTTTTGACCTGCTCAGGCCACTCTTCCAGCGTATCCAGATCGTTCAGCAGCTCTTCCGCATAATCGGTGATTTTGATAAACCACTGCGGGATCTCTTTACGCTCAACTTTGGTGTCACAGCGCCAGCAGCAGCCATCGATCACCTGCTCGTTCGCCAGCACCGTCTGATCGTTCGGGCACCAGTTCACGGCAGAGGTCTTTTTATAGACCAGGCCTTTTTCATACAGTTTGGTAAAGAACCACTGTTCCCAGCGATAGTATTCTGGCTGGCATGTTGCCAGTTCACGACTCCAGTCATAGCCAAAGCCCAGCAGTTTGAGCTGGTTTTTCATGTAGGCGATATTGTCGTAAGTCCACGGGGCCGGTGCAGTGTTGTTTTTCACCGCAGCGCCTTCCGCAGGCAGGCCGAAAGCATCCCAGCCAATCGGCTGTAGTACGTTTTTGCCGAGCATACGCTGATAACGCGCGATTACGTCGCCGATGGTGTAGTTACGAACGTGGCCCATGTGCAGGCGGCCAGAAGGATAGGGCAACATGGAGAGGCAATAGTATTTCTCTTTACCTTCCTGCTCAGTCACTTTAAACGTTTCGTTTTCATCCCAGTGCTGCTGCACACGGGATTCAATTTCTTCCGGGCGGTATTGCTCTTGCATGGCTGCCTGTGGTCCTTTATGAAAAACATTTTTCTGGCTCTAAGATCCGCATAGCATACCCATAAGGCCGCGTATCAACAACACTTCCCACTTTTGCCGGCACGATTTCTGCCGAAAGCGTCAGAGCCTTCACCCTTTTGTAATTCACTGTACAGACGACACGGCAAAAGCAACATTACGACTAAACTTAGTTCAGCGAGGGTCTGCATAAAGGAGAACAAAATGAATAAAGTGGCTCAGGAATATCGCGAGTCGTTAGCCGTATTGACCGAACGTCTCCGTCAGGGCGATCGTAACCTTGATGAGCTGATTGCCGGGCGACGAAGCCAGTTGCTGGTGCGCGATGATATGACGGAACAGGAGATTGACCAGGCGCTCAGCTCAGTGCGCCGTGATCTGGGCGAGTTTGCACGCAGCTACACCGATGTGGAAGAACCGCTGGCGGACTCGCTGTTTATGCGCATCATCCGTGAGAGCGTCTGGAAAGAGCTGGCGGATATCACCGATAAAAGTCAGCTGGAGTGGCGTGAGGTCTTCCAGGATCTGCATCATCACGGGGTTTATCAGAGCGGGGAAGTGGTGGGGCTGGGCAATCTGGTCTGTGAGAAGTGCCAGTTCACCCGGGCAATCTACACGCCTGAAACGCTGTCACGTTGTCCGGAATGCGGCAACGACCAGTTTCAGCGTCAGCCTTTTGAACCCTGATAGTGCGGCGTAGCTAAATGAAGCGGGCCACTCAGAGTGACCCGCCTGTTCGTCAGGTTTAGTGCAGAATTTTTGCGAGGAAATCTTTAGCGCGCTCAGACTGTGGGTTATTAAAGAAGTCATCTTTGTTGGTGTCTTCGATAATTTTCCCTTCATCCATAAAGATCACGCGATTGGCGACCTTACGGGCGAAGCCCATCTCATGGGTCACCACCATCATCGTCATCCCTTCCTGTGCCAGTTCAACCATCACATCCAGCACTTCGTTGATCATTTCCGGATCCAGCGCGGAGGTGGGTTCATCAAACAGCATCGCGATGGGGTCCATGCAGAGCGCACGCGCAATGGCCACGCGCTGCTGCTGACCACCCGAGAGCTGGCCGGGAAACTTCTCAGCATGGGCGGAGAGACCCACACGCTTCAGCAGCTTCAGCCCTTTATCGCGGGCTGCCGCTTTGTCGCGTTTCAGCACTTTCACCTGCGCCAGAACCAGGTTGTTGATAATGCTCAGATGCGGAAACAGCTCGAAGTGCTGGAACACCATCCCGACCTGGCTGCGAAGCTGCGCAAGATTAGTCTTTTTGTTATTCACCTCGGTGCCGTTCACCGCAATCACGCCCTGCTGAATCGGCTCAAGGCCGTTCACCGTTTTGATCAGGGTCGATTTACCGGAGCCGGACGGGCCGCACACCACCACCACTTCACCGGTTTTGACGTCGGTTGAGCAGTCGGTCAGCACCTGAAAGTGACCATACCACTTAGAAACATTTTTCAGGCTAATCATTTAAACCGTCCTTTTTCTTTTTAGATAGCTGACCAACAGCGATGCGCTCAGGCTGATAACGAAGTAGACCAGACCTGCAAACAGAACCATTTCAACCTGGGTGCCATCACGCTCACCAATGGTGGACGCGGTACGAAAGAAGTCCGCCAGGCTTAAGACATAAACCAGCGAGGTATCCTGGAACAGCACGATACCCTGCGTCAGTAACAGCGGAACCATGGCGCGGAACGCCTGCGGCAGAATGATCAGTCGCATTGCCTGCCACTGCGTCATGCCCAGCGCCAGAGCCGCACTGCCTTGTCCACGCGAGATACTGATGATGCCGGCGCGAATAATTTCAGAGTAGTACGCCGCTTCGAACAGCGAAAAGGCGACCATGGCCGAAATCAGTCGGATATCCGTTTTGGGCGACAGGCCCAGCACCTGCTGCAGAAAACTCGGCACCACCAGATAGAACCACAGCAGCACCATGACCAGTGGCACCGAGCGGAACAGGTTGACGTAAATTTTAGCGAACCAGCTGATGGGCTTAAACGTCGACAGACGCATCACCGCCAGCAGAGTGCCCCACAGGATGCCGAAGACCACGGCGGTAATCGTGATTTTAAAGGTGATCACTAAGCCATTAAGCAGATAGGGCAGGCTGGGTGTAATCGAACTCCAGTCAAACTCGTACATTACTTGCCTCCCGCATTGCCTGGCAGCCGGACTTTGCGCTCGACCAGACTCATCAACAACATAATCACCAGGTTAATCGCAACGTAGGCCAGCGTAATAGCGGTAAAGGATTCATAGGCGTGGGCAGAATAGTCGAGCAGTTTGCCCGCCTGCGCCGCCATATCGACCAGACCTATGGTGGAGGCGATAGCGGAGTTCTTCACCAGGTTGAGCATTTCCGAAGTCATCGGCGGCACAATCACGCGATACGCATTCGGCAGCAGCACATAGCGATAGGTCTGCGGCAGGGTTAATCCCATCGCCAGACCGGCATTCTTCTGTCCACTCGGCAGTGACTGAATCGCTGCGCGCACCTGCTCGCAGACGCGGGCGGCGGTAAACAGGCCAAGACAGATCATCGAGGAGAGGAAGAACTGAATGTTGGGATCCAGCTCAGACTTAAACCACATGCCAAGCTTTTCGCCCACCAGCTCGGGCGCCACCAGATACCAGAAGAAGAACTGGACGATCAGTGGGATGTTGCGAAACAGTTCGACATAGCAGGTGCCAATGGTCGACAGCAGGCGATTAGGCACGGTGCGCAGAATGCCGAAAAATGAACCCACGCAGAAAGCGATAATCCAGGCGCAGCAGGAGACGGCAATCGTCACCTGAAAACCGGACCACAGCCAGCCGAGGTAGGTCGTGTTACCGAACGGGGCCTGTTCGAGGAATATGCCCCAGTTCCAATCGATACCCATAACGAGCTCCGGAAAAAAAGGGTAGCTAAGCTACCCTGAAGATTGATGAACGGCGTTTTATTTCCTGACTCAGGGGAACGACCCGTGTCAGTCTGTCTGTCCATGCCGCGGTTTCAGCAATCGAGAGGGCAGCCAGGCCGCCCTTGTTATACCCGTCGTCTTTCAGGCTGCATTTTTGTTGGCTACGTTCACTCACCCGAATCACTTACCGGAGTAAGCTCATGGGGAGTCATTCTCCTGCCGCCTCAATACAATCTGAAATCCATTGGGTATTTTGTTGTTAATTCAGTGCTTTATCATTTGGCGTTTTGAACAGCGCTTTCATGTCATCAGACAGCTCAAAGTTCATGTTCAGATTCTTTGGTGGAATCGGCTGTTTGAACCAGGTGTCGAACCATTTTTCTGCCTGGCCAGAGGTCTGGGCTTTGGCAATGGTTTCATCCACCAGCGCTTTGAACTGCGGATCATCTTTACGCAGCATGCAGCCATAGGCTTCTTTTGACTGTGGCGTGCCCAGGATTTCCCAGTTGTCCGGCTTTTTGGCTTTGGCGCGTTCGCCTGCCAGCAGGGCATCATCCATCATAAAGGCCACGGCTCGACCGGTTTCCAGCGTACGGAAGGAGTCACCGTGATCTTTTGCGCTGATGATGCGCAGATCCAGTTTCTGTTCGTCGTTGAGTTTGTGCAGCAGCACTTCAGAGGTGGTACCTGAGGTCACCACTACGGTTTTGCCTTTCAGGTCAGCGAAATCTTTGATCGGGCCATCTTTCTTCACCAGCAGACGGGTGCCGATAACAAAAATAGTGTCTGAGAAGGCGGCCTGTTTCTGGCGCTCAAGATTGTTAGTAGTCGAGCCACACTCATAATCGTAGGTGCCGTTTTGCAGCAGCGGAATACGGTTTTGTGAGGTGATCGGGATCATTTTGACCTGCAGATCAGGCTTGTTCAGTTTTGCTTTAATCGCTTCAACGATGGCATTTGAATAAGCCTGTGAGTAGCCGACGACTTTTTGCTGGTTGTCATAATAAGAAAAGGGAACTGATGATTCGCGATGCCCGACCACAATGACGCCATTGTCATTGATCTTCTTCAGGGTGCCGCTGAGATCTTCCGCCTGGGCCGCTCCCGCCGCTGCGCTGATCAGCAGAAGAGATAATGCCACTTTGCGTAGTTGCATGTTCCAACTCCTTCGTATGAAAAAGGCACAGGATATAACCTGCGCTGATTATGATGTTGTGTCTGTTTTCTGCTGCGTTTCTGCTCATTCTGCGGTTTAAACGGGCGCAGAAGAGTCATTAACATAGCGGATTGTTAACGCAATGAAACAAAAAAGTTTCTTTTTTGCGAGGTGATACGCACCAAAAAAAGGCAATTTTTTCACCCTGCGCGTTAATGGTGCAGCAGCGTCAATTGTTTTGGTGCAACCCGCCCGGCATCAGCGCCTGCAATCAGCTTGTTTGCGAAAAGCAGTGAAACATTTTGCAATCATCGTGCCAGAAAGAGGTAATGGGTTAGAAAGACAGCAGAGTGTGCGGCGTGGGGAGTGAAAAAAACCGTAGAGTTACCATGAAAAAGGCGAAGCACGTGCTTCGCCTTCAGTGAGCACAGGTGGGGATGTTATCGACGCCGACGCAGCAGGGCTATCACCGCCGCCAGCAGCGTCAGTGACCATACTGGCCAGATGCCAGCCCTCGCATACGGGGTTTCTCCCTGCGTTGGCGTAACCTTGCTGGTCAGCACATCGCGGGTAAACTGCGGCAGCATGGCTTCCACATCACCACTGGCATTGACCACCGCCGTCACACCATTATTGGTGCTGCGCAACAGCGGACGTCCCAGTTCCAGCGCACGCATCCTCGCCATCTGGAAGTGCTGCCATGGGCCGATAGAGTGACCAAACCAGGCATCGTTCGAAACGGTGAGCAGGAAGTTGGTGTCGGGATGGAAGTTGGCCCGCACCTGTTCTCCCAGCACGATCTCATAACAGATGGCGCTGGTCAGGTTATAGCCCGCTACGCTGAGTTGCGGCTGGAGGTAGTTGCCACGACTGAATGCCGACATCGGCAGATCGAAGAACGGGGCCAGCGGACGCAGCAGATCGGCCAGCGGCACAAACTCGCCAAACGGCACCAGGTGATTTTTCTGGTAACGATTGCCGCTGAAGTAGTTGTACGGCGCTTTGCCGCCCAGCACGATCACGGTGTTGTAATCGTGATAACGGTTCTGCTCCAGCCGGGAGTCCACAATGCCGGTGATCAGCGAACTGCCGCGCTCACGCAGTTCGTCATCCAGCGAACGCAGGAACGGCTGCTGATTACTCTCCAGATCGGTAATTGCCGATTCAGGCCAGATAATAATCGGCGCTTTGCCCATCAGCGGCTGACTCAGACCGTTGTAAATGCGCAGGGTAGTGAGCAGCTGCTGCGGATCCCACTTCATCGATTGCGGAATGTTCCCCTGGACCAGCGCCACCTCGACGGCCCGCTCGGGCATCGGCTGAACCCACTGGATGTAGCGCAACGGCCATGGCAATGCCAGCAGCAGCAGCGCCGCCACCAGACTTCTGACGTTGCGCTGTTGCAGGGCATGAGCCAGCAGGCCAGCCACCACCATCAGCAGGAAGGTCAGCGTCTCTACGCCGGCCAGCGGGGCCAGGCCTTTTAACGGGCCATCGATCTGGCTGTAACCAAACTGCAGCCACGGAAAGCCGGTCAGCACCCAGCCGCGCAGGAACTCGGTCATCTGCCACAATGCCGGTGCCGCCAGCGCCAGGCGCCACAGCGTCGTTCGCGGCCAGATGCGATTCAGTACGCCGGCAAACAGCGCCGGGTAGATCGCCAGATAAGCCGCCAGCAGCGCTACGATAAAAACATTGACCGGGCCAGGCATGCCGCCAAAGGTGGCGACACTGACATAAACCCAGTTGATGCCACTGCCGAACAGACCTAATCCCCAGACAAAACCGATCGCGCTGGCCTGCGGGCTGGAGCGGTTAAGAGTCAGCAGCTGTAAGCCGCACAGCGAGAGCAGCGCGGCGGGCCAGAAATCATAAGGAGAGAAGGAGAGGGTGCCAAGTGCACCCGTTATTAAAGCCAGCAGCAGGCGAACCCGCTGACGCGGGTAGAGTGAGGCTAAAGCCATAGACTTATTCGTTTTCCAGTTGAGGTTGTGGCGAATTTTCCGGAATAGTCACGTGAACCTGGATAATGCGGCGGCTGTCAGCCATCGCCACCTTGAACTGGTACCCCTCAATCTCGATGCTTTCACCGCGAGCGGGCAGATGACCGAAGCCCTGCATCACCAGACCACCGATGGTGTCGACTTCATCGTCGCTGAACTGGGTGCCAAACACCTCGTTGAAATCTTCAATGGCAGTCAGTGCGCGCACCGTAAAGGTGTGACGGTTGAGCTGACGGATATCACGATCTTCTTCATCGTCATACTCATCTTCAATTTCACCGACGATCAGCTCCAGGATGTCTTCAATGGTCACCAGACCGGAGACACCGCCAAACTCATCAATGACGATCGCCATGTGGTAACGCTG
Organism: Pantoea pleuroti; assembly: GCF_014156615.1. NCBI lineage: Bacteria > Pseudomonadati > Pseudomonadota > Gammaproteobacteria > Enterobacterales > Erwiniaceae > Pantoea > Pantoea pleuroti. Next base: position 531,294 of record NZ_SBFD01000002.1, on the reverse strand, counting down.
GGAGCGGAACTCTTTCAGCATCCGGTCGACACGCTTACTTTCAGGCACAACCACCGCAGGACGCAGCACTTTCTCAATGCTGAAAGGCTCAGATTCGCTGCTCATAAACGGCAGCAGATCTTTCGCCATCAGAATCCCTTCCACATGATCTTTATCTTCGCTGATCACCGGGAAACGAGAATGGGCGGATTCGATGATGACATCCAGACACTCTTCGAGGCTCTGATTACGTTTCAGGGTGATCATTTGCGAGCGCGGGATCATGATGTCACGCACGCGCTGCTCCGCAATATCCAGTACCCCTTCGAGCATGTCGCGGGTGTCCTGGTCAATCAGCTCTTTGTTATTCGAGTCGCGGATCAGCTCCAGTAGCTCATCACGGCTTTTTGGTTCACCGTGAAAGAGTTGGTTGATCAACAGGGAGAAAAATCCCTTTTTACTACTGGGTGCATCGCTGTTTTGAGAATGGTCGTCGCTCATGGCGGTTTTTAAAGATCTCTCTGGTGAGGAATGGGTGCTGTCAGTAGTCTGTACTGACAGCAGGATTGACTGAATTCAGGATTCAGGCATCTTCTTTCTCCGAAATGTACGGATCAGGATACCCAAGAGCAAGCATTATCTCGGTCTCCAGCCCTTCCATCTCGTCCGCTTCGTCGTCTTCAATATGGTCGTAACCCAGCAGATGCAGCGTGCCGTGTACCACCATATGTGCCCAGTGGGCTTCAACGCTTTTACCCTGTTCAGCGGCTTCCTGCTCAACGACCTGGCGGCAGATGATCAGATCGCCCAGCAGCGGCAGCTCAATGCCCGGCGGCGCTTCAAACGGGAAAGAGAGGACGTTGGTCGGCTTGTCTTTGCCGCGATAAGTCAGATTAAGCTCATGACTCTCCGCTTCATCAACCAGACGCACCGTAACTTCGCTTTCCGGCTGAAAAGGGGTGACAGCCGCTGACAGCCAGCGATGAAACTGGCTTTCATCAGGCAGGTCAGCGGTGTTGTCACAGGCGACCTGCAGGTCGAGAATCACCTCGCTCATTTGCTCTCCTGCGTGGCGCTCTGTGCAGCCAGTGCTTCACGTTTACGCTCTTCGGCCTGCTGGTCACGACGGGTCTGATCGGCCGCTTCCCAGGCTTCATAGGCGGTAACAATGCGGGCAACTACCGGATGGCGCACCACATCTTCGCTGTGGAAGAAGTTGAAGCTGATCTCTTCAACGTCCGCCAGCACCTCAATGGCATGACGCAGGCCTGACTTGACGTGACGCGGCAGGTCAATCTGGGTAACGTCGCCGGTAATCACCGCTTTAGAGTTAAAGCCGATACGCGTCAGGAACATCTTCATCTGTTCGATGGTGGTGTTCTGGCTCTCATCAAGAATGATGAATGCATCGTTCAGGGTACGACCGCGCATGTAGGCCAGCGGGGCGACTTCAATGACGTTGCGCTCCATCAGCTTTTCCACCCGCTCGAAGCCGAGCATTTCGAACAGCGCATCGTAGAGCGGACGCAGATAAGGGTCGACTTTCTGGCTCAGATCGCCTGGCAGAAAGCCGAGCTTTTCACCCGCTTCGACGGCTGGGCGGGTCAGCATGATGCGGCGAATCTCCTGACGCTCCAGCGCATCGACTGCTGCGGCTACCGCCAGATAGGTTTTACCGGTACCGGCCGGGCCGACACCAAAGGTGATATCGTGGTCGAGCACATTAGCGATGTACTGGGCCTGGTTTGGGGTGCGCGGCTTGATCACACCGCGCTTGGTCTTGATATTGACCGCTTTACCGTACTCCGGCACGCTCTCAGCGGTTTGCTCCAGTACCCGGCTCTCTTTGATCGCCAGGTGAATCTGATCAGGCTCGATATCCGGGATGTCGCCACGCACAGGCGCGGTATCAACATAGAGGGTTTTCAGAATATCTGCTGCGGCATTGACGCAAAGTGGACGTCCTGACAGCTTAAAAACGTTGTCGCGACGATTGATCTCAATGCCCAGACGACGCTCAAGCTGTTTTACATTATCGTCGAAAGGCCCACACAGGCTCATCAGACGACGGTTATCAGCCGGTTCAAGGGCGATTTCACGAGTTTCGATATTCAAACGAATCCTTTGGGTCACTCAGGGCCAGTTATGGGATGTGTCTGACGCACCGTTAAGCTTAACCGGATGCACCATAACGAAATTATTTATGCCGTAACGCCTGGGCGCAAGCTTATGGAGTGATATTTGGGCGACACTTTCAGAAAGCAAGTGGTGCAAAGTGAAATTGGCGGCAACGCGATGCGCGCTGCCGCACAGTAAAGCGGGCATCACGGCTGGAACAGACTCACGCCGATTTCATTTTCTTTACGGGTACGGGCGATCACGGACGCCGGACTTTCCGCCATGCGCAGCCCCATCTCTTCTTCAGTACGCACCAGTTTGCCGCGCAGCGAGTTGGTGTAGACATCGACAATCTCAACATCCACAAAGCGGCCGATCATTTCAGGCGAGCCTTCGAAATTCACCACGCGGTTATTTTCGGTGCGGCCAGAGACTTCCATCACGTTCTTGCGGGAGATGCCTTCCACCAGAATACGCTGCACTGTGCCCACCATGCGGCGACTGATCGCCTGCGCCTGCTGGTTAATGCGGTCCTGCAGGATCCACAGACGCTGCTTCTTCTCCTCTTCGCTCACATCATCCGGCAGGTCAGCGGCGGGCGTGCCGGGACGGGCAGAGTAGATAAAGCTGAAGCTGACGTCGAAATTGATCTCGGCGATAAGCTTCATGGTCTGCTCGAAATCCTGCTGAGTTTCACCGGGGAAACCAATGATGAAGTCAGAGCTGATCTCAATATCCGGGCGCGCCGCGCGCAGCTTGCGGATAATCGCCTTATATTCCAGCGCGGTATGAGCACGCTTCATCAGCGTCAGAATACGGTCTGATCCACTCTGAACCGGCAGGTGGAGGAAGCTCACCAGTTCCGGCGTATCGCGGTAGACCTCGATGATGTCATCGGTGAACTCAATCGGGTGGCTGGTGGTGAAGCGAATGCGGTCGATACCGTCGATGGCGGCGACCAGGCGCAGCAGCTCAGCGAAGGTACAGATTTCACCATCAAAGGTGGCACCACGATAGGCGTTGACGTTCTGGCCAAGCAGGTTAACTTCACGCACGCCCTGCGCCGCCAGCTGAGCGATCTCCAGCAGAATATCATCGCTGGGACGGCTCACTTCCTCGCCACGGGTGTAAGGCACCACGCAGAAAGTACAATATTTGTTGCAGCCTTCCATGATGGAGACAAAGGCAGTCGGGCCCTCTGCGCGCGGTTCTGGCAGGCGATCAAATTTCTCGATTTCCGGGAAGCTGATGTCGACCACCGGGCTTTTGGTGCCGCGCACGGTGTTGATCATCTCCGGCAGGCGGTGAAGTGTCTGCGGACCAAAAACGATATCCACGCAGGGCGCACGCTGGCGGATATGATCCCCTTCCTGCGACGCCACGCAGCCACCTACGCCGATAATCACATCCGGGTTGCGCTCTTTGAGTTTTCTCCAGCGTCCCAGCAGGTGGAATACCTTCTCCTGCGCTTTCTCGCGAATAGAACAGGTGTTAAGCAGCAGAATATCCGCCTCTTCAGGAACCTCGGTCAGCGTATAGCCGTGCGTACTGTTCAGCAGATCAGACATCTTGGATGAATCATACTCATTCATCTGACATCCCCAGGTTTTGATATGCAGTTTTTTTGTCATCGCGCTAACCATTGATTCAGTGCAGTGAAGTGCGGGGCGCGTATTGTAATGCTTTGATGCTGTTGTGACCAGCCTCAGGGCTTTTCTGCCAGCAATCCGGTTTTCCGGTACACTTTGCTTTATTCAGACCCGTGTTGCGCAGGCTGGCGGGAATAAGAGAGGGACATAAGCAATGCAGGATAATCAGTTTGATGTAGTGATTGTTGGCGGTGGCATGGTCGGTGCGGCGCTGGCATGTGGACTGACGCAGCAACATTTTCGCGTTGCGGTGATTGAGCGTGCCGAACCCGCTCCTTTTGATGCCGACAGCGATCCCGATCTGCGAATTTCGGCGATTGGCTCATCCTCGGTGGGACTGCTGAAGCAGCTCAACGTCTGGCCTCGGGTAGAGGCGATGCGCAGCGCGCCCTATCGCAGGCTGGAAACCTGGGAGTGGCAGACGGCGCAGGTGAGTTTTGATGCGGCCTCGCTGGGGCTGCCCGAGCTGGGCTTTATGGTCGAGAACAGCGTGCTTCAGCGGGCGTTATGGGAGGAGATGCAGTCGCTGGGCGTGACCTGCTATTGCCCGGCCACACTGGAGAACCTGCAGCCAGAAAATGGCGGCTGGCGCATCGACCTTAACGACGGCGTTGCCTTACACGCCCGCCTGGTGGTTGGGGCTGATGGCGCGAACTCTCAGGTGCGACAGATGGCCGGGATCGGTATTCATGGCTGGAGCTATGCGCAATCCTGTTTACTGATCAGCGTGACCTGCGAACATCCGGCAGGCGATGCGACCTGGCAGCACTTTACGCCTCAGGGACCGCGCGCCTTTTTGCCGCTGTATGGCAACCGGGCCTCACTGGTCTGGTATGACGCGCCTGCAAGAGTCCGCCAGCTACAGGCGATGCCGATGGCCCAGCTGGAAAAAGAGATAGCCAGCCACTTCCCGGCGCGGCTGGGACGTTTTAAAGCCCACGCAGCGGGCGGTTTCCCGCTGGTGCGGCGTCACGCTTCACGGTATGTCCTGCCAGGACTGGCGCTGGTCGGTGATGCCGCGCATACCATTAATCCGCTGGCCGGGCAGGGCGTGAATCTGGGCTATCGCGATATTGATGCGTTGATTAATGTGCTGGTCAGCGCGCGCGGTGCGGCGGAGGATTGGGCATCCGAGCGCGTATTGCAGCGCTATCACCGGCAACGTCGTAAAGACAATATGCTGATGCAGGGCGGCATGGATTTGTTCTATTTTGCCTTCAGCAATCAGCTGGCACCGCTGCGGTTTGCACGTAATCTCGGATTGATTGCCGCCGAACATTCCGGGGTACTGAAGCGGCAGGTATTGCGCTACGCGCTGGGGTTATAGCAGATTGCGCATGTTGGCTCGCCGCACGGCGGGCCTGCAATCAGGAAGGGGAACGACAAAAACAACAAAGCCCGCAAAAGCGGGCCAGGTTGTGCAATTTGGCTGGGGTGCAGGGATTCGAACCCCGGAATGCTGGTATCAGAAACCAGTGCCTTACCGCTTGGCGACACCCCAATAATGGTGTTTTTCAAATTGTCTTTTGTATGGCTGGGGTGCAGGGATTCGAACCCCGGAATGCTGGTATCAGAAACCAGTGCCTTACCGCTTGGCGACACCCCAATTATATGGTGGCTACGACGGGAATCGAACCTGTGACCCCAGCATTATGAGTGCTGTGCTCTAACCAGCTGAGCTACGTAGCCAAATTGTACTGCATTTCAATGATGGCTGGGATACCTGGATTCGAACCAGGGAATGCCGGTATCAAAAACCGGTGCCTTACCGCTTGGCGATATCCCATTCGTCCGTTCTCAGCCTCGAGAATCATCGAAATTGGCTGGGATACCTGGATTCGAACCAGGGAATGCCGGTATCAAAAACCGGTGCCTTACCGCTTGGCGATATCCCATCCACGCTGCCGAATAATGAAATGGTGCGGGAGGCGAGACTTGAACTCGCACACCTTGCGGCGCCAGAACCTAAATCTGGTGCGTCTACCAATTTCGCCACTCCCGCAAAAAAAGATGGTGGCTACGACGGGAATCGAACCTGTGACCCCAGCATTATGAGTGCTGTGCTCTAACCAGCTGAGCTACGTAGCCATCTTTTTTTCGCGTTACCTTCATCGGCGTTGCGGGGCGCATTATGCGGAGTTGACCAGACAGCGTCAACAATTTTTTTACCGTTTTTTGCCAGATAATCGCTGTTTGACTGGCTTATAACCAGCCTGGATGTTTATTCGGCAATTTTTCAGTGAATACAACGCTAATCGTAAAAAAAATGGGCCGCAGCGGGCCCATTCTGGCTGCTCTCTGCCGGCTTATTTATAGGCTGACTGATGCACACCCACGGCACGACCAGAGGGATCGTCCATGTTTTTAAACGCTTCATCCCATTCAATCGCTTTGGCAGAAGAACAGGCGACCGATGGACCGCCAGGCACACACTCTGCCGCGCTCGCCAACGGGAACAGCTCTTCAAAGATCTCACGATAGAGATAGGCTTCTTTCGAACCCGGCGTGTTGAACGGGAAGCGGAAGTGAGCGGTAGCCAGCTGCTGATCGCTGATTTGCTTCGCAGCCACTTCTTTCAGTGAGTCGATCCAGCTGTAGCCCACGCCATCCGAGAACTGCTCTTTCTGACGCCACGCCACGCTCTCCGGCAGGTAAGAGGAGAAACATTCACGCAGAATGTGCTTCTCCATTTTACCGTTGCTGCCACACATTTTATCGGCCGGGTTAATACGCATCGCTACATCCAGGAATTTTTTATCCAGGAACGGTACGCGGGCTTCAACGCCCCAGGCGGACATCGCTTTGTTGGCACGGGCGCAGTCGAACATATGCAGCGCCTGAAGTTTACGTACGTTTTCTTCGTGGAACTCTTTGGCGTCTGGCGCTTTATGGAAATAGAGATAGCCGCCGAAGACTTCATCTGCGCCTTCGCCCGACAGCACCATCTTAATGCCCATCGCTTTAATTTTACGCGACATTAAGTACATTGGCGTAGAGGCACGAATAGTGGTGACGTCATAGGTTTCAATGTGATAAATCACATCGCGAATGGCATCCAGACCTTCCTGCACGGTGAAATGAATTTCATGGTGTACGGTGCCCAGATGCTCCGCCACAGATTTCGCCGCTTTTAAGTCGGGTGACCCTTCCAGCCCTACCGCGAAGGAGTGCAGCTGTGGCCACCACGCATCACTTTTATCCTGATCTTCAACCCGCTTCGCCGCGTAACGCTTGGTCACGGCTGAAATGATGGAAGAGTCCAGACCGCCTGACAGCAGCACGCCGTAAGGCACATCTGACATCAGGTGGCTTTTCACGGACTCCTCCAGCGCATGTTTCAGGCCAGCGGCGTCGGTGGTGTTGTGCTCAACGTTTTTATATTCCATCCAGTCGCGCTGCCAGTAACGGCGGATCTCGCCATCGGTGCTGGAGAGGTAGCTTCCCGGCGGGAACTCTTTGATTGAACGGCAGGCAGGCACCAGCGCTTTCATTTCTGAAGCAACAAACAGGTTGCCATGCTCATCGTTACCCATATAGAGCGGGATGATGCCGATGTGGTCGCGACCAATCAGGTACGTTTTTTTAACGGTGTCATAGAGGATAAAGGCGAACATGCCTTCCAGCTCATCGAGGAAATCGACACCTTTCTCCTGATAGAGCGCCAGAATCACTTCACAGTCAGAACCGGTCTGAAACGCGTAGCGATCGCTGAGTTCAGCGCGCAGTGCCTGATGGTTATAAATTTCGCCGTTAACTGCCAGTACGTGGGTGTGATCGGCGTTGTACAGCGGCTGTGCGCCATTGTTAACGTCAACAATTGAGAGACGTTCATGCGCCAGAATAGCATGGTCATCGGCGTAGACGCCTGACCAGTCCGGGCCGCGATGACGCATTAAGCGTGAACATTCCAGCGCTTTTTTGCGCAGCTCAACAGGATCGGTTTTCAGATCCAGCACACCAAAAATTGAACACATAACTGACTCCTGAGCTCACCTTACGGCGATGTTATCTTTTGCGTTTGTCCGGCAGCCTGATGCTGCGTGATACATAAGAAAATGCGCTATTTGGTGCATTCAATGCAAGAGGAATCGTGATTTACTGATAAAAATATTGCTTGCATGGCAATAAAATTGAATAAACGATAATTTTAAAGCCATTTTGTTGATGGATCAGCAATAAAATAGCTTTTGTGAGCAGAAATCAGGCAGTAAAAGTGAGAGATATAGCGCAAAAAGGGGTGACGCATCACAGATTAACCAGATGCGTCATAAGAGAAATGAATCAGAACAGGTCGATATCGGCCACAGAAGGGTAGATCCAGTCCGGACGGAACGGCATGGCATCAATATCACTCAGCGTCGAGACGCCGGAGAGCACCAGCACCGTCTCCAGACCCGCCTGAAAACCGGCCAGAATATCGGTTCGCAGATTGTCACCGACAATCACGGTCTCTTCCGAGTGGGCCTGCATTTTGTTCAGTGCGGCACGCATGATGTAGGGACTGGGTTTGCCGACAACAAACGGGCGACGGCCTGATATCTTCTCAATACCCGCACAGAGCGCGCCACAGGCAGGAATAAAACCGCGCGCATGGGTATCGGGGTTGGTGGCAATAAAGCGAGCGCCATTAGCCACGAAGAAAGCCGCTTTATGCATCATGTCCCAGTTAAACGAGCGCGTCTCTCCGACAATGACAAAATCGGGATTCACATCGGTAATGGTAAAGCCCGCTTTGTAGAGTTCATGAATCAGTGCGCCTTCACCAATTACATACGCCTTTTTGCCCTCCTGACGGCGCAGAAAGTCGGCGGTTGCCATTGCGGAGGTATAGAAAACGGAATCGGGAACCTCGACACCGGCCGAGGCAAAACGGTTAGCCAGATCCTGCTCGGTTTGCGAGGGATAGTTAGTCAGCACCACCAGCGGCATCTCTTTGGCCAGAATGCGCTGTAAAAACTCCTGTGCGCCGGGAACGGCCGTGTTGTCGTGCATCAGCACGCCATCAATATCACAAATTACGCTTTTAATGGTCATAGTCAGATCCGATGTGGCCCGCCACAGCAGCGGGTTAGCTTAGAGCCTATCTCATTAGGCTATTTTATTTGTCATTCTGAACCTGGGCAGTGCTCACACAGGCTGCTTTAGCAACCTGAACGCCCGTCAGGGCGGCCCTGAAGGGGCGAGCACAGCGAGTCATCCTCACGTACTACGGATTGTTCCGCGCTGTCCGTGTCCAGACTGCCTGCACCAATTACGCCTACTGGGATAGGCTCTTAGTCTTCCAGAAGATGTTGCAGCAGAATGCCGTTAAGCATGGCACGTTTAGCGAGCGCAAAGGCACCGATAGCAGAACGATGATCCAGGGTGGAACGCACGACCGGCAGATTTTTACGGAAGGCCTCTAATGCCTGAGTATTAATGCAGCCCTCAATCGCGGGCAGCAGCACTTTTTCTGCTTCAGTGATCTCACCCGCCAGCACCACTTTTTGCGGATTAAACAGGTTGATCGCGATGGCGATAGCTTTGCCAAGATAACGGCCAACGTGCTCAACCACTTCACAGGCCAGTGCATCACCCTGATTGGCTGCTTTACAGATGTGGGATATCTGGCACGCCTCCAGCGTCAGTACGCTGGGATAGCCCTGATTCAGCAGATGCCGAACCCGATTTTCAATGGCGCCGTTGGCGGCAATGGTTTCAAGGCAGCCAAAGTTGCCGCAGTGACAGCGCTCGCCAAGCGGGTCGACCTGAATATGGCCGATCTCGCCAACGTTGCCGTTGCTGCCGAGAAAAATATGGCCGTTGGCAATAATGCCGGCCCCCGTGCCACGGTGTAAACGCACCAGAATCGAGTCAGCACAGTCGCGGCTTGCACCGAAATAGTGCTCGGCCAGCGCCAGGCTGCGAATATCATGACCCACAAAACTGGTAACGTTAAAACGTTTTTTCAGGCTGGCGACCAGCGGCCAGCGGCTGACAGAGATGTGTGGCATATAGCGGATCACGCCGTTAATCGGATCGACCAGCCCAGGCAGGATCACTGAAATCGCGATCAGCTCGCGAATTTTACGCTGGTGCTGCTCAATGAAGCTGCTGATGGCGTTAAACAGCGCATGTTCCAGCGTCTCCTGAGTGCGTTCCGGCAGCGCATAATCTTCCTGCGCCAGCGATTTACCGCTGAGGTCAAACAGAGTCAGGGTGGCGTCGTTGCGTCCGAGGCGGACGCCGATGGTATGGAAATGGCGGGTTTCAGTGATAATGGAGATGGCGCGGCGACCACCGGTAGACGCCTGCTGGTCTACCTCTTTGATCAGGCCGCGCTCAATCAACTGACGGGTAATTTTGGTGACGCTGGCGGGCGCGAGCTGGCTAAGTTCGGCAATCTGAATGCGCGATATCGGCCCCTGTTGATCAATCAGCCGGTAAACCGCTGCGCTATTGAGTTGCTTAACAAGATCGACATTTCCTATTTGTGACTGGCCGCCAGTGGTCATTCAGTGCTTACTCGCTCAGGACGTCGTCTCCGTTGACAAACGTCTTTATGATTTTAAAGTCGCGCGTAAACACAGTCAGGTTCGCGATTTTTCCTGCTTCGATCGAGCCTGACTGCCTTTCCACGCCCATCGCCCGTGCCGGGTAGAGTGTTGCCATGCGCAACGCTTCGTCCAGTGCGATCCCTGCATGTTCAACGCTGTTTTGTACCGCTTCAATCATCGTCAGGGCAGAACCACTTAATGTACCGTTTTCGTCGACACAGAGCCCATCGCGATAATAGATTGTTTTGCCTGCAAAAATAAACTCGCTTATGTCTGCGCCAGCCGGTGCAGTGGCATCCGTGACCAGCACCAGTTTGTCGCCTTTAATGCGTTTTGCATTGCGCAGGTTAGCGTAATGTACATGTAAACCGTCCGCAATAATGCCGCAGTATACATCAGGAGAATCAAACAGCGCACCGATAAGCCCGGGTTCACGTCCGGCAAAGGTGGGCATGGCGTTGTAGAGGTGCGTCGCGAAACTCACACCAGCAGAAAAGCCCGCTTTAGCCTCTTCATAGGTCGCATTCGAGTGACCGGCTGAGACAATAATCCCGGCATCAGTCAATTGACGAATCACATCGCTACCCGCATTTTCAGGGGCAAGCGTGACTTTGGTGATGACGTCCGCGTTGTCGCACAGGTACTGCACCATTGCCGCATCCGGCAGGCGAATCAGCGCCGGATCGTGGGTGCCTTTTTTCGCTTTGCTCAGCCAGGGCCCTTCCAGATGCAGACCCAGCGCCTGATTCTGGTGTTTCTGCAGGTAAGAGCGCATGGTTTCAATCGCCCGTTTCATCAGGGCGTCGCTGCTGGTGATAAGCGTCGGTAAAAAGCTGGTGCAGCCAGACTTTTCATTGGCGCGCTGCATCGTTTCCAGCGTTTCAATGCTGAGCGCCTCAAGGCTGTCGTTGAACTGCACGCCACCGCAGCCATTGAGCTGGAGATCGATAAAGCCTGGCGCAATATTCGCCCCTGCCATATCCCGCTGCTCAATATCCGCCGGGAGCGCTTCACGCGGACAGACGCGCGCAATACGCCCATCGGTAACCACCACCGCGTGATTATCCAGAACCTCATGGCCACTGTAGATTCGACCGTTAACTAATGCGTACATCTCTCTTCTCCCGTCCTGGCCTGCTGCCACTCAGCGTAACAGCAGGGCATGACAATGTTCTGTTACACGCCTTTCATATTTTCCGCTTCCATTTCGCGGAAATATTTCACGGTTTTCACTTTCAGTTCCATGGTGGCCGGCTCATCACACACTACCACCGATTTCGCGTGCAGCTGCAGGCAGCTGATGGTCCACATATGATTAACGTTGCCTTCAACCGCCGCCTGTAATGCCTGCGCTTTAACATGGCCGGTAACCAGAATCATCACTTCCTCTGCATCCAGCAGCGTACCGACGCCGACCGTCAGCGCATATTTAGGCACCTGATCAACATCACCGTTAAAGAAGCGGGAGTTCGCCACGCGGGTGTCATGGGTCAGGGTTTTAATGCGGGTACGGGAAGCGAGCGAGGAAGCCGGTTCGTTAAAGGCGATATGACCGTCGTTGCCGACGCCGCCCATGAACAGGTGAATTTTACCCAGCGCGCGAATTTTCTCTTCGTACTGACGACATTCTGCGTCAATATCGGGGGCATTACCATTCAGCAGGTTGATATTTTCCGGTTGAATATCAACGTGATCGAAGAAATTTCGATACATGAAGCTGTGATAGCTCTCGGGATGCTCCTTTGGCAGGCCAACATATTCATCCATATTGAACGTCACGACGTTTTTAAAACTGACCTGGCCCGCTTTGTGCATATCAATCAGGTGCTTGTACGCTTCCAGTGGCGTACCGCCGGTTGGCAGACCCAGGACAAAAGGTTTATCCGCCGTCGGGTTAAACGCATTGATACGATTAACAATATGTCGGGCGGCCCATTTTCCCACCTGGGTTGGTGTCGCTAAAGGAATCAGTCTCATGTTTCACCTCAATTGAAAATAGAAAGGGGATGGCTAAGCCGTTGCGTGAGTCACCAATCTGAACAGATGATTCATTGTCGCCACGGGCGGCGCATAATTCAATATTTCGGATCATAAAATAAGTTTACGGTCATAGCCAGATGTTGCCGTATGAAACGATGTTTTTTAGTGATAAAAATCACATTTACCAGGCTTTTAATTTGCGAGGCGAATTAATTTATCATTACACTTCGCTGCGTGATATGAAGTGTATTAACGATCTTTGCAGCTGACATAACAACATTAAGCGGCGCAAAGGGATAAGTCAGGCTCATAGGGGGAAGGGGATATGTTAGGTTACTTACAAAAGGTGGGGCGCGCACTGATGGTGCCGGTAGCAACCCTGCCAGCAGCAGCGATATTAATGGGCGTGGGCTACTGGATCGATCCAGACAGCTGGGGCGCAGGTAATGCGCTGGCGGCGCTACTGATCAAATCTGGTGCTGCCATCATCGAAAACATGTCAGTACTGTTTGCGATTGGTGTCGCGTATGGCATGTCGAAAGATAAAGATGGTGCGGCAGCCCTGACCGGTTTTGTCGGATTCCTGGTGGTCACCACGCTCTGCTCACCGGCCGCGGTGGCGATGATACAGAAGATGCCGGTTGACCAGGTGCCTGTGGCGTTTGGCAAAATTAATAACCAGTTTGTCGGTATTCTGGTCGGTATCCTGTCGGCGGAGGTCTATAACCGCTTCAGCCACGTCGAGTTGCCGAAAGCACTCTCCTTCTTCAGCGGACGGCGACTGGTGCCGATTCTGGTCTCGTTCCTGATGATCCTGGTCGCCTTTATCCTGATGTATATCTGGCCGGTTATCTTTAATGGTCTGGTCGGCTTTGGTGAACATATCCAGAAGCTCGGTTCTGCCGGTGCCGGTATCTACGCCTTCTTTAACCGCCTGCTGATTCCGGTCGGTCTGCATCACGCCCTGAACTCGGTGTTCTGGTTCGATGTTGCGGGCATTAATGACATTCCTAAATTCCTTGGCGGTGCACAGTCACTGGCTGATGGATCGGCAACCGTCGGCATCACCGGTCGTTATCAGGCGGGCTTCTTCCCGATCATGATGTTTGGTCTGCCGGGTGCTGCGCTGGCTATCTACCACTGTGCGCGTCCTGAGAACCGCGTCAAAGTCGGTAGTATCATGCTGGCCGCAGCGTTTGCTGCCTTCTTTACGGGTATTACCGAACCGCTGGAGTTCTCCTTCATGTTCGTGGCACCCGTGCTTTATCTGATCCACGCCGTCCTGACCGGTATTTCTGTCTTCATCGCTGCCAGCATGCACTGGATTGCCGGATTTGGTTTCAGCGCCGGGCTGGTGGATATGGTGCTGTCGACCCGTAATCCGCTGGCGACACACTGGTACATGCTTATCCCGCAGGGTCTGGTCTTCTTCGTTATCTATTATGTGGTGTTCCGCTTTACCATCAAAAAATTCAACCTGATGACGCCGGGCCGCGAGCTGGCGGTTGATGGTGATGAAACAGATGGTTATGACGTTAACGTTGATAAAACGGATAGCGGTGAAAGTGCCACAGAGTCACTGGCGCGCCGCTACATTGGGGCGATTGGTGGTTCAGCTAACTTAACCAGCATCGATGCCTGTATCACCCGTCTGCGTCTTAACGTGAATGACTCGGCGCAGGTGAATGAGGCGGTTGCTAAGCGTCTTGGCGCGTCCGGCGTGATCCGTCTTAACAAACAGAGCGTACAGATCATCGTAGGTACCCAGGCAGAAAGCATCGCCTCGGCCATGAAAAAAGTGCTGACCAAAGGTCCGGTCGCTGCAGCGGCTACCAGCAGTGCGCCGGCCGAGCCGGATGTTAAACCGCAGGCGGTGCTGAACAGTGAGAAGCAGGTCATCGCCACGCTGCTGGCGCCGGTCAGCGGTGAAGTCGTGGCGCTGGATGATGTGCCGGATGAAGCCTTTGCCAGCAAAGCGGTGGGCGACGGTCTGGCGATCAAACCCAGCGACAAATGGGTAGTGGCACCGATTGCCGGTACGCTGGTGAAAATCTTTAACACCAATCACGCCTTCTGTCTGGAAACCGAAAATGGCGTGGAGATTGTGGTGCACATGGGGCTGGATACCGTGGCGCTGGAAGGTAAAGGCTTCACCCGTCTGGTTGAAGAGGGGGCCAGCGTGGTCGCCGGTCAGCGAGTACTGGAGATGGACCTTGAATTCCTTAACGCCAATGCCCGCTCAATGGTGAGTCCGGTCGTGGTCAGCAACAGCGACGATTTCGCCGGTCTGACTTTACTGGCACAGGGTCAGGTGATAGCAGGGGAAACCCCGCTGTATGAAGTGAAAGGCTAATCCCCGCAACAGAACCCCACAGGCAGGAAGCGATTCCTGCCTTTTTTGTTTTAAAGGCTTAACAAACGGTTGTTTCCCTCAGACGCTTTGTGGATCATACTCCGTTACTTCGTGGTACAAATCACCCGTTATTCGTATTGAGGATTTTTGAGATGAGTGAGGCTGAAGCCCGCCCAACTAACTTTATTCGTCAGATCATTGACGAAGATTTGGCGAGCGGTAAGCACAGCAGCGTGCATACCCGTTTTCCGCCGGAGCCCAATGGCTATCTGCATATTGGTCATGCGAAATCGATCTGTCTGAATTTTGGCATCGCCCAGGATTATCATGGGCAATGCAACCTGCGTTTCGACGATACCAATCCGGTTAAAGAGGATATGGAATTCGTTGAATCCATCAAGCGTGACGTTCAGTGGCTGGGTTTTGAGTGGAGCGGTGAGGTCTGTTACTCATCAAACTATTTCGATCAGCTCTACAACTATGCCATCGAGCTGATTTCCAAAGGGCTGGCCTACGTTGATGAACTGAGTCCGGATGCGATTCGTGAATATCGCGGCACCCTGAAAGAGCCGGGTAAAAACAGCCCTTATCGCGATCGCAGTGTGGAAGAGAATCTGGCGCTGTTTGAGAAGATGCGAAACGGTGAGTTTGCCGAAGGCACCGCCTGTCTGCGCGCTAAAATCGACATGGCTTCTAATTTCATCGTGATGCGCGATCCGGTGCTTTACCGCATCAAGTTCGCGGAACATCACCAGACCGGCAATAAGTGGTGCATCTACCCGATGTATGACTTTACCCACTGCATCTCCGATGCGCTGGAAGGCATTACGCACTCGCTCTGTACGCTGGAGTTCCAGGACAACCGCCGTCTCTATGACTGGGTGCTGGACAACATCACTATTCCGGTTCATCCGCGTCAGTATGAATTCTCGCGCCTGAATCTGGAGTATGCGGTGATGTCGAAACGTAAACTCACTCAGCTGGTGACCGAGAAGCACGTAGAAGGGTGGGACGATCCGCGCATGCTGACCGTTTCAGGTCTGCGTCGTCGTGGTTACACCGCCGCTTCTATCCGTGAGTTCTGCCGTCGTATTGGCGTGACTAAGCAGGATAACATCGTGGAGATGGCCTCGCTGGAGTCCTGTATCCGCGATGATCTCAACGAGAATGCGCCCCGCGCCATGGCGGTTTTAGATCCGCTTAAAGTGGTGATCGAAAACCTGCCAGCAGGCCATAGCGAAATCGTCACCATGCCAAATCATCCGGGTAAACCGGAGATGGGCACGCGTGAAGTGCCGTTCAGCCGCGAGATCTGGATCGATCGCGCGGATTTCCGTGAAGAGGCGAACAAACAATATAAGCGTCTGGTGCTGGGCAAAGAAGTCCGCCTGCGTAACGCCTACGTGATTCGTGCTGAGCGGGTCGCCAAAGATGAAGCGGGCAACATTACCTGCATCTACTGCACCAGCGATGTTGATACGCTGAGCAAAGATCCAGCCGATGGCCGCAAAGTTAAAGGCGTAATTCACTGGGTTTCGGCGGATCACGCGCAGCCAGCTGAGTTCCGCCTGTATGACCGTCTGTTCAGTGTGCCAAACCCGGCTGCTGCAGAGGATTTCCTGGCGGTCATTAATCCTGAGTCACTGACCATCAAAAACGGCTTTGTTGAACCCAGCCTGCGCGATGTGGAACCGACAACACCGTTTCAGTTTGAACGAGAAGGTTATTTCTGCGCCGACAGCGTTTACTCTAAACCGACGCAACTGGTGTTTAACCGCACCGTCGGTCTTCGTGATACCTGGACCAAAACGGGCGAATAAATTTTTTGAGGCCGACCTCATAAAATGACAAAAGGGCGATTTATCGCCCTTTTTTATTGCCCCGATTTTTACCATCGCCGACGTTTATTCTGCACTAACCACAACCGGTTCAGTACCGCTTTGTGGGAGTAATCTGAGTTTAAAAAAATTAATCAATTTCAGGATGTGAATTGTCAGCTTTCAGGTAGGCTATCCGCTCTCAGAGGTTGCAAAGCGGGTTACAGAAGGAAAAAAAATGACAGTTCTCGCCCAGGAAGCCAAACACAGTGTCGTCGTTTTACATCAGCTCATTGAACGTATTTTTAATCAGCCAGCCGGATCTGACGACAGTTTCCAGCTGCTGATGTCCTATTTTCATCCTGAATTTCGCATGGTGACCCCAAAGGGCAAAGAGTACAATCTGAACGAGGTCGAGGATCTTTTCCAGCAGTTACAAGGGCAGCGGGAAGGGATGCGCATTGCCACCTGTGAACATGTCATTCTCTCTCATCATGAAAAAGAGATCGTCGTACAGTATCGCGAAATGCAGATGATGAACGGCAATAACCAGAGCCGCATTTCGCTGGCCATTCTGGATTGCAGCAGCTCCATTCCACGCTGGCGCTATCTGCAGGAGACGCTGGTCGCCTGAGTTGAGGGCAGAAAACAGACGAAAAAAAACCGGTGAATTCACCGGTTTTTTTATTTCAGGCCGCGCCAGCGTTACTGGTCGTGCAGCGTTTCGTCTTCACGGCAATCGCCCAGCGTACAGTGTCCGTAGAGATAGAGGCTGTGGTTGGTCAGCTTGATGCCATGACGAGTCGCGATTTCACGCTGACGCGTTTCGATCGATTCGTCGCTGAACTCGATAACCTTGCCGCAATCCAGGCAGATCAGGTGATCATGGTGATGCTGCTGCGTCAGTTCGAAGACAGACTTGCCGCCTTCAAAGTTGTGACGAGTCACAATACCGGCATCATCAAACTGGTTCAGAACACGGTAAACGGTCGCCAGGCCAATCTCTTCGCCAATGTCGATCAGGCGTTTATACAAATCTTCCGCACTGACGTGATGGCACTCAGGTTCCTGAAGCACTTCCAGAATTTTCAGTCTGGGCAGCGTTACTTTCAGGCCAGCCTTCTTTAATGCGGTGTTGTTGTCAGTCATGCGGATTTTGTCCTGTTACTAATATTCACTTTTGTGGCTTATCGCCTTGAATGTCGATCTGTGCTCATTCTCATTTGCGTCTCATTATAGAACTGAAGCGATGAAATGAAAACCAGAGGGCGTGTCTGAATCATCATGGGCTATTGGGGATTCGTCACCGGGCCGGGGAAGATTCTGACAGAGGTCTGTTAGCACATCACTTAGTCTTGCCGCCTGAGAAAATAAGCGGAAGATCGATGCGGGTATTCTACAGATTAAACGGAGAAAGTTAAAAAAATGTGGCTATTATTTCTATAGGCATTTTCATTGCCTCAATGTGAGCTGGCGCTCACATTGAGTCGGGCAGGATCAGGCTTCGATGATCTCTTTCAGCTGCAGTTCATCAAAAATCTGCTTAACCCACTGCTCCACACGCTGGCTGGTCAGCTCAGGCTGGCGATCTTCGTCAATGGCCAGGCCCAGGAAGTGGGTGTCATCGGCCAGGCCTTTCGAGGCTTCGAAGTGGTAGCCTTCAGTTGGCCAGTGTCCGACAATCACGGCACCGTGCGGTTCGATAATGTCGCGAATCGTGCCCATGGCATCACAGAAATACTCTGCGTAATCTTCCTGGTCGCCACAGCCAAACAGCGCAACCAGCTTGCCGTTAAAATCGATCTCTTCCAGCGTCGGGAAAAAGTCATCCCAGTCGCACTGCGCTTCGCCGTAGTACCAGGTCGGAATACCCAGCAGCAGGATATCGAACGCTTCCAGATCTTCTTTTGTGCTTTTTGCGATGTCATGGACTTCTGCAACATCTGTACCCAGCTGTTTCTGGATCATTTTTGCAATGTTTTCGGTATTGCCGGTATCGCTGCCGAAGAAGATGCCTACGAGTGCCATGAGTAAAATAACCTCTTAAATCCTGATGATGAGATGTGTGCCGCAGCACATTTCAGCGAATAATAGCAGACGAGAGAAAACCGGTGAACGGTTAAAGCCCCGACATTTGCCTCTGCGTGCGATTTGCCCGCATTAATCCAGTTTGAGTTGTGCCAGTAGCATCTGTTCAATCAGTTCGCTACGGCTGAGATTGCGCTGTTCTGCCAGCGTATTGAGTGCATCGACGGCGTCACTGTTCATTTTCAGTTCGACACGACGAAGTCCGCGTCCTTTGTCACGTTTCAGTTGATTGCGCTTATTAATGCGCAGCTGTTCATCACGCGAAAGCGGACTGGTTTTGGGTCGACCAGGGCGGCGCTCATCAGCAAAGAGATCGAGCGTCGTGCGGTCAGTCTGTTCTTTTGCCATGGCTTAGTAAAACTGAATGGGGGCGGGCGCCAGACACTCACCGCGCAGATTATAAATTATTGGCCATTGCCGCAGCAAAACTGACCCGCGGCAAAATTTTAGCGCGCCATCATACTTCACGCTTACGCCGGACGCCAATCCTAAACCTTTACCGCCATCTATTTGCTTTTAAAGCGCAAAAAAGCGACGGACACTGCGCAAAACGGCATCGGGTTTCTCTGCATGAACCCAGTGTCCTGCGCCACCGATCACATGCGCCTGAGCGGCCGGGAACTGCTGCAGCAACGCATCGCGATAGCTGTTATCCAGGTAGCTGGAGTCGCCGCCGCGAATAAACAGCGCCGGGTGATTCCAGGCGGGAACCGGCTGCCAGCCAGAGATCGTGGTGTAGTTATCCCACAGCACCGGGACATTGAAGCGCCACTCCCCCTCCTGGAAGGATTTCAGCAGGAACTGGATCACCCCTTCTTCCTCGATCAGCGTTCGCATGACCTTCGCCGCCTCGCTGCGGGATGAGACGCCCGCATCGGTGACGGCACGAATGCCGGCAAATATCTGATCATGACGGCGCGTCTGGTAATCCACCGGGGCGATATCGATCATCACCAGGCGCTCAATGCGTTCCGGCAAAAGCGCGCTCATGGTCATGGCGATTTTACCGCCCATCGAGTGTCCGATCACCGCGACGCGATCAATGCCATGTGCATCCAGCGTATCGACCATATCCTGCGCCATTACAGCGTAGTTCATCTCGTCAGAACGTGGTGAAAGTCCGTGGTTGCGGACATCCACCTGCAGCAACGGACCGGCATCTTTCAGCCCGCGCGCCAGCACGCCAAGGTTATCGAGACTGCCAAACAGACCGTGAATAAGCAGGATGGGCAGAGAATCAGCAGGGGATTGTTCAGTTTGCAGACGGGCGTTCAAAATCATAGCAAAGTTCTTAAGTTTGAGACCTGAGCTTAGGTTATCATGGTTTCACCTTTTCAGGCGCGCCGGTTCCGGCGGCATTAGGACATATTCTGACTTTTGCCCGTAAACCGTTTGATTGCTAACAACCCGCCTGACTTTAACTTTATAATCCTGATGTTAGAACCCACACACCCTTTGAATTGCCTGACTATACTCAGAGCTTTTCAGGAAACAGGTGGTTCTGTCATGAGAAAGAACCGTACGGAATAAGATGAAAACGATCGAAGTTGACGAAGAGCTCTACCGTTATATTGCCAGCCACACGCAACACATTGGTGAAAGCGCATCCGACATTCTGCGTCGTATGCTGAAGTTCACGGCTGGTCAGACTGCACCCGCTTCGCCTGCACAGCCAGCCTCCAAAGATGCAGCGAAAGAGTCCCAGCCTGCGTCTGTGGGTTCGCGCCCGCAGGATCGTGTCCGCGCGGTGCGTGAGCTGCTGCTTTCCGATGAATATGCGGAGCAGAAGCGGGCGGTGAATCGCTTTATGCTTATCTTGTCAACGCTCTATCGTCTTGATACCGCAGCCTTTGCTGAAGCCACTGCATCTCTGCAGGGCCGCACTCGCGTCTATTTTGCAGGTGACGAGCATACGCTGTTGCAGAATGGCACCCATACTAAGCCGAAGCATGTGCCCGGCACGCCGTACTGGGTGATCACCAACACCAATACTGGTCGTAAATGCAGCATGATCGAACACATCATGCTCTCGATGCAGTTCCCTGCGGAACTGACCGAGAAAGTTTGCGGCACCATTTAAAACTTAAGCGTCAGGGAGCAGCGCCAATGGCCAATCACCCACGTGCCGGGCAACCCGCCCAGCAGAGCGATTTGATTAACGTTGCACAATTAACGTCACAATATTATGTCCTGCAGCCCGATGTGGCGAACCCGGAACATGCGGTGAAATTTGGCACTTCCGGCCATCGCGGCAGTGCAGGGCGTCAAAGCTTCAACGAGATGCACATTCTGGCGATCGCTCAGGCGATTGCCGAAGAGCGTAAAAAGAATGGTATCACCGGGCCTTGCTACGTCGGTAAAGACACCCATGCGCTGTCTGAACCCGCCATCCTGTCTGTTCTGGAAGTGCTGGCGGCGAACGGCGTTGATGTGATTGTGCAGCAGGATAATGGCTATACGCCGACCCCTGCGATCTCGAATGCGATTCTTGAGCACAACAAAGCGGGTGGCGCGCTGGCTGACGGCATCGTGATTACGCCGTCGCATAACCCACCGGAAGATGGCGGCATCAAGTACAACCCACCTAACGGCGGACCTGCTGATACCAACGTCACCAAAGTGGTGGAAGATCGTGCCAATCAGCTGATCAAAGATGGCCTGAAAGAGGTGAAACGTCTGCCGCTGGAGCAGGCGATGGCCAGCGGTCATGTGGTCGAGAAAGATCTGATCCAGCCTTATGTTGAAGGTCTGGCAGAGATTATCGACTTCCCGGCGATTCAGAAAGCGGGCCTGAAGCTGGGTGTGGATCCACTGGGTGGTTCCGGTATTGCTTACTGGCAGCGTATTGCTGAGCACTACAAGCTGGATCTGACGCTGGTTAATGACGCGGTCGATCAGACCTTCCGCTTTATGCATCTGGATAAAGATGGCGTGGTCCGCATGGACTGCTCGTCTGAAAGCGCGATGGCAGGCCTGCTGGCTTACCGTGACAAATTCGATCTGGCGTTCGGCAACGATCCCGATTATGACCGTCACGGTATTGTGACCCCGGCGGGTCTGATGAATCCAAACCACTATCTGGCGGTGGCGATTAACTATCTGTTCCAGCACCGTCCACAGTGGGGTCAGGATGTTGCCGTGGGTAAAACCCTGGTCTCCAGCGCCATGATTGACCGTGTGGTCAACGATATTGGTCGCAAGCTGGTGGAAGTGCCGGTTGGTTTCAAATGGTTTGTTGATGGTCTGTATGACGGCAGCTTCGGTTTCGGTGGCGAAGAGAGCGCAGGCGCTTCATTCCTGCGTTTCGACGGTACGCCGTGGTCTACGGACAAAGATGGCATCATCATGTGTCTGCTGGCCGCTGAAATTACTGCCGTAACCGGTAAAAATCCGCAGCAGCACTATGACGAACTGGCAGCGCGCTTTGGCGCACCAAGCTACAACCGTCTGCAGGCATCAGCCACCTCAGCGCAGAAAGCCGCGCTGTCGAAGCTGTCACCGGAGATGGTCAGCGCTGATACCCTGGCGGGTGATCCTATCACCGCTCGTCTGACTGCCGCGCCAGGTAATGGTGCATCTATCGGCGGTCTGAAAGTGATGACGGAGAATGGCTGGTTTGCTGCCCGTCCTTCAGGCACCGAAGACGCTTACAAAATCTACTGTGAAAGCTTCCTGGGCGCTGAGCACCGCGCGCAGATTGAGAAAGAAGCCGTTGAGATTGTCAGCGAAGTGCTGAAAAACGCCTGATTAGTCGGGCAGATTAAGAGGCGCATCGCGCGCCTCAGAGCTGCTGGTAAAGCGCGGCCTTCATCGCTGTGAGGCCGTGTAGCTAGCTCAGGAAACGCGGCCAGATCGGAAAGACGCAAAAGCCGTCATCCATGACACGCTCGGCCCACGCCATCCCTGGCGTGGGACGCTTTCCTCTTCTGGCCGTGTTCCCTGCGCTTTTAATTTATTCATTGCGGTGAGATTCACAGGATTTGGCTTTATCAGCACTCTGAAGGCGCCTCTGGCGCCTTTTTTTATGGCATAAAGCGATAGCCGATCCCGGTTTCCGTCAGCAGATGAGCCGGTTGTGTCGGATTGGCTTCCAGCTTCTGGCGCAGATGTCCCATATAGATGCGCAGATAGTGGCTGTGCTCCACCGCATTGGGTCCCCAGACCTGGCTCAGCAACTGCCGCTGCGTCAGCACCTTACCGGCATTGTTCAGCAGAATACTCAACAGACGAAATTCAATCGGGGTAAGGTGAATCTCGCTGCTGCCGCGCTGTACCCGTCGTGCGGCGAAATCGACGCTGACGTCGGCGAACGTCACCCTGGCATCCGGCTGCTGGCCACTATGACGACGCAGCGCAACCCGGACGCGCGCCAGCAGTTCGCCAATGCCAAACGGTTTGGTCAGATAGTCATCTGCACCCGCATCCAGTGCGGCGATCTTATCCTGCTCATCGCTGCGCGCTGACAGCACAATCACCGGTATGGCGCTCCACTGGCGCAGGTCACGAATGAAATCGGTGCCATCTCCATCCGGCAGACCCAGATCCAGGATCACTAAGTCCGGCTTGCGGGTCGCCGCTTCAATCAGTCCGCGTTGCAGCGTATCGGCATCAAACACCTTAAGGGCTTCATTTTCCAGCGCCAGCCGGACAAAGCGCCGGATCTCTTTTTCATCTTCAACGATCAAAACCGTGGTCACGCAATACCTGCCTTGAGTGGGGACCGAAGCGCTACTTTATCAACATTTTATGCTGGCGTCCGCGACCATAATCGGCCAGCCCTTTCAACGCTCACGCAACCAGGCGGTAACCTTTTTGTAACTTAATTACAGGTTAATTCTTAAACAGTAAAAATAGCGGCAAATAAGTGGTCAGATGAGTAGTAAAATTACACAACCTGGCGTAAAGTTGAACACAGATCACATTCAAACTATTTCACTTATCGGGAGGAGAAACCATGTATCGGGCCTATCCACGTTATAAAATTATTGCGCGACGTACGCTGGTGGTTCTTCTCGGCGTACTGGCACTCCCTGTTATGCTGTTTCGACAGGATCGGGCACGTTTCTACAGCTACCTGCACCGCGTCTGGTGTAAGACCAGCGCCAAGCCAGTCTGGCTGGCGCAGTCTGAAGCGAGTGGTGGCGCGTTCTGGTAATTTGCCCTGCTGCAAAACAGGCCTGGTCAACTGACCAGGCTTTTTTTTGCGTTTTTTCTGAGAATAAGCGATCCGGAATCCCGTTTTACTCCTTTATTCCTGACCATTTTACGCTACACTTAAACCTCTACAAGATTTCGGAGGTTGTACAAGTATGAGCAAAAAAATCCCCGTTGGAATCAGTGCATGCCTGCTCGGCGACCGCGTCAGATTTGATGGTGGGCATAAGCGTCTTACTTTTGCGACCGACGATCTCACCCCATTTGTCCGTTTTGAGCCCATCTGCCCTGAGATGGCGATTGGTCTGCCAACGCCGCGTCCGGCATTGCGTCTGGTGAAGCAGGGCGATGATGAGCTGCATCTTTGCTTCAGCAAAGATGGCGGAGAAGAGGTTACGACGCAGATGCGTGAATGGTCTGCTGAGCGGGTAAAATCGCTGCATCACCTCTGTGGCTATATCCTCTGCGCCAAATCACCCAGTTGTGGCATGGAGCGGGTGCGGGTCTATGAGCCTGATAACAACAATAACCGCAAAGCAGGCACCGGCATTTTTACTGAATTCCTGCAGCGCGAGATGCCCTGGCTGCCGCTGGAAGAAGATGGTCGTCTGCACGATCCCGCCCTGCGTGAGAACTTTATCGGTCGTGTCTGCGCGCTGCATGAATTTAATCAGATGTGGGAAAACGGCCTGACCCGGCAGGGGCTGATCGCCTTCCACAGCCGTTACAAACTGATGATGCTGGCGCATTCGCAGGAAAAATACCGCGAGCTGGGCCCCTTTGTCGCCTCCATGAGCCAGTGGGAGTCGCTGGACGCCTTTGCTTTTGAGTACCGCAATCGCATGATGGAACTGATGTCACGCCCCGCCTCACGTCGCAATCACACCAATGTGCTGATGCATGTGCAGGGCTACTTCCGCACGCATCTGAGTTCACCGCAGCGCCAGGAGCTGGCAACGCTGATTGACCGCTATCGTCAGGGCACACAACCGCTGCTGGTGCCGATTACCATTCTCAAACACTACATGGCGGAGTACCCGCACCCGTGGCTGGCCCAGCAACGCTATTTCGATCCCTATCCCGAAGCCTTGTGCTTACGCTACGGACAGTAATACAGGAGGAGTATGACCACCCATCTGGTCTGGCTGCGTAACGATTTACGCGTCAACGACAATCTGGCGCTGCACGCCGCCTGCCGCGACAGCCATGCAAAAGTGATTGCGCTCTACCTTGCCACGCCAGCACAGTGGCAGCAGCATGAGATGTCACCGAAGCAGGCAGCATTTATCCACGCCAGCCTGTTGCAGGTGCAGCGTGCGCTGGCGGAGCGGGGCATTGAGCTTCACTACCAGGCGTGCCACGCCTTCAGCGACAGTGTTGATGCGCTGGTGCAGTTCTGCGCTAAGCAGCAGGTCGATCAGCTCTTCTACAATTACCAGTATGAAGTTAATGAACGCCAGCGCGATGCGGAGGCTGAAAAGCGTCTCGACCAGGCGGGCGTGATTTGCCAGGGCTTCGATGACAGCCTGTTGCTGCCGCCCGGCAGTGTGCAGAGTGGCGATCGCTCGATGTATAAGGTGTTTACCCCGTTCAGCAAAGCCTTTGTCCGCCGCTTGCAGCAGGGGCTGCCTGAATGCGTGCCTGCGCCGAAAGCGCGCGAAGGCGCACCGCTGAAAGCCACCCCGATTCCCGCCTTTGACTATCCAACTGAAGACTTTGATCAGGATCTGTTTCCGCCAGGCGAAGCGGCGGCATTGAAGCGGTTGCGCCATTTCGCCACGCAACCGGTTATCGACTATCCCGCTAAGCGCGACTTTCCGGCGCTGGACGCCACCAGCCGTCTGTCGGTTTATCTGGCGACCGGCGTACTGTCGCCACGTCAGTGCCTGCATCGCGTGCTGCATGAGCATCCCGATGCGCTGGACAACAGCCGCGCGTTCACCTGGCTGAACGAGCTGATCTGGCGTGAATTCTACCGTCATCTGCTGGTTGCCTGGCCGGCGCTGTGCCGACATAAGCCGTTTATCGACTGGACGCGAAACGTTGAATGGCAGCGTAACGACGCACATTTCGATGCCTGGAAAGCGGGTAAAACCGGCTATCCGATTGTCGATGCCGCAATGCGTCAGATGAAGGCGCTGGGCTGGATGCACAACCGCTTACGAATGATCACTGCCAGTTTCCTGGTCAAAGATCTGCTGATCGACTGGCGTGAAGGCGAACGCTATTTCATGCAGCAGCTGATTGATGGTGACCTGGCCGCGAACAACGGCGGCTGGCAGTGGGCGGCATCGACCGGCACGGACGCGGCACCCTATTTCCGCATCTTTAACCCGACCACGCAGGGCGAGCGCTTCGATGAGAAGGGGGATTTTATCCGTCACTATCTGCCAGAACTGGCCGGGGTCCCTGACAGTGATATTCACCAGCCACATGTCTGGGCGGAGAAGCATCATAAGAAACTCGATTATCCGGCACCAATCGTGGATCATAAGGTGGCACGTAAAAAGACATTAGACGCCTTTGAGCGCGCCAAAAGCGCAGCCTGAGGCCTCGAAGGAGCCTGAATGAACCATTACGAATTAGAGACGCTGATCAATCAGCAACTCGACAGCCACAGCTTCAGCGATTACGCCCCCAACGGTTTGCAGGTTGAGGGACGCAGCGAGATCAAAACGATTATCACCGGCGTGACTGCCTGTCAGGCGCTGCTGGATGAGGCGGTGGCGCGTCAGGCCGATGCGATTATTGTCCATCATGGCTATTTCTGGAAAAGTGAACCGGCCGCGATTAAAGGCATGAAGCGTCGTCGTCTGCGGACCCTGCTGGCCAACGATATCAATCTCTATGGCTGGCACCTGCCGCTCGACGCGCATCCTGAATTAGGCAACAACGCCCAGCTGGCGAAACTGCTGGATATCGAAGTGCGCGGCGAAGTGATGCCGCTGGTATTCTGGGGTGAGCTGGCTGAGCCCCTGTCCGGCGAACAGCTGGCCCGCCGAATTGGTGAGCGGCTGGGACGTGAACCCCTGCATTGTGGTGACAACGCGCCAGCGCTGATCCGTCGCATTGCCTGGTGCAGCGGGGGCGGGCAGGGCTTTATCGACCAGGCGGCGGCGGCGGGCGTCGATGCCTTTATCACCGGTGAAGTCTCTGAACAGACTATTCATAGCGCGCGTGAGCAGGGGCTGCATTTCTTTGCCGCAGGCCATCATGCTACCGAGCGCGGCGGCGTAAAAGCGCTGGGCGACTGGCTGGCGCAACACCACGATCTTGATGTGACTTTCATCGATATTCCCAATCCTGCCTGACACTCTCCCTTGTCCTGCGCGCCTGCGCAGGACCTAAATCTGTTGACACATCCCTGTCACTTTCGCATAACTGTTTGCTTTGCGTAGATAAGCAATGGGCTGCACCGGGCATCCGGTCAGGTCGGCCAGGCGCGATCTCAACTGAGCGGGAGGTAGCTGTTGCAACGAGCACGGTGTTATTTATTGGGTGAACGCGCTGTCGTGCTGGAGCTGGAACCGCCGGTCTCACTGGAGAGCCAGCAACGAATCTGGGGACTGAATCAGCGCCTGCACGCCTATGCCAGCGTGCTGGAGGTGATCCCTGGCATGAACAACATCACCCTGATCCTGCGTGATCCCCAGCAGAGCGCGCTGGACGCGATAGAGCGGCTTCAGCGCTGGTGGGAAGAGAGTGAAGCGCAGTTGCCGGAGTCGCGTCAGGTGGAGATCCCGGTGATCTATGGCGGCGAGTCTGGCCCCGATCTGACGGTCGTGGCGGAACACGCCGCGCTGACGCCCCGTCAGGTGGTTGAGTTGCACAGCAGCAGCGACTATGTGGTGTTTTTTATCGGCTTTCAGCCCGGTTTTCCCTATCTTGGCGGACTTGATCCGCGCCTGCACATTCCGCGGCGTGCTGAGCCCAGGGTTGCAGTGCCCGCCGGCTCGGTGGGCATCGGCGGCAGCCAGACCGGCGTCTATCCGCTGGCTTCGCCCGGCGGCTGGCAGCTGATTGGCCAGACGCGCACCGCGCTGTTTGATCCCCTGCAGCAACCGCCTACGCTGCTCCGTCCCGGTGACAGGGTTCGCTTTGTGCCGCAACAGGAGGGCGTATGTTAAATATTCTGCGAGCCGGCCTGGCCGCCACTATTCAGGATGCGGGCCGTTACGGCTGGCGTCAGTATGGCATCAGCCCTGGCGGCGTGCTGGATCACCCCGCGATGTTCACCGCCAACCTGCTGGTGGGCAATGACCCCGACAGCGCGGTGCTGGAGATGGTGCTCGGCCAGTTCAAAGCGGAGTTTACCCGCGATGGCTGGTTTGCGCTGACCGGTGCAGGCTGCCATGCGGAGCTTGACGGACAGCCGGTCTGGACGGGCTGGCGCACGCCGGTGAAACGGGGGCAGCTCCTGTCACTGGCGATGCCGCAGCGCGGCATGCGCAGCTATCTGGCAGTGCAGGGCGGTTTTGATATCCCTGCGATGCTCGGCTCTGCCAGCACCGATCTAAAAGCAAAATTTGGCGGATTTCAGGGGCGAACCTTGCAGGATGGCGATCAGCTCCCGCTGGGTAAACCGACCCGCACGTTTGACCGTAAAGTCGGGGTGCGGCAACTGCTATGGGGCAACCGCATCCGCGCATTACCTGGCCCGGAATATCACGAGTTCAGCCGCGAAGCGCAGCAGGCGTTCTGGCGTACCGCATGGAAACTCAGCCCGCAAAGCAACCGGATGGGATACCGGCTTGAGGGACGCAAGCTTGAGCGCGAGAGTCCGCGCGAGCTGCTGTCACACGGCGTGATGCCGGGTGTGATTCAGGTGCCGCCGAACGGACAGCCTATCGTGCTGATGGCGGATGCCCAGACCACCGGCGGCTATCCGCGCATCGCCTCGGTTATCGAAGCCGATCTCTATCACCTGGCGCAAATCCGGCTGGGTGAGCCGATTCACTTTATTCACTGCACCCTGCCGGAAGCGATGCTGGCACGTCAGCATCAGCAACGCGCACTGGACCAGATGAAGTGGGGACTCAATGAAAATTGATTTAAACGCCGACCTGGGCGAGGGCTGCGCCAGCGATCAGGCGCTGCTGCAACTGGTGAGTTCCGCCAACATCGCCTGTGGCTTTCACGCAGGTGATGCGCAGACCATGCTGCAGTCGGTGCGCTGGGCACAGGCATCCGGCGTCGCGATTGGTGCACATCCCGCTTTTCCCGATCGGGAGAACTTTGGCCGCAGCGCCATGCAGCTGCCGCCGGAAACGGTCTACGCCCAGATGATCTACCAGATTGGTGCGCTGAAAAGTCTGGCGGAAAGCGAAGGAGCGCGGCTGCTTCACGTTAAACCGCACGGCATGCTCTACAACCAGGCAGCGGCCGATCCGGTGCTGGCGGATGCCATTGCCCGTGCCATCAGGGCGGTCGACAGCCAGCTGATTGTAGTGGGACTGGCTAACAGCGAATCGATTCGTGCGGCGGCGCATTACGGCCTACGCACACGGGAAGAGGTGTTCGCCGACCGTGGCTATCTCAGCAGCGGTGCGCTGGTGCCGCGCAGCGAGCCGGGCGCGCTGATTGAAGATGAACAGCAGGCTATCAGTCAGACGCTGACGATGGTGCAGCAGGGCAAAGTCAAAAGTATCACCGGAGAATGGGTTGCGGTGAATGCACAGACCGTCTGCTTACATGGCGACGGCGCGCACGCCCTGCAATTTGCACAGCGGTTGCGTGATGCATTTGCCGATCAGCAGATTCGTGTCACCAGCAACTGAATAACCACTCTTAGCCCGGCGTATGCCGGGTTTTTCAACTCTGAGGGAAATCCATGGATAGTGCAGTAAATCTCTGGCCATTACTGGGCATCGCCGCCATCGTCGTCGGCTTCCTGTTACGGTTCAATCCGGTGCTGGTGGTGATTGTCGCCGGGTTTGTGACCGGTCTGGCCGCGATGATGCCGCTGGCGGACATTCTGGAAAAGCTCGGGGCGGGTTTTCTTAACACCCGTAACCTGCCGCTGATTCTGCTGCTGCCGCTGGCGGTCATTGGCCTGCTGGAGCGTCACGGACTGAAAGAGCGGGCGCAGGCGTGGATTGCACAGATCAAAACGGCAACTGCAGGACGGCTGCTGATCGTCTACCTGTTTGTGCGCGAAATCACCGCCGCGCTGGGGTTAACCAGTCTCGGCGGACATCCGCAGATGGTGCGTCCGTTGCTGGCACCGATGGCGGAAGGCGCAACTGAAAGCCGCTATGGCGAGATCTCACCTGAGCTGCGCCATCGGCTGCGTGCGATGTCTGCGGCGACCGATAATGTCGGTCTCTTCTTTGGTGAGGATATCTTCGTGGCGTTTGGCGCGATTATCTTTATGCATAACTTTATGCAGGAGTCAGCCGGGATTCAGACCGAACCACTGCACATCGCCTTATGGGGCATTCCGACTGCCGTCGCCGCGTTCCTGATCCACTCGGCACGTCTGGTGCGGCTGGATCGGCAACTGGCGCGAGAGCTGCAGCAGCTGAACCGTCAGGCGCTGAAAGCCAAAGGAGGTGAGTAATGTTCCAGCAACAATATCTGATGTGGCTGGCGGGCATTATCCTGCTGGTAGTGGCGGTGCTTTCCTGGCGTGACAGCGCGAATCCGCGTCGCTTTACCACCGGCCTGTTCTGGGCCTTGTATGGCCTGGTTTTTCTGGTCGGTGACTGGACGACACAACTGATGAGCGCCTGGATGGGTTCAGATGCGGCGGGCACCCGTATGCTGCACATCGGCATCGGTGTCATTGTGGTGGTGATGGCGCTGATTGCCGGATTTGGCGGTGTCAGGCTGGGTCGCTATCATCAGCGCAGCGATGAAGAGAAACAGGCCAGTGCGCTGCGTCTGCGCAACAAACTGTTTCTGCCTGCACTGTCGATTCCGGTCGTGACCGTGGTCGGTGTGCTGGCATTTAACCATATTCCCGGTTTGCAGGATGCGGTGTTCGGCCCCGGTAACCACGCCACGCTGGTGACACTATTTTCAATGATGGTCGGCTGTGTGATTGGCTGGCTGGTGGCGTTAAAACTGACCCACGAGAAACCGGTGCAGTCGATGCAGGAGACCCGTCGCCTGCTGGATTCGATTGGCTGGGCCTTTATCCTGCCGCAGATCCTTGCCACGCTGGGGCTGCTGTTTACCAGCGCGGGCGTGGGCAGTGCGATTTCGCATCTGACAGAAACCTGGCTGGCGGTGGATAATCGCTTTGTCGCGGTCACCGTCTATGCCGTTGGGATGGCGCTGTTAACCATGATCA
This sequence comes from Pantoea pleuroti, assembly GCF_014156615.1. Taxonomy (NCBI): domain Bacteria; kingdom Pseudomonadati; phylum Pseudomonadota; class Gammaproteobacteria; order Enterobacterales; family Erwiniaceae; genus Pantoea; species Pantoea pleuroti. The sequence goes on along the minus strand of NZ_SBFD01000002.1, from coordinate 500,326 downwards.
TGGGTAATGCTTTTGCGGCGTTTCCGATTATCACCGCAGGCGTCGGCATCCCGATTCTGGTGTTGCAGCACGGCGGAAATCCGGCAGTAATGGCGGCAATTGGCATGTTCTCCGGCTACTGCGGCACGCTGATGACGCCGATGGCGGCCAACTTCAATATCGTCCCGGCGGCGCTGCTGGAACTGCCCGATCGTAACGCGGTGATCAAGGCTCAGATTCCGACCGGTGTGCTACTGTTAATCGTTAATATTTTCCTGCTCTATTTCCTGATGTTCCTGTGAGGTTGCATGAAAACTGTCCTGATGACCGCCTTTGAACCTTTTGGCGGTGAAACGATTAACCCTTCATGGGAAGCGGTGCGCGCACTGGAAGGCAAACAGATTAGCGGGGCTACGATAGTGATCCGCCAGTTGCCGGTGGTATTCAGCGACGTACTCAATGTGCTGAATCAGGCGCTGGAAGAGGTGAAACCGGATGCGATTCTGTCGGTGGGACAGGCGGGCGGCCGTAGCGATATTACCGTTGAACGTATTGGTATTAATGTCGATGACGCCCGTATCCCGGACAACGACGGTCATCAGCCGGTGGATGAGCCCGTTGTAGCAGGTGGCCCGGCAGCCTATTTTTCCCGTCTGCCCATCAAAGCGATTGTGGCGGCGGTGCGTGAAGCGGGGATTCCCGCTTCAGTGTCGCAAACGGCGGGCACCTTTACCTGTAACCGCGTAATGTACGGCCTGCTGCACTGGCTTGAGCAGCATGACAGTCCGGTGCGGGGAGGTTTTATCCATATTCCTTATCTGCCTGAACAGGCGGCGCAGCATCCTGGCGCACCGAGCATGGCGCTGGCGTCCATTATTCAGGCGCTGGAAATTGCGGTAAAGGTCACGCTGGAGACCGGCGAGGATATTAAACAGGCTGGCGGCGCCACCCATTAAGAGGATGAACGATGCCTGAAGGACCGGAAATTCGTCGCGTGGCGGATAAACTTGAAGCCGCCATTGTGGGTCAGCCGTTAACGGAAGCGTGGTTCGCGTTTCCACAGCTCAAGACCTATGAACCAGCGTTGATTGGTGAGCAGGTTAATGCGATTGAGACGCGGGGTAAAGCGCTGCTGACTCATTTCAGCAATGGCCTGACGCTCTACAGCCATAACCAGCTTTATGGTGTCTGGCGCATTGTAAAACCTGATACCGAACTCAATTCCACCCGTCAGTTGCGGGTGAGACTGGCGACGGCGGGCAAAGCGATTCTGCTCTACAGCGCCTCAGATATTGAACTGCTCAACGCGGATACGCTGGCGGCGCATCCGTTTCTTAATCGTATCGGACCGGATGTGCTGAACAGCGCGCTGACAGTGGAAGAGGTGAAAGAGCGGCTGCTGTCACCCCGTTTCCGGCGGCGGCAGTTCAGTGGTCTGCTGCTGGATCAGGCTTTTCTGGCCGGACTGGGAAACTATCTTCGTGCCGAAATTCTCTGGCTGGCACAGTTGCTGCCGCAGCATCGGGCGCAGGATCTCAGTAACGATCAGCTGACTGCTTTCAGCGAGGCGCTGCTTTCAGTGCCTCGCCATGCCTATCGGATGCGTGGAACCATGAAGAAATATCATGAGGAAGCGGCGTTTCAGTTTGAGGTGTTTCATCGGCAGGGCAAAAAATGCCGGCGCTGCAGCACGGTGATTGAGAAGGGCACGCTCTCATCACGGCCTTTTTACTGGTGTCCGGGTTGTCAGAGATAGGCACTTGAAGAAAGCAAAAGCGGGGTAGTGTAGTTCTGGTCTGCGGTGAGATCGAGCCTGCTCAGGAAACACAGTCAGATCGGAAAGACGCAAAAGCCGTCATCCCTGACCTGCTCGGCCCGCGCGATTACGCACCTCATCCGTGAGGTGCGCCCGTAGCCGGGTAAACGCTTTGCGTTATTCAAAAACGCTCCCGGCGTTTTTGTCCATGGCGCGGGACGCTTTCCTCTTCTGACCGTGTTCCCTGCGCGTTAAACTTCTTCATTGCTGCCAGATGCGCCCTTATGTGGGCTTCTCAACTGGCTGAGCGGAGATCCCTCTCCGCTATCCACTGAGCCTTACTTTTTCAGCTGTGAGCTGAATTCGCGCTCGGTATAACCGGTGTAGAGCTGACGCGGACGGGCAATCTTCATGCCTTCGTCGTGCATCTCTTTCCAGTGTGCAATCCAGCCAACAGTACGGGCCATCGCGAAGATCACCGTAAACATGGAGGATGGAATACCCATCGCTTTCAGAATGATACCGGAGTAGAAGTCCACGTTTGGATAGAGTTTACGCTCGATGAAGTACGGGTCGTTCAGCGCAATGTGTTCCAGCTCCATCGCCACTTCCAGCAGGTCATCCTTCATACCCAGCTCATTCAGCACTTCATGGCAGGTATCGCGCATCACGGTCGCGCGTGGATCGTAGTTTTTGTAAACGCGGTGACCAAAGCCCATCAGACGGAAAGAGTCATTTTTGTCTTTGGCGCGTTTAACAAATTCCGGAATGTGCTCAACGGTGCTGATCTCTTCCAGCATACGCAGGGTCGCTTCGTTGGCACCGCCGTGCGCCGGTCCCCACAGGGAGGCGATCCCGGCGGCGATACAGGCAAACGGATTCGCGCCGCTTGAACCAGCGGTACGAACGGTAGAGGTTGAGGCGTTCTGCTCATGGTCAGCATGCAGGATCAGGATGCGGTCCATGGCGCGTTCCAGCACCGGATTCACTTTGTACTCTTCGCACGGCGTGGCAAACATCATGTGCAGGAAGTTACCCGCATAGGAGAGATCGTTGCGCGGATAGACAAACGGCTGGCCGATAGAATATTTGTAACACATCGCTGCCATGGTCGGCATTTTAGAAAGCAGACGGAACGCTGCGATTTCGCGGTGGCGCTCAATGTTTACATCCAGCGAATCGTGGTAAAACGCAGCCAGTGCACCAGTAACACCGCACATTACCGCCATCGGATGCGAATCGCGACGGAAGCCGTGGAACAGGCGGGTAATCTGCTCATGAATCATGGTGTGGCGCGTAACCGTGGTGCGGAACTCATCAAACTGTTTCTGGTTTGGTGCTTCGCCGTTCAGCAGAATGTAGCAGACTTCCAGATAGTTAGAGTGGGTCGCCAGCTCAGAAATAGGGAAACCACGGTGCAGCAGGATACCTTCATCCCCATCGATAAAGGTGATTGCAGATTCGCAGGACGCGGTAGACGTAAAACCGGGATCGAAGGTGAACAGGCCACTTGAACCCAGAGTGCGGACATCAACGACATCCTGGCCCAGCGTACCTTTCAGCACGTCCAGTTCAATAGATGTTCCATCTTGCAGGGTTAGCGTTACTTTTTTATCTGTCATTTTCGTCTCCATAGCGCCTTATGTAGGTAAGGATCTTTAGACACCTGAAACGCGTTCATGTTGCGGTTGGCAAAACTACACAGTATCACTCTGCGGGGATAAAACGGGTGCAGGGTACAGAGTGAGCGGCGCGTTCCCAGCGGGAACCGGTGAGCCATGGACATGCTGCATATCGCGGTTGTTAAAGATCCGGTCAGGACATAACTTCTTGGTAACCAATAACCTGATGCTTTTTAATGCTCATTATCGCAATGTTACATAACTTGCGCTTAGGGGAAAGTGTATCCCCATAACTTTTGCGCATCATAGGAATTTACAGGCTTAGTTTGTAACTGAATTGTTGAACTATTGTCAAATCAGATAATTAAAATTGTATCAATTGTGAAAATCGTGAGTAGGATCACTGTTCCACCTAAAATATACCAAAGAGTTTGTAGGGGAATTGTAATCAGAATGTGATCCTCCTATACTCCAGGCAGGTCTCCGGAACACCCTGACACCAGGAGCCACCCAGCGTTTACTACCGCGTCAATTAACACTGGATGTTGCTTTTTTGGTGACGGTTAAAGTCTGCCACGCGTTGTGATTAGACTCCGCCTCAGGTCCGGAGGAAGCAAAATAAAAAAGAGCTGTGTGGGCAAAACCGTGAAAAAACAAAGACCTGTCAACTTGGATCTCTCGACGATCCGGTTTCCCGTTACTGCAATATCGTCCATTCTTCACCGCGTTTCCGGCGTAATCACATTGGTTGCCATTGGCATCCTGCTGTGGCTGCTCGGTCTCTCTCTCTCCTCTCCTGAAGGTTTCCAGCACGCTGCGTCCATTATGGATGGCTTCTTCGCGAAGTTCATCATGTGGGGCATCTTAACGGCGCTGGCCTATCACGCGGTGAGCGGGATTCGTCATATGTTGATGGATTTTGGTTATCTGGCCGAAACGCTGCAGGTTGGTAAGCGTTCCGCTCATATGACTTTTGTGATCACTGTCGTGCTGGCAATTCTGGCGGGAGTCCTCGTATGGTAAGCAATGCATCCGCATTGGGTCGCAACGGCATTCAGGACTGGCTGCTGCTGCGGGCAACTGCAATTCTCATTACGCTCTACATCGTCTACATCCTCGGTTTCGTGGTGATGACAGACACGCTGACTTATGACCTGTGGCGTGGCTTCTTCGCTTCCGCATTCACCAAAGTGTTCACGCTGCTGACGCTGTTCTCCATTCTGATCCACGGCTGGATTGGCATGTGGCAGGTGTTAACAGACTACGTTAAATCACTGCCAACCCGCTTGTTGTTGCAGTTTGTGATTGTCGTGGCGCTGTTATGGTATGCGATTTATGGATTTGTTGTGGTGTGGGGTGTGTAAATGAGTTTGCCAATCAGAGAGTTCGATGCCGTGGTAATCGGCGCAGGTGGCGCAGGAATGCGAGCCGCACTGCAAATCTCCCAGGGCGGCCAGAGCTGTGCCCTGTTATCTAAAGTTTTCCCGACCCGTTCCCACACCGTATCTGCGCAGGGCGGTATTACCGTTGCGCTGGGTAATACCCATGAAGATAACTGGGAATGGCACATGTACGACACCGTCAAAGGTTCCGACTATATCGGTGACCAGGACGCGATTGAATATATGTGTAAAACCGGCCCGGAAGCGATTCTGGAACTGGAACACATGGGTTTACCTTTCTCGCGTCTGGAAGATGGTCGTGTCTATCAGCGTCCGTTTGGTGGCCAGTCAAAGAATTTCGGTGGCGAGCAGGCGGCACGTACGGCGGCTGCGGCTGACCGTACCGGTCACGCGTTGCTGCACACCCTTTATCAGCAGAACCTGAAAAACAAAACCACCATCTTCTCTGAGTGGTATGCACTGGATCTGGTGAAAAACGCCGATGGCGCAGTCGTGGGTTGTACCGCTATCTGCATCGAAACCGGCGAAACCGTTTATTTCAAAGCGAAAGCGACCATTCTGGCCACTGGCGGCGCGGGCCGTATCTACCAGTCCACCACCAATGCACACATCAACACCGGTGACGGCGTAGGTATGGCACTGCGTGCGGGCGTACCGGTGCAGGATATGGAGATGTGGCAGTTCCACCCAACCGGTATCGCCGGTGCGGGCGTGCTGGTCACCGAGGGCTGCCGTGGTGAAGGCGGCTATCTGCTGAACAAACATGGCGAACGCTTCATGGAGCGTTATGCGCCGAACGCCAAAGATCTGGCGGGCCGCGACGTGGTGGCGCGCTCAATGATGATTGAAATCCGTGAAGGTCGCGGCTGTGATGGCCCGTGGGGTCCACATCTCAAACTGAAACTGGATCATCTGGGTAAAGAGGTGCTTGAGTCACGTCTGCCTGGCATCCTTGAGCTGTCACGCACCTTTGCGCACGCCGATCCGATCAAAGAGCCGATTCCGGTCATTCCAACCTGCCACTACATGATGGGCGGTATTCCCACCAAAGTGACCGGCCAGGCTCTGCGCGTCAATGAGCAGGGCGAAGATGTGGTCATTCCAGGCCTGTTCGCCGTCGGTGAAATCGCTTGCGTATCGGTGCATGGTGCCAACCGTCTGGGCGGTAACTCACTGCTCGACCTGGTGGTCTTTGGCCGTGCTGCGGGTCTGCATCTGCTGGCGAGTATTCAGGAGCAGGGCGACCTGCGTGATGCCACAGAAGATGAGATCGCCGGGGCGATGGCGCGTTTCAACCGCTGGGAAAACAACACCACGGGTGAAGATCCGGTTGAGATTCGTAAAGCGCTGCAACGCTGCATGCAGAATAACTTCTCGGTATTCCGTGAAGGCGAAGCGATGGCACAGGGTCTGGAAGAGCTGAAAGAGATTCGCCAGCGCCTGAAGTCAGCGCGTCTGGATGACCGCTCACCGGATTTCAACACCCAGCGTATTGAGTGCCTGGAGCTGGATAACCTGATGGAGACGGCCTTTGCCACGGCGGTAGCGGCTAACTATCGCACCGAAAGCCGCGGTGCGCACAGTCGCTTCGACTTCCCGGATCGTGATGATGAAAACTGGCTGTGCCACAGTCTTTATGTCCCGGAAACCGAAAGCATGACGCGCCGTGAGGTGAACATGCAGCCGAAACTGCGCGCGGCCTTCCCGCCGAAAGTGCGTACCTACTAATTTCGGAGACGATCATGAGACTCGATTTTTCAATTTATCGCTACAATCCGGACGTCGATGACAAACCGCGCATGCAGGATTACACCCTGGAAGCGGAAGATGGTCGCGACATGATGCTGCTGGACGCACTGATTCGCCTGAAAGAGAAAGATCCGACCCTGGCGTTTCGTCGCTCCTGTCGTGAAGGCGTTTGCGGTTCCGATGGCCTGAACATGAACGGTAAAAACGGACTGGCCTGCATTACGCCCGTCTCGGCGCTGGGCAACGGCAAACAGAAAATTGTTATCCGTCCGCTGCCAGGTTTACCGGTGGTGCGTGACCTGGTTGTAGACATGAGCCAGTTTTATGCACAGTATGAGAAAATTAAGCCTTTCCTGTTGAATAATGGGGAAAATCCACCAGCTCGTGAACATCTGCAGTCGCCGGATGAGCGTGAACACCTGGATGGCCTGTACGAATGTATACTCTGTGCCTGCTGCTCAACCTCATGCCCATCATTCTGGTGGAATCCTGAGAAGTTCATCGGTCCTGCTGGCCTGCTGGCCGCGTACCGCTTCCTGATTGACAGCCGCGACACCGAAACCGATGCGCGTCTTGACAATCTGAATGATGCTTTCAGCGTATTCCGCTGCCATAGCATCATGAACTGTGTGAGCGTATGTCCGAAAGGGCTGAACCCGACGCGCGCCATCGGCCATATCAAGTCGATGCTGCTGCAGCGCGGCGCATAAGCAGTTTCTGCCGGGAACCTCAGGTTCCCGGTGTTTTACGGAAGCCTCTGTAAGCGCGGTGATTACCACGTTTACAAAGGTTCCCTTACGGGCCACGCGCGCTGCGCAAAGTGCTCGTATCGCTGAACTCACTACGGCAAACCGCGAAAGCGGCAACAAATGAAACCTCAAAAAAGCATAGCAATGCTTAAGGGATCACAATGCAGAACAGCGCGATGAAGCCCTGGCTGGACTCTTCCTGGCTGGCCGGCGCGAATCAGTCTTACATAGAGCAGCTCTATGAGGATTTCCTGACCGATCCTGACTCTGTCGATGCAGTGTGGCGCTCGATGTTCCAGCAGTTACCGGGCACCGGAATGAAACCTGAGCAGTTTCACTCCACCACACGTGAGTACTTCCGTCGCCTGGCGAAAGACGCATCTCGTTACACCTCATCTGTCTCCGATCCTGAAACCAACTCCAAGCAAGTAAAAGTGCTGCAGCTGATTAACGCGTTTCGTTTCCGCGGTCATCAGCACGCTAATCTTGACCCGCTTGGTCTGTGGAAACAGGACCGGGTAGCCGATCTCGATCCCGCTTTTCACGATCTGACCGAGGCCGATTTTCAGGAAAGCTTTAACGTCGGCTCTTTTGCCATTGGCAAAGAGACCATGAAGCTGGCCGAACTGTTCGAGGCGCTGACTCAGACTTACTGCGGCTCGATCGGTGCAGAATATATGCACATCAACAACACTGATGAGAAACGCTGGATTCAGCAGCGTCTTGAGTCAGTCGCGGGCCGTGCAGCTTTCAGCAATGAAGAGAAAAAAGGTTTCCTGAAAGAGCTGACCGCGGCCGAAGGGCTGGAAAAATATCTCGGAGCGAAATTCCCGGGTGCCAAACGCTTCTCGCTGGAAGGCGGCGATGCACTGGTTCCGATGCTGCGCGAAATGATCCGTCATGCCGGTAAGAGCGGAACCCGTGAAGTGGTACTGGGTATGGCGCACCGTGGCCGTCTCAACGTGCTGATCAACGTGCTGGGTAAAAAGCCACAGGATCTGTTCGACGAGTTCGCCGGTAAGCACAAAGAGCATCTGGGCACCGGTGACGTGAAGTACCACATGGGCTTCTCCTCTGACGTGGAAACCGAAGGCGGCCTGGTTCACCTGGCGCTGGCATTTAACCCGTCTCACCTGGAGATCGTCAGCCCGGTGGTGATGGGTTCAGTACGTGCCCGTCTGGATCGTCTGGATGAGCCAGCCAGCAATAAAGTCTTACCGATCACCATTCATGGTGATGCGGCCGTGATTGGCCAGGGCGTGGTTCAGGAAACCCTGAACATGTCACAGGCGCGCGGTTATGAAGTGGGCGGTACCGTTCGCATCGTCATCAACAACCAGGTTGGCTTCACCACCTCCAACCCGAAAGATGCGCGTTCGACCCCTTACTGCACCGATATCGGCAAAATGGTGCTGGCACCGATTTTCCACGTCAATGCTGACGATCCGGAAGCGGTCGCGTTTGTGACCCGTCTGGCGCTCGACTATCGCAACACCTTTAAGCGTGATGTGTTTATCGATCTGGTCTGCTATCGCCGTCATGGTCACAACGAGGCGGATGAGCCAAGTGCGACCCAGCCGCTGATGTACCAGAAAATCAAAAAACACCCGACGCCGCGTAAAATCTATGCCGACCGTCTGGAAGGTGAAGCCATTGCCACGCAGGAAGATGCGACCGAAATGGTCAATCTCTATCGTGACGCGCTGGATGCGGGCGATTGCGTGGTGCCGGAATGGCGTCCAATGAGCCTGCACTCCTTTACCTGGTCACCTTACCTGAACCATGAGTGGGATGAACCTTACCCGGCTCAGGTCGACATGAAACGTCTGAAGGAGCTGGCGCTGCGTATCAGCCAGGTGCCTGAAGAGGTGGAAGTGCAGTCGCGTGTTGCCAAGATTTACAACGACCGTCGTCTGATGGCTGAAGGCGAGAAAGCCTTTGACTGGGGCGGCGCGGAAAACCTGGCATATGCCACGCTGGTTGATGAAGGCATTCCGGTGCGACTGTCGGGTGAAGATACCGGTCGCGGGACCTTCTTCCATCGTCACGCGGTAGTGCATAACCAGGCGAACGGCTCAACCTATACCCCTCTGCACCACGTGCACAGCGGTCAGGGCCAGTTCAAAGTCTGGGACTCCGTACTGTCAGAAGAGGCGGTACTGGCCTTTGAATATGGTTATGCCACCGCAGAGCCGCGCATCCTGACCATCTGGGAAGCACAGTTTGGTGACTTCGCCAACGGGGCACAGGTTGTTATCGACCAGTTCATCAGCTCCGGTGAGCAGAAGTGGGGCCGGATGTGTGGCCTGGTGATGCTGCTGCCGCACGGTTATGAAGGTCAGGGGCCAGAGCACTCCTCTGCGCGCCTGGAGCGTTATCTGCAACTCTGCGCTGAGCAGAACATGCAGGTATGCGTGCCGTCTACCCCTGCACAGGTTTACCATATGCTGCGTCGTCAGGCGCTACGCGGTATGCGCCGTCCGCTGATTGTGATGTCGCCGAAATCACTGCTGCGTCATCCGCTGGCGATCTCCACGCTGGATGAACTGGCTAACGGCAGCTTCCAGCCTGCAATTGGCGAAGTCGATGATCTGGATCCGCAGGGCGTGAAACGCGTCGTACTGTGCTCCGGTAAAGTCTATTACGACCTGCTGGAGCAGCGTCGTAAAAATGAGCAGACCGATGTGGCTATCGTGCGCATCGAACAGCTTTATCCGTTCCCGCATCACGCGGTACAGGAAGCATTAAAAGCGTATGCTCACGTGCAGGATTTTGTCTGGTGTCAGGAAGAGCCACTGAATCAGGGCGCCTGGTATTGCAGTCAGCATCATTTCCGTGAAGTTGTGCCGTTTGGTGCCACCTTACGTTATGCAGGCCGCCCGGCATCCGCCTCACCGGCCGTGGGTTACATGTCCGTACACCAACAACAGCAGCAAGACCTGGTTAATGACGCGCTGAACGTTAATTAATTAAAAGGAAAGATAATGAGTAGCGTAGATATTCTCGTTCCCGACCTGCCTGAATCGGTTGCCGATGCCTCTGTGGCAACCTGGCATAAAAAACCAGGCGATGCAGTCACTCGCGATGAAGTGCTGGTCGAAATCGAAACTGACAAAGTTGTGCTGGAAGTGCCAGCCTCTGCGGACGGTATCCTTGAAGCCGTTCTGGAAGAAGAGGGCGCCACCGTCACTTCCCGCCAGATCCTGGGTCGTCTGAAAGAGGGCAACAGCGCCGGTAAAGAGAGCAGCGCGAAGTCTGAAAGCAAAGAGTCTACCCCGGCTCAGCGTCAGACTGCGTCACTGGAAGAAGAGAGCAACGATGCGCTCAGCCCGGCTATCCGCCGTCTGATTGCAGAGCACAATCTTGATGCCTCGCAGATCAAAGGCAGCGGTGTCGGCGGTCGTCTGACCCGTGAAGATGTTGAAAAACATCTGGCCAACAAACCGCAGGCTGCCAAATCCGCTGCACCAGTTGCTGATGCGGCCGCCGCGCAGCAGCCAGTGGCTAACCGCAGCGAAAAACGCGTGCCGATGACCCGTCTGCGTAAGCGTGTTGCCGAGCGTCTGCTGGAAGCGAAGAACAGCACCGCGATGCTGACCACCTTCAACGAAATCAACATGAAGCCCATCATGGATCTGCGTAAGCAGTATGGTGAGGCCTTCGAGAAGCGTCACGGTGTACGTCTGGGCTTTATGTCCTTCTACATCAAAGCGGTTGTTGAAGCGCTGAAACGCTATCCGGAAGTGAATGCTTCTATCGATGGTGAAGATGTGGTTTACCACAACTACTTCGACGTCAGCATTGCGGTCTCTACGCCACGTGGTCTGGTTACACCAGTCCTGCGTGACGTGGATGCGCTGAGCATGGCGGACATCGAGAAGAAAATCAAAGAGCTGGCAGTGAAAGGCCGTGACGGCAAACTGACAGTTGAGGATCTGACCGGCGGTAACTTTACCATCACCAACGGCGGCGTCTTTGGTTCACTGATGTCCACCCCGATCATCAACCCACCGCAGAGCGCCATCCTGGGCATGCACGCCATCAAAGATCGTCCGATGGCGGTCAATGGTCAGGTTGTGGTGCTGCCAATGATGTATCTGGCGCTCTCCTACGACCACCGTCTGATCGATGGCCGTGAATCAGTTGGTTATCTGGTTGCAGTGAAAGAGATGCTGGAAGATCCGGCGCGCCTGCTGCTGGATGTCTGATTTTCACCGGGCGCGCCTTGCCGCGCGCCCAACCTCATTACTCTTTTCAGACCTGAATGGATAGAACATCATGAACTTACACGAATACCAGGCGAAACAACTGTTTGCACGGTATGGCATGCCGGCACCAACGGGTTACGCCTGTACTACACCACGTGAAGCGGAAGAAGCAGCCTCTAAAATTGGCGCAGGCCCGTGGGTAGTTAAATGTCAGGTTCATGCCGGTGGCCGCGGTAAAGCGGGCGGTGTGAAAGTGGTTAACAGCAAAGAAGAGATTCGCGCATTTGCTGAAAACTGGCTGGGCAAACGCCTGGTCACCTATCAGACAGACGCAAACGGCCAGCCGGTAAACCAGATTCTGGTTGAAGCGGCGACCGATATCGATCAGGAGCTCTATCTGGGCGCAGTGGTCGATCGCGCAACGCGTCGCGTAATTTTCATGGCCTCAACTGAAGGCGGCGTGGAAATTGAAAAAGTGGCGGAAGAGACCCCGCACCTGATCCACAAAATGGCGCTGGATCCACTGACTGGCCCGCAGCCTTATCAGGGTCGTGAGCTGGCGTTCAAACTTGGCCTGACTGGCAAGCTGGTTGGCCAGTTCACCAAGATCTTCATGGGTCTGGCGACACTGTTCCTGGAGCGCGATCTGGCGATGGTTGAGATCAACCCGCTGGTGATCACCAAACAGGGCGACCTGATCTGCCTGGATGGCAAACTGGGTGCCGATGGCAATGCCCTGTTCCGTCAGCCAGAGCTGCGCGAAATGCGCGATCCAAGCCAGGAAGATCCGCGTGAAGCCCATGCGACACAGTGGGAACTGAACTATGTTGCGCTGGAAGGCAACATCGGTTGTATGGTTAACGGCGCAGGTCTGGCGATGGGCACCATGGACATCGTTAAACACCACGGCGGTCAACCGGCCAACTTCCTTGATGTCGGCGGCGGCGCAACCAAAGAGCGCGTGACCGAAGCCTTCAAAATCATCCTGTCTGACGATGCGGTTAAAGCCGTATTCGTTAACATCTTCGGCGGTATCGTACGCTGCGACCTGATTGCCGACGGCATCATCGGCGCAGTCGCTGAAGTGGGTGTGAACGTGCCAGTTGTGGTACGTCTGGAAGGTAACAACGCCGAGCTGGGCGCCCAGAAACTGGCGGACAGCGGTCTGAACATCATTGCAGCAACCAGCCTGACAGACGCCGCACAGCGTGTTGTTGCTGCCGCGGAGGGTAAATAATGTCCATTCTGATCGACAAAAACACCAAAGTCATTTGCCAGGGTTTCACCGGTGGCCAGGGGACTTTCCATTCTGAGCAGGCGCTGGCATACGGCACCCAACTGGTTGGCGGCGTGACGCCAGGCAAAGGTGGCACGACCCATCTCGGCCTGCCGGTGTTCAACACCGTTCGCGAAGCGGTAGAAGCAACAGGCGCGACCGCCACCGTGATTTACGTTCCGGCTCCTTTCTGTAAAGATGGCATCCTGGAAGCGATCGACGCGGGCATCAAACTGATCATCACCATCACCGAAGGCATCCCGACCCTGGATATGCTGACCGTGAAAGTGAAGCTGGATGAAGCAGGCGTGCGGATGATCGGTCCAAACTGCCCAGGCGTTATCACCCCAGGCGAATGTAAAATCGGCATCATGCCGGGCCACATTCACCAGCCGGGCCGCGTCGGTATCGTGTCACGTTCAGGCACCCTGACCTATGAAGCGGTTAAGCAGACCACGGACATCGGTTACGGCCAGTCAACCTGCGTTGGCATCGGTGGTGACCCGATCCCAGGCTCTAACTTCATCGACATCCTGAAAATGTTCCAGGATGATCCACAGACTGAAGTTATCGTAATGATCGGTGAGATCGGCGGTAGCGCAGAAGAAGAAGCTGCAGCCTTCATTAAAGAGCACGTGACCAAGCCGGTTGTAGGCTACATTGCTGGCGTCACCGCGCCGAAAGGCAAGCGTATGGGCCATGCTGGTGCCATCATTGCCGGTGGTAAAGGTACAGCAGATGAGAAATTTGCTGCGCTGGAAGCGGCTGGCGTGAAGACCGTCCGCAGCCTGGCGGATATCGGTGACGCAGTTAAAGCCGTATTACCTGCTAAATAAGTCAGCGTCATCTGAGACTAAGCCACCTTCGGGTGGCTTTTTTATGCCTGTAAATGAGAGGCATAACGCAGGAAGCTAAAGAGAAGAGTGCGCGGTTAAATAACCGGCCCGCGGCTTATCACGTTAAGGAAAAGTGTCAAAGGTAAATTATTTCTTCGCGCTTTATTTCATTACTGACATCTCATTAACAAGAAACCTACCTGACCCTATCTGGAAACTTATTGCGTTAATCCAGATCAATTAATCGCGACTTATATCCAACTATATCTCTGGCAAAGCGCAACGCTAAGGGCGTAAATTGCGCTGCATCAATCCAGCCTTTTACACAAATTTTCAAACGTCTGCTCAACCCGGGATTACACCCGCTTTCCTCCTGTTAAAGCACGCGTTAATGAAAGCGCTGATTGACAATTTTCTGAGCTGCTTCATTCGCTACTCGCCTGTTCGGGCAGCTCACAGACCTGTTCTGCGGGTAATAAAAAACTGGAATCAATAAACAGTCGTTGCTGACTCTGATTGCGTTCGATCTGTTCGCGCGCGTGACGGAGGCAAAGCGAGGAGCAAGGAGTCCTTATGTTAGATATCGTCGAGCTGTCGCGGTTACAGTTTGCCTTAACGGCGATGTACCATTTTCTGTTCGTCCCTTTAACGCTGGGTATGGCGTTTTTGCTGGCGATCATGGAAACGGTATATGTCCTGAGCGGCAAACAAATTTATAAAGATATGACGAAGTTCTGGGGCAAGTTATTTGGTATTAACTTTGCGCTGGGTGTCGCCACCGGCCTGACCATGGAATTTCAGTTCGGGACTAACTGGTCATATTACTCTCACTACGTCGGCGATATCTTCGGCGCGCCGCTCGCCATTGAAGGTCTGATGGCGTTCTTCCTGGAATCCACCTTTGTTGGCCTGTTCTTTTTTGGCTGGGATCGCCTGGGCAAAGTGCAGCACCTCGCAGTGACCTGGCTGGTGGCGCTGGGCTCAAACATGTCGGCGCTGTGGATTCTGGTGGCTAACGGCTGGATGCAGAATCCGATCGCCTCTGAGTTCAACTTCGAAACCATGCGCATGGAGATGGTCAGCTTCTCAGAGCTGGTGCTGAACCCGGTCGCGCAGGTGAAATTCGTTCACACTGTGGCAGCCGGTTACACCACCGGTGCGATGTTTATTATGGGCATCAGCGCCTGGTACATGCTGAAAGGCCGTGACTTCGCCTTTGCTAAACGCTCGTTCGCTATCGCAGCCAGCTTTGGCATGGCGGCGGTACTGTCAGTCATCGTTCTGGGCGATGAGTCAGGGTACGAAATGGGTGACGTGCAGAAAACCAAACTGGCCGCTATCGAAGCGGAGTGGGAAACCCAGCCGGCACCGGCGTCGTTTACCCTGTTTGGCCTGCCCGATCAGGCAACTCAGGAGAACCGATACGCAGTACAGATCCCCTGGCTGCTGGGCCTGATCGCCACCCGATCAACCGATACGCCGGTCACCGGCCTGAAAGATCTGATGGCACAGCATGAAGTGCGCATCCGCAACGGCATGAAAGCCTATGCCCTGCTGAATGAGCTACGCGGTGGCAGCCAGGATCCGGCGGTACGTGACGCATTCAACAGTCACAAACAGGATCTCGGCTACGGTCTGCTGCTGAAGCGTTATACCGACAACGTGGCTGATGCGACCGAAGCGCAGATTAAACAGGCGACGCAGGACTCTATCCCGCGTGTCGCCCCGCTGTATTTCGCCTTCCGCATCATGGTGCTGTGTGGCGTACTGCTGCTGGGCATTATCGCGCTGGCGTTCTGGAGCGTACTGCGTAACCGCATCGGTAAAAATCGCTGGTTACTGAAAGCGGCGCTGTTTGGTATTCCGCTGCCGTGGATCGCTATCGAATCAGGCTGGTTTGTGGCGGAGTATGGTCGTCAGCCCTGGGCTATCGGTGAAGTGCTGCCGACTGCGGTGGCCAACTCCTCCCTGACCGTTGGCGATCTGCTGTTCTCCATGATCCTGATCTGCGGACTCTACACAATGTTCCTGGTGGCTGAGATGTACCTGATGTTCAAATTCGCCCGTCTTGGGCCGAGCAGCCTGAAAACCGGGCGTTATCATCATGAGCAGATCACGGCAATCACCCAGCGGGTACAGGGATAAGGAGAGCGACCATGTTTGATTATGAAGTTCTGCGCTTTGTCTGGTGGCTGTTGATTGGCGTACTGCTGATTGGCTTTGCCGTCGCAGATGGTTTTGATATGGGTGTCGGGATGCTGACACGCATTCTGGGCCGGAATGATACTGAACGTCGCATCATGATTAACAGTATCGCCCCCCACTGGGACGGTAACCAGGTCTGGCTGATCACCGCAGGTGGCGCGCTGTTTGCCGCCTGGCCGATGGTGTACGCGGCAGCCTTCTCAGGCTTCTACGTGGCGATGATTCTGGTGCTCGCGTCGCTGTTCTTCCGTCCGGTTGGCTTCGATTACCGTTCGAAGATTGAAGACAATCGCTGGCGCGGTGCCTGGGACTGGGGGATTTTCATTGGCAGCTTCGTGCCGCCGCTGGTGATTGGCGTAGCGTTTGGCAACCTGTTACAGGGCGTGCCGTTCCATGCCGATGAGTATCTGCGCCTGTTCTATACCGGTAACTTCTTCCAGCTGCTGAATCCGTTTGGTCTGCTGGCAGGTGTGGTCAGTGTGGCGATGATTCTGGCGCAGGGTGCAACCTATCTGCAGATGCGCACTACCGGCGAACTGCATCTGCGTTCACGCACCGCAGCACAACTTGCCGCCCTGGTGATGATGGTCTGCTTTATCCTGGCGGGCGTCTGGGTGAAATATGGTATCGATGGTTATGTGGTGACCAGCACCATGGATCACTTTGCTGCTTCTAACCCACTGGGCAAAACCGTGGTGCGCGAAGCGGGTGCCTGGATGGTCAACTTCCAGAACCATCCTGTGCTGTGGCTGTTCCCCCTGCTGGGCGCTGTACTGCCGCTGCTGACCATACTCTGCTCGCGGGTTGAGAAGGGCGCCTGGGCGTTCCTGTTCTCCTCACTGACGCTGGCCTGCGTCATCATGACAGCCGGCATTGCGATGTTCCCGTTCATCATGCCATCCAGCACGGTGCCGGGTGTGAGCCTGACCATGTGGGACGCAACGTCCAGCCTGCTGACGCTGCAAACCATGACCGTTGCCGCCGCTATCTTCGTGCCGATCATTCTGGCCTACACCACCTGGTGCTACTGGAAGATGTTTGGTCGTATCACCAAAGAGCATATTGAAAGCAACAGTCACTCACTCTATTAATTAAGGAGACGTCGCATGTGGTATTTTGCCTGGATTCTCGGCACGTTGCTGGCCTGTGCCTTTGGTATCGTGACCGCGCTGGCGATTGAGCACATTGAAGCGCAGGATGAGCCTCACTGATGCGAACGCTAATTCGGATGCTGTATGATCTGATGGATAAGGGCCCGTTACGGGCCCTTTCACTGCTGCTGGCGCTGCTGACCGCAGGCGGCGTGATGTGGGATCCGACACGCTTTGCCAGTCAGGCGGGCCAGTTACCGGCTCTGCAGGGGCTGGTGCTGATCTGGGCGGTCTGCAGTGGGGTGATCCACGGTGTGGGCTTCCGGCCACAGCAAACCCGATGGCAGGCGCTGTTTGCCCCGTTACCCGCCATGCTGGTGCTGTTTATTGCGCTTTACCGTTTTTATCTTTAAGACCCCGCCTCATCGGCGCTGTCAGTGAATTTTTGTCAGCGTCTGGTCAATTAATCTCCCTGAAATCGTTCCGTTTGTTACGGAGCGATAATTATTTTCGCCTGGCTCTGACGAGCCATTCCCAACCCCAATTCTCTTGCGTATAGTAACAACGTTTAAAACGAGGCCGGGATGTAGAGTGAGTACAACGCTGTTTCGCTGGCCGGTTCGGGTCTACTACGAAGATACTGATGCCGGTGGTGTGGTTTATCACGCCAGCTATATCGCTTTTTATGAACGAGCACGTACTGAAATGTTGCGACAGCACCATTTCAATCAGCAGACGCTGTTAGAACAGCAGATCGCTTTTGTGGTACGGCGTATATCGGTGGACTATCTGGCGGCGGCGCGTCTTGATGACCTTCTGGAGATCCAGAGCGAGGTCACATCAATGACACGGGCTACCATGACGTTCACTCAGCGTATCGTGAATACTGAAGGCAAAGTGCTCAATGAGGCAGAAGTCCTGATTGCCTGCATTAACCCACATCTAATGAAGCCGATTGCGCTTCCCAAGTCTATTGTCGCGGAGTTCAAGCAGTGACTGACATGAACATTCTTGATTTGTTCCTGAAGGCGAGCCTTCTGGTCAAACTTATCATGTTGATTTTGATCGGCTTTTCTATTGCCTCCTGGGCCATCATTATTCAGCGCACACGTATTCTGAATGCGGCGGGAAGAGAAGCGGAGGCGTTTGAAGACAAATTCTGGTCCGGCATCGAACTCTCGCGCCTCTACCAGGAGAGCCAGGAGCGTCGGGAAGAACTGGGCGGTTCGGAGCAGATTTTCTATTCCGGCTTTAAAGAGTTCGCCCGCCTGCATCGCGCCAACAGCCATGCGCCGGAAGCGGTCATTGATGGTGCGAGCCGTGCGATGCGTATCTCAATGAACCGTGAGCTGGAAGCGCTGGAAAACCACATTCCATTCCTCGGCACCGTCGGTTCTATCAGCCCTTATATCGGACTGTTCGGCACCGTCTGGGGGATCATGCACGCGTTTATCGCACTGGGTGCCGTGAAGCAGGCAACTCTGCAGATGGTTGCACCGGGTATCGCTGAAGCGTTGATTGCGACCGCTATCGGTCTGTTTGCCGCGATTCCGGCGGTGATGGCGTACAACCGTCTGAACCAGCGCGTGAACAAACTGGAGCAGGGCTACGACAACTTCATGGAAGAGTTCACTGCCATTCTGCATCGCCAGGCTTTCTCCAGCGATAGCGCTAAGTAAATAGAGGTTAATGATGGCCAGAGTACGTGGTCGCAAACGCCGCGACCTGAAGTCGGAAATCAACATCGTTCCGCTACTGGACGTCCTGTTGGTGCTGTTGCTGATCTTCATGGCAACGGCGCCCATTATTACCCAGAGCGTGGAAGTGGATCTGCCTGATGCGACCGATTCGAAAACCGTTGCCAGCGATGATAATCCACCGGTGATTGTCGAAGTGGCGGGCGTGGGTCAGTACAGCCTGGTCGTGGATCACGATCGTATGGATCAACTTCCGCCAGAGCAGGTAATCAGCGAAGCGCAGCGTCGACTGGAAGCGAATCCTAAGACGGTCTTTTTGATCGGGGGCGCGAAAGAGGTGCCTTACGATGAAATTATTAAAGCGCTCAACCTGCTGCACCAGGCGGGTGTTAAATCTGTCGGTTTGATGACGCAGCCGATTTAAAATCGAACCGTTTTTTGGGAACCGAGTGTGTCGAAGGCAACCGAGCAAAACGAGAAGTTAAAGCGCGCGATAATCATTTCGGTGATTCTGCATATCGTGCTGATCGCGCTGCTGATTTGGAGCTCGTTTAATGAGCACATTGACGCCAGCAGTGCGGGTGGCGGAGGCAGTGATATTGATGCAGTGATGGTCGATCCCGGTGCCGTCGTGAGTCAATACAATCGTCAGCAGAACCAGCAAAGTGACAGTCAGCGGGCTGAACAGCAGCGTAAAAAGCAGGCGCAGCAGCAGGCTGAAGAGCTGCAACAGAAACAGGCTGCTGAACAGCAGCGTCTGAAAGCGCTGGAAAAAGAGCGTTTAGCCGCGCAGGAAACCGCGAAAGAAGAGGCGAAACAGCAGGCTGAGCAGCAGAAAGCTGCCGAAGACGCTGCTAAGCAGGCGCAGGAGCAGCAAAAAACGGCGGAAGCGGCGGCTGCCAAAGCCAAAGCGGATGCAAAAGCTCAGGCAGATGCGCAGGCAAAAGCCGCGGCTGAGCAGGCGAAACAGGCCGCAGCCGAAGCAAAGAAGCAGGCTGATCAGCAGGCGAAAGCCGCCGCTGCCGCTGCAGCAAAAGAGAAAGCCGTTGCGGAAGCGAAGGCGAAATCTGAAGCGGATGCGAAAGCTGCGGCTGAGGCCAAAGTGAAAGCGGCGGCGGATGCCAAAGCCAAAGCGGCTGAAGAGGCTAAACAAAAAGCAGCTGAGGCCAAAGAAAAAGCCGCAGAGGCGGCGAAAGAGAAAGCCGCAGAAGCAGCAAAAGAGAAAGCGGAAGCGGCTAAAGAGGCCGCCAAAGAGAAGGCGGAAGCTGCCGCCAAAGCGAAAGCCGATGCCGCGGCGAAAGCCAAAGCCGATGCTGCCGCAAAGGCCAAAGCGGATGCTAAAGCGAAAGCCGCCGCCGATGCTGCCAACGACAGCGATGTCGATGATTTGCTGGGTGGACTCGCTTCCGGTAAAAATGCGCCGAAAAGCGGCACCTCTGGCGGCGCAGCAGGGCAGGGAAACCAGAAGAAAGCGGGTGCATCAGGCGCGGAAATCAACTCCTACATGGGTCAGGTTGTGAGTGCGATTCAGAGCCGATTCTATGATGCGGATCTGTATCGCGGAAAAACCTGTGATTTGCGGATTAAACTTGCGCCTGATGGCTTGTTGATTGATGTTAAGTCAGAGGGTGGCGATCCCGCGCTCTGTCAGGCCGCGATTGCTGCCGCAAAACAGGCACGTATTCCGAAGCCGCCTTCGCAGGCGGTCTACGAAGTGTTTAAAAACGCCCCAATGCGTTTTAAACCGCAATAATGCAGTAACGGGCGGCAAGTTGATCTATGTTTAGCGTGCCGTACTTAAGTTGTACTCGTGGTTTCCAGGAACAGTGCCAATTATCGTGGACTGAGGTTCAGATAAGGGAGATAAAATGAAGCAAGCTCTTCGCGTTACGTTAGGCTTTTTTATCCTGCTGTGGGCAGCCATGCTGCATGCAGAAGTTCGAATTGAGATCACCCAGGGTGTCAACACTGCGCGCCCGATTGGTGTGGTGCCGTTTAAATGGGCCGGTGCTGGCGCAGCGCCGGAAGATATCGGCGGCATCGTTGCAGCTGACCTGCGCAACAGTGGCAAATTTAATCCACTGGATCGCTCGCGTCTGCCACAGCAGCCTGCCAGCGCGCAGGAAGTTCAGCCTGCCGCGTGGAGTGCTCTCGGCATTGATGCCGTGGTCGTCGGTCAGGTCGCGTCTAACCCGGATGGCAGCTATCAGGTTTCGTACCAGCTGGTCGACACCGGCGGTGCACCCGGTACCGTGCTGGCACAAAACAGTTATAAAGTGACGAAGCAGTGGCTGCGTTATGCCGCTCACACGGCCAGTGACGAAACGTTCCTGAAGCTGACCGGCATCAAGGGCGCTTTCCGTACCCGTATCGCCTATGTGGTGCAGACCAACGGCGGCCAGTTCCCGTATGAACTGCGCGTTGCTGACTACGATGGTTACAACCAGTTTGTCGTGCATCGTTCACCACAGCCTCTGATGTCGCCAGCCTGGTCTCCGGATGGCAGCAAAGTCGCTTACGTGACCTTTGAAAGCGGCAAATCTGCGCTGGTGGTTCAGACGCTGTCGAACGGCGCTATCCGTCAGATCGCCTCCTATCCACGTCACAACGGTGCCCCAGCGTTCTCGCCGGATGGATCTAAACTGGCGTTCGCGCTTTCTAAAACCGGCAGCCTGAACCTCTATGTGATGGATCTGGCCTCAGGTCAGACGCGTCAGATTACCGATGGTCGCTATAACAGCACCGAACCGACGTGGTTCCCGGACAGCCAGACGCTGGCTTACACCTCCGATCAGGCTGGTGCTCCACAAATCTACAAAGTCGGACTTAACGGTGGCGCGCCACAACGTATTACCTGGGAAGGCGGTCAGAACCAGGATGCGGATGTCGCAACAGATGGTAAGTCTATGGTGATGATTAGCACCAACGGTGGTGCTCAACACGTCGCCAAACAGGATCTGGAAACGGGAGCCGTTCAAACGTTAACGGACACGTTCCTGGATGAAACGCCGAGCCTGGCACCCAATGGCACAATGGTAATCTACAGCTCTACTCAGGGTATGGGTTCCGTGTTGCAGTTGGTTTCTACCGACGGCCGTTTCAAAGCGCGTCTTCCGGCAACTGATGGACAGGTAAAATTTCCTGCCTGGTCGCCGTATCTGTAATGTCTGACAGTTCAGACATCACAAACAATAAACAATAATGGGATTTTGAAATGCAACTGAACAAAGTGCTGAAGGGTTTGATGCTGGCTCTGCCGGTTCTGGCAGTAGCGGCTTGTAGCTCACACAAGAACAACAACAATGACCAGACTGGCATGGGCGCTGATGGCGGCGCTTACGGTGCAAATTCTGGCATGAACGGCAACGGCGGCAACATGTCTTCTGACGAGCAGGCTCGTCTGCAGATGCAGCAGCTGCAGCAGAACAACATCGTGTACTTCGGCCTGGACAAGTATGACGTTCAGTCTGATTACGCACAGATGCTGGATCAGCATGCAACCTTCCTGCGCAGCAACCCGTCATACAAAGTGACCATCGAAGGTCATGCGGATGAGCGCGGTACGCCGGAATACAACATCGCCCTGGGCGAACGTCGTGCTAACGCGGTTAAAATGTACCTGCAGGGCAAAGGCGTGTCGGCTGATCAGATGTCTATCGTATCTTACGGTAAAGAGAAGCCAGCCGTTCTGGGTCATGACGAAGCAGCGTATTCTAAAAACCGTCGTGCCGTTCTGGTCTACTAAGAGAATCACATGGTTAGTAACTTCAGACATCACCTGTTGAGTCTGTCGTTACTGATTGGCGTAGCGGCCCCCTGGGCCGCTAATGCCCAAGCGTCAATCAGTAGCGTTGGCTCCGGCTCGGTCGAAGACCGTGTCACCACTCTTGAACGAATTTCTAATGCCCAGGCTCAGCTGATGCAGCAATTGCAGCAGCAGATGAGCGATAACCAGCGTGATATCGACGCGCTGCGTGGGCAAATCCAGCAAAACACGTATCAGTTGAATCAGGTGGTTGAGCGGCAGAAGCAGCTTTACCAGCAGATTGACAGCCTGAGCAGCACCAGCGGCGGTCAGCAGGCAGCCGGCAGTAATGCCGCAGCGGATACCGGCGCAGCAGCAACCGCAGGCGCGGCAGCATCAACGGATAGCGCACCTGCGCAGACCGGTGACGCTAACAGCGATTACAATGCGGCTGTGGCGCTGATTCTGGAGAAGAAACAGTATGATCAGGCGATCAGCGCGCTCCAGGCGTGGGTAAAACGTTACCCGGATTCGACCTATCAGCCGAACGCCAATTACTGGCTGGGACAGCTGAACTATAACAAAGGCAAAAAGGACGACGCGGCTTACTATTACGCCACGGTAGTGAAAAACTATCCGAAGTCGCCGAAAGCTGCAGAAGCGTTGTTGAAAGTGGGCGTCATCATGCAGGAGAAAAAAGACACAGCGAAAGCTAAAGCGGTCTTCCAGCAGGTGATCAAACTTTATCCAGACACCGAATCTGCTAAGCAGGCGCAAAAACGCCTGGCCAGTCTGTAATCTGTACGGTTCAGGCCAGATATCGTGTGATTTCTGGTCTTGCCGTATGAAAGGTAAGCAACTGAAGCATTTAGCAGAAATAAGAGTTGCGCTACCCCGCTAAATCAGTAATATATGCCGCCGTTGCCGGGACACATTGCAAAGTGTCTGGTAAGCCTGAAGATGGGTCGTTAGCTCAGTTGGTAGAGCAGTTGACTTTTAATCAATTGGTCGCAGGTTCGAATCCTGCACGACCCACCATCTTCCTCAGACGCGCTTTTACCGCGCAGTTTTAAGAAGAACACTTCAGCATTGCTTCACAACCTAAGATGGGTCGTTAGCTCAGTTGGTAGAGCAGTTGACTTTTAATCAATTGGTCGCAGGTTCGAATCCTGCACGACCCACCATCTTATCTCAGCCGCCTGGCGTGTTGAACGGTTGTAAGCCCCCAGCGGGTCGTTAGCTCAGTTGGTAGAGCAGTTGACTTTTAATCAATTGGTCGCAGGTTCGAATCCTGCACGACCCACCAATTAAGAAAAAAGCGCCCTCAGGGCGCTTTTTTTGTTTCTGCGGTATCTGATTACTTTTTCAAAGCAAAACGTGATTGGTTTTTAAAGTTGTCGATGAAGTTTGCCGCAAGCCGCTGTGAGATTGAGGCAGCGCAGAGAACAGGGTCAGATCGGAAAGACGCAAAAGCCGTCATCCATGACATGCTCGGCCCGCGCCGTCCCTGGCGCGGGACGCTTTCCTCTTCTGACCCTGTTCCCTGCGCGTTGAGCTTTTTCGTTGCGGTCAGATTTAGCCGGATGCGAGTTTATAAGCAGTCTGGAAGCGCCTCTGGCGATGGCTGTCGGCCCGCGCCATTTTCTTCTGACCCTGTTCCCTGCGCGTTGAGCTTCTGTATTGCTGGCAGATTTGCCCCCCAGTCTCGCCGTCACGGCTTTTTCTTTGCCTTTGCCACTGCCAGACTCTCCCAGATATGCATCACCGCATAGCTGCGCCAGGGACGCCATGACTGCGATCGCGCCTCCGCTTCTTTCGATGACATGCCGCCCAGGTTGTTACGAATGGCAATATCCTCCTTGGGAAAGGCATCCGGCCAGCGCAGGGCGCGCATCGCGATATAGTGCGCGGTCCAGGGACCAATACCCGGCAGGCTGACCAGTTTTTTGATGACCTCGTCTGGCGCCTGAGCGGCGCTGAGACGCAAATCTCCGCTGGCGCAGGCATTTGCAAAGGCGATGATGGCGCGGGAGCGGGCTGCACTGACAATCCCCATCGGCGCGACATCGTCTACCGTCAGTCCGGCGATGCGTTCAGGATGGGCGGTGTAGCGGGTCAGATCGGCGAACGGCGTCTCACAGGGTTCGCCAAAGGCGGCGGCAAAACGGCTGCTGACCGTGGTGGCTGCTTTGACCGTCACCTGCTGGCCGATAATGGCGCGCACGCCCAGCTCAAAGGCGTCGAATGCGCCAGGCACTCGCAGACCCGGATGCGAGATCAGGCTGGGTGCCAGAAGGGGGTCCTGCGCCAGACAGGCGGCGATACGCTGCGGCTGTGCGTCAAGATCGAACAGATCGCGCAGACGGCGCAGCAGCAGAGGCAGAACCGGCGTCAGCGAGGTTGAGAGCGTCACCTGCAGCGCGTTCTTTTGCGGCAGATGCGAAACAGAGACCCAGCCCCGGCAGCGGCCCAGCACCACGGTGCGTCGCCAGCTGCCATCTTCCACTGCCTCGACCTCTTTCATCAGATGCGTCTGCAAAAACCAGAGCATCGCCGCCCAGTCGTAGGGAGGGCGATAGGCCAGCCGCAGCGTCACGCGGTCGCCGGGCTGCGCACACTGAGTGCCCGTATCGTCCCTGCGCAGCGCGCCTGGCGTCATGCGGTAACGGGCCTGGAAGACATCATTAAAGCGCCGCAGGCTGCCAAAGCCGCTGGCATAGGCAACGTCAATAATCGGCAGCCGGGTTTCGGTCAGCAGCTGTTTAGCCAGTAGCATGCGCCGCGTCTGCTTCAGCTCCAGCGGCGAGACACCCAGCTCCTGCTGCACGATGCGGCGCAGCTGACGCAGGCTGATACCGAATTCAGCGGCAATCGCCTCCAGTCCTTCACGTTCCTCCAGCATGCCTTCCTCGATACGCTGAACCAGCCGCTCTGCCACACGGTGCGGCTGATCAACCGGTGCATTACCGGGTGCCAGTTCGGGCCGACAGCGCAGGCAGGGGCGAAAGCGGGCTTTCTCCGCCGCTTCGGCGCTGCTGAAGAAAAGGCAGTTCTTCTGCATCGGCGCTTTGACCGGGCAGACCGGACGACAATAGATACCGGTTGAGGTCACGCCAACAAAGAAAACGCCGTCAAAGCGGGTATCACGAGAGGTCAGCGCCTGATAGGCAATGTCGGGATCGAGCATGGCAGTTCTCCGGTAAATAAGCGCAGCCTACACCGGTGAATCCCGGCAGACTGGCTGTTTTCGGACAGCACAACAGTTTATCGCCATGACCGAAAACAGCCAGTCAGGCTGATGAAAAGTGCGATAATAGGCGACAGAACCGTGACGGGAGAATCACCATGTACTACTTCAAACCGATAGCCACCCCGGTGGGTGAACTGAAACTGGTCGCCAGCGATAGCGGCCTGGCGGGTATTTTGTGGGAAAACGACGATCCAAAACGCACCCGGTTTTTGCCGCAAACGCGCGATGACGATCATCCCATTCTGATCGAAACTGAGCGTCAGCTCAGCGAGTACTTCACCGGTGCTCGTCGCTGCTTTGAGCTGCCGCTCGATTTAGTCGGCACTGAGTTTCAGAAAAAAGTCTGGCAGGCGCTGGTGGCGATCCCGTTTGGTGAGACGCGCAGCTACAGCCAGATTGCTCGAGAGATCGGTCATCCGCTGGCGGTGCGAGCCGTCGGGGCGGCCAATGGGCGTAATCCGCTCTCGATTGTCGCACCGTGCCACCGCGTGATTGGGGCCAACGGCAAGCTGACCGGCTTTGCGGGCGGACTGGATATCAAAGCCTTTCTGCTGGCACTGGAAGCGCCGCAAAAACCGCTGGTACTGGCAGATGAAACGCAGCCCGGCAGGGTCGGCGCTGTGATGCAGACAGAATAAATATCGCACGACACAGCCAGGCTTTTCCGCTATCGTGTTTAGCATATAAAACACGATGGCGGATTCAACGCCATAAGTCGCCGGAACAGGCGATTTTCGTTAATTAGACAAAACGAGAGCTGTGTCATGAGTGTGATGTTCGATCCAGAAAGCGCCGTTTATCCCTTTCCGCCCAAACCCGCTCGCCTGAGTGACGACGAGAAGGCGTTTTACCGTGAGAAAATTAAAGCGCTGCTGAAGGCGCGAAACGCGGTGATGGTGGCGCACTACTACACCGATCCGGAAATTCAGGCGCTGGCAGAAGAGACGGGCGGCTGCGTTTCCGACTCGCTGGAGATGGCACGCTTTGGCAGCAACCATTCGGCGACGACACTGCTGGTGGCGGGCGTGCGCTTTATGGGGGAAACCGCCAAAATCCTCAGCCCGGAGAAAACCGTACTGATGCCGACGCTGCAGGCGGAGTGCTCACTGGATCTCGGCTGCCCGATTGAAGAGTTTAACGCCTTTTGCGACGCCCATCCCGATCGCACCGTGGTGGTCTACGCCAATACTTCGGCGGCGGTAAAAGCGCGGGCCGACTGGGTGGTGACTTCAAGCATTGCGGTCGAGCTGATTGAGCACCTCGACAGTCTGGGCGAAAAAATTATCTGGGCGCCGGATCGCCATCTTGGCCGCTACGTTACCCAAAAATCGGGCGCGGACGTGCTCTGCTGGCAGGGTGCCTGCATTGTGCACGACGAGTTCAAAACCCAGGCGCTGCAGCGTATGAAAGCGCTCTATCCCGACGCGGCAGTGCTGGTGCATCCTGAGTCACCGCAGGCGATTGTCGATCTGGCCGATGCGGTCGGCTCGACCAGCCAGCTGATTCAGGCCGCCAAATCCCTGCCGCATCCGCAGATGATTGTGGCGACCGATCGCGGCATTTTCTACAAAATGCAGCAGGCGGTGCCGGATAAAGAGCTGCTTGAAGCGCCCACCGCCGGTGAAGGTGCCACCTGCCGCAGTTGTGCTCACTGTCCCTGGATGGCGATGAACGGCCTTAAAGCCATCGCAGAGGCGCTGGAGTCGGGTGGGGTGGAACATGAGATTCAGGTGGATGAGACGCTGCGTGAGGCGGCGTTACTGCCGCTTAATCGCATGCTATCCTTTGCAGCGGAACTTAAACTCAACGTGAAGGGAAACGCATAAGCGTTTTCCGGACAGGTGCTCAGCATGGACTTCTTCAGCACACATAATATTCTGGTTCACATTCCTCTGGGTGCCGGAGGCTACGATCTCTCATGGATTGAGGCTATCGGCACGCTGGCGGGCTTACTCTGCATCTGGTTTGCCAGCCTGGAAAAAATCATCAACTATCCCTTTGGCCTGATTAACGTCACGCTGTTTGCGGTGATTTTCTTTCAGATCCAGCTCTACGCCAGCCTGCTGCTGCAGCTCTTCTTTTTTGCCGCCAATATCTACGGCTGGTACGCCTGGAGTCGGCAAACCTCCGATCATCAGGCGGCGCTGAAAATCCGCTGGCTGCCACTGCCTAAGGCGCTGGCCTGGACGGCGGGTTGTGTCATTGCGATTGCGCTGATGACCCTCTATATCGATCCGGTGTTTGCGCTGTTAACCCGAGCGGCCGTCACGCTGATGAACGGCCTTGGTCTGTCGGTGGCGATGCCCGCGCTGCAGCCGGATGCGTTCCCGTTCTGGGACTCCTGCATGATGGTGTTGTCGATTGCGGCGATGGTGCTGATGACGCGCAAATATGTTGAGAACTGGCTGCTGTGGGTCATCATCAACGTGATTAGCGTGATGATTTTTGCCCGTCAGGGCGTCTATGCGATGTCGCTGGAGTATGTGATTCTGACGCTGATTGCGCTGAACGGCTCACGCATGTGGATCCGCAGCGCGCGGCAACAGGGTTCCCGCGCGCTGTCGGCTCAGTGAGTGTGCACTTCGCCTTTAGCGTGAGCATGCTCATGGTCGTGTGAATTGCTATGGTCATGGCCGGTGGCGGCAGCGCCGCTTAAGCCGAGTTCACACTCGGCACCGGCACAGGGCTGATACTCCATCTGCACGGTCGCGTGCGCAATCTGATAGTGCTGGCGCAGATAGTCGTGGATACGATGCAGCAGCGCATCGTGATCGTAAGGCGGGATCACCTGCGCATGCAGCGTCAGCAGCGGCTTTTCGCCCACCTGCCACAGATGCACATGGTGAACATTGCGCACCTCTGCGATGTTCAGGGTGAGATCCCGTATCAGCCGGTTCACATCCAGCGATCGCGGCGCCCCTTCCAGTAACTCCTGCAGACTCTCACGCAGCAGCGCCCAGGCGCTGCGCAGCACCAGCAGTGACACCAGCAACGACAGAATCGGGTCGATTGGGGTCCAGCCGGTCAGCATAATAATCACCGCCGCGACAATCGCACCCACCGAGCCAAGCAGGTCGCCCATCACATGCAGCGCCGCGGCACGCACGTTGAGATTCTTCTCTTCGCTGCCGTGATGCAGCAGCCAGAACGACAGAATATTGGCCAGCAGGCCGCCAATAGCAATCCCCAGCATCAGGCCGCCGGTCACCGGTTGCGGGTCGGCAAAGCGGCGCACCGCCTCCCAGACGATCAGTGCGGTAATGCCCAGCAGCGCAATGGCGTTAACAAATGCGGCCAGCGTGGTCAGACGCAGCAGGCCGAAGGTGTGGCGTGCATTGGGTTTACGGCGCGAGAACTGCACCGCCAGCAGGGCCATCAGCAGCGCGGCGGCATCGGTCAGCATATGCCCGGCGTCCGCCAGCAACGCCAGTGAACCCGAGAGCCAGCCGCCAATCACTTCAGCCACCATAAAGACAACGGTCACCCCGAAGGCGGCCGCCAGACGCGTGCGATTACTATCCTGCCCGCTATGAGTGTGGGTATGTGCCATAAGATTCCAGTTTTTTCAGTAACCTGTTTGCTAATAATATCAGTAATTGCCACGTCTCAGACGTGTCCTGATGCTGTTTTGCCTGCTCCGCCAGTTGCTGGCTGAGCTGTGCGCCGTGCTCCAGTCCCACCAGTAACCAGCTTCCTTTCATCCGGTGCGCCGCTTCGGCGAACGGTATCCACGCCTCGCGCTCGCGTGCTTCGCGCATCACGGCCAGATCCTGCGTCACCGTGTTGTGCAGCGTCTGGCTCAGACGGCGGAGGAATTTCTCATTCTGCTGTGCCAGTTGCCACAGATTGTCATCCAGCGCCGCCAGCGGATCTTCCTGCCACTCTGCCAGCAGCGCGCTGAGATCGGCTAACTGCACCGGTTTTATCATTACCCGCTCCCGCGCCTCCAGCGGTCGTGACAGCAGCTGGGCATCAGCGGAGCAGAGCACCCGCATCGCCTGACGCTTCCGCTGACGGTCACGCCGCCGCAATATCCGCAGCAGCAGCGTGCCGTCAGGCCGCGGCATCATCTGGTCGATAAACAGCAGGTCATAAGGCTGTTGCGCATCGGCCTGCAGTAGTGCGCGTCCCTGCTCAAAGATGTCAGCCTGAATCGCAAAACGCGACAGCTGCTGCTGCATCACCAGCAGATTGGTCGGATGGTCATCGACAATCGCCACCCGCATCGGTGGAAGGTCGGGAAGGGCGGTTTCATCCACGTGGTTGGCTGGTGCGCAGAGCTCCAGTGGCAGCGTCACGGTGACCTGGGTGCCGTGACCGGGTTCAGAGGCGAGCCGGATGTCGCCGCCCATCCGCTGCACCATTTCACGGCAGATAAACAGCCCCAGGCCGCTGCCCTGTACCGAAACCGATTTACCGGACGGTGCCTGATACCAGGGATCGAACAGCTTCTGCTGTTCCTCTGGCGGAATGCCGCTGCCGCTGTCGCTCACCGTCAGAATCAGCTGTTGTTGCTGTGCGGCCAGCGTCAGGCGAATCGCGCCGTGGCGGGTAAATTTCAGCGCATTGGTCATCAGGTTGTTTACCACCTGCTGCAGGCGATCGGCATCGATCATCACTGTATCAGGCAGCGGCGTCAGTGCCTCGACGATCAGATGCGGGCCATCTTCGCGCATTAACGGATGATAAAAGTGCTGCTGCTGATTGAGCCACTGCGCCAGCGCCAGCGGACGGGGGGCCAGGGTAAAACTGTTGCTCTCGATGCGCGCATGATCCTGCAGATCATTCAACAACGTCAGCAGCGATTGCGCACTGCTGTGCAGCAGCGTCAGGTTCTGGCTGCTGTGCTGCTGCTTCTCCAGCTCAAGCAGCCCCAGGATCGCCTGCATCGGCGTGCGCAGCTCATGGCTGACGGTCGCCAGGAACTGGCTCTTCATCGCATTGGCGTGCTCAGCCTGTTCACGCTGCTGACGCTCCCGGCGCTGCTGCCAGTAGCGGCGCGCCAGCAGCAACAGCAGCAGCGCAATAGCCGCACCTGCCACCGCCAGCACCATCATCGGCAGCGAACGCATCACCATCACGCTGCCGGGCTGTGGCGGGGTTGACCAGCTGTCGCGCATCTGGCTCTGCGTGTCAGCCGGGATCTGCTGCAGAGCGCGATCCAGCAGGGTGCGCAGCACCGGCTGTTCAGGCGTCACGCCCAGCGCGATCGGCCAGGCGATGTCGCTGGCAGCGAAAGCGAGATGGATGCGCGCATCATCGCGGCTGGCGATGCGCCAGCGGGCAGAGAGCACGTTATCGACCAGCGCATCGATCTGCCCCTTTGCCAGCGCATCATAGAGGCTATTACGATCGGCAAACTGCTGCGGCTGCAGATCCGCAGGCAGCAGACGCAGCGCCAGGTCATCCTGCAAGACGCCGATACGCTTGCCGCGCAGGTCGCGCCAGTGCGCCAGCGTGTCGGGCTGCAGGCTGTAGATGCCCCACAGCGCGCGCCACACCGGCAGCGAGGTGCTCTGCATCGCATCGCCGTTCAGCGGCTGCATCAACTGCAGCATCGCCTGCTGCTGGCCGATCAGCGTGTTCGCCTGACGCGGATTGCTGACCCACACCGGTTCAAACTGCAGGCCGGTACTCTGGGCTATCGCTTTCAGCAAATCCACGCCATAGCCTCTGGCGGTCCCGCTGGCATCGCGATAACTCCAGGGATAGTTGTCCGGTTCGGCGGTGTAAGTAATACGTGGATGATCGGCAATCCAGGCGCGTTCGGTGGGGCTGAGCATCAGGGTCTGCGTATCCTGATAGCGCGGCAGGGTACTGCTCCAGCGCGCCTGCAGCGTGTTCATCAGTTCTGCTGGCAACTGACGCAGGCTCTGATTAATCCAGCTGATAAGCTCCGGATCGCGGGAGACCGCGCGCAGGTTGAGCTGTCCGGCCTCGATGTGTGAGGCGATCTGATAAATCTGGCCCTGTTGCAGCTGGCTCAGCAGAAAACCGGCGCTGGTTTCATCCGCCACCACATAATCATTCTGCTGATTCAGCAGGGTATAGAGCGCCTGCAGATCACTGCTGTAGCGTCGCCAGCTGTGGCGGGCCGCCAGCGCAGGCGGCAGTTGTGCCAGCGTGCTTTCGCTGATCGCCAGTTGGGCATTCTGGCTGTTAAACATCACGGCACGCTGGTTTTGCTGATTGCGGTAGACCCGAAGCGGACTGCTGTACCAGTTATCGCTGCTCAGGGCGCCAGCTGGCAGGGGGGAAATCCACATGCCAAGCGCAAAATCGATCTGGCCGCTGTTCAGCGCCTGCATCAGATGCGGCTGATCGCTGTAGAGGTTGAGGCTGAACTGCGCGCCCGTCAGTTGTCGCAGGGCGGAAAGATAGTCGGCATTGATGCCATACAGATCGTTGCCGATGCGCATCGCCCAGGGGGCGTGGTTCTCTTCCAGCAGGCCAACACGCAGGATTTTGCCCTGCATGGTTTCCGCGTGCGTCACCGGCAGCATCATCGGCAGATTGATGCTGCTCACCGGACGCACCTCAGCCAGAACGGAGCCGCACAGCAACAGCAGCATCAGCAGGAGAGTTCTCACTGCTGCGCCTTCCACAGGTCAGCCAGTTCCACCACCGAACGGGTACCGGTTTTTTCCAGAATGTTCTTTTTATGGGTGCTGACCGTTTTGTTACTGATGTGCAACTGGGCGGCGATTTGCAGATTGGACAGGCCGCTGGCCAGCAGCGCCAGAATCTGACGCTCTTTCTGGGTCAGCGGAAGTTCCGGCTCATCATCCATCACCGGAAACGCCGTCTGACCGCCCAGCACCGCCAGGATAGCGCTAAGCAGTTGCGCCATGCGCTGGCTCTTCACCACATAACCGGCGGCACCCAGCGCCTGGGCACGACGCACATAGTGGCGGGTCTGCTGAGCAGAGTAGATCAATACCGGACAGTCGGGCCGATGGATTTTCAGGCGACGCAGGAACTCCAGCCCATCGCTGTCCGGCAGGCCAATATCCAGCACGATGATGTCCAGTGGCTGCTGAAGCAGGGGACGGGCGGCTTTTTCACTGCTGGCAGAGAGGAGCTGAACCGGAAAGGGCGACTGGCTCAGAGCGGCTTCAAGTGCCACTTCAACCAGCGGATGATCGTCAATCAGAAGCAAAACGGCCATGAAGGATTTCCTGTAAATTTCACAGGATTAGCATAGCGGAAGAGTGGGGCAGAGGGGAGAAAAACCAGGAGAGCATCAGCTCTCCTGGTTAAACAGAATTACTGGGTGGTGCCGTCGGTTTTGGTATCTACGTCACCGCCGCCCACTTTAGTCTGAACTTTTTTATTGATGTTCGGACATTTACCATCTTTACACTGGGCGTTCTGGTCCATTTCGTTAGCAGACATATTACCATGGCTGGTGGTGCTGCCAGACGTTGCAGGATTCGTATCGTTGCCAGTGTTATTAATTTTGCTGTTATCGACATTATTTGGCGGCAGATTCTCTTTCGCTCCGCCCGCTGCTGCACCTGCACTGGCTGCCTGATTCGATGTACCGTTATTGCTGCTGCTGTCTGCAGCCAGTACCGCACCGCTGCTCAGTGTCATTGCTGCTGTCAAAAAGAGTAAGGCAAACTTTTTCATCATTATGCTCCCGTTAATAAATGAAGGTGCTTTAAGCCCAGAGGTGCAATTTCGGGTAATAAAATCCCTGACGAAATATAATTCGCCGGTTGGCTTAAACAGGGTGATTTAATCTGGTAAGCGGGACGTTCCTCAGTGCTTACCATTAAAAAGTCTAGTCGCTAACCTGATTAATGCAAATATCACCCGCACATTTAACCCGCAGCGGGAATTTACACCCCTGGCGCTTCGGGCTACATTGGGCAGGTTGTGTCCGGCGGGCGCCGGGCCAGAAATAATATGGAATCAGTATGAATTACCAGAACGATGACTTACGCATCAAAGAGATTAAAGAGCTGTTACCTCCGGTTGCGCTGCTCGAAAAATTCCCGGCGACCGATCGTGCTGCACAGACCGTTTCACAGGCCCGTCAGGCGATTCATCAGATCCTGCAGGGCAAGGACGATCGCCTGCTGGTGGTGATCGGCCCCTGTTCGATTCATGACACAGAAGCGGCGAAAGAGTATGCCGACCGCCTGCTGGCGCTGCGTGATGAGCTGAAAGGCGAGCTGGAAGTGGTGATGCGGGTCTATTTTGAAAAGCCGCGCACCACGGTGGGCTGGAAAGGGCTGATCAACGATCCGTATATGGATAACAGCTACCAGCTCAACGATGGTCTGCGTCTGGCGCGTAAGCTGCTGCTGGATATTAACAACAGCGGTTTACCAGCGGCGGGCGAGTTTCTGGATATGATTACCCCGCAATATGTGGCTGACCTGATGAGCTGGGGCGCGATTGGCGCGCGCACCACGGAATCTCAGGTACACCGTGAGCTGGCGTCGGGTCTCTCCTGTCCGGTCGGCTTCAAAAACGGCACCGATGGCACCATTAAGGTGGCGATCGATGCGATTAACGCGGCGGGTTCACCACACTGTTTCCTGTCAGTGACGAAGTATGGTCACTCCGCCATTGTGGAAACCAGCGGCAACGGTGACTGCCATATCATTCTGCGCGGCGGCAAAGAGCCGAACTACAGTGCGCAGCATGTTGCAGAGGTCAAAGAGGGCCTGGCAAAAGCGGGTCTGCCACAGCAGGTGATGATCGATTTCAGCCACGCCAACAGCAGCAAGCAGTTCCAGCGTCAGATGGTGGTGGCAGACGATGTCTCACAGCAGCTGATTAACGGGGAGCAGGCGATTGTCGGTGTGATGATCGAGAGTCATCTGGTGGAAGGCAACCAGAGCCTGGAGAGCGGCGAGCCGCTGGTCTATGGCAAAAGCGTTACCGACGCCTGTATCGGCTGGGAAGATACCGACAAGGTACTGCGTCAGCTGGCAGCAGCGGTTAAACAGCGCCGCGGCTGAGTGGGATAACTGACAAGGTCTGACCCGGTTCGCTTTGAGGATTGTGCCTCTGACCGTATTCCCTGCGCTTTGAGCCAATCAGTTGTTGCCAGGCTCATTGTTCTCTTTATTCTGACAACGAACACAGTGCACAGCGTTCGTGCGCTCAGCCCAATAAAAAAGGCCAGACTTTCGTCTGGCCTTTTTGCATTTCAGCGAGAAATTACTTCGCTTTACCCTGATTCGCAACGGCTGCGGCTTTCGCGGCAATCTCGTCCTGGTCGCCCAGGTAGTAGCGTTTCAGCGGTTTGAAGTTTTCATCGAACTCATAGACCAGCGGTACGCCGGTAGGGATGTTCAGTTCGAGGATTTCATCTTCGCTCAGGTTATCCAGATATTTCACCAGCGCACGCAGTGAGTTGCCGTGTGCGGCAATGATCACTTTCTCACCGCTTTTGATGCGCGGCAGAATGGTGTCGTTCCAGTAAGGGATAACGCGGTCGATGGTCAGCGCCAGGCTTTCGGTGGTTGGCAACTGCTCTGGGGTCAGTTTCGCGTAACGCGGATCATGGCCCGGGAAGCGCTCATCTGAACGATCCAGCTCTGGTGGGGTAACGGCAAAGCCGCGACGCCATTGCTTAACCTGCTCATCACCATATTTGGCAGCGGTTTCCGCTTTATCCAGACCCTGCAGCGCACCGTAGTGACGCTCGTTCAGACGCCAGGTTTTCTCAACCGGCAGCCAGGCCTGATCCAGCTCATCCAGCACATTCCACAGCGTGTGAATGGCACGCTTCAGTACTGAGGTGTAAGCGAAATCGAAAACAAAGCCCTCTTTTTTCAGCAGCTGACC
The DNA here is from genome assembly GCF_014156615.1 of Pantoea pleuroti. Lineage (NCBI taxonomy): Bacteria > Pseudomonadati > Pseudomonadota > Gammaproteobacteria > Enterobacterales > Erwiniaceae > Pantoea > Pantoea pleuroti. The sequence goes on along the minus strand of NZ_SBFD01000002.1, from coordinate 464,953 downwards.
TGCTGATTTGGCTTCGCCACGACCTTTCTCAGAAAGGTCAACATCATACCAACCGGTAAAGCGGTTTTCGTTGTTCCACTGGCTTTCGCCGTGTCGCACCAGAACCAGCTTAGTTACAGCCATAGCTTAACTCCTTAATACTGTGATGTTTCTGTGAGATTGGAAACCTGCTGCTGCCCGCCTGACACGCGAGCTGATTGCGCCATACCATAACGGAAAAGCGGGCAGCGCGTAAGCCTGTGTGTGACGCACTGCGCGTTTTTCAGCCGGAGGCTCAGCGTGGCGTGAAGCGATAACGCGTCACGGATTCCCAGTGATCTCCCGGCTGCAGCCAGCAATCAGGCTGAGGCCACTCAGCATGATTAGGCGAATCCGGTAAAAATTCGCTCTCCAGCGCAATACCCTGAAATGCAGTATAGCTCGCCTGCTCGCGGGCACGGGTGCCCGCCAGGTAGTTGCCGGAGTAGAACTGCAATGCCGGTGCCGAAGTGGTCACGCTGAGTTGCAGTCTGCCATCTTCCGACCAGAGTTCTGCCGCAGGCTGAGTGTCGTCGCCTGCGCTGTTGAGCAGAAACGCATGGTCGTAGCCCTTCACCGCCCGCTGATCGTCGTCTGCCAGAAACTCCTGTGCCACGACTTTGGCCTCGCGGAAATCAAAACTGGTTCCGGCAACCTCTTTCAGCGGCGCATTCGGGATGCCTTCGCTGTCGACCGGCAGATAATGGTCGGCGTGCAGTTGTAAGCGATGCTGGCGAGCGTCGCCATGATGCGCATCAAGGTTAAAGTAGGCGTGGTTAGTCAGATTGACCGGGCAGGGCTGATCGCAGCGCGCTTCATAGCTAATGCTCAGGCAGTTCTGGTCATCCAGCTGGTAGCGCAGATCGGCAATCAGATTGCCGGGATAGCCCTGATCGCCATCGGGCGAATCAATGCGGTAGTGCACCTCACTGTCAGACTGGCTGACAATCTGCCAGCGGCGCTTATCAAAGCCTTCTGGTCCGCCATGCAGCTGATGTGCACCCTGGTTCGGCACCAGCTGGCGATTCAGTTTATTCAGTTTCGCCCCGGCGATGCGGTTAGCGTAGCGGCCGACCGTCGCGCCCAGATAGGCATCCTGATGCAGATAGTCAGAGGGCGTGGCGCAGCCGAGCAGCACTTCACGCACCGTGCCATCCTGCATCGGCACGCGGGCGGAGAGCCAGGTTGCGCCCCAGTCCATAAAGGTTGCCAGCATGCCGTTGGCATTGCGCAGCACCGTTATGCGCCACGGCTGACCGTCGGGCGCGTGGGAGTTGACGTCGTTCAGCATTGGCCGGCTCCTTCAGAGGCTTTGCAGACGTAGAAGGTCTCTTTGATGCCGGTCGCTGCTTCATACTGCTCCGCTACGGCGGCTTTGACCTGATCGACCAGATCCAGTGGCATCAGCGCGACGATACAGCCACCAAAGCCGCCGCCGGTCATACGCACGCCGCCGCGCTCACCGATCTGCGCTTTCACGATCTCTACCAGGGTATCGATCGGTGGCACAGTGATCTCGAAGTCGTCACGCATCGAGGCGTGAGATTCGGCCATCAGCTGGCCCATACGGGTCAGGTCGCCCTGCGTCAGCGCATCAGCCGCTTCCAGGGTGCGGGCGTTCTCGGTCAGGACGTGACGCACGCGTTTTGCCACCTGCGGGTCGAGCTGCGCCTGTGCCGCTTCAAACTCGGCCAGTTCAACGTCACGCAGCGCCTTCTTATTGAAGAAACGCGCGCCCGCTTCACACTGCTCACGACGTGTGTTGTATTCGCTGCCAACCAGGGTACGACGGAAGTTGGAGTTGATGATCACCACCGCGATATCTTCCGGCATCGACACCGGACGCGTGCCCAGCGTGCGGCAGTCGAGCAGCATGGCGTGATCTTTCCGGCCCAGCGCTGAGATCAGCTGGTCCATGATGCCGCAGTTACAGCCGACGAACTGGTTTTCCGCTTCCTGACCATTCACGGCAATGGCGGCGCCATCCAGCGGCAGATTATAGAGCTGCTGCACTACGGTGCCGATCGCCACTTCCAGCGACGCAGATGAGCTGAGGCCCGCGCCCTGAGGCACGTTGCCGCTGATCACCATATCGATACCGCCGAAATCGGCATGACGCTGCTGCAGATGTTTCACCACGCCGCGTACATAGTTGGCCCACATCGGTTCCTGCAGGCTGACGATCTCTTCATCCAGCGAGAATGTGTCCTGCGCATTCTCATAATCCGCCGCGACCACCCGAATCTGACGATCGTCACGGCGGGCACAGGCAATCACCGTCTGGTAATCGATAGCGCACGGCAGCACGAAGCCGTCGTTATAGTCAGTGTGCTCGCCAATCAGGTTAACGCGGCCCGGTGCCTGAATAGTATGCGTAGCGGCGTAACCGAAGGTGTCAGAGAAAAGCTGCTGCGTGATGGTTTTTAAGCTCATTGTTGTGCCTCACGGAAGTGAACGTCGCTGACAGAACGCAGACGTTCCGCCGCCTGCTCCGCCGTTAAATCGCGTTGGGTTTCGGCCAGCATTTCATAGCCAACCATAAATTTACGCACCGTTGCTGAGCGCAGCAGCGGCGGATAGAAGTGAGCATGCAACTGCCAGTGATCGTTGGCTTCGCCGTTAAACGGCGCCCCGTGCCAGCCCATGGAGTAGGGGAATGAGCACTGGAACAGGTTGTCGTATCGGCTGGTCAGCAGCTTAAGCGCCAGCGCCAGGTCGGTACGCTGCGCCTCATTGAGGTCGGTAATTCGTTTGACGTGCGCTTTCGGCAGCAGCAGGGTTTCAAACGGCCAGGCGGCCCACCACGGCACAACCGCCAGCCAGTGATCGGTTTCCACCACGGTGCGGCTGCCATCCTGCTGTTCGCGAGCCAGATAATCGACCAGCATCGGCGAGCCATGTTTAGCGAAATAGTCGCGCTGATGATCATCTTCACGCTGCGCTTCATTCGGCAGGAAGCTGTTGGCCCAGATCTGACCATGGGGATGGGGGTTGGAGCAGCCCATCGCCGCGCCTTTGTTCTCAAACACCTGCACCCAGGGATAGTGCTGACCCAGATCGGCGGTCTGTGCCTGCCAGGTACGCACCACCTCTTCCAGTGCGTTCAGCGACATCTCCGGCAGGGTTTTGCTGTGATCGGGCGAGAAGCAGATGACCCGACTGGTGCCGCGTGCGCTTTCACAACGCATCAGGATATCGTCGCTCTCGGGCGCGTCTGGCGTGTCGGTCATCAGCGCAGCAAAGTCATTGGTAAAGACGTAGGTGCCTGCATAGTCCGGGTTTTTGTCGCCGGTGATGCGGGTGTTTCCGGCACACAGGAAGCAGTCCGGATCGTGCGCCGGTAACGTATTGACCGCCGGGGTTTCCTGCGCGCCTTGCCACGGACGTTTGGCCCGATGAGGTGAAACTAAAATCCATTGATCAATCAGTGGATTGTAACGGCGATGCGGGTGATCGACCGGGTTGAATTTTTCCATGTTAGATCCTGGTAAGCGTCAAAAGCCAAAGAGGCATTGGTAAAAAGTAGCACATCATCGCGCCCGAAAGCGTGATCAAGTCTGGATAAATGGTATCGCTTACACAAGCTGAATATTCTCATTTCGTGGCATTGTGTGCGGATATATGGCGTGAAAGGCGATGCTGAATGGTAGCGCTTACACAAGGGCGCTTTAAAACGCCGCAGCAGCGGCGTGGGGTGACCCGTTATAAGAGCCTTAGTGCAGATTTTCCTGCTGATAGTGAAAGCCGCCGTCATGGGCGATAAAGCTCAGGCGATGTGTGATGCAGGCGGGCGCATCTTCCGCGTGATGCGAAACAAACAGCAGCTGAGTCCGTCCCTCGCCAATCAGCACATCGACAAAGCGCCGCACCAGCTGGCGGTTAATCGGGTCGAGCCCCTGTAGTGGCTCATCCAGTATCAGCAGCGTCGGATGCTTAACCAGCGCGCGGGCAATCAGCACCAGCCGCTGCTGTCCCCATGAGAGCGAGTGGAACGGGGCATCGGCCTGTCCGTTATCCATCCCCAGCAGTGCCAGCCACTGCTGCGCCAGCGCTTTTTGCCGGTCAGAAGCTGCCTGATAGAGACCAATAGAGTCGAAGAAGCCCGACAGGATCACCGTGCGCACATTGGTGCTGACGCGATAATCGAGATGCAGGCTGCTGCTGACATAGCCAATATGCTGCTTGATATCCCAGATGGTTTCGCCACTGCCGCGACGGCGGCCAAACAGGGTTAAATCATTGCTGTAGCCCTGAGGATGATCGCCGGTCACCAGGCTGAGCAGGGTCGATTTTCCGGCGCCGTTCGGACCGGTGATCTGCCAGTGCTCGCCGGCGTTGACCTGCCAGTTCAGCCCCTGAATTACTGGCTTATCGTTATACGAGACGGTGCCATTGCGCAGGATAACGCGCGGCGCATCATCCGCCAGCGATGGCAGCTGATCCGGCACATCCGCCTCAGGTAACGCCATTCCCATCAGCTGTTCACTGTGTGCCAGCTGCGCCACCAGCGCTTCCGTTAAAATGGCCTGGCGTGGCCCGCTGTGGGTGAGGGTGCACTCTGCCAGCACGCCAACCTGCTGAATGAAATCGGGGATATCGTCAAAGCGATTGAGCACCAGCACCAGGGTAAATGTCGGCTGCTGCAGGCCGCGCAGCGTGTCGGTCAGGCTGGCGCGCGACGCCACATCGAGCCCGTCAAACGGCTCATCCAGAATCAGCAAATCTGGCTGGTTCATCAATGCCTGACAGAGCAGGGTTTTGCGGGTTTCGCCGGTAGAGAGATATTTGAAGCGGCGTGAAAGCAGCGCTTCGATGCCGAACTGCTGTGCCAGCTGCTCGCAGCGCTCGGGCTGCTTCACCTCCGCCTGAATCACCTCTGCCACGGTCAGCCCGGTATCCTCTTCACCTTCGCTGAGCATATCGGTGTTGTTGCGCTGCCACTCCTGCGCCACCAGGGTTTGTAGCTGCTCCAGCGACAGCCGGACCGGCCGTCTGAAATCGCTGCTGACTGAACCGGCCAGCGGCGGAAGTTCACCAGAGAGTGCGCGCGCCAGTGATGATTTGCCGCTGCCGTTGGCACCGACAAACGCCCAGCTTTCGCCGCGCTGCAGTTCCACCTGATTCAGGCTCAGTATCCGGGTATCGCTAAGACGAAACGTGCCTTGCGAAATGTGCAATGAAGCCATCTTATGTTCCATTTTTTGCATCGTGTCACTGAGTTGTAACCATTGCCCGTAATGAAGTCAAATCAACGGCTAGAGCAGGGTGGCGACGATGGCGTGTTCCGCATTGAAACTGGCGATCACGGCGTCGCCGGGCTGCAGCCTGAGTTGCTGCAGCTGATCGTTGCTCAGGGTCGCGCACAGGGTTTCGCCGCTGGCGAGCTTCATCAGCACTTCACTCATCTGCTCGCCGGGTTCGATGGCACTGACCGTCGCTGCCAGCTGATTGTCATCCTGTGCGGCGTCACGACTGATGCGGATCCACGGCGCTTTGATCAGCACCAGCACCTCTTTACCCGCGGCCAGTTGCAGGCGATCGGCGCTGCGCTGGGTCAGCGCCACATTAAGCTGCGTGACGCCATCGGCCAGTTGAATCAGCAGATGCTGGACCACCTGCTGCGCATCGTTACTGACGACGGTACCAAACAGCTGGTTACGGGCGCTGGTCTGCAGCGAGAAGCGGGCGATGGCCGCCAGCAGACTGTCGAGCGGTAACGTATCCTGCTGCAGCGCATCAAAGGCTTTCTGCTGGATCTGCTCCATCAGCTGGAACAGCTGAATCAGGCGTTCACCGTAGCGGGTCAGCGTTGCGCCACCGCCGCCTTTGCCGCCGGTGGCCCGCTCTACCAGCGTTTCATCCGCCATCTGGTTCATCTCATTAATCGCATCCCAGGCACTTTTGTAGCTGATGCCGGCCAGCTTCGCACCCTGACTGATCGACCCGGTCTGCTGTACGCGTTTCAGCAGTTCAATACGTCGCGGATCGGCAAACAGTTTCTGTTGTAAACGGATATGAAGGGACAGTTCGGCTTCCATGACAGCTCCGGCAAAGGGTTAAGGCGAAGGCCGATGATAGCGGCGTTTTGTGACCAAAGTAAAAGCACGAAAAGGGCTGCGCAAAATTTTGCTGACCCGTTACAATCTCTTTTTTGTTAGCAGAGTGAGACTCTCCATGCTGGAATTACTTAAAAGCCTCGCCGTCGCCATACTGATGGTGCCTGTGGTGATGGCGCTGATGCTGGGTATGATTTATGGCCTGGGTGAAGTGTTTAACGTCATCTCTAAAATTGGTCATCGCGAAAAATCCTCAGCCCGTTCGCACAATTAATTGCTGCCACGCCCGCCATCTGCGCGGGCGTGGTTGTTTTTAACTCACCTGATTTAACCTTTTGTTCCCCCTGCCGATAATTTACTGAACCTCACTGACATTGCGCTATATTATCCGCTACACAACGAATAGCCGGAGAAAATCATGTCATTTAAACACTATTGCTGGGGCGTCGCGGCCCTGATCACCGTTTCGCTGGCCGGACAGGCTGTGGCCGCCGACAACATTACTGTGTTTGCCGCGGCTTCACTGACCAACGCGATGCAGGATATTGCCAGCCGTTACAAGCAGGAAAAGGGGGTGACGGTGGTCTCTTCATTTGCCTCCTCTTCAACGCTGGCGCGCCAGATTGAGCAGGGTGCACCTGCCGATCTCTTTATCTCTGCCGATCAGCAGTGGATGGATGATGCGGTGGCAAAAAAAAGTGTGATTACCAGCAGCCGCTATACCCTGCTGGGCAACGATCTGGTGCTGATTGCGCCACGCAGTGCCGCAGCCAAAGCGGTGACGCTGGATCCGAAGACTGACTGGAAAACATTGCTGCACGGGGAGCGTCTGGCGGTCGGCGATCCGGACCACGTTCCTGCGGGCATCTACGCCAAAGAGGCGCTGCAAAAACTGGGTGCCTGGGAAGGCGTTGTGCCTTCGTTAGCGCCAGCCAATAATGTTCGGGCAGCGCTGGCCCTGGTCGAGCGTAATGAAACGCCCTATGGCATTGTCTACGGTTCTGACGCGGTCGCCAGCGACAAAGTGCAGGTCGTCGGGCATTTTCCGGCAACCAGCCATAAGCCGGTGGAATATCCGATGGCGATAGTTAACGATCACGACAATGCCGCCGTTAAAGCGTTTTATGATTATCTGAAAGGGCCTCAGGCCGCGGTTATCTTCAAACATTACGGATTCACACCGACGAAATGATACTCAGCGATCCCGAATGGCAGGCGGTACTGCTTAGCCTTAAAGTCTCTGGCATAGCCGTGATGGGCAGCCTGCCGTTTGGCATCCTGATGGCCTGGATTCTGGTGCGCTGCCGTTTTCCTGGTAAAGCGCTGCTCGACAGCCTGATCCACCTGCCGCTGGTGCTGCCGCCGGTGGTGGTGGGGTATCTGCTGCTGATTAGCCTGGGGCGGCGCGGCACCATAGGCGAAAAGCTTTATGACTGGTTCGGCTTCAGCTTTGCTTTCAGCTGGCGCGGTGCCGCACTGGCCTCTGCCGTGATCGCCTTTCCGTTGATGGTGCGTGCCATCCGGCTGGCGCTGGAGGCGGTGGATAACCGGCTGGAGCAGGCGGCGCGCACGCTGGGTGCCGGACGCTGGCGGGTCTTTTTCACCATCACGCTTCCGCTGACGTTGCCTGGCGTCATCGTCGGTACGGTGCTGGCGTTTGCCCGATCGCTGGGTGAGTTCGGCGCCACCATCACCTTTGTTTCCAATATTCCCGGCGAGACGCGCACGCTGCCGCTGGCGATGTTTACCCTGATAGAGACGCCCGGCGCGGAAGGGGCGGCGGCACGGCTCTGCGTCATCGCGATCGTGCTGGCGCTGGCGTCACTGCTGGCGTCGGAATGGCTGGCACGTGCAGGCCGTAAGCGGATGGGAAACTGATGCTATCACTCAACTTTATGCAGCAGCAGGGCGATCACGTGCTGGAGGTCGACCTGCAGATCCCGGCCAAAGGGATCACTGCTATTTTCGGCGTGTCAGGCGCCGGAAAAACCTCGCTGATCAACGCGATTAGCGGATTGACTCAGCCGCAAAGGGGACGGATCCAGCTACACGATCGCCTGCTGTTTGATGCGGAGCAGAAGATTGCGCTGCCGCCGGAAAAACGGCGTATCGGTTATGTCTTCCAGGATGCGCGGCTGTTCCCGCACTATCGGGTCCGAGGCAACCTGCAATATGGCATGGCCCCGGCGATGAAAGCGCAGTTCGACAGTCTGGTCTCACTGCTGGGTCTGGAGGCACTGCTGCCGCGCTTTCCGCTGTCGCTGTCGGGCGGGGAAAAGCAGCGGGTCGCGATTGGCCGTGCGCTGCTGACCGCACCGGATATGCTGCTGCTGGATGAGCCGCTGGCGTCACTGGATCTGCCACGCAAACGTGAACTGATGCCGTATCTGCAAAAGCTGGCGAAGCAGGTCGATATTCCGATGCTCTACGTTTCGCACAGTCTGGAGGAGATCCTGCAGCTGGCTGATAACGTGCTGGTGCTGGATGCGGGCAAGGTCAAAGCCTTTGGTCCGCTGGAGCGGGTCTGGAGCAGCAGCGCGATGCGGCCCTGGCTGCCAGTGAGTGAACTGACCAGCGTGCTGCGGGTGCAGGTGCTGGAGCAGCATCCCGACTATCCGATGACCGCGCTGTCGCTGGGCGATCAGCACATCTGGGTCAGCCGGGTGAATCAGCCGGTTAAAACCCCGCTGCGTATTCGCATTGCCTCGGCCGATGTCTCGCTGGCGCTGCAACCGCCGCAACACAGCTCCATCCGCAACATTTTACCGGCACAGGTGGTGGAATTGCTGGAGGTCGGGGACCAGGTTGAGGTGAAGCTGCGCATCGGCATCAGCGAACTCTGGGCGCGCATCACGCCGTGGGCGCGGGATGAGCTGGGCATCCGGCCGGATCAGTGGCTCTATGCCCAGATCAAAAGCGTCTCTGTGACGCCCTGATTACAACACGTACTGATAGAGGGTATCGGCAATACCGGTTTCAAGGTTGGTGCCGATGACCATTTTCGCCCGCGCTTTAATCGCCTCATCGGCATTGCCCATCGCCACGCCCAGTCCGGCCGTTTCCAGCATGCTGAGATCGTTATAGTTATCACCGAACGCGATCACATCGGACATACTCAGCCCCAGTGATTCAACCCACTGCGCCAGTCGTTTGCCTTTGCTGTTGCCGCCTTTGGCGATATCCACCTGATCGTGCCACGACCATTCACAGGCCAGCCCCAGTTCCGCTTCCACCCTGGTGGCGAACTGCTGCAGTTCCGGGATGTTGTTGTGCGACAGGGCAAACTTCCAGATCGAACCGGCGTCGCGTGCCGCCTGGGCCAGGTCGGGCACCTGGCGGAACAGTGGACGCTGGTGGGCAGGCAGCGATTCGGCCCATTTCAGGGTGCGCATCACGTGGCCGGTCGGGGTCTGATAGAGCATCGCATCATCCACGTAGAGCAACCCGTGAATCTGCTGCTGATTCAGCATCTCAATTACCTGCAACGCCAGTTGCGGGTCGAGAGGATCGGACGCCAGCACCTTTTTCGCCTTGTAATCATACAAATAGGTGCCATTACAGCAGATTGCGGGTGTATCCAGCTGTAACGCCTGATAAAAAGGGTGGATAGCGCAGTGATGGCGTCCGGTCACGATAGCGACATGAACGCCCGCCTGGCGTGCCTGATTTAGCGCTTCGATTGACTGCGGCAGAATCGTTTTGGCTGGGGTCAGCAGCGTGCCGTCGAGGTCGAGGGCAATTACACGGTAGCTCATTAATCCTCTCGTTTTTCCTGGTTTGCAGGGGCTGAAGTCTACACCTCACCACGGTCCGGAGACAAAAAACAGGGCACAAATGATCCCAGCGTAGGGCAATAAAACAGGCTACAGTGATTCACAGATCATGATCAGGCAGCAAAAAAGGAGAATGCATGAAACAAGTTGTCTACACCGCCAGTCCCGAGAGCCAGCAGATCCACGTCTGGCAGATGAATGATGAGGGTGGGCTGACGTTGCTTCAGGTGACCGATGTCGCCGGCCAGGTTCAGCCGATGGTGGTGAGTCCGAACCGCGATTTTCTCTATGTCGGTGTGCGTCCCAATTTCCGCGTGCTGGCGTTTCGCATTGCCGCCGATGGCACGCTGACCGAAGCGGGGCAGGCGCCGTTGCCCGGCAGCCCGACTCACATTTCCACCGATCGCCAGGGCAGGTTCCTGTTCTGCGGCTCCTACAATGATGCCTGCGTCAGCGTCAGCCCGATTGGCGATGACGGCATTCCGCAGGCCCCGCTGCAGGTGATCAGCGGACTGGATGGCTGTCACTCGGCCAACATCGATAATGACAACAAGACGCTCTACGTGCCGGCTCTGAAGCAGGACCGTATCTGTCTGTTTAAGCTGGGCGAAGACGGTCAGCTGACGCCGCGTAAACAGGCTCAGGTCACGACAGTAGAAGGCGCTGGCCCGCGTCATATGCAGTTCCATCCGGGCGGCCAGTACGCTTACTGCGTGAACGAGCTCGACAGTACGGTTGAGGTCTGGGCATTAAATACGGGCGAAGGTGAAGCAGAAAGCGTGCAGACGCTGGATATGATGCCGCCTGACTTCAGCGGTACGCGCTGGGCAGCCGATATTCATCTGACGCCGGATGGCCGTTTCCTCTATGCCTGCGATCGCACCAGCAGCACGCTGGCAGTCTTCAGCGTCAGCGACCTGGGCGATGAGCTGACCCTGGAAGGGTTCCAGCCGACGGAAACGCAGCCGCGTGGATTTAATATCGATCACAGCGGACGCTATCTGGTGGCGGCGGGACAGAAATCTCATCACATCGAAGTTTATGCGATTACCGAACCGAAAGGGCTGTTAAAGCCGCTGGGACGTTATGCGGTGGGGCAGGGCCCGATGTGGGTTGTGATTCATCAGTTACAGGCGTAACCCGCTACGAAAAACGCCTCTCCTGCTCAGGAGAGGCGTACTGAATTACTGATAATTCACGGTCAGCGAGGCGCTCGCCAGTGCGTGGAAATGCACATTAAAGCCGACCATTGCGCCACTGGCGCCTTCATCTACTTCAATCGTCTCCACATCCAGCGCATGCACGGTGAAAATGTAGCGATGGGTTTCGCCCTGTGGCGGTGCCGCGCCACCGTAGCCCGCCTGACCGAAATCGGTACGGGTCTGGATTGCGCCTGCTGGCAGTGACGCTTTGCCGGAGCCGGCACCCTGCGGCAGTGACGTCGTGCTGGCCGGAATATTCGCCACCACCCAGTGCCACCAGCCGGAACCGGTTGGGGCATCAGGATCGTAGCAGGTCACCACAAAACTTTTGGTGCCTTCCGGCGCCGCTTCCCAGGCAAGATGGGGAGAGATATTCTCGCCCTGATAACCCATGCCGTTGAAAACATGCTTTTCAGGCATCTTCTCGCCGTCATTAAAATCCTGACTAAAAACGCGCATCACATCTCCTTAATTGTCGATGAATAGCCTGCCATCATAACTAAAAGTGTCGCCAGTGCCAGCGGTCAGCCTGCTTCAGGCGGCAAAATGTTGAGAATGCTCCAGCGCGCCGCCAATCGCCTGCACCAGCCTGCTCAGCGCCTGTGGTGTGATGATGTAGGGTGGCATCAGGTAGATCAGCCGGCCAAAAGGCCGGATCCAGACGCCCTGTTCAACAAAGAACTGCTGCAGCGCCGCCATATTAACCGCCTGATGGGTTTCCACTACGCCAATCGCGCCCAGCACGCGCACATCGGCCACCTGCGGTGAACTGCGCAGCGGCAGCAGCTCAGCCCGTAACTGCTGTTCGATCGTCGCCACCTGGCGCTGCCAGTGACCTTCCGCCAGCATGGTCAGGCTCTCCGCCGCTACCGCACAGGCCAGCGGATTGCCCATAAAGGTCGGGCCATGCATAAAGCAGCCCGCCGCGCTGCGGCTGATGGTGTCCGCGACCTCGCGGGTAGTCAGGGTCGCCGCCAGCGTCATCATGCCACCGGTCAGCGCTTTGCCGACGCAGAGAATATCCGGGGTAATGCCCGCATGCTCGCAGGCAAAAAGTTTGCCGGTACGGCCAAACCCGGTGGCGATCTCATCCGCAATCAACAGCACGCCATAGCGATCACAGGCTTCCCGTACCTGCTGCAGATAGCGCGGATGGTAGAAACGCATGCCGCCCGCACCCTGCACAATCGGCTCCAGAATGACGGCTGCCAGTTGCCGGTGATGCTGTTCTATCAGCCTGGCAAAATCATCGAAATCAGGCTTGTGCCATTCATCATCAAAGCCGCAGGCCGGGGCCGCCGCAAAGTGATGCTTGGGCAGATAGCCGCGCCACAGGCTGTGCATCGAGTTCTCGGGGTCGCACACCGACATCGCTGCAAAGGTATCGCCGTGATAGCCGCGTTTCAGCGTCAGGAACTGCTGACGCGTCTCGCCACGCCCCAGCCAGTATTGCAGCGCCATCTTCATCGACACTTCCACCGCCACCGAGCCTGAGTCGGCCAGGAAGACGCACTCCAGCGCCTCAGGCGTCATCGCCACCAGCTGACGGCAGAGCGCTACCGCCGCCGGATGGGTAATGCCGCCAAACATCACGTGCGCCATCTGTGTGACCTGCTCTGTCAACGCCCGGTTCAGGCGCGGATGGTTGTAACCGTGAATCGCCGCCCACCACGAGGACATCCCATCCACCAGCTCACGGCCATCGGCTAGTTGCAACTGAAAACCCTGTGCGGCGACCACCGGATAGCAGGGCAGCGGATCCTGCATGGAGGTGTAGGGATGCCAGATATGCTGGCGGTCAAAGCGGGCATCGTCTGAGGAGAAAACGGGGATAGTCATCGGAGTTGTAAACCAAAATAAAAAAATATAGTTTACAAGTATAACCCTGCTTTTCGTCGGGATGACACCCTTTTTGGAGTAAGTAATGGCTCAACGCTGGACAATTGCACAGGCGCAAGCGCTGTTTGATCAACCTTTTCTTGAACTGATGTTTAACGCACAGCAGGTGCATCGGCAGCACTTCGATCCGCGCCAGGTGCAGGTCAGTACCCTGCTGTCGATTAAAACCGGCGCCTGTCCGGAAGATTGTAAATACTGCCCGCAGAGTGCGCGCTACAAGACCGGCCTGGAGTCGGAGCGGCTGATGGAAGTGGAAGAGGTGTTGACCTCAGCGCGTCAGGCCAAAGCCGCCGGTTCAACCCGTTTCTGCATGGGTGCCGCGTGGAAAAATCCGCACGAGCGCGATATGCCCTATCTGGAGAAGATGGTGGAAGGCGTGAAGGCGATGGGAATGGAAACCTGCATGACGCTGGGCACGCTCAGCGACGGCCAGGCGCAGCGACTGGCGGGCGCGGGTCTCGATTTCTACAACCATAACCTCGACACCTCACCGGAATTCTACGGCTCCATCATCACCACCCGCAGCTATCAGGAACGTCTGGATACGCTGGGCAAAGTGCGCGACGCCGGCATCAAAGTCTGTTCGGGTGGCATTGTCGGCCTGGGCGAAACCGTTAACGACCGCGCCGGTCTGCTGGTTCAGTTAGCCAACCTGCCAACGCCGCCGGAGAGTGTACCGATCAACATGCTGGTGAAGGTTAAAGGCACGCCGCTGGCGGATAATGATGATGTGGAACCGTTCGATTTTATCCGCACCATCGCGGTGGCGCGCATCATGATGCCGACCTCGCATGTGCGCCTCTCTGCGGGCCGTGAGCAGATGAGTGAGCAGACCCAGGCGATGTGCTTTATGGCCGGGGCGAACTCGATTTTCTACGGCTGCAAACTGCTGACCACGCCGAATCCGGAAGAGGATAAAGACCGGGTGCTGTTCCGAAAACTGGGTCTTAACCCGGAGCATACTCACACTCAGCACGGCGATCAGCAGCAGGAGCAGCAACTCAGCGAGCAGCTATTCCATGCCGACACTGAACAGTTCTACAACGCGGCGCTGTAATGAGCTGGCAGCAACGTATCCGTCAGGCGCTGACGCAGCGCCGGGCGGCCGATGGCTGGCGGCAGCGACGGGTGATCGATCAGCAATCGACCCGCACGCTGCACAGCGGCGGCCGCAGCTATCTCCACTTCTCCAGCAATGATTATCTCGGCTTAACCCAGCATCCGGCGGTGATTGCGGGCTGGCAACAGGGCGCGGCGCGGGCGGGCGCAGGTGCGGGTGCTTCAGGGCATGTCACGGGTTATCACCGTCAGCACGCCGATCTTGAGGCGCAGCTGGCCGACTGGCTCGGCTACGACCGTGCGCTGCTGTTTATCTCTGGCTTTGCGGCCAATCAGGCGGTCATTCATCTGCTGGGCGAGAAAAACGATCGCATCCTGGCCGATAAACTCAGCCACGCCTCGCTGCTCGACGCCGCCAGCCATAGTCCGGCACAGCTACGACGTTTCCATCACAACGCGCCGGAGAGCCTGGCATCCCGGCTCGCCTCTCCCTGCGAGGGCGAAACGCTTGTGGTGACGGAAGGTATTTTCAGCATGGATGGCGACAGTGCGCCGCTGGCCGCCCTGGCGCAACAGACGCGACAGGCAGAGGGCTGGCTGCTGGTGGATGATGCGCACGGCATCGGCGTGGTGGGTGAGCAGGGGCGCGGCAGCTGCTGGCAGCAGGGCGTTAAACCGGAACTGCTGGTGGTCACCTTTGGCAAAGCCTTTGGCGTCAGCGGTGCCGCGCTGCTGTGCGACGCAGTCACCGCCGACTATTTCCTGCAGTTCAGCCGACATCTGATCTACTCCACCGCGATGCCCGCGGCGCAGGCTAGCGCGCTGCAGGCGTCGCTGCGTGAAGTTCAGCAGGGCGATGCCCTGCGCCAGCAACTGCAACAGAACATTGGCCATTTCCGGCGCGGTGCGGCCTCGCTGCCGTGGCAACTGATGGACTCCGGCAGCGCGATTCAGCCGCTGCTGGTGGGCGAAAATGGCGATGCGATGGCGCTCTCACAACGGCTGGCTGAGGCGGGTTGCTGGGTCAGCGCGATCCGACCACCGACCGTGCCGCCGGGGACGGCCCGGCTGCGCATCACCCTGACCGCGGCTCATCATCCTGAGGATATTGACCGGTTACTGGAGGCGCTGCATGACGCTGCGGGTTGACAAACAGGCGGTGGCACGCGCCTTTGGCCGGGCGGCCAGCCATTACGATGCCCATGCTGCGCTGCAACGCCTCAGCGGCGATGCCCTGCTGGCACAGGCGCCCGCACAGAGCGGTCTGCAGCTGCTGGATGCCGGTTGCGGCACCGGCTGGTACAGCAGGCTGTGGCGCGAACGTGGCAAACAGGTGACGGCGCTGGATCTCTCTCCGCAGATGCTGCAACAGGCGCGGGACAATGACGCGGCGCAGCACTATCTGGCCGGTGATATCGACGCGCTGCCGCTGGCGGATAACACGATTGACCTGGTGTGGAGCAACCTGGCGGTGCAGTGGAGCGAGGATCTGCCCGGCGCGCTGAGCCAGTTCCGGCGGGTGCTGCGGCCCGATGGCACGCTGCTGTTTTCCACTCTGGGCGACGGTTCGCTGCAGGAGGTTCATGAAGCCTGGTCCCATCTGGATGCGCTGCCTCACGCCAACCGCTTTCTCAGCGAGCCACAGATTGCGGCGGCTTGCCACGCAGAGCACCTGCGCTGTACCTCAGAGGTGGTGACCCTGCATTTTCCCGATGCGCTCAGTGCCATGCGCTCCCTGAAAGGGATTGGCGCGACCCATCTGCACCAGGGGCGTGACGGGCAGGTATTAACCCGACAACGGCTCAACCAGTTAGAGGCGCACTGGCCTCGCGATCGACACGGCTATCGCCTGAGTTACCATTTAATCTATGGAGTAAGTGCATCATGAAACGCCTGTTTATCACTGGCACCGACACCGAGGTCGGTAAAACTGTTGCCAGCGGCGGGCTGCTGCAGGCCGCAGCCGCAGCGGGCTATCGCTGTGCGGGCTATAAGCCGGTTGCCTCAGGCTGTGAGATGACGCCAGAGGGCATCCGTAACAGCGATGCCCTGGCGCTGCAGCGCTACAGCAGCGTGCCGTTAACCTATCAGCAGGTCAATCCGCTGGCGTTTCTCGAGCCGACTTCGCCGCACATCGTCAGCGCCGAAGAGGGCAGGCCGATCACCCATCTGGCGCTGTCGGCGGGTCTGGCGGCGCTGCAACCGCTGGCAGACTGGATTCTGGTAGAGGGCGCGGGCGGCTGGTATACCCCGTTGTCGGAGACGCACACCTATGCGGACTGGGTAGTCAGCGAAAAGCTGCCCGTGATTCTGGTGGTGGGGATTAAGCTCGGCTGCATCAACCACGCCATGCTCACCGCTGACGCGGTGCGGGCAAGCGGACTGCCGCTGGTGGGCTGGATCGCCAACACCGTTGAACCCCCGGGTAAACGCTATCAGGAGTATCTCACCAGCCTTAAAAATAGGTTACCTGCGCCCTGTCTGGGCACCATCCCATTTCTCACTGATGCGTCGCAGCAGGCGTCCTGTGGTCAATACCTGACGCTGCCGGAGTAACCGCCTGGCCTGGCTATTTTATTTGTCACGCTGAGTCCGGGCAGTGCTCACCATCCTCGCGCTGTGTATGCGCTCCGGTGGTTCTGCGCGCTCCATCTCCAGCCTGCCTGCAACCGTTACGCCCGGTGGGGCAGGCGCCAGGTGTCAGGCTACCGTCAGCCATTTATCGACGGTGTGGTCATCAAGCTGTTCCATGCTGCCCTGCGCCACATTGCGACCGCGGTGCAGCAGCAGAAAATAGTCCGCCACGCGACGGATCAGCGACAGGCGCTGCTCGAGCAGCAGGATGGTCAGCCCGTAGTCGAGGTTAAGCCGACGGATCAGATTGCCCATCTCCTCTTCCAGCCACGGCGACATCCCGTCGGTCGGCTCATCCAGAATCAGCAGTTTGGGCTGCAGCACCAGCGCGCGCGCCAGGGCCAGCTGTTGCTGCTGATCGATCGGCAGATCGCCGCTGCGCTGCTGGCGCAGAGAGTAGAGCGCCGGGAAGAGGTCGAACACCATTTCGGGAATGGCGCGATGGCGGTCGCGCTGGCTGGCACCCGCCAGCAGGGCAATCAGCAGATTATCTTCCACGCTCATCTGAGTAAAAATATGGCGGCCCTGCGGCACATAGCCAATCCCCATCTGCGCCCGCTGTTCAGCCGGTTGCAGCAGCAGATCTTCCGGCGGCGAGCCATCCTCTTTCCAGGAGATGGAGCCGCTGTTAATCGGCAATCTGCCCATGATGCAGTTCACCAGCGTGGTTTTACCCATGCCAGGACGGCCCAGAATGCCGGTGCAGGTGCCAGGCGACAGATCCAGGTCCACATCCCATAGAATATGGTTTTGACCGTAAAATTGATTTACCGAACGTAAACTCAGCATCTGACACTCTCCTTCCCGATCATTAGCCTGATTGCTTCCGCGCTCTGTCGTCTGGCAAACAAGTCATCAGCAACGGCAGCCTCGCCATTGCAGCACAGTGCGCGTTCAGCGCGGTAACGCTACTGACTCCTGCAATTCCCAGGCCAGATCTAAAAACGGCCCTGTTTCCTGCCGGAGCGCCTCGTGTCAGGGAAGAAAGGTGAGAAAAACTTATCAATTCCCCACGGTGATAACGCGTCTGCACTTTTGCAGTGCCTCGGGGCGCTGTTTCTGGTGCAGACGTACTCTGACGTGGCAGCAAGTCCGATTAAGAATCTTAGTATGAGGCGTGAAAATTTGCGTGCGGCACCCGGTGACAGATTAAAATTGCAGAATAATCCGGCAGCAGGCGACGCGAAATTTAACGCAAAAAAAAATATTTTCACGGTGGTGAGAAGGCAGGGAAAAATTATACACAGCTGATGGCGTCGGGGCTGCCATCACTTATCCACCATTCCTGTGGATAACCTTGTGCATTAGGTAATGAAAACCAGTTGGAAGCGAGGAAATACGCGGCCTGGTAACATAATGACGAGAATCTGGCCTCATAGCCTTATTTCAATAAAATCAGTTTGTTATCAAAAAACAAGCCTGAGAATTATCTGTCAGGTAACCGTACTGTAATTTTGTGACACTCTATTGACAAATGTTAAATCAGATCTCTGCCTGGGGATAACATT
The DNA here is from genome assembly GCF_014156615.1 of Pantoea pleuroti. Classification (NCBI taxonomy): domain Bacteria; kingdom Pseudomonadati; phylum Pseudomonadota; class Gammaproteobacteria; order Enterobacterales; family Erwiniaceae; genus Pantoea; species Pantoea pleuroti. The sequence goes on along the minus strand of NZ_SBFD01000002.1, from coordinate 446,804 downwards.
GCGCAACAAGCTGAGCGATAACGCTGCCAGCCTGCAGGGACAGCAGGTGCCATCCTGCTGGCGTTAACATTGCACCAATACTGTTTTTATATCCAGTATTATTTTCTGGCAAAATCACCATAGCAGAGTAAAATGAGTGCCTGCCCGCCGACTTCTCCAGCAGGAACTGCATTCATGAGCAAAGCCTTTAAATTGAACTCCGCCTTTAAACCTTCGGGCGACCAGCCTGAGGCGATACGTCGCCTGGAAGAGGGGCTGGAGGATGGACTGGCCCATCAGACCTTATTAGGCGTAACCGGCTCTGGTAAAACGTTTACCGTCGCCAACGTGATTGCCGACCTCAACCGTCCGACCATGGTACTGGCGCCCAACAAGACGCTGGCCGCCCAGCTCTATGGCGAGATGAAAGAGTTTTTCCCGGATAACGCCGTCGAGTTTTTCGTCTCATACTACGACTATTACCAGCCAGAAGCCTATGTGCCGAGCTCCGACACCTTTATCGAAAAGGATGCGTCGGTGAACGAACATATCGAACAGATGCGTCTGTCGGCCACCAAGGCGCTGCTGGAACGGCGCGATGTCATTGTGGTGGCGTCGGTTTCGGCTATCTACGGTCTGGGCGATCCCGATCTCTATCTGAAAATGATGCTGCACCTGACCCGCGGCATGATTATCGATCAGCGCAGTATTCTGCGCCGTCTGTCAGAGTTGCAGTACACCCGCAACGACCAGGCGTTCCAGCGCGGCACCTTCCGGGTGCGCGGCGAAGTGATCGATATCTTCCCGGCGGAGTCGGACGATATTGCGCTGCGCGTCGAGCTGTTTGACGAAGAGGTTGAGCGTCTGTCGCTGTTTGACCCGCTGACCGGCCAGATCGATTCGGTCGTTCCGCGCTTTACCATCTACCCCAAGACGCACTACGTGACGCCGCGTGAGCGTATTCTGCAGGCGATGGAAGATATCAAAGTCGAGCTGGCGGACCGCCGCCGGGTGCTGCTGGAGAACAATAAGCTGCTGGAAGAGCAGCGCATTACCCAGCGTACCCAGTTTGACCTGGAGATGATGAGTGAGCTGGGCTACTGCTCCGGCATCGAGAACTACTCACGCTACCTCTCCGCACGCGGACCGGGCGAAGCGCCACCGACGCTGTTTGACTATCTGCCCGCCGATGGCCTGCTGGTGGTGGATGAGTCGCACGTGACCATTCCGCAGATTGGCGGCATGTATAAAGGCGACCGGGCGCGTAAAGAGACGCTGGTGGAGTATGGCTTCCGCCTGCCGTCGGCGCTGGATAACCGTCCGATGAAGTTTGAAGAGTTTGAGGCGCTGGCACCACAGACCATCTATGTTTCGGCGACGCCGGGCAAATATGAGCTGGAAAAGTCGGGCGACGAAGTGATCGATCAGGTGGTGCGTCCTACCGGTCTGCTGGATCCGATCATCGAAGTGCGTCCGGTCGGTACCCAGGTCGACGATCTGCTGTCAGAAATCCGTCAGCGCGTGGCGATCAACGAACGTGTACTGGTGACGGTGCTGACCAAACGCATGGCGGAAGATCTCACCGAATATCTGTCTGAGCATGGTGAGAAGGTGCGTTATCTGCACTCTGATATCGACACGGTAGAGCGTATGGAGATTATTCGCGACTTACGTCTGGGCGAGTTTGATGTGCTGGTGGGCATTAACTTACTGCGTGAGGGGTTGGATATGCCGGAAGTGTCGCTGGTGGCGATTCTCGATGCGGATAAAGAGGGCTTCCTGCGCTCCGAACGCTCGCTGATTCAGACCATTGGCCGTGCGGCGCGTAACATCAATGGTAAGGCGATTCTCTACGGCGATAAAATCACGCCGTCGATGGCGCGTGCCATTGAAGAGACCGAGCGCCGCCGTGAGAAACAGCAGCTGCACAACGAAGAGAACGGCATCGTGCCGCAGGGCCTGAATAAGAAGATCACCGATATTCTGGAACTGGGCAAAAACGTGGTGAAAACGCGCGGCAAAGCGAAACCAGCCCGCCCTGGCGAAGCCCAGGCGCTGGCCGATTTCCAGCTGTTAACGCCGCAGGCCCTGCAGAAGAAAATCCACGAGCTGGAAGGGCAGATGCAGCAGCATGCGCAGAACCTGGAGTTCGAACAGGCGGCCAACGTGCGCGATCAGCTGCATGAACTGCGAACGCTGTTTATTGCGGCCTCGTAGCGCCGTTAAAGCCCTGAATGGCGTGTTCCAGCGCCACCCGTAACAGCTGGCGGTCGTGACGATATTGGATATCGGCGGCCTCCAGCGGTTCACGGACAATCAGCCGGTTTTCAATGCCACGGGTGTCCACCGCCGGGCTGACGACCAGCGCATCAATCACCCGCTTGCCGATATAACGCTCCATCATCTGCAGCTTATCAGCCACTGAGAGACTGGCGGCGGCAGGACTCAGCTCGCGGCCCAGATTGCCAATAAACACCATGGTGGCAGGGGTGCGACGCAAGGCCTGCGCCATCTCTTCCATCAGCAGAATCGGCATCAGGCTGGTGTAAAAGCTGCCGGGTCCAATCAGGATCAGATCCGCTTCACCAACCGCCTGCAGCGCTTCCCGCGTTGGCTGGACGTTGGGATGCAGCATCAGCTCCTGCGGCGGCTGCTTCATCTCGTCAATTGCGGTTTCGCCATAAACCATGTTGCCTTCAACATCCATCGCCACCAGATCCACCGGCTGCTCCGACATCGGAATTAAAAAAGCGTCGACTTTAAGCAGGTTACGGATGATGTTGATCGCTTCAAGCGGTCGAACGCTGAGATGATCCAGCGCCCGCAGCATCAGATTACCCAGGTTGTGTCCGGCCAGTTCGCCGTTACCGGCAAAACGGTACTCAAACATCGCCGAGGCGACGCTGGGTTCAGCAATCAACTGGTTAAGGCAGTTACGCATGTCGCCCCAGGCGATGCCGCCTTCTGAGCGACGAATACGGCCGGTTGATCCGCCGTTGTCGGTGGTGGTGACGATGCCGGTGAGACGCGAGCCCAGCGGGGAAAGGGCAGACATGACGCGGCCTAAACCGTGTCCGCCTCCCAGTGCCACAACGCGATCAAGATCGGCCAGTGTGCGATTCATACTTCTCCTTAATATCTCTTCGCGTGGCGTGGCTCTAATCGCTAAGCCCGCGCGAATGACTTACGTCAAAATCTGGATCGCATTTTAACGTATCCTGTCGCGAAAATGCGGTGAAAATTCGATATGTATAAGAATATATAGCGAAAACAGCAAATGGAAGAGTGGCGAAAATCACGCTACCATCATGCTTACCGCGCTGATCAACGGGTCAGCGTACACTCAAGCCTGAATGCCTACGTCTGCGGATAGGGGGTTCAGGCCGTAGCCATTGAGCTGCCAGGGTGCAGGAAGAAATGACTGCATCTCCCAATCTGGAAAGGTGTTCTGGTGTCACAATTTACTGATGCATACGCGCGTAAGTTCTATTACCTGCGCCTGTCGGTCACGGATGTTTGTAATTTCCGCTGTACCTACTGTCTTCCTGACGGCTACAAGCCACAGGGAATTCGTAACAAAAGCTTTCTCTCGCTGGATGAAATCCGCCGCGTCACGCGGGCCTTTGCCGCTGCCGGAACGGAAAAAGTGCGGCTTACCGGCGGTGAGCCGTCGCTGCGCCGTGATTTCACCGACATCATTGCGGCGGTGCGCGAAAACGCCTCCATTCGCCAGATCGCGGTAACCACCAATGGCTACCGGCTGGCGCGCGACGTGAAGCAGTGGCGTGACGCGGGGTTAACCGCACTCAACGTCAGTGTCGACAGCCTGGATGCCCGTCAGTTTCACGCCATTACCGGTCAGGATAAATTCCATCAGGTGATGAGCGGCATTGATGCCGCGCTGGACGCTGGTTTTCGCCAGGTCAAAGTCAACAGCGTGCTGATGCGCGATCTCAACAGCCGTAATCTGGCCACGTTCCTCGACTGGATCCGTACCCGTCCGATTCAGCTGCGCTTTATCGAACTGATGGAGACCGGCGACGGTGGCACGCTGTTCCGCGATCAGCACGTTTCCGGCATGGTCATCCGCGATCAGCTGGTCGCCCAGGGCTGGCAGCGTCGTGAGAGCGGACGCAGCGACGGCCCGGCGCAGGTCTTTTACCATCCCGATTATGTCGGCGAGATTGGTCTGATCATGCCTTATGCCAAAGATTTCTGTGCCAGCTGCAACCGTCTGCGCGTTTCGGCGCACGGTAATCTGCACCTTTGCCTGTTTGGTGACGGCGGTGTGCCGCTGCGCGATCTGCTGGCGTCAGACGACCAGCAGGCCGAACTGCAGGCGCGCATCGCCAGCAGCCTGGGGCAGAAAAAGCAGACGCACTTTCTGCATCAGGGCAACACCGGCATCACACAGAATCTCTCTTACATTGGCGGCTAATTTCAGGAGGCAGTATGGGTAAACCAGCCAGCGAATTTCAGGCAGTGCAGATTGCGGTGATGACAGTGTCAGATCGTCGCGATGCCAGTGACGATACCTCCGGCGACTATCTGCGCGAAGCCGCCGCGGAAGCGGGACATGAGGTGGTCGATCACGCCATCGTGCCGGATAATCTCTATCGTATTCGCGCCACCGTGTCGCGCTGGATCGCCAGTGAAGATGTTCAGGTCGTGATTATTAATGGCGGAACCGGCTTTAACCTGAAAAACAGCACGCCGGAAGCGCTGCTGCCGCTGTTCGACCGCGAGATTGATGGATTTGGCGAACTGTTCCGGATGATCTCCTATGAAGAGATTGGCGGTTCGACATTGCAGTCGCGCGCGATTGCCGGTCTGGCTAATCAGACGCTGATCCTGGCCGTGCCGGGTTCCACCAGCGCCTGCCGCACCGCCTGGGAACGCATTATCGCTGACCAGCTTGATGCGCGAACCGCGCCCTGTAATTTTGTCTCACATCTCAAGAAACGGTAAGTATGTCTCAACTCACACACATTAACGCCGCGGGCGAAGCGCACATGGTGGATGTCTCCGCCAAGGCAGAAACCGTGCGCGAAGCACGGGCAGAAGTGCTGGTGCTGATGCAGCCGGAAACGCTGCAGATGATTATCGAAGGCAGCCACCACAAAGGGGATGTCTTTGCCACCGCGCGCATCGCCGGTATTCAGGCGGCGAAACGCACCTGGGAATTGATTCCGCTCTGTCATCCGCTGATGCTGAGCAAAGTGGAAGTGAACCTGGAGGCTGAAGCTGACCATAGCCGGGTTCGCATCACCACGCTCTGTCGCCTGACCGGCAAAACCGGCGTGGAGATGGAAGCGCTGACGGCCGCATCGGTTGCCGCGCTCACCATCTACGACATGTGCAAAGCGGTGCAGAAAGATATCGTTATCGAACAGCTGCGCTTAATCAGCAAGAGCGGTGGCAAAAGCGGCGATTTCCAGGCGGTCGCGCATGATTAAGGTGCTGTTTTTCGCCCAGGTCCGTGAGCTGACCGGCACCTCATCGCTTGAGGTCGGTGCCGATTATCCGGATGTGGCCGCGCTGCGCAGTGCGCTGGCAGAGCGCGATGACCGCTGGGCGCTGGCGCTCGAGTCAGGCAAGCTGCTGGCGGCGGTTAATCAGACGCTGGTGCCGATGAGTCACCCGCTGCACGCCGGTGATGAAGTGGCCTTTTTCCCGCCCGTGACCGGAGGCTAAGATGGAAACGCAGATTCGCGTCGGCCCCGCGCCCTTTGATATGGCGGAAGCCTATCGCTGGCTGGCGGCCTGTGATGAAGATGGTGCGGTCGTGACCTTTACCGGCAAAGTCCGTAACCACAATCTGGGCAACGACGTCGCGGCACTGACGCTGGAGCACTATCCCGGCATGACCGAAAAAGCGCTGCAGGAGATTGTTGATGCGGCGCGCGAACGCTGGCCGCTGCAGCGCGTCACGGTGATCCATCGCGTGGGCGAACTGTTTCCCGGCGATGAAATCGTGCTGGTGGGCGTGACCAGCGCCCATCGCGGCAGCGCCTTTTCCGCTGCAGAGTTCATCATGGATTACCTGAAAACCCGTGCACCGTTCTGGAAGCGAGAAGCGACAGAGCAGGGCGATCGCTGGGTGGATGCCCGCGACAGCGACCACCAGGCGGCTCAGCGCTGGGAGTAAGCTGCGTTAACGGCTTAGTGGGCAAAGGTATCTGCGCCCGCTGAGCCGTTAACCGCAGACACGCCGCTGCCCGCATCACCACGCATCACGACGCCTAGCGCGGGATTAAGGCTGCTTTAGCTGCTCAGCCGGACCAAAACCGGTCTGACCGTGGCTGTGTTCGCCGCCGCCGGCGGTGCGCTTCAGCTGAATGACCTGGCCCTGTTGCCAGGCGTTGGCACCTGCCGCGGCAGGATGCGCCACGATATCCGCACGCTGGGCGCGGATCTTTTTGCTGTCGACGTCAAAACGACGATCGCGGTCCGCCAGCAGTCGCGAGTCCATCTGACCATCCTCCGTAAAGCCCATCATCAGCGCCGGAATGCCAATCGGCAGCGTTTTGTCGCGATCGGTGTGCCAGGTGTGCCAGGTTTTCCCGTAGGTGTTCACAATGCGCTTCATCAGGGCGTGGTCGGCGGCTTCCGGTAAGCCTGGTGCAATCAGCGTGCCCGATTTCACCTCATACTGATGGCTGTGCCAGAGCTTCTTCTCTTCAGGCGGCAGGGTGTTAAACAGCCGTTCGCTGATAATGTACTCCACGCCCATCAGCCGTGCGTCGCGCGTGTTGCCGTCGTAAATCACCGCCTGCATCACATCGTCGTTCAGTACAGTGACATAGTGGTGCGCCTCCATCTGACCGTTCTTATCGCCGTTATAAAAATGGAATCCGTCGAGATAGGTATTGATGGCGTCGATGGGCGGACGTGACTGCATCACGCTGGCGCCGCTCTCCAGCACCTTAAGCGAGGAGGAGGTGGGTGCGCCCGGCGATTTTACCTGGGCAGGCGTATTATTGGCGCCGCAGCCGGTTAAGAACAGGCTGAACGCCGCAACAGGCCAGAGTTTAAACATCGTAAGTTCCTTTAACGGTAAAAAAGATAACCTTAGTTCAGTTCTCGCCTGCCTGTGAAACTCTGGCGATGGTAGAGTAGAGCTTTGGTTCATTCTGAGGACAGGCATGTCATCCACCCCGATTCTGCAACGTCTGACACTGGTCGCCGCACTGGTGCTGGCAGGTTGTAGCAGCAAGAAAACCCCTGAGGCGCCGGTGCGGCAGCCTGAAGATGTCAAAGCGCAGATCCAGCGGCTGCTGCCATCGCACGTCAGCAATAAAGCGGCGTGGAGCGACGATATCTACACCACCTTCCGCACTCAGCAGCTCGATCCCAGCGCCAGCAACCTCTGCGCGGTGATCGCCGTGGCGGATCAGGAGAGCAACTTCAGCGCAGAGGCCGCCGTACCGGGTCTGCCAAAAATCGCCTGGGGCGAGATCAACCGCCGTGCGGCGCAGGTGCACGTCCCGGCATTCCTGGTGCGTACCGCGCTGCAGATCAAATCGCCCACCGGTGAAAGCTACGCCGCCCGGCTGGACAAAGTGCGCAGTGAGAAAGAGCTGAGCGCTATTTTCGATGACCTGATCGATATGGTGCCGATGGGCCAGACGCTGTTTGGTAATCTCAATCCGATCCACACCGGCGGGCCGATGCAGGTCAGCATTGCGTTTGCCGAAGCGCATGCCAAAGGCTACCCGTGGCCGATCGATGGCACTATCCGGCGTGAAGTCTTTACCCGCCACGGCGGGATCTACTTCGGGACGATGCACCTGCTCGGCTATCCGGCCGGCTACAGCCAGCCACTCTACCGCTTTGCCGACTACAATGCGGGCTGGTATGCCAGCCGCAATGCGGCCTTCCAGGCGGCGGTGTCGCGCGCCACCGGCATGAAGCTGGCGCTGGATGGCGATCTGATTCTTTATGGATCGGATGCGGCGGGCGGCACCGAACTGGCGGTGCGCACGCTGTCGAAGCAGATCGATATGAGCAACAGCGACATTCGCCGCGATCTGGAGAAAGGGGAGAAAGCGTCGTTCAGCGACAGCGAACTCTGGAAACAGGTCTTTACCCTGGCGGATAAAATGGCGGGTCGAAAGTTACCGCGTGAAATGCTGCCGGGCATCAAGCTGGAAAGCCCGAAAATTACCCGTAATCTCACCACGGCGTGGTTTGCGCAGCGTGTCGACAGCCGTTATCAGCAATGCCTGTCGCGACGTTAAGCGGCATGTTGTGGCACAGTTGAGCTGAGCTGTGCCACACTTAGAGCCAGTTCCGGGCGACTTTTATTGTTATTCTGGCCCTGAACTGTGCGCATCCTCATAAGACCGTACGGGCCCGTGGCGGTTGTGTCGCGCTGTCGCTGGCCCAACGGGCTGAAACAGAAACAACGTATGCCTGCCAGACCAGGTTATTCATCCGGTTCCCTGTGTGGAGCCGGTCCTAATCCGTTTAACAAGAGGTGCATCATGGACCGATATCCACGAAATGATTCCATCGTTCAATCCGCATCTCGCGGTTTACAAGCCTATATGGCGCAGGTTTATGGCTGGATGACCTGCGGTCTGTTACTGACGGCGTTTGTCTCCTGGTACGCTGCACGCACGCCAGCGATCATGGAGCTGGTGTTTGCTAACCGCATCACTTTCTTCGGACTGATTATCGTGCAGCTGGGGCTGGTCTTCTTCCTGTCAGGTATGGTGCATCGCCTGAGCGGGGCCGTGGCAACCGGGCTGTTTATGCTCTACTCGGCGCTGACCGGCCTGACCATGGCGAGTATCTTCCTGGTTTACACTAACTCCTCGATCGCCAGCACCTTCTTTATCACGGCGGGGATGTTTGGCGCGATGAGCTTCTACGGCTATACCACCAAACGCGATCTCAGCCGTTTTGGCAGCCTGCTGTTTATGGCGCTGATTGGCATCGTGCTGGCGTCGCTGGTGAACTTCTGGCTGAAAAGCCCGGCGCTGATGTGGGCGATTACCTACATCGGGGTGGTGGTGTTTGTGGGGTTAACGGCCTATGACACGCAGAAGCTGAAAAATATCGGTGAGCAGATCGATGCCCGCGATACGGAAAACCTGCGTCGCTACTCGATTATGGGCGCACTGACGCTGTATCTCGACTTCATCAACCTGTTCCTTATGCTGCTGCGGATTTTCGGCAACCGCCGTTAAGTCTGAGGGAGTAGCGGGGGAGGCGCACTGTCTGCGCCTCCCCTTTTTTATTACGACTTCTGCAACTTCTGCTCATTCTTCTGGCGCAGATGTTTCGCCCGACTCTCCAGCCCCAGATAGAGCACCAGCGCTAGCAGCAGCGGCAGGATAAAGTAGAGCACGCGATAAGCCAGCAGCGCCGCAATGATAGTGCCATGCGAGGCGTGCTGACCGCTAAGCAGCGCCAGGAAGACCGCTTCCAGTACGCCAATGCCCGCAGGAATATGAATGATTACCCCGGCAATACTGCTGATCAGCAGCACGCCCAGCACCATCGGATAACCGACGTCTCGTCCCAGCAGAAGCCAGATAATCGTTCCCATCACCATCCAGTTGGCACAGGAAACCGCAAACTGCAGCAGCGCCATGCGCAGCGAGGGCAACTGCAGCGTCTGGCCTTTGATCGTCCAGCGACGCTGCTTTGAAAAGGCACAGGCCCAAAGGTAGACCGCCACCAGCACCAGCAGAGCGCCACCAATCAGCCGCAGGGTGGTTTCACCAATAAACCAGCCGCTGGGGATCGACACCATGCCCGCACTGAATACCACGCCCGCCAGCAGAATATAGCCCAGCCAGTTAGTGGCGATGCTCAGAGAGAAGATGCGGGTAATGGTGCCGCTATCCAGCCCTAACCGTGAATAGAGCCGGTAGCGCATCGCGACGCCACCTACCCAGGTGCTTAGCGTCAGGTTGAAGGCGTAACAGATAAACGACACCAGCATCACCTGCCGCTTCGCCAGCTTATGGCCGCAGTAGGCGCGTCCAATCAGGTCATAGCAGCCATACACCAGGTAACTCAGCACCACCAGTCCGGCGGCGGTCAGTACCACAAAGCGGTTGTAGTTAACGATGACGTCATAAACATCTTCCCAGTTCACTTTGCGGGCATAGACCACCAGCAGAACCACCACCGCGATGAAAAAGAGCACGGTGAGAATTTTTTTCGCCAGTTGCCAGCGTGGATGTTTTTTTGCCATCAGGATTTTGCTCCCGGGTTATCAGTTTCAACGCGATCCTGCGTCTCCATTTCAGGCTGTACCGGCTCACCCACCTGGGCCAGCAGTGGCGTATGCGCCGGCAGCCAGCCAGCGATGGCCGGGAAATGGCGCAGGAAGTGGAATACCACCACGCTTTTACTCAGTTGCCACCAGTTGCGCGGCGGTAAGCGATCTTCCTGCACGCGCTGGCAATCGTTGGCCAGCAGCGCTTCCAGGTTATCACGCAGCGTCTGGTTAAACGGCCTGTCGTGGATGATCAGGTTGGCTTCAAGGTTAAGTGACAGGCTAAGCGGATCGAGATTGCTGGAGCCGACGGTAGCCCAGTAGTCGTCTTTTACCGCGATCTTGCCGTGCAGCGGGCGACGGATATATTCGTAGACTTCGACGCCGCCATCGACCAGATAGTTGTAGAGCAGCTCCGCGCCGACTTTCACAATCGGCATATCCGGCTCGCCCTGCACAATCAGTCGCACCCGGACGCCACGCTGCGCGGCGTTGCGCATCTCACGCAGCAACCGGTAACCCGGGAAGAAGTAGGCGTTGGCAATAATCACATCCCGCTTCGCCTCGCGCAGCATCTCCAGGTAGTGGACTTCGATGTCGTCGCGATGCTCATCGTTATCGCGATATACATAGAGCACCTGAGCATCGCCGGGCGTGGCGTTCACCGCCGGACGATGAGAGCGCGATCCCCACCAGCGGCGGGTATTCTGTTCGCTGCCAATCGCCTGTTGCAGATAGCGGGCGATGTCATCCACCACCGGGCCTTTGACCTGCACCGCATAATCCTGTTTGGCTTCCGGGCCATAATCGGTGTTGTGCTCGGCCGAGAAGTTAATGCCGCCCACAAAGGCCACCACATCATCCACCACCACGGTTTTGCGGTGCAGACGGCGGAAAACGTTGGTGCGCATCCCCATCACCAGCGGACGCGGATCGTAATAGATGAAACGCACGCCAGCGCTGGTCAGGCTGTTAACAAATTTGTCGGAGAGTTCGGCAGAGCCATAACCATCGACCATCACTTCGACCCGCACGCCGCGCTGGGCTGCCGCCAGCAGTTCGCGGTGCAGGGCGTTGCCCACGTCATCCTCAAACAGAATAAAGGTTTCGATTAATACCGTACGTTCCGCCCGCTGGATCGCGCCAAAGACCCGCGGGAAAAACGCTTCGCCATTTTCCAGCAACAGCAGCCGGTTGCCTTCCTGCCAGCTAAAATTCATAGGTGAATCTCCACCGCCAGCGGCGCATGGTCGGAAAGATGGGACCAGGGCTTGCGCGGCAGCGCCCACGGATGACTGACGGTGGCGTTGCGGACATAGATGCGGTCAAGCCGCAGGATCGGGAAGCGCGCCGGGAAGGTGCGCGCTGGGCGTCCGGTTTTCATGCTGAATACCTCTTTCAGGCCTGCGCCATGTTTCAGAATGGAGTTAGCGCGTCGCTGCCAGTCGTTGAAATCGCCCGCCACCACCACCGGCGCGTCGGGCGGCAGTGAGTTAACCATTTCACATATTTTCTTCATCTGCGCGTGACGATGCGCCTCTTTCAGGCCCAGATGAACACAGATGACATGCAGCGTGCCGTGCGGCTCGGGCAGGGCGATCTGGCAGTGCAGCATGCCGCGGTTTTCACTGCCCGCCACCGAAATATCCCGGTTCTCATAGTCGGCGATCGGGAAGCGAGACAGCACCGCATTGCCGTGATGCCCCTCCGGATAGACCGCATTACGCCCATAGGCGAAATCGTTCCATATGGTGTCGGCCAGAAACTCATAATGAGGAGACTCGGGCCACTCCTCATGGTTAAGGGAGTGGATGGCATGCGTGCCCATCACCTCCTGCAGAAAGACCACATCCGCCTCCGTTGCGCGAACGGCATCGCGTAATTCGGGCAGGATGAAGCGGCGATTGAAAGGGGCGAAACCCTTGTGTGTATTGATCGTCAGGACTTTTATTGAAAATCCTTGCTTGTTTTGTGGCATACTCGCGACGCACTCCTTTTCATCATCAATAGAATCAAAGTGTAGTCTTTGTCACAAATGGGTGGTGAAAGAGGGCGAAAATTAGGGCGTTATCCGAAAATTGTTTTACATTGAGGAAATCGTTTCCGGCTTGTGCCGGTAGCACTTGGGCGACCTGTTGGGTCTGCCAGGAGAACTGAATGAAATGGTCTAATCGTATTCAAATCATCACGGGTCAGACGTTGTTGCATATTGCTATGCATCTGCTGGTCATCGCTGCACTGATCTGGGGCTGGAAACACAAAGCGCTGGTTGATGTCTGCAGCACGCTGGTGGCGATGTACGCACTGGTTTTTGTTGCCATGCTGGTGACACAGCGCATTGCCCGTTTACGTACTCTCGGCGATTATCTTGAAGAAGCGACCACCACTTACTACTTTGGCGCCGCCATGATGACACTGTTCCTGGTGTCGCGGATTTACCACAACAACCTGCTGCTGGCGTGTCTCGGCGTAGTGATGTTGCTGGGTCCGGCGCTGGTCTCGCTGCTGGCGAAAGAGCCACCGCGACGAATCGAAAACAAACGTAGTTAAGTTGAAGGCCACCGGAAGGTGGCCTTCCTGTTTTCAGGCGGTTAAGTTGTGTCAGGAAATGTGAGCTATCTCGCACACTTCTCTTAAAGCTGTTACACTCGCCCGCTTACGCATCGTAGTTTGCGCCCTTTTCACGCGTCAGCCCTGGCTGGCGTCACTATCCCTCTGAAAACTACACCGTGAATCACGGTCAGAGCGGACCGGAGTAAATCACTTAATGTCTTTTGACTCTCTCGGCCTGAGTGCCGATATTTTGCGCGCGGTCGCCGAACAAGGCTACAGCGAACCCACACCTATCCAGCGCCAGGCGATTCCTGTTGTGCTGGCAGGCCGCGATCTGCTGGCGAGCGCCCAGACCGGCACCGGCAAAACAGCCGGCTTTACCTTACCTATGTTACAAAAACTCTCTGCCACTGCCACGCCCATCCGCGGTCGTCGCCCGGTGCGCGCCCTGATCCTGACCCCAACCCGTGAACTCGCGGCGCAGGTCGGCGAAAACGTCAGCGACTACAGCAAATATCTCTCGCTGCGTTCTATGGTGGTGTTTGGTGGCGTCAGCATCAATCCACAGATGGTCAAACTGCGTGGCGGCGTCGATATCCTGGTGGCAACGCCTGGACGCCTGCTGGATCTGGCACAACAGAATGCGGTTGACCTGTCACAGGTCGAAATTCTGGTGCTGGATGAAGCGGACCGTATGCTGGATATGGGCTTTATCCACGACATCCGTCGCGTACTGGCGCGTCTGCCGGCTAAACGTCAGAACCTGCTGTTCTCTGCCACCTTCTCTGATGAGATCAAAGGCCTGGCTGAGAAACTGCTGACCAACCCGGAAATGATTGAAGTGGCCCGCCGCAACACCGCCTCCGAGCAGGTCGCGCAGCAGGTGGCTTTCGTTGATAAGAAGCGTAAGCGTGAATTGTTGTCGCAGCTGATTGGCGAAGGCAACTGGCAGCAGGTGCTGGTCTTCACCCGGACCAAACACGGCGCGAACCACCTTGCCGAGCAGCTGGGCAAAGATGGCATCTCCGCCGCCGCGATCCATGGCAACAAAAGCCAGGGAGCACGTACCCGCGCGCTGGCCGACTTCAAATCAGGCGGTATCCGCGTCCTGGTTGCCACCGATATCGCGGCCCGTGGCCTGGATATCGAAGAGCTGCCACACGTCGTGAACTACGAGCTGCCTAACGTCGCCGAAGATTACGTTCACCGTATTGGCCGTACCGGCCGTGCAGCTGCGACCGGTGTCGCACTGTCGCTGGTTTGCGTCGATGAGCATAAACTGCTGCGTGATATCGAACGTCTGCTGAAGCGTGAAATCCCGCGTCTGGCCGTTGAGGGTTATGAACCCGATCCGAGCATCAAAGCGGAGCCGATCATCAACGGTCGTCAGCAGCAGTCTCGCGGCGGTGCAGGTGGCGGTGGCGGCGGCCGTGGTCGCAGCCAGGGCGGACAGGGTGCAGGCGCATCGCGCTCATCTTCATCCGGCGAAAAGCGTCCTCAGGCGCGTCGTCAGAGCCAGGCCGCTCCTCAGGGCGATAGGCCCGCAGCCCGTCCGCGTCGTCCGGCAGCAGCGAAGCGTACCGGAAACGTCTGAGTATGAGGGTTTTACTGGCACCGATGGAGGGCGTGCTGGATTCACTGGTGCGCCAGCTGTTATCGGAAGTGAACGACTACGATCTCTGCATTACTGAGTTTTTGCGCGTGGTCGATCAACTGCTGCCGGTAAAATCTTTCTACCGTCTCTGCCCCGAACTGCATAACGCCAGCCGCACGCCTTCCGGCACGCGGGTGCGTATGCAGCTGCTGGGGCAGCATCCCAAATGGTTAGCCGAGAACGCCGCACGTGCGGTGGAACTGGGCTCATGGGGTGTGGATCTCAACTGTGGTTGTCCTTCTAAACTGGTTAACGGCAGCGGAGGCGGCGCAACTCTTCTTAAAGATCCCGATCTGATCTATCGCGGCGCGAAAGCGATGCGTGAAGCGGTGCCTGCAGATTTGCCGGTGACGGTGAAAGTGCGGCTCGGCTGGGACTCCAGCGCCCGCAGTCTGGAGATTGCCGATGCGGTGCAACAGGCCGGTGCCAGCGAACTGGTGGTGCATGGGCGGACCAAAGAAGAGGGCTATCGCGCAGAGGCGATCAACTGGCAGGCGATTGGCGATATTCGTCAGCGGCTGCGCATTCCGGTGATTGCCAATGGCGAAATATGGGACTGGCAAAGCGCGCAACACTGTATGGCGGTAACCGGCTGCGATGCGGTGATGATTGGCCGTGGCGCACTGAACATCCCCAACCTGAGCCGGGTAGTGAAATATAACGAACCGCCGATGGCCTGGCCTGATGTGGTGCGGTTATTACAGAAATACAGCCGGCTGGAAAAGCAGGGTGATACCGGCCTCTACCACGTGGCGCGTATCAAACAGTGGCTCGGTTATCTGCGCAAAGCCTATGGCGAAGCCGATGGCTTATTCAGCGAAATCCGTGCGTTAAAATCGTCGGGCGACATTGCACAGGCGATCGATCGTCACGCGCATGTTCATGGTTTGTGATAAAAAATCAGGCGACCCCTTAGCGGCCTGACGGTATAGTGGGAAAAATTTCCTGGACCCCTTGCCTGCTATGTCTGAATCCGCTGTGTTGAGCAACAGCCAGCTCAACAAACGAATCCTCTCCGTTATTATCTTCACTTTCTTCTGCTATCTCTCTGTCGGACTGCCGCTGGCCGTGCTGCCAGGCTTCGTCAAAAATCATCTTGGCTTCAGCTCCTTTATCGCCGGACTGATTATCAGCATTCAATATTTTGCGACGCTGCTCAGCCGTCCGCAGTCGGGCCGTCTGGCCGATCGCCTTGGGCCAAAGCGGGTGGTGATGCTGGGACTGCTCTGCTGCGGCATGAGCGGGGTGCTGACTATCGTGGCTGCACTGCTGAGCGGCTGGCCGTGGCTGAGTCTGGCGCTGCTGGCCATCGGGCGGCTGTTTCTCGGCGTGGGTGAAAGCTTCAGCAGCACCGGCTCTACCCTGTGGGGTATGAACATCGTCGGGCCGATGCAGACCGCGCGCGTGATCTCCTGGAACGGTGTTGCGACCTATCTGGCAATGGCCGTCGGTGCACCGCTGGGCGTGCTGCTGAACAGTGAATTTGGTATGAGTGGATTTGCCGGGCTGATTGCACTGATGGGTGTGGCGGGCTATCTGATGGCCAGCCGCAAACCGGCGGTGACCGTCAGCGTGGGCGAGCGCATTCCGTTTCACCGCGTCTTTTCGCGCGTCTGGCTTTATGGCCTGGCGCTGGGCTTCGGCACCATCGGTTTTGGTGTTATCGCCACCTTTATCACCCTCTATTTCGCCAGCCGTGACTGGCAGGGCGCGGCCTATGCGCTGACGCTGTTCAGCCTGGGGTTTGTGCTGGTGCGTCTGGGGTTTGGTCGCTTTATTACCCGTTTCGGCGGGCTGCGCGTGTCGCTCTTCTCTTTCCTGCTGGAGTGCCTGGGACTGCTGATTATCTGGCAGGCGGACAGCGCCTGGCTGGTAGGGGCGGGCGCATTCCTCACCGGCAGCGGATTTTCGCTGGTCTTTCCGGCGCTGGGGGTTGAGGCGGTTAAACGGGTTGAGCGTCAGGATCAGGGCTCTGCACTGGGCACCTATTCCGCTTTTCTCGATCTGGGCCTGGGCTTAACCGGCCCGGTGGCGGGATTGCTTATCGGACACTGGGGGATGCAGTCAGTCTATCTGGCGGCGGCGTTGATGGTGCTGGGGGCGCTGCTGATTACCCTGCGGCTATACTGGCAGCAGCGGCTTATCGCCTGAATGACGATAAGCCGCAAACCGTTAGAAATGGCTGAACACCCAGTAGAGAAGGGCAGAGAGCAGAATAGAAACCGGCAGCGTTAAAATCCAGGCGACGGCCAGGTTACGCAGCGTCGAGAGCTGCAAGCCGGAACGGTTCGCCGCCATGGTGCCCGCCACGCCGGATGAGAGCACGTGGGTGGTAGAAACCGGTAAACCGAAACCGTCTGCCGCGCCAATGGTCATCATCGCCACCAGTTCGGCGCTGGCGCCCTGGGCATAGCTCAGATGGGTTTTACCGATCCGTTCTCCCACAGTGACCACAATCCGGCGCCAGCCGACCATGGTGCCCAGTCCCAGCGCAATCGCCACCACCACTTTCACCCACATCGGAATAAAACGGGTGGCGCTGTCGAGTTCCGTTTTCACTGCCTTGAGATTGCGTTCCGTCTCCTGCGGCAGTCTGACCTCGGCGCTCTGCAGATGCTTGATCGATTCTGACGCCAGATACATCTGGTTGCGGGTATTGGTCACCGCCTGAGCTGGAATGTTTTCCATTGAACCGTAACGACGAATCTCATCGCCGACTTCGCGCAGCGTCATCGCCAGCGCGGGCAGCACGTCGGGATTCATGCTGTTGCTGCCAACAAAGCCGGTCAGTACCTCACGGGCCGGTGGAGGATTGGCTGACGCGGGCTGCAGTTGCAGCAGCTGATGGGCGGTCACTTCGTTCAGCGCCGCGACGCGCGGGATCTGGTCGGGTGGCAGCGATCGGTTCAGGGCGTAGGCGATCGGCATGGTGCCCACCAGGATCAGCATAATCAGCCCCATCCCTTTCTGACCATCGTTGGAGCCGTGCGCAAACGACACGCCGGTACAGGTCAGGATCAGCAGGCCGCGGATCCAGACCGGTGGCGGCTGATTGCTTTCTGGCGCCTGATAAAGCTGGCGATTGCGGATAAACAGTTTCATCACCCACAGCAGCAGCCCGGCGCAGACAAAGCCGACCACCGGGGACAGCAGCAGTGCATAGCCGACCTTCAAGGCCTGATCCCAGTCAACCCCGCTCAGACCGCTGCGTCCGTGCAGCATCGCATTGGCAACGCCGACGCCGATGATTGAGCCGATCAGCGTATGGGACGACGACGACGGCAGCCCTAAATACCAGGTGCCCAGGTTCCAGATAATCGCTGAGAAGAGCAGCGCATAGACCATGGCAAACCCGCTGCCGCTGCTGGCCTGCAGGATCAACTCCACCGGCAGCAGTGAGATAATGCCAAACGCCACCACGCCGCTGGAGAGCAGCACACCCAGAAAGTTACAGAAACCGGACCAGACCACCGCGACGCCGGGCGTCAGCGAATGGGTGTAGATCACGGTCGCTACGGCATTGGCGGTATCGTGAAAGCCATTCACGAACTCAAAGCCGAGCGCAATCAGCAATGCCAGCCCCAGCAGAAAGAACGGCAGATAGCTGGTGACCGGCATATTGGTCTCTTCAACATCGCTGACCAGATTGAGGCCAGCGAACGCCAGTCCGGCAACCAGCAGAATAAAGAACAGCGGTTTACTGAAACGGCTATTTTTGCCGTGGAAATCGGGGCGACCTCGGGCTGATGAGGAGGAGAGACTATTTTCGCTCATGGTGTACCTCTGGTGGCTGATGCCGGCTGCTGATTTGCACCGGGTCAACGCAGTGTGATACGCGCTTTATATGACAGATTAATGATCGTCGGACGGGGCATTCTGAGCGGAGTGCGCGGGAAAACGCGGAAACGCAGGCAATAAAAAAGCCAGCGACAGGCGCTGGCTTCTGAAAGCAGGGCGGCAATTACGAGCTGGTATTGGCCGCGGCTGCAGGTGCTGCTGGTGTTACCGGAGCGGCCGGTGCGGCTGGCTCAGTGGCCGGCTGCTGTGGCTGCGCGGCATCACTGTTTGCACCCTGAGAGGTGACCGGCGTCATTGGCTCTTCCTGTGGCACAGCCTGCGGGTTTTCCGGCATCGGAACTGGCGCAGTCTGGATGTTGTTCTCCACGCCGTTCACTTTTACTGGCATACCGGTACGGCCCTGAATCGCGCCATTAACCTGATCCTGATTGACGCTGGCATCAACCAGAACTTTGCTCACCGCCTGATTCAGCGTAATCGGCACCAGCTCACGCGAGTTGAACTGCTCTTCGGTGGTCGACAGCGGGTTATGCACTTCTACATACCGTGAACCGTCTGGCTCCACGGTCGCTTTTACCGGCTGATCAACGAACTGTACGCGCGTACCGACCGGCACGTTCTGATACAGCCATTTGATATCGTCAGCGCGCAGACGCACACAACCATGGCTCACGCGCAGGCCGATACCGAAGTTGGCGTTGGTGCCGTGAATCGCATAGAGGCGACCGATATAGAGCGCATACAGGCCCATCGGGTTATCCGGGCCTGGCGGGAAGACCGCTGGCAGGGTTTCACCGCGCGCCGCGTAATCCGCATGCATGCCTTTGGTTGGCGTCCAGGTCGGGCCATCTTTTTTACGTTCTACCGCTGTGGTCCAGTTAATCGGGGTATCTTTACCCAGTTCACCGATACCAATAGGCAACACCACCACGGTTTTGCTGCCTTTCGGGTAGTAGTAAAGACGCATCTCCGCGCTGTTAATCACAATGCCTTCACGCGGTGCGTCCGGCAGGATCAGCTGCTGTGGGATGATCATTTTGCTGCCAGCCTTAGGCAGATAAACGTCAACGCCCGGATTGGCTTCCAGCATATTGCTGAGGCCCATCTGGTACTGCGCCGCAAAAGCTTCCAGCGGCAGTTTGCTGTCTTCAGGGACAGTAATTTCGATATTTTCGCCGATCAGACGGCTGTTGGCCGGCGGTAACGGGTAAACCACAGCAAAGGCTGACTGGCTGAAGGCCGCCAGAGCCAGTGCGATTGAAGCGAAAGCGCGAATGATTTTCATATTTTACAATTCTTTATCGCCATATTTCAGGCTGTTCAGTGTGTCGAATTCATGCTGGCCAATGTGACCTGCTGCGCATTATATGTTCATTAATCTGACGTTGTGAATCGGGATTTTAACCTGCCTGCAATACTTTACGTAAATTCACCGCGGATGTTAGCGCATTTCCGGAAAGCAGGGCGCTAAAAATGGGGCTTTCCGGGGTTATCCCTGACTAAGGTTGCCACTGCGTTTGTTCGCCGCTGAGTTTGCGGTTCAGGAAAAAGGCGGCACTGATTAACGCCAGATGGGTCAGCGCCTGCGGCGTGTTGCCCAGCGCATGGCCGTGGCTGTCAAACTCCTCCGCGTAGAGGCCCAGTGGATTGGCGTAGCTCAGTAACTTTTCAAATTCAAAATGCGCTTCCTGAATCCGGCCCGCGCGCGCCAGACACTCGACATACCAGAAGGAGCAGGCTCCGAAGGACCCTTCTGAGCCTTTCAGGCCATCGGCGGGCGTCTCATGCGTATTGTAACGGCGCACCATACCGTCGCTGACCAGATTAGTTTTGATCGCATCCAGCGTGGCAATCCAGTCCGGGTCGGTGGCTCCCACAAAACGCACCAGCGGCATCAGCAGCATTGAGGCGTCGAGATGTTCGCCATGACGGGTCGAAGAGAAGTGACCCCGCTCACTGTTCCAGAAGTTAGCCCAGATATCTTCGCGGATCTCCCGGCGCGCCCGATCCCAGCGTTCATAAGGCATCGGCAGCGATCGCTTCATGCCCAGACGCAGCGCGCGATCCATCGCAACCCAGCACATCAGACGTGAATGCAGGAAATGTTCCGGTTCACCGCGCATCTCCCAGATACCGGCATCAGGCTGATTCCAGTTGTCACACAGCCAGTCGATCATTTTGACGACATGTTCCCAGCCGCGCTGGGAGATCGCCTCACCATATTTATTGGCCAGATAGACCGCATCCATCAGTTCGCCATAGATATCGAGCTGGGTCTGCTGCCAGGCGTCATTGCCGATGCGCACCGGACGGGAGTCGGCATAGCCGGAGAGATTCAGCAGCTCCATCTCGTGTAGCTCGGTGCCGCTGTCCAGCCGGTACATGACCTGCAGGCGCATCTCATCGTGATGGCTGTTTTCAACGCAGCGACCAACCCAGTGGGTAAAGTGTTTGGCTTCATCGGTGTAGCCCAGCCGCATCAGGGCATACATGCTGAACGAGGCGTCACGGATCCAGGAGGCGCGATAGTCCCAGTTGCGTTCGCCGCCCAGCTCTTCGGGCAGGCCAAAGGTTGCCGCCGCCGCAATAGAGCCGTGCTGATGTGAAGTCAGCAGTTTGAGGACCAGCGCCGAACGCTGCACCATTTCGCGCCAGCGTCCCTGATAGTTACTGTGGGCGCTCCAGCGTCGCCAGTAGTTCAGCGTCTCTTCAAAGCAGTGTTCGGTGGTCAGGGCTTCGATATGCGCATCATCCACGCTGCCAAATTCAAACTGCGCATGTTCACCGGGTTGCAACGTGAAGAGGGCGGTAGCACTTTCATCTTCCAGCGTCATCACCACGCTGGCGGCGAGGCGTAGCGACGGCTGGCCTTCAGCATGAAAATCGATACAGCCGTTGTGCGCCTCTGCGCGGGTCTGCGCCCGGGCATAGTCGTGGCGCGGTGAACAGCGCAGGCTAAAGGTCGCGCTGCCGCGTACCATTTTGACCCGCCGGATCAGACGCGGCAGCTTGTCCTTGTCATCACAAATCGGCATGTAGTCGGTGATCTCCGCCACGCCTTCATCATCCAGCCAGCGGGTCTGCAGGATGTTGGTATCGGGCAGGTAGAGCTGCTGACGTCGCGCATTGGGCCAGTCTGGGGCCAGGGAGAAAAGCCCGGCATCATCGCTGTCGAGCAGGGCGGCAAAGACCGACGGGCTGTCGAGTTCCGGCCAGCAGAGATAATCAATGGTGCCATCATTCGCGACCAGTGCGCAGGTGCGCAAATCTCCGATCACGCCATGGTCTTCAATCTTACGTTTTACCTTACTCATCCTCATCTCCCTGTCAGTGTCCATCCTAACTATAGCTGAGCCATCTGATGCGGCTTCGTTTGGGCACAGATGGTTAACGTACGGTTGAATGAGACAGGGAAGGGGTGAGGGCGGGTGAGACATGGGAAATCGTCAGCAGGGTCCCCAGGCGCTGCTCAGCGTCGGCGACCTGTGCCACCGGTCAGCTCACTCTCATAGCCGGTGGCGTCTGCTGGCGAATCCGTGGTTCATTTATTCCTGATCGGCACGACGGTTGTGCCAGCGGCGGATCACCCAGCGCAGCGCAAAGGCGAATACCACTGCGCCGACCAGCCACAGCAGATGCTTCAGATGCTGGTCGAGTTTATGCAGCCACGGCGCGATGATGCCGCCCGCGAAATAGCCCAGGGTGACAAAGATCAGCGCCCAGATGGCCGCCCCGATGACGTTAAGAATAAAAAACTTCATTGGATTGAGGCGGCTGGCCCCGATGATGATTGGGCCAATCAGTCGAAAGCCATACATAAAGCGCACGCCAATCACAAACAGGCTGGGATGGCGTTTAATCAGGCGGTTCGCCTTGACCACTTTATCCTGATGCTTTTTAAAGCGGCGCAGGATCTGCGTGCCCCAGCGGCGACCGACCCAGTAGAGCAGTTGATCGCCGACAATACCGCCACCCATGGCGGCCAGCACCACCCCCACGTAATGCAGCAGCCCCTCATGCGCGGCGACGCCACCCAGCAACGTAAATGTTTCCCCCTCGGCGATACAGCCAATAAAAAGTGCCAGATAACCGTACTGCGTAATTAATGCGTTGATATCCAGATGCAAAATGACCCTCCCTGTTCAGTGACAGTTTCTTCCAGTCTATACGCGATTTGGCTTCGCTTCCGCCCGTGCCTCACGGGTCCGTTTATTTATGCTGTTTTTTTGTCCGGTCACCACGAAAGTTTCGCTGCCGTTTATACTTGAGAGGACGCTGCCCCCAAAGACGGATGCATCATCGGGCGGCCCACTGCATCAGAGGAGTGAATCTATGAATCATGTCTGGGGTCTGCTGGCGCATCCGAATCAGGAAATGCGTCATATCAAGCAAGAGAATGAGAGCGTATCGCACCATTACACCCACCATGTTCTGCTGATGGCGGCGATTCCGGTAATCTGCGCCTTTATTGGCACAACTCAGCTGGGCTGGAATCTGGGCGAGGGGCAATATGTGCAACTCAACCTGTTAACCGGGATTGGGCTTGGCATTCTGTTCTATCTGATTATTCTGGGTGGCGTCGCGGTAATGGGACGCGTGATTCACTGGATGGCACGTGATTATCCGCAGCGCCCTGGCGTACAGCGTTGTACGGTGTTTGCGGGCTATGTGGCCACGCCGCTGTTTCTCAGCGGGCTGGTGGCGCTCTATCCGCTGGTCTGGCTCTGCGTGCTGGCGGGCGCGCTGGCGCTGCTCTACACCGGTTATCTGCTCTATATCGGCATTCCACTGTTTCTGAATATCGACCGCGAAGAGAGTCTGCGCTTTTCCGGTTCAACGCTGGCCATCGGCGTGCTGGTATTTGAAGTGTTACTGGCATTAACCGTGGTGCTGTGGGGATATGGACCGCATCTGTTCTGACCGACCGCTGCCGCCGCTCTGGCGGCAGTTCTCTTTTTACGCCCGGAAACACTCTCACCAGGAAATTTCTTAACCTTACGGGTATGATATCGCCGCCAGCCCGCGCTCCGACCTCACTGAAGCGGGCGGCCTGTGTCGGTCTGACACAGTACATATTCATAACCGGGTTTTTTCTACGATGCCTGCAAAAATTCGTTCCACCCTGCTTTCGCTGGCGCTGCTCGTTTCAGGGCAGATTGTTTCACTTCCGGCGCAGGCAACGACGTCGCTGTCGCAACTGGCGCCTATTGCTCAGCCGCAGATCGCCTCTGGCAGTGCGATGATTGTCGATCTCACGACCAATAAAGTGCTGTTTTCCAGCCACCCTGATCGGGTCAGGCCCATTGCCTCCATCACCAAGCTGATGACCGCTATGGTGGTGCTGGATGCGCATCTGCCGATGAACGAGATGATAACTGTCGATGTCAGCCAGACGCCGGAAATGCGGGGTGTCTTCTCACGCGTTAAGCTCAACAGCCAGATTAGCCGCCGTAATATGCTGCTGCTGGCGCTGATGTCCTCGGAAAACCGCGCCGCCGCCAGCCTGGCTCATGCTTATCCGGGCGGCTATAACGCCTTTATCCGGGCGATGAACGCGAAAGCGCGGTCACTGGGCATGAAACAGACCCGCTACGTGGAGCCAACCGGCCTGTCGACGCAAAACGTCTCCAGCGCGCAGGATCTGGTTAAATTACTCAAAGCAACGCGGGAATATCCGCTGCTTGGCGCGCTCAGCACCACTAAAGAGGAGACGGCGGTGTTTGCCCATCCGAGCTATGCGCTGCCGTTCCGCAACACCAACCATCTGGTCTATAAAGATGACTGGCACATTCAGCTGACTAAAACCGGCTACACCGATGAGGCGGGCCACTGCCTGGTGATGCGCACCATGATTAATAATCGTCCGGTGGCGCTGGTGGTGCTGGATGCCTTTGGCAAATATACCCACTTCGCCGACGCTAACCGTCTGCGCAGCTGGATTGAGACCGGTAAAGCGGCTCCGGTGCCGGCCGCCGCGCTGGCGTATAAAAAACAGAAATCGGGCCAGGTTGCCAGTAATGGGGCCAGCAGCGCCGACGTTGAGTAGAAAATGGCCGGTGTTACGCGCTGCGGACACTGGCATTACCTGCAGGCTGAGCGGGTATCCGGGATGATGCAGGCAGAGGCGTACAACGATTTTCACGTCTCTGTCTGTGCCGAATTAGCCCGAAAAATGCCCGTTATTCCTATATTGCCATCCCTTGCAAAGCCCTACACTACGCGCGACTGGCGAGGGACGATCGCCTGATTTAAGCTGCCGGAATCTTACTCATATGTTTAAGCTACGATCCTTTTTTGCATTGTTAATGCTGGCGCTGGTGGCATTTGCCCCGGCGCTGACGCTGGCCGCGGATGATAAGGCCACTGCTGCTCAGGAACAGGATGCGCCGCCGAAGCTGAATGCTGCGGTTGAACTGCCGAAAATGCAGAAGATCCTCGATAAAATCAAAAGTCAGGTCTCCGTTGATGCTGGCGAAAACAAGCTGACTCAGCTGAATGAAATGGCGCTTGAGCTCTCAGGCAGTGCCGACACGCTGGGCCAGGCGCTGCTCCCCGATCGCCAGCAACTGGACGCCCAGTTGCAGGTACTGGGACCGGCACCTAAAGCCGACAGCGGCGTAAAAGAGACGTCGGAAGTGACGCGCAAGCGTAACGCGCTGGAGAGTCAGAAAAGCAAACTCGACGATCAGATCAAACAGGCCGAAGGCATTAAAAATGGCGCGCTGATGCTCTCCTCGCAGATTGTTAACCTGCGCCGCGATCAGCTGAAAAGCCAGCTGGCGCTGAACTCCGGCACCATTCTGGGGCCGCGCTTCTGGTCACCGCTGCTCAATAGTCAGGATCTGGATGGCGAGAAAATCGGTGAATTCCTGCAGGAGTTGCAGGACACCGCGGCACTCTCATGGGAGCCGGGCTGGCGCGTGGGCAGTGTCTTCTGGCTGCTGGCTGCCATGCTGGTAATGACGGCTGGCCGTCGATACAGCGAAGAGTTTCTGGCCTGGATCAGCATTCACAAACTGCCGGAAGGGAAGCTGCGCCGCAGTTTCCTGGCGGCAGCGATAGCCCTGACCACCCTGGTGGCTGTCGTCCTCACCTTTAACTTTATCGCCCTGGCCTTTACCCGCCGTGATGAGGTTTCTGAAAACGTTCAGGACTTTGTGGATCAACTGGTTCGGCTCAGTGTCTTTTGTGGCCTGATTGCCGGACTGGGACGCGCTTTCCTTTCTACCCGTCGCCCCAGCTGGCGTTTACCGACCATCTCCAATGAAGTGGCGATGGCGTTAAAACCGTTTCCACCGATTACCGCCGTGCTGGTCTTTATCTTCCAGACGGTCGAGGCGTTTAACTACAGCGTCGGCACCAGCCTGAATACCACCATTTTTGCCAACGGGCTGACGGCACTGCTGATTGGTTCTACCGCGCTGGCGATCAGCATGCGCACCAACCGGGTTCGTCGCCGTATGACCCTGGCGGGCACACCACCGGAGGCCCGTTCCACGCTGGTGGGACTGATCCAGATGGGCCTGACGCTGACCGGCATCGCCATTCTGGTGTCGCTGCTCATCGGTTACGTCACGCTGGCGCGCTTCCTGAGTTATGAAGTGATCTGGTGCGGCCTGCTGTTTGGTTCGTTCTACTTCCTCAGTCATCTGCTCAACGATGGCTGTGAGAGCCTGTTCTCGACCAGTAACGCAACCGGTCGCCGCATTCAGAGTTCGCTTAACATCAATGAGCGTCATCTGCAGCAAACGGCTACGTTGCTGACGGCCATCGGTAAAACCTTCCTGGTGCTGGTTGTGGCGCTGGCGCTGGTCAACGGGACCTTTGCCTCTTCAACGCCGATTGAGCTGCTGCAAAAAGTGATTGAGTTCTGGGGCGGTAAAGGACTTGAATCCCTGAATATCGTCCCGGCGCATATGGTGAATGCGATAATCTGCCTGATCGTCGGCATCTATGTGCTGCGAACGGTGCGCCGCTGGCTCGACACCGATTTTCTGCCGAAAACCACCATGGATGTGGGCATGCGGGTGTCGCTGGTGACGCTGTTCAGCAACATCGGTTATGTACTGATTATCCTGCTGACGTTGTCGATCATGGGCCTGCAGTGGAATAAGCTGGCCTGGATCGTCAGTGCCTTGTCGGTTGGTATCGGTTTTGGCTTACAGGAGATTGTGAAGAACTTTATTTCGGGGCTGATTCTCTTGACCGAGCGGCCAGTGAAAGTTGGCGATCTGGTGAGCATCAGCGGTATCGAAGGGGATATCCGCCGGATTAACGTGCGCGCCACCGAGATCCAACTGGGCGATAAATCCACGGTAATTGTGCCGAACTCGCAGTTTATCTCGCAGAACGTGCGCAATGCCACCATGGGTAATGCGCAGGGGGTGGTCACGATTACGCTGACTTTCCCGCTCGACATCGATCCGGCAAAAGTGCGCGATATCCTGCTGGAGGTCTACAACGAAAATGAACGCATTCTGGAGACGCCAGAGCCATCCGTTTCGTTTAAAGATCTGACTCAACAGGGAATTATACTGAGCGTCACCGGTAACGTGGCGGGTCAGCGCCAGATCGCAGGGGCGAAGAGCGACCTGCTGTTCGATATTCTGACGCGTCTGCGTAAAGAGGGCATTCTGCTTTCCACACCGCAGACCATGATTATCGAGCGCCGTCAGCAGATGGCGGGTGCGGAGCCGGTCCCCGAAGAGAAGCTGGTTTAGGTGTGTAAAGGCCGACTTCTGTCGGCTCTGATGGTAAATACAGTGTAGCCCGGTTAGCTGTGTAATCGAGCTGGCACAGGGAACACGGTCAGATCGGAAAGACGCAAAAGCTGTCATCCATGACATGCTCGGCCCACGCAATTACGCACCTCATCCCTGAGGTGCGCCCGTAGCCGGGCCAACGCTTTGCGTTGTTCAAAAACGCTCCTGACGTTTTTGTCCATGGCGTGGGACGCTTTCCTCTTCTGACCGTGTTCCCAGCGCATTAAGTTTCTTCATTGCTGCCAGATTCACCCTGCTTCAGGATTGGCAGCAATCAAAGGGCTGACTTCTGTCGGCCTTTTTCATATTCAAACGCTGGCTTTTCAGCCCGTTCTCACTCCGTTTTCTACAGAGATTCAACGCGGCTGGTGTGCTGCCCGTCGCGGCTCACCGAGCGAATTGCCACTGCACCGCTGACCTGCGGCGGTCTGTTGACATCGTAGCGCTGCCAGTTTGTGCCCTTGTCCAGACTGTACTCCAGCGTCACGCCCGGTAAGGCCACATTCATCGACAGGATGCCATCAACGATTCTGGCTCCCGGCACCGGCAGGCGATAATCGATGCCCGCCTTATCCAGCTTCGCCAGTTCCCGCTGTCCCAGCAGATTGGCAAATCGCTGCCAGTCATTCAGGCGCGCCTGCTGATCGACCAGATGGGTTTTACCCCCCGCATACTCCTGACCCGCCTTGTAATCCTGCTCCCAGCTGGCGAGGTGCCAGCTTCGTTCCGCTACCGAAAACAGGCGAGGGTAGATCATGTGCTCCATTTGAGCGTCAGTGCGCACCGTTTCGCTCCACAGCTGGGCCGAAATGCCGTAAGCACCGCTCCAGGGCTTCTCTGATTTGGCGCTGAAAAAGTTGCCGTCGCGATCCACCGAGGTTTCAGCATTCTGCGGCAGGTTGTCCGGCGCGAAGCCAAAGATTTTGCGCTCGTCGTTGAAGCGCGTGCCCCAGTAATAGCCGCGCTCCAGCGGGTTAACTTCATACGGAAAATCCAGATAGAGATAGTCGGGGCTGGAGATCACCACGTCGTAGCCTTTCTGTGACCAGTCACTGGCTGTGTCAAAACCGCCCCAGTAGAGGGTGTCCCAGAAGTTGACCGCGACGCGCGGTGTGGCAAAGGCTGCTGAATCTTTGGCATGTTTTAAACCATCCTGCCAGGCCTGCATTTTGCCAATACCGTGCCGGTTAACAATGTCACTGACGGTCAGGGCAAAGTAGCTCGGCAGGTGCGCCAGATCGTCCACTTTGCCGCTCTTCACCAGCGCCTGACAAACCTGCGATTTCGCCCACGGCAGATCTTCTTTACTCCAGTCGCGCAGACCGGTGCCCGATTTAGGGTCGCGTTTATCCGAGTAGCCAGCACCCAGCCGGATATTCTTCGCTTCATCACCGCCAAAATGCCAGACGCCGAGCGGCTGTCCCGCTTCCCGGTGCATTGCCTGAACCTCACCGATCACTTTATCGACAAACCGCTGAGAACCCGCAATGCAGGGATTGAGATAGCTGGTGCGGTCATAGAGCTGCACCGAGGTGGTATTGGAGTCGTCAGTGGGATCGATCAGGCGATACGCACTGGCCTGTTCAGCTTCTCCCTCCTTCATCAGCCGCTGATAGCGCGCTTCCATGGCGATGACGGCGGCACGGGCATGGGCGGGCATATCAATTTCCGGGATCACCTGGATGTGACGGGCCTGCGCATACTTCACAATCTCGATGTAGTCGGCACGGCTGAAATAGCCGCTGCCGTTGTTATCGCTGAACGGACCGGAACCGAGTTGCGGCAGCAGGCAGCGCTGTTCGCTCAGGTCATGGCAGCGTTTAGCCCCCACGTCAGTCAATTCCGGTAAGCCGGGAATCTCAATCCGCCAGCCCTCATCGTCACTGAGGTGAAAGTGGAAGCGGTTCATCTTCCATGCTGCCATCTGATCAAGCAGCCGCATGACCGCCTGTTTACTGTGAAAGTTACGGGCAACGTCGAGAAACGCGCCGCGATAGGCAAAGCGTGGCGCATCATAGGCTTCCAGCGTGGCAATACGCGGCGCGCCTTCTGTAGGAATCAGCGAGAGAATCGACATCAGACCATAGAACGCACCGGCAGCATCGTAGCCCACCACAATGGCGCGGCGGGGAGTGATATCCAGATCGTATGCGCCCGGTTTAGCCTGTTTGCCGCTGAAGTGACCCGGTTTGATCTGTGTCCTGATGGCAAATCCATCAGGCGCTTCTTTCAGGCCAAGCAGGGCCAGACGCTGCTTTACCGCCTCACCGGTTTCGCGGGTCAGCCCGGTCAGAGACAGACTGACGCCACGGCTGAGATCGGCATCCTGCGGACGCAGTTTCACCTCAAGCGGCGTGGGTGTGATTTGACCGCGCAGCGCGGAAGCGGGCAGGGTGGCAACATCGCTGTTTTTATCAAACCGGCTGGCGGGTTGCATCAGGATATTCCGGTCATCGGCACTGCGACGCCAGTTATCCCCCAACGGCAATACAAATTGACTGGGATCTTCATGATCGGTGCTGGCAATAATTTTGGGGGTGGCCTGCCCGGACGTCACATACCAGCGCGGCATCACATCCGTGACAAACAGCTGCCAGTATTCGTTAACGATCGGAATCTGCACCGATTCGCCCGCGCCAATGCCGGTGAATTTGTCAGTCGGCTCCAGCCGGGTCAGGTCGCCGACCAGATGGGTCATTTTAAACTGATCGTTATCGACCCGCAGCGTCTGGTGGACGTTGCTCATGTAGATTGCCCAGTGTTTGTCGGTCAGGGCTGGGCCGTTATTGGTCAGGGTAATGGTGGCGCGATTGCAGGCGGCATAGTCGGCACCCAGCGCGGCGCAGTCGGTGCCATGCAGGGCGGCCTGATTATCGTTCACCTGATAAGTGACGCCAAACTGACTGATCTGTTTCACCACCTGCTGCGCTGACGAGCTGGCGTGGCCTGTGGCTGCAGCGCCCAGCAGAGTGAGCGCGATAAGGCTTAACTTAAACATATTGATTCATCCTTGCTGCTGAAGAGATATCCGGGAATCTGCAGGGCGTCAGAACAGTGTAAACGGCACGATAACCATAAATTTGATGTCCTTCTCGTCCTGAAAAATGTTGCCGTAACCGCCGCTGTAACTGGGCAGATTGCTGTGATTGTCGTAGCGGGTGTAATGCAGTCTGAACTGGGTATCTTTGGCGCGGCCCTGCTGGATTTGATAGATCAGATCAAGGTTCCAGGCGGACTCTTTCAGCCGCTGGCTCTGGTCAACGGTGGGCAGCGTGGCGGGTCTGGCATCCCAGCCCCAGACATACGATGCGCCCACTTTCCATCCCGCCAGTTGCCACGGCGTTAAGTCGAGCATCGCCCCGGCAAAGATCGCTTTTTCGCCATTGGCGTTCCAGTCGGAGCGGGCATCCCACCAGATATCCAGTCGTCCATTGGAGCTGGCGTAGCCTGGCGTCATGCGCTGCAGGAAGAAGCCCTGATTCCCCTCTGCTTTGACCCAGCTGCCTTCCAGGCGCAGATCAACCGGGCCGACGGTGTAACCGACCGTGATCGCCTGTAACCAGGCCAGGCCGTCATAGACATCACGGGGATTAGCGGCACCGCCCGCTACTTTGTCGTGCGCCCCGTAAAACTGATAGCTGGTGTAGAGTGCATTGCCGCCAGGCGTGGCTGACCACGAGGCTTTGGCAAAATATTGATCCATATAATCCGCCGCCTGGCCAAATGCGCCCTCAAGCACCAGGTTATTCCTGAAGTCATATTTCATGCCGAACGAATGCAGGTAGCTGACAGATGTTTTGCCATCAGCCTGGCGAAAATTATATAAATCACGATACCAGGGCGCTTTATATTTGTCGCTCCACATCCAGGAGAGCGATAATGCACCGGCTTGATGGAAATCATACAGCGCACCGACTTCGACGCCGCGATAGGTTCCGGGTAAGAAACTCCAGTGTGGCGCAATAATTGTCTG
This sequence comes from Pantoea pleuroti, assembly GCF_014156615.1. NCBI lineage: Bacteria > Pseudomonadati > Pseudomonadota > Gammaproteobacteria > Enterobacterales > Erwiniaceae > Pantoea > Pantoea pleuroti. The sequence goes on along the minus strand of NZ_SBFD01000002.1, from coordinate 415,851 downwards.
GCCGGTTGGCTGAATATAACCGGCGCGCAACCAGTAATCGTTATATTTTACTTTCAGTGCGGCTTTATAAACAGAAGCACCACCGCTGTCGCCATTCCACTTTTCATCCCAGCGGGTATGCGCCTTACTGAAGCCAATTTCATTGGGTGCGGCGGGGCCGCTATTGGAAAGCTCAGCAGCACCAAAAATGGCGAGGTCCAGACCAATCCACTCCCCGGCATAGCCTGACTGATAGTCAAGATTACTGTTGAGCGAGGCATGATGTAAATTAGCCCGATACTGCCCCTGATATTCACTGGCGGGATCGGTGTCTCTGCGATCTCGCTGACGCTGCCAGTAAAAAACATTGCCTTTTAGCGATGAGTCCTCAATAAATCCGCTGGCGTAAGCCGGTGATGAACTTATTGCAGTTAACGCTATTAATACGGTGGCTATTTCAACTAACGCTAACGCGTAATTAATTTTTCGCATGATCATTCCTCCCTGAATGCAATCCGGATAATTAAGCAGAATATTATTGTGGCGGTAATCTATTTTTCGCGACGCGAATTATCAATTAGTAGCGTGGTGATTTGTGAACTATTGCGCAGAACCCGATGAGATAAAATAAAGCAGGTGCGATATGAGAAGGGGAATTAATTATTTGATAAAGATGTTAGTCATTTGCAGGGCCGCTGCAACGGGAGGCTGGCGGTGTGAACGGGCTTCCCGGTTGTATGACAATCAGCCTGCTCAGATAAGCAGGCTGACCGATAAGGCGATTAAACCTGCTTCACTGCCCATCCCTTTTGCTTGCTGGTTTTGCCAATCCCAGGATTGAAGCTGTTGGTGGGATCGAGCTGGCGATAGAACGCCGCCAGCTGCGGTTTGGCCTGATAGAGATGTCCGACGTTATGTTCAGCGGGATATTCCGCGCCACGCGCCTGAAGAATCTCCAGCATCTGCGCTTTGAGCGCATGCACATCGACGCCTTTTCTGACGATGTAATCCTGATGAAACACATGACAGAAGAAGTGACCATAGTAGAGACGATGGCTCAGCGAGGCGCGGATCTCATCGGGCAGGGTTTCGAACCAGTCCGCATCGTTACGACGCAGGGCGATATCCAGCGCCAGAATGTCCTCGACCTCATCAGAATGCACCGCGTGGTAGCGCACCGCCGCACCCGCCGCTGCAAAGCGATGCAGAAAGGCGTGCGCACCTTCTTTGCCTTCACACTCGAAGAATTCGCCGCCGCCTTCACGGAAGTAGTCGCGCAGATAGTTACGCGCTTCAGCCACGCCGTCGCCAGACATCTTCAGCATCAGATGGTGTTCATATTTATCGCGATACTGCTTCATGCGTTTCGGCAGATGCGCCGGGAACAGTTTACTCAGGCGCTGCAACAGGCGATCGCTGAAGTGCGGTTTAACGAAGGAGAGTTTGCTCAGCCAGGCATCAACCCGCCCCTTGAGCGTGAAAAACAGCGGCATCTTGTCGGTGCCCAGCTTGTCGATCATCAGGAAGGTATCTTTGCCGTAGACTTCCGCAATGTCATAGATGTCGCGGTGCATATATTCGCCCGCCACAGGCAGATGGGTGAAATGCGCCAGCATATGACGGCGGATATCGCTGAGAACGCCGGGCTCGTTGGTGCCGATGTAAAACACCTGCTGCTGCGGTTCGCTGGCGAAGGTATCGAGTCGCACCGCGAAGACCGCCAGCTTCCCGGCACAACCGGAGGCTTCAAACAGGCGACGCGCATCGGCGTTGTAACGGGCGGGCGTATCCGCATCCACTTCACGAACCCGGTCGGCATATTCATGATCGGAGGCGTGACGGCCATCGTGCTGCACATCTTTGGGCTGCCAGCGGTCATCATCCAGCCGCCCCAGAATCTCTTCCGGTGACGTCCCAAGATCGATACCGAGATGGTTCACCAGCTTCAGTTTTCCCTGCGCATCAATCTGGGCAAACAGCGCCATTTCACTGTAGGCCGGTCCGCGTTTGATCAGCGATCCGCCGGAGTTATTACAGATGCCGCCCAGCACCGAGGCACCAATACAGGAGGAGCCAATCACCGAGTGGGGTTCACGCCCCAGCGGCTTCAGCGCTTTTTCCAGCTGATAGAGTGTGCTGCCGGGGAAGGCCAGCACCTGCTGGCCTTCGTCGATCAGCTGAAGCTTATCCAGCCGCAGGGTGCTGACAATCACCAGCGGACGATCGTAATCGTCGCCATGCGGCGTCGAGCCTTCGGTCAGGCCGGTATTCGCCGCCTGCATCAGGATAATGACATCGGCATTTACCAGCGTTTGCAGTACCCGCCAGAGTTCCAGCAGCGTACCGGGAAACGCCACCGCCAGCGCCTCGCCTTCGCCGGAGCGAAAGCCTTTGCGATAGCGCGCGGTCTGTTCAGGTTCAGTCAGCAGATGGGTGGGGCCGACCAGGCGGCGCAGGTCAGAAAGCAGGGCAGAGGTTTGTATCATGAGCAATTCCCTTGTCTTATCAGTGCGTCCTAACTGTAGCACGTCAACTCACCTCAACGCAGTGTGACAGCGGCAGCTACCTGCTATTCTCATCTTGTGGCACACTGCCGCCTGTTTATTCGATATTGCGCAGTTACTTAAGAGAACCCAACCTGATGAAATGGATTTACTCTGTTAGTCTCGCTGTCTCCCTCGCGATGCAACCCGCATTGGCTGAGACAGTGCCAGGTAACCACCCGATGACCGAACAGGCGCGGGATGCCTTCGTCAACCAACTGCTTAAAAAAATGACGCTGGACGAGAAGATCGGCCAGCTGCGTTTAATCAGCGTCGGACCTGATAATCCGAAAGAAGTGATTCGCGACATGATTCAGAAGAGTCAGGTTGGCGCGATTTTTAATACCGTAACCCGTCAGGATATTCGCGCGATGCAGGATCAGGCGATGCAGCTCAGCCGCCTGAAGATCCCGCTGTTTTTCGCCTACGACGTTATTCATGGTCAGCGCACCATTTTCCCGATTCCTTTAGCCCTGGCGTCAAGCTGGGATCTGGATGCGGTGAAAGAGGTGGGGCGCGTCTCTGCCTATGAAGCAGCCGATGATGGCCTGAACATGACCTGGGCGCCGATGGTGGATGTCAGCCGTGAACCGCGCTGGGGCCGTGGCTCCGAAGGCTTTGGTGAGGATACGTATCTCACCAGCGAAATGGGTCGCAGCATGGTGCAGTCGATGCAGGGCAAAAGTGCTGCCGATCGCTACAGCGTGATGACCAGCGTGAAGCACTTCGCACTTTATGGCGCAGTTGAAGGCGGACGCGATTACAACACCGTGGACATGAGCCCGCAGCGCATGTTCCAGGACTATCTGCCGCCATACAAAGCTTCACTGGATGCCGGCAGCGGCGGCGTGATGGTGGCACTGAACTCGATCAATGGCGTACCCGCCACGGCGGACAGCTGGTTGCTGAAAGATCTGCTGCGCGATAAGTGGAAGTTCAAAGGCATCACCATCAGCGACCACGGCGCAATCAAAGAGCTGATCAAGCATGGCGTCGCCAGCGATCCGCAGGAAGCGGTGCGCATCGCCCTGAAGTCGGGCGTCGATATGAGCATGAGCGACGAATATTACAGCAAGTATCTGCCCGCTCTGGTGAAGAGCGGCGCCGTCACCATGGCGGAGATTGATGATGCGGCGCGCCATGTGCTCAACGTCAAATATGACATGGGCCTGTTTAACGATCCCTACAGCCATTTAGGTCCGAAAGAGAGCGATCCGCAGGACACCAATGCGGAAAGCCGTCTGCACCGGGCTGAAGCGCGCGACGTCGCGCGTAAAAGCATCGTGTTGCTGAAAAACCGCCTGGAAACGCTGCCGCTGAAAAAATCGGGCACCATTGCCCTGATTGGTCCGCTGGCAGACAGTCAGCGCGACATTATGGGCAGCTGGTCCGCCGCTGGCGTGGCGAAGCAATCCGTTTCGCTGCTGCAGGGCATGCGCAATGCCACCGAAGGCAAGGCTACGCTGCTCTATGAGAAGGGCGCCAACGTCACCGACAACAAAGGGATTCAGGACTTCCTGAACCTCTATGAGCAGGCGGTTTCCGTGGATACGCGTTCACCGCAGCAGTTGATTGATGACGCGGTCGCCAAAGCGAAGCAGGCCGATGTGGTGGTTGCCGCCGTGGGCGAAGCGCAGGGTATGGCGCACGAAGCCTCCAGCCGCAGCGACCTGGTGATCCCGCCGAGCCAGCAGAAGCTGTTAGCGGCACTGAAAGCCACCGGTAAACCGCTGGTGATTGTGCTGATGAACGGACGCCCGCTGTCAGTGGTGAATGAAGATCGGATGGCCGATGCGATGCTGGAAACCTGGTTCAGCGGCACCGAAGGCGGCAACGCCATCGCCGATGTGCTGTTCGGCGATTACAACCCGTCGGGCAAACTGCCGGTTTCCTTCCCGCGTTCAGTGGGTCAGATTCCGATCTATTACAACCATCTGCCAACCGGTCGTCCTTACAACTTTGCTAAGCCGAACAAATACACGTCGCACTACTATGACGCGGCTAACGGTCCGCTCTATCCGTTTGGTTACGGCCTGAGCTATACCACTTTCACCGTGTCGCCGGTAAAAATGTCCTCACCGACCATGCCGCGTAACGGCAGCATTGAAGCCAGCGTGACCGTGACCAACAGCGGTAAACGCGACGGCGCGACGGTGGTGCAGATGTACCTCAACGATCCGGTCGCTTCCATCAGCCGTCCGGTGCAGGAGCTGCGTGGCTTTAAGCGCATCATGCTGAAAGCAGGCGAGTCGCAAACCGTGACCTTTAAAATTGACGTGGATGCGCTGAAGTTCTGGAACCAGCAGATGCAGCATGTTGCAGAGCCCGGCAAATTCAACGTGATGATTGGACTCGATTCCGTTCGTACCGAGGATGGGCAGTTCAACTATTTATAACCGTCAGCCTTTCCCCTGACGTCAGGGGAAGGTGATGCGGCGCGTCGTTAGCGTCCTGCTACGGCGCGCCGCGTCATATCCACTATCAGAGCCGCCATGATTAATCTGCGTGACCGCATTCAGCAGCAGGTATTCCGCCTTAACGGCCTGTCGATGAATGAATTTGACCTTTCTCAACCGCCTGGCGATCCCGGCCTGTTTGGCCCGGACAGCGTGATCTGGCGCGTCCACGGTGACTTCACCTCCATGATGTGTGGCGGGATCAGCGCGCTGCTGTTGCAGATGCTGCATCCGGCGGCACTGGCGGGCGTCTGGGATCACTCTAATTTCCGTGAAGATATGATGGGCCGCCTGCGGCGCACCAGTCAGTTTATCGCGGTGACCACCTACGGTAATTCGCAGGATGCACAGACGCTGATTGACCGGGTGAAACGCATTCACCTGAAAGTCAGCGGCGTTGATAGCGAAGGCAAACCCTATGCCGCCAGCGATCCGCATCTGCTGACCTGGGTGCATGTGGCGGAGACCAGCCGTTTTCTGGCCGCCCATCTGCGCTACAAAAATCCACACCTCAGCCGCGCCGGGCAGGATCAGTACTATCAGGAAGCGGCGCAGATTGCCGAAGCGCTGGGGGCGGAGAAGGTACCGAAAAGCGTTGTTGATGTTGCGGATTATCTGCAACAGATGCGTTCAGAGCTGCGCTTTGATCATCGCACTGCCGAAGTGACGCGATTGCTGATGAATGCTCCCGCACCCAGCTGGCAGGCAAAACCGGTGATGAAAATCATGCTTAAGTCAGGGTTCGGGCTGATGCCAGCCTGGGCGCAGGCAATGTCCGGTACTGAGATCGGCCGCTTTCAGCAGGCGATCATTGACCGGAAGATTAATGCGATTGCGGTGGGATTAAGGTGGTCGATTCAGCGCGGTGCCTGGTATCGGGCAATGTTGAGGATGGGAAGGGTGGGGTGAGGTGTTTAGTTGTAAAAGGATAGATTGATGTAGCCCATAAAAGATTACGCAACTGGAGTAGTTGATATCTGCACCTGGATAAGTGCTTTGTTAAGGCAGTCAATTTGTCGGAGTTAGGTACAATTGGCTGATTGAAGTAGATACCAACGTCCGCTTTGTGCCAGAAGCGGACATTTTCTTTGAGCCTGAACTAGCAAAATTCTGTCAGTATCAAAACCGTTAAACTGTGTGTGCCGCAAAGCGATTTTCAGGTAAGCCGGGGCTGACATCAGATTCAGCTTTCAGCAATGCACCGTCATATTCAGACAGCGCAGTGAGTCCCACTGTAGCCGTGGTGCAATAGAGACGGGTAAAACCCTCACCGCCGAGTGTCGGACAGGTGCTCTGGATTCCAGGTGACGTCAGAATAGCGTCTGTGGTCCCATCCGGGCGGTAACGGACAACACGGTTTCCTCCCCATTCAGCATTCCATAGATAGCCCATCTCATCCACGCAGGAGCCGTCAGGCGCGCCGCTGCCTTCGATTTCGGCGAACACGCGCTGGTTCTGCATCAAGGGGTAATCACAGCACATTATCCGACCCTGCATCGAGTCACAGTAATAGAGCGTACCACCATCGGGGCTGAAACAGATGCTGTTCGGTATAGCGACATCGGGCAGTGCAAGCGTCTCAACAGTCAGCGTTGCCGCGTTGAGTCGATGAAACTTACCGAGGACTTTAACGGGATAACCGTCATCCATCGTCCCGAAGACAAAATTACCGGCACGGTCACATCGTCCATCACCTATGCGGGTCCCGATGTCTCCCGGTGAAGCGGCCACTGGGGTAATTAAACTGCTGTTGAGATCATAGAAAGCCAGCCCTGACGCGAATCCCATCAGCAGAATGTGACTTTGTTCAGTCAGTGCAAAGGAGCCAAGGCGTTCAGGCAGCGACCAGCGCATCACTGCATCATTGCCTTCTTCTATGGCGAGCAGTTCACTGGCTTCAATGTCAGTCCAGTAGAGTCTGCGGGTTCTTTCACACCAAAGCGGGCACTCTCCAAGCGTATTCCTGACCTCAGCTGCAATTGAAAACATGTTAATCCTCCGGATATAAAAGGTCGAACTGCACGATGGCAAAAGTGGATAACGCAGTTACTGCAGAAAACGTGCAGAGAGCTGATCGCCGAAAAGCATGACGGCAAGTCCGATCAGCATGACAACCATCCCCCCCAGCCTGAGTAACGAAACCGGCCGACGCACAGCCCCCAGCAAGCCAAAATGGTCAATCATCTGCGAGGAAAGTAACTGTCCGACAATCGCCAGCCCGAGCAGAGCTGAAAACCCGATTTTCGGCGCAAGCACGACATAGCTGAACAGGGCACATGCGCCTATCATTCCACCCGTCAGACTCCAGAGGGGTTGCGACGGGATCGCCGCCAGCGATGTCATCAATCCTCCCCTCATCAGCGCGTAAATCCCCAGACTTAACGCGCCCGCCGTAAAGGAAAACAGCGCCGCAGTGACCGGGTCGCCGCCCAGTCCCTTTGCCAGCTGGCTGTTCAGGGTCGTCTGCAGAGTGATCCCGAGACCTGCGGCAAAAGCGATTACGTAATAGATCATGCTTTTCATTCCTTTCAGTCTGCCTGCTCCAGCGGCAGGAAGGTGTTAGCAAAATTGTCGGGCTGGTAGCCAGAGGAGGCAAACAGGTGCTCACGTGACTCGTCAATCGCCGCCCGCAGTCGCGTGCTGTCCACGCCCAGCACCTTACCGTTTTGCTTAACGATGCGTCCGCCGATCATGACGGTGTCGATATTGCTGCGCTCGGCGGCATGAACCACCGTACCAAAGGCATTGCCGGACGGGTAAAGATTGATATCACTGGTATTAATCAGCACCAGGTCAGCCTGTTTGCCTGGCGTCAGGCTGCCCACTTTGTCCTGCATCCCTGCACAGGCCGCGCCATCAAGAGTCGCGGCTTTAAGGAGCTGCGCCGCCGGAAGCGTTTTCAGCGTATGTTCAGAATCGCAGCACTGCTGCTGATGCATGCCCATCACGCGCTGCAGGTAAAAGGCGACGCGCATCTCCATAAACATGTCGGTGCTGTACGACGTTTCATTGTCTACGCTCAGGCCAGGATTGATGCCATGACGCTGCGCGGCCTCAATGGCGAACATTCCGCTTTCGATGCCATAGTGCGAATCTGAGCGCGGGCAGACGTTCACCCGGACACCGGCTTCGCGCAGAATTTTCCATCCCTCGTCAGGCAGCGCCGTGCAGTGATTAAAAATATTGTCCGGACCCAGCAGCCCCTGCTGATGCAGTGATTTAAGTTCAGCTCCCATCTCCGCACCAAAGAACTCAGTGACAATCGACAGTCCCAGTCTGCGGGCCTCGGCCCACAACTCCGGCTCCAGCTGTGCCATGACGGCGAGAGAGACCAGGCTTTCAGGGTTGTCGTTGAAATACTTGTCCTGCAGACGCTGCCAGTTTCCCGGCCAGTGCGCTTTATCCCATTCGCCAGCTACCGGTGCGCCGGAAGCATGAATGGCACGAATGCCGGTATCAAGCAGGGCCTCGACGGCGGCATCGGAATGCGCTGCGGTTCGGCTGTTGTGCGAGTTATCGATCATCGTGGTGATGCCCGCGTCAATAGCGCCAAGCGCCGTCAGCAGGTTGCCAACATAGATATCGGCAGGACGGTAATATTTAGCGAACGAGAAGTGTGTGGCATTGCTGTAGTCGTCCAGGCAGGTAGCGTTTGGGTTAATGCGGCGCAGCTGTCCTTCCCATGCGTGACGATGAGAATCGACCATTCCCGGCATGGCGATCATGTTAGTGGCATCAATGACATGCGCACCCGGTACATCAAGGTTCTGGCCAACGGCGGTAATCGTTGAGCCGTTGATGAGAATATCGCCACGCTCAATGTTACCGACGTTCTCGTCCATGCTCAGTATCGTCGCGCCACGAATCAACGTAGCCTGTAAAGTGACATTCTGATTGTTAACAATATTTCTGATGTAGTCGGTCATTAAACCTGCCTCTTTCCTGATTAATGGGGAAACGATACGTCACGTAATTACCCTGAAAAAGATGCTTAAAGCGTTTTCATAATTCATAATTAGCGAATAATCAGACTCACTTTTACCCAGGAGCAGGACGATGGATCGGATTCAGGCTATGCAGGTTTTCACGCGGGTTGCTGAAGCCGGGAGTTTTGTACGCGCGGCAGAAACCCTGTCGCTGCCTTCTTCCACCGTCACCAGCACGATTAAAAACCTGGAGAAATACCTGCAGGTGCGTCTGCTGAACCGCACGACAAGGCGGGTCAGCCTTACTCCTGAAGGCCTGCAGTATCTGGCGCAATGCCGGGAGATCCTGTCGCTAATTGAACATAGTGAATCCAGCCTGACTGAATCCATCAGACGCCCTCAGGGGCGGCTGCGGGTTGATATGCCTGGTGGAATTGCCCATTTCATCGTCATGCCCAATCTGAAAGACTTTTACCGGCATTATCCGGATATTTACCTGATGATTGGTGTCAGCGACCGGCAGGTCGATCTTGTTCAGGAAGGAGTGGATTGCGTCATCCGAACCGGGGAATTAACTGACTCCACACTGGTTGCCCGTCCGCTTGGCCGGTTTCGCTGGGTAACCTGCGCCTCTCCGGACTATCTCAGGGAGTATGGTGTCCCTGAGACGCCGGAAGCGTTGTCGCAGCATCGGGCGATTCATTACTTTTCCGGTTCGGTAAGGCGCACTAATGAACTGCGTTTCACACGAGGCACTGAGCCCTTCTCTGTTCAGGTTGAGGGGGATGCAGCCGTTAACGAAACGGGACTCTACATCAGACTGTGTCTTGAAGGTTTTGGGCTGGCACAGCTTGCTGAGAATGTGATTTCGGAGAATCTGCAACAAGGCAAACTGATCGAAGTTCTGGCGGACTGGCAGCCACCCTCCGTGCCGGTGACGATGCTCTATCCGCATCAGCGTTTTCTCTCTCCTGCCGTGCGTGCTTTTGCTGACTGGGTTGCCGGACTTTTCAACGAAGGAGCAGGTGAGAAACGGTCTTCCCGGTAAAAGACGGCTCCGGTAACAGGTAAACGCTTCAGAACGACAATTAATAGCATCCTCAGCAGAGAAACCGATCGTTTCCCCTGCTGTGTCAGCTAATTCACCCCGGCTGCTGTACAGGTTCCAGGTGAGCGTTTCGTCCGGCAGCCATTCCGGTGCAGGCACCTGCGACTGCGATTGCTGCGGTTATCAGTAATGGTACCGTCCAGCCTCCGGACAACTCCTGTACTTTGCCCAGCAACAGCGGACCCATCGCCGCCATCAGATAACCGACACTCTGCGCCATGCCTGACAACGCGGCAGCATCACCGGCGTTTTTAGTACGCAGCCCGATGAAGGTCAGACCCAGCATCATGCTGGCACCTGAGCCAAAGCCGAGAAGCGCAGCCCAAAGCATCGCCAGATTCGGCAAATACAGGATGCCGATAAATGACACCCCGGTTAACAGGCTGACGCCAGCAGCAGCTAATTTCTGATCGTTAAGACGACGCAGCGTGGCTGCCAGAATCAGGCCGGGAATGGCGGTGGTAAGCTGAAGGATGCCATGTACCTCACCAGCCTGAGCTGAAGAGAGTCCACTGTCCGTAAGAATGGCTGGCAGCCAGCCGACAGCAACATAAAACGGCATCGCATTCAGGCCCATAAACAAGGTGACCTGCCATGCCAGAGGCGAGCGCCACACCGCGACGGTCGCCGCTTTTTTCTCACCCGCTACTGGCAGCTGATGCTTCTTCTTTAACTGGGGCAACCATAAAAGCAACGCAAGCAGCGGTGCTAAAACCAGCATGGCTAACGCGATGTTCCAGCCCCAGATCTGCGTCAGAGGAATGACAATGGCAGAGCCAATGGCGCCAGCGGCGCCCATGGTGATGGAATATGCCCCTGTTACGGAAGCCACGTTGCCAGAAAAGTCACGCTTTATAAGGCCAGGCAGCAGGACATTGCCCAGAGCAATCCCGATACCTATCAATATGGTTCCGCCATAAAGCGCCCAGACACTGCCTGTGGAGCGAAGCAGGATACCCCCCGAAATCACGGCCAGGGCACCAAAAAGGGTGCGCTCCAGACCGTACTTCCGGGAAATTGATGCACTCAGGGGAGAAAATGCGGCAAATGCCAGTAAAGGCAGTGAGTTAAGCAACCCAACGGCAGTGATACTTAGCCCAAAATCATGGCGAACGGACTCTAAAACGGGTGCGATAGCGGTAAATGGAACTCGCAGGTTAATGGCAATAAAAAGGATGCCGGTCACAAGTATGATTGAAGACCACCTGTTCGTAGTGTAGGACATAAATTTTGCGTTCTCTGGTAAAAAGAAAGACTTTAAAGGACGCATGAGTTACACAATATAGATAACCTGACAACATATAACTAAATCATGCCAGTTAATAAAAAACCGGTGACCTCACCGGATGAGTTTAATGCCGATGCTTTCAGTCAGGCTGCTATCGCGCTGCATGTATCATCGTCAGGCGAGTATGCAGGTCAGAGTCCGCACGCTCACCGTAAGGGACAACTTATTCTCTCTTTGCGCGGTGCAGTGAGCTGTAAGGTTCAGGATGCGCTGTGGCTTGTTCCACCGGGACATGCTGTCTGGGTTCCGGGAAAAATCCCCCACAGTTGTCGGGTCACGAAGAATGCAGACACCTGCTTTTTATTTATTGAGCCCGGCGCGGCAGCGATGCCGGAAACCTGCTGTACCCTTGCTATTACTCCTCTGGTCCGCGAGCTGGTTCTTTTTCTGGCAGAGCAGGAACATGCTTATTCGCCTGACAGTAAAACCGCGAGGCTGGCAGCGGTGCTGCTGGAACATATACCGGATGTGCCGGTTAAAGCGCTCCACCTGCCTGTATCCGACCATCCTAAAATCCGGAATATGGCTGAGGCACTTTTTAATGATCCTGATGACCGGAGAACGCTAAAGCAGTGGGCTGCGCATCTGGCTACCAGCGAACGATCTCTGGCCAGGCTGATAAAAGATGCGACAGGAATGAGCTTTGGTCGCTGGCGTCAGCAACTGCATTTAATGGTTGCGCTGAGCCATCTGGCAGAAGGCCAATCCGTGCAGCACGTAGCCGGAACGCTGGGATATGATTCGGTCAGCGCGTTTATTACAATGTTCAGGAAAGCGCTGGGTAAATCGCCGACACGATATTTTTCGTCCCTAAACTAATGCAACCCAACACAAACCGGATTTTTACAAAGAACGCCAGCGTCCGCTTTTCGCTCAAAGCGAACATCAATAGAGTTGCATATCACGGAACCGGCAGAAGCACTCATCCTTTCCCAATGGAGATGCATACACTCACTCAGGCGTAATCTTTCATAAGAAATAAAGTTTCTGATAAGCGAACCGATAAAAGCTATGCCTGTCGGTATGATTGCCTCTGTCACTGACAGCGTTTGTCCTTTTAGAAGTGGTTCCCGGCTTTGCTTCAGCTGTGCCGGGATTTTTTATTTCTGTCACCAGACCTGCCGGAGAAACACCGGTTTAATCTTCAAAAAATCATCACAGCATGAATAGGTAAGTGCATCGATATGCATTCCCTGTAGTCCAACATTTTGCGCAAGCCGCATACAGCAATAACCCCTAACTGCCTCTGAATGACCCTACAAAAATAAAAGATAAGATAATCGTTAATCCACATTTAAAGCTCTATTAAATAAACGTTATTTCAGCTAGGAACCTTATGAACAACATCAGAATCGGCACGCGGCTTGGCGCTGCGTTTACCTTCATCCTTCTTCTTCTGGTTATCGTTGCGTTTACCGGATTTACCCGCATTCAGTCTCTGGGAGAGACGGCGGATACGCTTGCAGGCAGCCGCTATCAGAAGGCCTCGACTGCAACCAATCTGCGTTACTATTCAACTGACCTTAGCCGGCTGGTCCGTAACGTTGTCCTGGCGGATGCACCTGACCGGAAGGCCGTCTTTAAAAAAGATTATGACAGGGTACATGATAAAATTACCGCTACGGTTGATCAGGTTGATGCCCTGCTGAAGGCGCCCAAAAGCCGGGAGCTGATTGCGCAAATCAGGAGCACCGGCAGTCAGTATCTGGCCTTTTCTGATGACGTTGTCGCGCTGGGAATGGCAGGCAAGCGGGACGAGGCCGCACAACTTCTTCTTGGTCCGCGCTACCAGACCCAGGTTGACTATCTGAAAACTATTGCAGACCTGGTATCTTTTCAGGAACAACAGATGCAAACGGCGCGTAGTGCTGCTGAAGATGAACAACATGCGGCCACCATTCTGCTGACTTCGCTGAGTGCTGCCGCCATTCTGCTTGCCGTCGCCGCAGCCTGGCTCATCACCCGCAGCATTACCCGCCCACTGAGCATAACGCTTGCCGCCGCACAACGCATCGCACGCGGAGACCTGAGTCAGGCCGTCCCTGTCAGCGGACGGGATGAAACCGGTATGCTGCTCATCGCAGTTGCTGAAATGCAGGACTCGCTGGCGCAGACGGTCAGCACAGTACGCCGGAATGCCGAGAGCGTTGCCGCAGCCAGCCTGCAGATTGCGCAGGGGAACACAGACCTGTCTCAGCGCACCGAGGAGCAGGCCAGTGCACTGGAGCAGACCGCTGCTACCATGAGCGAGCTCAGCGTCACAGTCAAAAACAATGCCGACAATGCCCGTCAGGCGGCACAGCTTGCTGTTAACGTGAGAGAGGTCGCCCGTCAGGGCAGCGAGGTGACTTCCGACATTTTCGGAACCATGAAATCTATCGGCGAAAGTTCTGGCCGGATTGCGGACATCACATCGGTGATTGACAGCATTGCCTTCCAGACCAACATACTTGCCCTTAATGCGGCGGTAGAGGCGGCGCGTGCGGGTGAGCAGGGGCGTGGTTTTGCCGTCGTCGCCGGTGAGGTGCGCACGCTGGCTAGCCGCAGCGCCACAGCAGCCGGTGAGATCCGTCAGCTGATTGAGGCAAACTCTGCAAGCGTAAGTGCAGGCAGCACCCTGGCGAGCCGGTCTGTAACCACGATGGCGGATATAGTGTCATCGGTCGGTCAGTTAAGTGATACCGTTGAGGAAATTACTGCTGCAAGTGCCGAACAGGCCCGCGGTATTGAGCAGGTCGGCATCGCCGTAACGGAGATGGATGGTGTGACGCAACAGAATGCGTCACTGGTCGAGGAATCAGCTTCAGCCTCGCAGAGCCTGCGCGAACAGGCATCCCTGCTGCTGCAGTCGGTGTCGGTATTCACGCTTGCTGCAGTCTCTCATCCTGCAGCCACCCGGCATGCAATTGTATCTGTACCAGCCGTAGTGAAGAAAGAAGCGCCTGCTGATACAGACGGAAACTGGACGACCTTCTGATATCTGGCTGCGTCCTGCAGAGCGCAGCCTCTCTCCTTTTCCGTATTGACTCTTAAGAATGTCCGCTTTGTGCCATAAGCGGACGTTCAGGGTATCATGTTGCAGTTAATGTTGAAGGTCCGGCTTACTCCCTTTCAAGTATGTTAATGATTAAATCGCGTGGAAAAATTGTCTCATTGGTGTGTATGAGCTCTTCAATTGTCCACCAATGATAATCGCGTATGACTTCCTGTTCATTGCTACTCCACCCTGAGCGGTCGAGCTCAACTGTATTTGCATCAATCATAAAGAAACGCTCTTCAGCAAGTACAGTCTCCCCACTGGGTAGCATCATTGTGAAGTTTTGGGACGCTATCTGTGGTCCTGTTAATGTCCTTATCAAACCCGTTTCTTCAAATAATTCGCGTATAGCGGCCTGCTCGAAAGATTCATTTTTTTCAAGCCCTCCACCCGGTGTTGCCCAGTATGTTTTTCCTCTCAGAGCTCCATCTTTATGACAGAACCTAAAGAGCAGGACGCGATTATCAGGCGAAACAATGATCAGTCGAGATGATGGTCGAATGCGCACGTATCCCCTTAAAAAAGCTTAAATACTAATTCTTGATATTTATATAAACATAAATTGCAGCCTGAATCGGCCTATAGGTCTGTATTTTCTTACAGCTTTAATCTTACACAACGTCCGCTCCTCGCTCATAGCGGCCTTTGAGACCTACAACGGCCACAATTCCAAAGCGCAGCTCTTCACCAAAAAACCTCACCACCCCTCCAACTCCCACACTTTGAGACTATTACCCTTGTCTCAGATAGCCGCAGCCAGGATCCTGCTCTATTCTCGGGGAAAATGGATTCCTCCAGGCTTTGTCGAGGCACTATGACGTACAAATCCCTGATTGCTGAAGTCCACAATCAGCAGCGCACCCTGACCGCCATTGTCGAACAGGATGAGCGCACTGCCTATTTTTACATCTGGCCAACCGACCTGTTTCGCAGCCAGTATGCGGTACGCGGCTGCTGGCTACGAAACCTGCTGCCGGCACCGGCGCAGGAAGATCGCGAGGCGATGGAGCAGGGCATAGCGCCGCTGCTCAGCGCCGAGTATTGCCGTAATCTGGAAGCGGAACCCGCGCTGGATCCGGCTGGGCTGCAGGTACTGTGGGAGCCGAGCGATGATGGCGCGGCGCTGTGGTACTACGGCCAGCTGCTGGCGGTGATCCCCGGCTGGAGCCTCTATCAGGAGAAGCAGGTGAGCTTCTCTGCGGGCTGCATCAAAAAGAACCGGCTGACGGCACCGCTGGGGTCGGCATCAACCAATGACTACTACGCGCGTGCGGAGCATCAGCGTCAGTTCTGGCGCGAATGGCACGACGGCAGCGAGTGGGATAAGGTGCAGAACGATCTGATGGCCTGCTATCAGGCGCGCTTTGGCGAGTCAGTGAAGTATTACGCTATCGATCAGGGCAGCTGGCCGCCGATGGCGATCTCCCAGCACTGGCATCAGGGCGTCTGGTATTTCCTGACCATCGGCATGAGCATCCGGCCGATGCCGCAGGTCGATTATCTGTTTGATGAGCTGGCGCCGCAGTATCGCCGCATTGAACTCGGCATGGCGGTTGACGGTGAAGTCATGACCGAAGGCAATGCGGTGCAAATGGCCAGCGCGCTGGCGGAGTTCGTGCATCTGCCGTGGGCGCGACTGACCTGGCTGGGCGAGGGCCATACGCTGGCGTCGGAAGTGGCACCCGTCGGCTTTGAAAGCTTCCTGCTCGCCAATGAGCTGGCAACCGAACAGGCGCAGTTCTCGCTGCCAAAACGCGACGGCGACCGTCCGACTCTGCTCTGGACTACGCCGATTACGGAAGCGGAGCGGCAGTTCGCCCAGGCGGATGAACATGGCGGTCAGAAGTTACGGGAATTGTTAACGGCGGATGGCAATAATCACATCTTCCGTCCGCGCCAGCAGGTCGTCAGTTCAGAAGAGTAGGCCAGCAGTAATGCGCCTGTTCGCCCATTCCCCGGTGCCCGCCGGGGACGTGATAGTTTCTCTCTGAAATTAAATTTTTACATAAATCAAACATTTCTCAAATATGTGATCTTGCCCATCTCAAGTTCCTGTTTGCCGTGCCGTTAAACCCGATCAGGCAATCGCGCCGCACCAGGTTCAGGGGAACGAAGATGTTTAAAACAACACAATCCCGCTTCACCGCAACAATGATCGCGTTCTTTGTTG
Organism: Pantoea pleuroti; assembly: GCF_014156615.1. Taxonomy (NCBI): domain Bacteria; kingdom Pseudomonadati; phylum Pseudomonadota; class Gammaproteobacteria; order Enterobacterales; family Erwiniaceae; genus Pantoea; species Pantoea pleuroti. The sequence continues at coordinate 399,344 of NZ_SBFD01000002.1, read as the reverse complement.
CGCTTTTACTCGTTACAGTCTGGGTTATTAATCAGTTTGTCGCGCCACAGCTGGTCGATAGCGAAAGCCGTCTGGTTCGCTATCAGGTGGATTCGCTGGCTTCCGGTATCGTTGAACAGATGAACCGCGTTCAGGCCCAGCAGCGCGCCATTACCGAAGCCGCATCCGTCATGGACAGCGCCACCATCGACACCCTGTTACCGACGCTGGTTAACCAGTATCAGGACAGCAATGTGTTTGGTGGCGGGATCTGGCCACTGCCAAACCGTCGTGACCCGGCCAAAGAGAAGGACAGCAGCTTCTTTGCCCGTAATGCCAGCAATGAACTGCAGGTGAACACCTACTGGAACTCCGACGCGGCTGACAAATACTGGGAGCAACCCTGGTACAAAGATGGCATGGCCGCTCCGAAAGGCCAGTGTGCCTGGGCAAAAGCCTATCAGGATGCCGCCAGCCCGCAGCCGCGCACCAACTGTGCTATGGCTATCTACAAAAACGGCACGGCGTGGGGTGTCGCCACCATCGATGTGACGCTGGGGTTCTTTAACCAGCTGGCGAAGCAGATGGGTGAAACCATTCAGGGCAACGTCCTGATCGTCGAGGCCGATGGTAAAGTTGTGGGCAATGGCGCGCTGGTAAATGCCGCACCGAAGCTGGAGAACCTGGCTGACGTGCAGATGCCGATGGCAGCACCGCTGAAAACGCTACTTAACGGTGTTGGCAATCAGCCGCTGGAAACTACCTATGACAGCAGTGAAGGCGAGCAGACGCTGTTCGTGCAGGCCATTCCCGGCAGCCCGTGGTATCTCGCCAGCAGCCTGCCAACCAGCCTGCTGAAAGCGCAGTCGCACAACATGCTGACCCGTCTGGGTCTGGTGCAGATCCCCCTGGCGGTGATCCTGCTGCTGGTGTCGCTGGGCTTTGTCCGCGCCATGATGAAACGTCTTAACGTGCTGAACAGCAACATTGAAGCGCTGTCGACCGGTGGTGCCGATTTGACTCAGCGTCTGCCAGCCAGCAACAGCCCGGAGTTCAACGCCGTCGCGCAGAGCTTTAACCAGTTCATCAGCTATCTGCAGGGGCTGCTCCAGCAGGTGGGCGACAGCGCGCTGGCAATCACCGCCGCGTCGCGGGAAATTGCCAGCGGCAACGCCAATCTCTCCTCCCGTACCGAAGATCAGGCCAGCTCGATTGTGGAAACGGCCGCGTCAATGGAACAACTGACCGGCACCGTGCGTCAGAACGCCGACAATGCCACCCATGCTAACCAGCTGGCAGGTGATGCCTCGCAGGTGGCCGCACGTGGCACCGAAGTGGTCCGTCAGGTGGTGACCACCATGGGCGAGATTCATCACTCATCCCGCAAAGTGGTCGATATCATCAGCGTGATCGACAGCATCGCATTCCAGACCAATATCCTGGCGCTGAACGCCGCAGTAGAAGCTGCACGGGCCGGTGAACAGGGCCGCGGTTTTGCGGTGGTGGCATCGGAAGTGCGCAACCTGGCACAGCGTTCAGCCAACTCGGCGCGTGAGATTAAAAAGTTAATCGAAGAGTCGGTGGCGAACATCGATACCGGCAGCGCGCTGGTCGAGCAGGCGGGCCAGACCATGGATGAGCTGATGAAGGGCGTGAGCAGTGTGACAACGCTGATGAGCGAAATTATGTCAGCCAGCCGCGAACAGAGCCTGGGCATCGAACAGGTTAACGTTGCGATTACCCAGCTGGATGGCACCACGCAGCAGAACGCCGTGCTGGTGGAGCAGGTTTCTGCTGCCGCGCAGGCGATGGAATCGCAGAGCACCCAGCTTGAGCGGGTGGTTCAGAGCTTCCGACTGTAATCCCTCCCCAGGCCAGCCTTGCTGGCCTGATTTTCTCTCTGCTTCATCCGCTTATCTCCGCCTGACTCGGGTAAAAAATCCTCGATGATCCGCCCAAACCGATAATTCTGTGCCAGAATAGTTGGGAATAATCTCAAGGAAACGCCATGTCTGCTATTGAAGTTATCCTCGTTGACCACCTCGATCGTCCCACCGGCAAGATGGAAAAGCTGGAAGTGCATGAAAAAGGATTACTGCACCGCGCGGTGACGGTCTACGTCTTCAATTCCCGGCAGGAGCTGTTGCTACAACGGCGTGCCAGCGATAAATATCATTGTGGTGGCTTGTGGAGTAATACCTGCTGTGGTCATCCTTATCCTCATGAATCAACCCGCGACGCCGCCGAGCGCCGCCTGCGTGAAGAGATGGGGATGGTGGTGACGCTGACGCCGGTGTTTGAGCTGAGCTACAACCTGAAGCTGAGCAATGGCCTGACTGAACATGAGTATGGTCACGTCTTCTTTGCCGTCTGCGACAGCCTGCCGCAGCTGAATCCGCAGGAAGCGGATGCCTGGGATTATCGCCCGATGGCGCTGATTGAGCAGCAGATGCAGCAGCAGCCACAGCAGTTCACACCGTGGTTTTTGCATACCTTCCCGCGCATCCCGGACTATCTGGAGCAGTTTCCTTTTCCGCAAGTTACCGCATAAAAAAACCGCACTAAGGTGCGGTTTCAATGCTGGCCGGAGAAGCCGGGCCGGGATAAACAATGCGCCAGGGTTATGAGCCCGTTTGCTCCCTGAGCCGGCGCGCTATCCACGCCCTGACCATTGATTATCGCTGCAGCTCGAAATCTTCCGCATCCACATCATAACCCGACGGTTCCCAGCGGATCGCCAGCAGCGCCAGCAGGCCCGCCAGTGGTGCCAGGAAGATCACCCAGAACACGCCGGTGCCCAGCGCCGCAACCAGCACTGGAAACAGAAACAGCGAAACGGTAGAGCTGCCGCGCATCAGCGTCTGGTTAAAGCCGACACCCACGCCGCGCAGCGACGTCGGATAGCTCAGCGACGCAAAAGTCATAGTATGGGAGCCAGGCCCGAATCCCTGTCCAAACAGGAACAGCGCCAGCATGCCGATCGCCAGCGCGGCTTCCTGGCCGCCTTCCGGACGACCAATCAGCGCCAGCCCGAGCAGCGCCACGCACTGACAGGCATAACCCGCCACCGACATCTTCCACGCCCCGAGGCGCGGCACCAGTCGCACCGCCAGTATCCCGCCGACAAAGGCGAACAGCAGATTCAGGGCCAGCGACACCAGAATCGTGGTAAGCATTGACTGGGCAAAGAAGCTGGAGATGATCACCGGCAAGCCAAACGCCACCGCGTTATAAGCAAAAGATGAGGCAATGGAAGTGATGGTCGCCAGCAATGTACGGCGGCGATAAACACCCTGTAACAGCGCGCCATAGTTACGCCAGCTCGCCTTGCGCACCGGCATGGCAGGCGTCAGCGCGGCGTCGGCTGCCACCTGGGCATTAATATTCCACGCACTGCGTAAAATCGCCGCGGCACCTTTCAGGTCGCCCTGATTCGCCGCCCACACCGGGGATTCGCTCATGTAACGGCTACGGATGGCGATGATGATAATCGCCGGAACGGCACCAAAACCAAGGATCAGCCGCCAGAGCCAGTCGGTGTGGCTTTCGGGTAACACGGCATAGAGCAGCAGCACCAGCAGATAAGAGATGCTGATCGCCGCATACCAGGTTGGGCACCACATCGCCACGCTGGCCGCTTTATTACCCTTGCCACGCAGCCGGGAAAACTCCGCCAGAAACGCCATCGCCACCGGCAGATCGATTCCGACCCCCAGGCCCATCACAAAACGCGCGCCGGCCAGCACATACTCATTGGGGGCAAACGCACAGGCGATAGCCGCCACCACGAAAAAGAACATATCGGCCATAAACACCCGATAACGGCCAATTTTATCCGTGAGATAGCCGCCGATCAGTGCGCCGATAATGGCCCCGAAGGTGATTGCCGAGGCGACCATGCCGGTGCCGGTCGGGGTGAGATTGAATTCGCGCGTGATGTCTTTGATGCCAAAGGCCAGCGCACCCAGGTCGTAGGCGTCAAGGAAGACGCCCCCCAGCGCAATCGCCACCACAATGCGGGCATTATTACGGGCGCTGTCGCCACTGTTCACTAATCGGGAGACGTCAGCTGCGCTGCGGATCCACTGTGTTTCGCCACCGGGCGAACTCCCTGCTGTTGCCACGTGGGCGGAAGAGGTCAGGTCGGACATGATGTTGTGCGTCTTTTATTATAAAAACAGATTTCCGAGGATAGCCGTTTAGACGCCCAGACATAAATTCATTTCGGTTATATGAGATGAATTTATAATCTCAAATCGTTATCAATTTGCGATAAAGTCAGCTACATCGCCGCTGCGCCAGGCTACGCTTTTAAGGCAGATAATTTCCGCTGCACGCCTTGCCAGCCTCCCGCAGAGCGGCAGGAGGGCAGCCTGAACGCGCAGGCGCACAACGCCTTGTGAATCATCACGCACGAACAAAACGTAAAAACAACACACTGCGATAAGGAAAAAGCCATGGTCAGAATTCGGGGTTGGATGGGCGTCAGCGCTTTGCTGCTCAGCATGGGGATAGCACAGGCGGCGGACCCGGTGCGGGTCGGCTCAAAAATTGATACCGAAGGATCGCTGCTGGGCAATGTGATCCTTCAGGTGCTGGAAAAGCACGGGGTAAAAACCGTCAATAAAATTCAGCTCGGCACCACGCAGGTGGTGCGCGGTGCTATCACGGCGGGCGAACTTGATATCTATCCGGAATATACCGGCAACGGTGCATTTTTCTTCAATGATGAGAAAGACAGCGCCTGGAAAAATGCCGCTGAAGGCTACGAAAAGGTTAAGAAGCTTGATGCGGAGAAAAACCATCTGGTCTGGCTGACACCGGCTCCGGCCAATAACACCTGGACCATCGCTGTGCGAAAAGATCTGGCTGAAAAAAATCAGCTTAACTCTCTGGCGGATCTCAGCGCCTGGCTGAAAAAAGGCGGCACTTTCAAACTGGCGGCCTCAGCAGAATTTATTGAACGCAGCGATGCCTTACCCGCCTTTGAAAAAGCCTATGGCTTTGATCTCAAGCAGGACCAGCTGCTGTCGCTGGCTGGCGGCGATACCGCTGTCACCATCAGCGCAGCGGCACAGCAGACTTCCGGCGTAAACGCGGCGATGGCGTACGGCACCGACGGTCCGGTGGCAGCATTAGGTCTGCAGACGCTCAGCGATCCTAAAGGGGTTCAGCCGATTTATGCGCCGACGCCGGTGATCCGTGAATCGGTACTCAAAGCCTATCCACAGATTGCAGAGTGGCTGAAGCCGGTGTTCAGCGCGCTTGATGAGAAGACGCTGCAGCAGCTCAACGCCAGAATCGCGGTCGACGGTCAGGATGCCAGCAGCGTAGCGACCGAATGGCTGCAGCAGAAAAAGCTGCTGTAACCGATGCAGATATCGCGGGAAGCGATACGCCGTCCGGTTGAGCAGCCGGTGGCACTGCTGCTGCTGACGCTGCTGAGTCTTGCGCTGGTGGCATTGCCGTTTCTGAACTTCGCCCCGAACCGTCTGGTGGCGGGTGAACCGCTGATGGGCTGGCAGATTAGCCGCTTCGGGCTGTTGCTGCTGCCGCTGTTGACGCTGTGGCTGCTGCTGTGGCGGCATCCGACCCGCATCACGCTGATGCTGGCGCTACTGGCGGCAGAACTGATGCTGGCGGCGATCATCTGGCTCAGCGGGCATCAGGCCACCTTACTCAGCCAGCAGGGCAGCCGTCTGGCGCGCACCAGCTTTGCCAGCGGCCTGTGGTGCAGCGGCGCTCTGATCCTGCTGCTGATCACCGATCAGGTGCGGCAACTGACCCGTCATCGGCTGGCACAGCTGCTGCTCAATCTGCAGGTCTGGCTGTTGCCGCTGCTGCTGCTGTTCAGTGGCCAGCTCAGCGATCTCTCCCTGCTGAAAGAGTATGCCAACCGCCACGCGGTGTTTGATGCCGCGCTGAGCCGTCATCTCACCCTGCTGGCGGGAACGGTGCTGCCTGCGCTGATGATTGCGCTGCCGCTGGGCGTCACGCTGTTCCGGCGGCCTGGCTGGCAGGGCGGTGTGTTCGGCGTGCTGAATGTGATTCAGACTGTGCCCTCGGTGGCGCTGTTTGGTCTGCTGATTGCGCCGCTGGCCGGACTGGCTCAGCAGTTTCCGTGGCTCGGCGACTGGGGCATCAGCGGCATTGGGATGGCTCCGGCGCTGATCGCGCTGGTGCTTTACGCCCTGTTGCCGCTGGTGCGCAGCGTGGTGGTGGGGCTGCAACAGGTGCCGCACGAGGTGCGTGAGAGTGCACGTGGCGTCGGCATGAGTGGCTGGCAGCAGTTTTTCGCGGTGGATGTGCCGCTGGCGCTGCCGGTCTGGCTGGCGGGCCTGCGGGTAGTGGTGGTACAGACGCTGGGCATGGCGGTGGTCGCGGCGCTGATTGGCGCGGGCGGCTTTGGCGCAATTATTTTCCAGGGACTGCTAAGCAGTGCGCTTGATTTGGTGTTGCTGGGGGTGATCCCGGTGATTGCACTGGCGGTGATCATCGATGCGCTGTTCCGCCTGCTGATCTCACTGCTGGAGAGAAAAGATGATTGAGTTTGACGGCGTTTCCCGCGCGTTTAACGGTAAAGCGGCGGTGAAAGATCTGTCGTTACAGGTGGCGAAAGGGGAATTTTGCGTGCTGCTTGGCACCTCCGGTTCGGGCAAATCGACCACCCTGAAGATGATCAACCGGCTGGTGGAGTTTGACAGTGGTGAAATCCGCTTTGCCGGAGAGTCGATTCGCCAGCTCGATGCCCGCACGCTGCGGCGGCGCATGGGCTACGCCATTCAGTCGATTGGTCTGTTTCCGCACTGGACGGTGCGGAAGAATATCGCCACGGTGCCAGTGCTGCTGGGCTGGCCCCGGGCACAGGTCAATGAACGTATCACGGCGCTGCTGGCGCTGCTGAATCTCGACGCGCAGCTGCTGGACCGCTATCCGCATCAGCTCTCAGGGGGGCAGCAGCAGCGCATCGGCGTGGCGCGGGCGCTGGCGGCGGATCCGGAGGTGTTACTGATGGATGAGCCGTTTGGTGCACTCGACCCGGTGACGCGCGGGGTGCTGCAACAGGAGATGTTGCGCATTCATCAACTGTCGGGCCGCACCATCGTGCTGGTGACGCACGACATCGACGAAGCGCTGACGCTGGCAGACCGTATTGTGCTGATGGATAACGGCGAGATTGTTCAGCAGGGCAGGCCAGTGGAGCTGCTGACCCAGCCGAAAAATGATTTTGTGCGCGACTTTTTTGGTCGCAGCGAAATGGGAGTACGGCTGCTGTCCCTGGAGCAGGTCGGTAATGCCGTGCGGCGCGGCGAGTGGCTGCCGGGCGAACCGATCGCTGCGGCACTGACGCTGCGCGATGCCCTGTCGCAGTTTATCGCCCGGCGTACCGATAAATTGCCGGTCATCGACGATCAGCAGCGGCCGCTGGGCGTGCTCCACTTTGGCGATCTGCTGCAACTGCGCGAGGATTTAACATGCGCAGGCTAAGGGATCCGCTGCTGTGGCTGGTGCTGTTCTACGGCGCGCTGCTGACCCTGATGCCTTACAGCGGGCCGCTGTTTCACCGCTGGTTTCCCGAACTGGCGCGGCCACTCTATCAGCAGGAGAGCTTCTGGCAACTGACGCTGGCGCATCTGTTTCTGGTGATCACCGCCAGCCTGCTGGCGATTGTGATTGGCATTGGCAGTGGTGTTCTGGTGACGCGGCGGGCGGGGCGGGCCTTCCGGCCGCTGATGGAAACCATTGTGGCGGCAGGGCAGACGATTCCGCCGGTGGCGGTGCTGGCGATTGCGGTGCCGGTGATGGGATTTGGTGCCTGGCCTGCGGTTGTGGCGCTGCTGCTCTACGGATTGCTGCCGATTTTACAGGGGACGCTGGCGGGTATTGATAGCGTACCGGCCAGCAGTCGGGAGATCGCCATCGGGGTCGGCATGAGTAGCTGGCAGCGGCTGTGGCAGATTGAGCTGGCGCTGGCTGCGCCGGTCATCATCGCCGGGATACGCACCTCGGTGATCATCAACATCGGCACCGCTGCCATCGCCTCGACGGTCGGCGCGAAAAGTCTGGGATCGCCGGTGATTATCGGCTTAAGCGGCTTTAATACAGCCTATGTGATTCAGGGGGCATTACTGGTGGCGCTGCTGGCGATAGTCAGCGATCGCCTGTTTGAACGCCTGCAGCGCTGGCTTAGCGTGAGTGAACGATGAGAGAGTATCCCACCAGCATCAGACCGCCGGTGCCACCTGCCGCCATAATAAAAAACAGCGTAGCGAAGAAAGCTTTTTTACAGTTCATGGGTAAAACCTGAGCTCGTTAACAGTGAGGCGGGGATAATAGCGCGCGCAAGGCAGCAGGCAAAGTGCCCGGCGTGCGTTTTTGTTATCAGGCGGGGTCGTGCAACCGCACGGCATAGCCCTGTTCCTGCCAGTGTGACAGCTGTTCCTGCTGGCGGCGGGTCAGTTTTTTACCGGTAAAGACAAACATATTCATGCCGGGAAAGAGTTCAGGACGCGGTAAATCCAGCGGTTCTGCCAGCACATCAATGCGCCAGCCATGCTGCGACAGACGCCAGCCTTCCAGCCAGATGCGGGTACGATCGTCGATACCCCAGCCAATAATCAGCGCATCTTTACCCGATTTTTTGCGGCTGCCGGTCAGGCAGAACGCGACATAATCGATCAGCAAACCATCCAGCAGACTGCACATGGTGCGGGCGGTGTTCTGATCCAGACTCAGCTTCTGGCGCACCGGCATAAAAACATGGTCGATCAGCGCATCAATCGGATGTTCGCGACCAATCGCGGCAATTTTATTACGAAGTTTAGCGGGTCTGACGTGACGCAGGACGCTGATCAGCTCATCCTGGAGTGTGGTCCAGCCGTCATGGGCATCTACATCGCCACCTTCCAGCAGTGCCTTAACTTTACCGACCGGCACGCCGCTTTCAATCCAGCGCATAATCTCTTCGATGCGATGAACATCTTCTTCGTCAAACTGACGATGTCCGCCTTCGGTACGTTGCGGCTTCAGTAAGCCATAACGACGCTGCCAGGCGCGCAGGGTGACTGGGTTTATGCCACAGCGCTCGGCGACGTCACCGATACTGTATAAGGTCATAAATTCCTCTTTCGATTGGTCTGAGTGTAATTACCATAACGAAGCCGACTAAGTTGTACAATACATTTCTCGATGTACAACTTGACTGATACGCCGTTTCTTCGCTATATCTCATATAAGAGAATTATTCCCAAATATGAGAAAACACCATGTCAGAGCTGAATACGGAGCAACGACTGGCGGTGAGGCTGGCAGAATTACGCCTGCAACGCGGCTGGTCGCTGGATGAACTTGCTGTCGCAACGGGCATCAGTCGTGCGTCATTATCGCGCATTGAGCGAAGCGAGACCAGCCCTACTGCTGCGCTGCTTAACCGTCTGTGTGTTGCCTACGGATTAACGATGTCGCGCCTGCTCAGTGAAGTGGAGGAGGAGTCCAGTCTTCTGATCAGAGATGACCAGCAGCCCGTGTGGCAGGATGAATCCAGCGGATTTATTCGCCGGAATGTTTCACCCCCTGCGCTTCATTTCCGATGCGAACTGGTTGAGGGCAGATTACGGCCCGGTGCACGTATAGATTACGATGCGCCACCCATTCAGGGGCTGGAGCAGCATATCTGGCTGCGCGAGGGCGGCCTCACCGTCACGATGGGGACGCAGCAGTGGGCGCTGAAGCCCGGTGACTGCTTACGTTTTCATCTGGTCGGGAAATCGGCTTTTGAGGCACACCTGACTGACGGCGCGCGCTATTTACTGGTGGTGGCGAAACCATGATCGATTACACAATACTTCGCGCCGACGAAGCGCAACAGCAACTGGGCGAACTTACAGCGGTGCTGCAGGCCTGTGTGGCAGACGGCGCCAGCGTCGGCTTTATTGATGCCGCAGACGAAGAGGTGATGACGCGATTCTGGCAGCAGCGGATTGCCGGTCTGGCAGACGGCGACAGCGAATTATTCGTTGCGCGGCAGCACGGTCGCATCGTGGGCACGGTCATGCTCACTGGCAGCGCCATGCCTAATGGCCGACACCGGGCGGAGATCAGCAAACTGCTGGTGCATCCGCAGGCACGCCGTCAGGGCATCGCGCGCGAGCTGATGCAGCGCGCTGAGCAGCAGGCCCGCGCGCAGGGCAAAACGCTGCTGGTGCTGGATACGCGCAGCGGCGATGTCGCCAGCGATCTCTATCGCTCGCTGGGCTGGCAGGTAGCGGGGTCGATCCCGTTTTATGCCGAATCCACCGCCGGCGTGCTGGATTCCACCACTTATATGTACCAGGTGCTGGCGTAGCCAGCCGCTACCTCATGCGGCTGGCCTTTCTTTATGCCTGAGCGGCCCGGGTTGACGGGTTGCCCGCACGACCCTGAAACGGGCAACCGCTGAAATTTACGACGTCGCACGAAAAATTCGGCGCGAAAGCTGACGCCAACAGGATACTGTGTAAAAATACAGGCCATATTTTCGGTGTGGTAACGCAAATCATGGCCCTGACAGCCGCAGTAAAAAGCCAGATAGCGCAGTGGTATAAAGCGCTTCAGGAGCAGGTGCCTGACTTCATCCCGCGTGCGCCGCAGCGCCAGATGATCGCCGAAGTGGCGAAGTGCCTGGCGGGCGACGATTCGCGCCATCTGGCGGTTGAAGCGCCAACCGGCGTGGGCAAAACCCTCTCTTATCTGATCCCGGGCATCGCGGCCAGCCGCGCCCAGGAGAAGCGGCTGGTGATCAGCACCGCCAACGTGGCGCTGCAGGATCAAATCTTCACCAAAGATCTGCCGCTGCTGAAAAAAATCATTCCCGATCTCACCTTTACCGCCGCCTTTGGTCGCGGGCGCTATGTCTGTCCGCGTAATCTGGCGGCGATGGCGGCCGATGACGATGAGCAGGGCGATCTGCTGCTTTATCTGGACGATGACGCCGTCAGCAGCACTAAAGAGGAGCAGACGCAGTGTGGCCGGTTGCAGAAATCGCTGGATCGCTATCAGTGGGACGGCCTGCGCGATCACAGCGACGAGAACGTCAGCGACAGCCTGTGGCAGCGGCTCTCCACCGACAAAGCGAGCTGCCTTGGCGCACACTGTCGCTGGTATCGTGAATGCCCGTTCTTTGTGGCGCGGCGCGAAATCGAGCAGGTGGATGTAGTGGTGGCGAACCATGCGCTGGTCATGGCCGCAATGGAGAATGAGTCGGTGCTGCCACCGGCTAAAAACCTGATGCTGGTGCTGGATGAAGGGCATCATCTGCCGGAAGTGGCGCGCGATGCGCTGGAGATGAGCGCCGACATCACGCCGGGCTGGAGCAGCCTGCAACTCGACCTCTTTATCAAGCTGGTGGAGAGCATCATGACGCAGATGCGGCCAAAATCACCGCCGCCGCTGGCTAACCCGGAGCGGCTGAAAGCGCACTGCGATGAGCTGCGTGAACTGCTGACGATTACCGCTCAGGCGCTGAATCCGCTGCTGCCACCGCATAATCAGCCGGGCGAATTCCGCTTTGTGCTGGGGGCGCTGCCGCAGGAGCTGCTGGATCTCTGCGCCCGGCTCTTTAAGCTCAGCGATGCGCTACGCGGCCTGAGTGAAGGTTTGATTAATGCGCTGAGCGAGCAGACCGGCAAGGTGGATGTGGTGCGACTGCATCGCAATCTGCTGCAGCTCAATCGCCAGTTTGGCTGGTTCGAATCGGTCAGCAAACTGTGGCGGCTGGCGGCGATGGAAAAAGCCTCTGGCGCGCCGGTGTCGAAGTGGATCACCCGCGAGCTGCGCGAAGGTCAGGCGCACCTGCTGTTTCACTGCGCCGGCATCCGCGTCAGCGACCAGCTGGAGAAGATGCTGTGGCGTAAAATTCCGCACGTGGTCGTGACCTCCGCCACCCTGCGATCGCTTAACAGTTTCAACCGCCTGCAGGAGATGTCGGGACTCAGCGAGAAGGCGGGCGACCGCTTTGTGGCACTGGACTCCCCGTTTAACCACGTGGAGCAGGGCAAGCTGGTGATCCCGCAGATGCGCTATGAGCCGCTGATGACGCACGAAGCGGAGCATATCGCGGAGATGGCCGGTTTCTTCCGGCAGCAGATGGCGGAGAAAAAGCACAAAGGCGTGCTGGTGCTGTTTGCCAGCAACCGGGCGATGCAGCAGTTTGTCGCCTGTCTGCCCGACCTGCGCCTCTCAATGCTGGTTCAGGGCGATCAGCCGCGCAGCCGCCTGGTCGATCTGCATCGTCAGCGTGTCGCTAAAGGGGAAACCAGCATCCTGATTGGCCTGCAGTCTTTTGCCGAAGGGCTGGATCTCAAAGGCGATCTGCTGAGTCAGGTGCATATCCACAAAATCGCTTTTCCCCCGGTAGACAGTCCGGTAATTTTGACCGAAGGCGAGTGGCTGAAAAGCCTGAAACGCTATCCGTTTGAGGTGCAGAGCTTACCCAGCGCCTCTTTTACCCTGATTCAACAGGTCGGACGCCTGATTCGCAGCCATCAATGTTATGGCGAAATCGTTATTTACGACCGCCGTCTGCTTAGCAAATCCTACGGCAGCCGGCTGTTAGCGGCGCTGCCGATCTTCCCGATTGAGCAGCCGGAAACGCCAGAGCCGGCAGCGATACCGGCCACCGTGGTGCCAAAAAATACGGTGCGTAAACGACGTCCCACGCGGCGCTGAGCCGCGCACTTAACCGGAAGCGAGTGATGGAACTGAATAAAATCATTAAAGAGATTGGTCGCGGTAAAAATCATGCCCGCGATATCGATTTTGATACCGCCGTGGCGCTCTATGGCGCGATGCTGGCGGGCGAGGTGCCGGATCTGGAGCTGGGCGGCATTCTGATTGCGCTGCGTATTAAAGGCGAAGGCGAAGCGGAAATGCGCGGCTTTTATCAGGCGATGCAGGCGCAGATGATGCAACTGCAGGCGCCGGAAAACCGCCCGATGCCGGTTGTGATCCCCAGCTACAACGGTGCGCGGCGGCAGGGCAATCTCACGCCGTTGCTGGCGCTGCTGCTGGTAAAACTGGGCTTCCCGGTGCTGGTGCATGGCGTCAGCGACGACGCGACGCGCATCACCAGTGAAGCGGTGTTTGCCGCGCTGGGTATTGCCCCCGTCACCACCGCAGAGGCGGCGCAGGCAAAACTCGATCAGGGCGAACTCGTGTTTATCACCATCGATCATCTCTGCCCGCCAATGGCGAAACAGCTGTCGCTGCGCTGGCGAATGGGCGTGCGTAACAGCGCGCATACGCTGGCAAAACTGGCGACCCCGTTTGCCGAACGTGCGGCGCTGCGTCTGTCGAGCGTGTCGCATCCGGAGTATGTGCCGCGTGTGGCGAAATTCTTCAGTGACATCGATGCGCCTGCGATACTGCTCAATGGCACCGAAGGGGAAGTCTATGCCAATCCACAGCGCTGCCCGGCGATCAGCATGATTCAGGGCGCAGGCGCAGAAGCGGAAGTATGGGTTGAGCGTCAGCCTGAAGTGGCCGTTGAACTGCCGGCGGACAAGACGGCAGAGGTAACCGCGCGCTGGATTGAGCAGGTTCTGAATCAGCAGCGGCCGGTGCCCGCATCACTGCGACTTCAGCTCGCCTGCTGCCTGCGCGCCAGCGGCCAGTGCGCCTCGCTGGCGGCGGCAGAGCAGCAGATCCTCGCCGCCGGTTACTGACTCAGGCTGCTGGCAGCGCCTGTTCAACCAGGTTCTGCCAGAAAGTAATGCCAATTGGCAGCAGCGCGTCGTTGAAGTCATAGCGGGCGTTGTGCAGCGGGGCGGAAGGCGTATCGCCATCCGCGCCCAGCCAGAAGTAAGCACCCGGACAGGCCTCCATCATGCAGGCAAAATCTTCAGACGCCATCGACGGATTGACCTGCCACTGAACCTGTTCGGCTCCCAGCGTCGCCAGCGCCACCTCGCGCACCTGCTCAGCCGGGGCAGCATGGTTGGCGGTCACCGGATAACCCGGTAACCACTCAATCTCACCGCTGACACCAAACGGACGTGGCAGGGTAGCGACAAATTCATCAATCAGCCCGCGTACTTTTTCGCGCACGCTGGTCTGCAGGCAACGCACCGTGCCGCGCAGTACAATCTGTTCCGGGATCACGTTGATTGCTTCGCCACCGTGGATCTGCGTCACGCTGACCACCGCCGAGGCGAGCGGCGAGAGCCGACGTGACGGAATTGTCTGCAGCGCCAGAATCAGCTCGGCCGCCACCACCATTGGATCGGCACCGCTTTCCGGCATCGCCGCGTGGCAGCTTTTGCCGTGCAGGGTAATCTCAAACGAATCCAGCGACGCCATCATGGCGCCAGGGTTAACCGCCAGTGACCCCAGCGGCAGGCCCGGCCAGTTGTGCATCGCATAGATCGCATCCATCGGGAAGCGCTGGAACAGTCCCTCTTCCACCATTTTGCGCGCACCGCCCAGGTTCTCTTCGGCAGGCTGAAAAATGAAATGTACCGTGCCGCGGAACTGGCGTGTGGCGGCCAGCTGTCGGGCGGCGGCCAGCAGAATGGCGCTGTGACCGTCGTGCCCGCAGGCGTGCATCACGCCAGGAGTCGCGGAGCGCCATTCAGTGTCGCCTTTTTCCGTAATCGGCAGCGCATCCATATCCGCACGCAGCCCGATAACCGGGCCGGGACCGTTTTCCAGCGTGCCGATTACGCCGGTGCCCGCCAGACCGCGAAACACCTGCAATCCCGCCCGCTCTAACTCATCAGCGATAAACTGGCTGGTTTGCTGTTCCTGGTAACCTAATTCGGGGTGGCGATGAAACTCACGGCGCCAGCGCAGGGCATCTTCAAGCAGGGCAGGGGAAAGGGTCATGCAGAGTCGCGCTCCATACAGAATGAGAAGATTTCACTTTAGAGGTCGGGTGGCGCTGCGTCTATCGCCGGCAGGACGAAATCTGGCTATAGGCTAAATCAAAATGGAATAAGTAATAAGGAAGTGATGTCCGGGCAGGGCTTCAGAATGGAAAAACGCGAAGAAAACGGGGCAAGTCGCTGCCCGCCCCGTTCAGCGTATTACTTCTGCATCGGCAGGTTCAGATCGTGCTCTGCCGCGCAACTTTGTGCCAGCTCATAACCCGCGTCGGCATGACGCATCACGCCGGTGGCCGGATCATTCCACAACACCCGACCCAGACGCGCATCCGCCTCTTTGCTGCCATCACAGACAATCACCATACCGGCGTGCTGCGAGAAGCCCATGCCGACACCGCCGCCATGATGCAGGCTGACCCAGGTCGCACCGCCTGCGGTGTTCAGCAGCGCGTTGAGCAGCGGCCAGTCTGAGATTGCATCCGAGCCATCCTTCATCGCTTCGGTTTCACGGTTAGGTGAGGCAACCGAGCCGCAGTCGAGATGGTCGCGGCCAATCACCACCGGCGCTTTCAGCTCGCCGTTGCGGACCATTTCATTGAACGCCAGACCGGCAAGATGCCGTTCGCCCAGTCCCAGCCAGCAGATACGTGCTGGCAATCCCTGGAAGGCGATGCGCTCCTGCGCCATATCCAGCCAGCGATGCAGCGTTTTGTGGTGCGGGAACAGTTCCTTGAGTTTCGCGTCGGTCTTGTAGATATCTTCCGGATCGCCGGACAGCGCCACCCAGCGGAACGGACCTTTTCCTTCGCAGAACAGCGGACGGATGTAGGCCGGTACAAAGCCAGGGAAGTCGAAGGCGTTGCTGACACCCTCATCCAGCGCGACCTGACGGATATTGTTGCCGTAGTCCACGGTCGGGATGCCCATATGACAGAAGTCGAGCATCGCCTGCACGTGGACCGCCATTGACGCACGTGCCGCTTTCTCTACTGCCTTCGGCTGTGAGACGCGCTCCTGCTGCCAGCGCACCAGATCCCAGCCAGCCGGCAGATAGCCATTAATCGGATCGTGTGCCGAGGTCTGATCGGTGACGATGTCCGGTTTTGG
Source organism: Pantoea pleuroti (assembly GCF_014156615.1). Classification (NCBI taxonomy): domain Bacteria; kingdom Pseudomonadati; phylum Pseudomonadota; class Gammaproteobacteria; order Enterobacterales; family Erwiniaceae; genus Pantoea; species Pantoea pleuroti. The sequence goes on along the minus strand of NZ_SBFD01000002.1, from coordinate 383,400 downwards.
CCCGCCCGCCCGGGCGCGTTTCACCAGCTCCGGCAGGATCTCGGCGGCATTGCCCAGCAGCCCGACCGAAATCGCTTTTTTCGCCGCGGTCGCTTCGCTGATTAACGCCAGCGCTTCATCCAGCGTGGTGGCTTTGTAATCTACATAGCGGGTACGCAGGCGGAAATCGATGCGCGACTCCTGACACTCAATCGCCAGCACACAGGCCCCGGCCAGAACACCCGCCAGCGGTTGCGCGCCGCCCATGCCGCCCAGCCCGGCGGTGAGGATCCAGCGTCCGCTGAGGTCGTTGTTGTAGTGCTGACGTCCCGCTTCCACGAAGGTTTCGTAGGTGCCCTGCACGATGCCCTGCGCGCCGATATAGATCCAGGAACCGGCGGTCATCTGGCCGTACATCATCAGGCCCGCTTTATCCAGCTCATGGAAGTGATCCCAGGTTGCCCAGTGCGGCACCAGATTGGAGTTTGCCAGCAGTACGCGGGGTGCATCCGCGTGGGTGCGGAAAATGCCGACCGGCTTGCCGCTCTGGATCAGCAGGGTTTCATCCGGCTGCAGTGCCCGCAGCGAACGCAGGATCTGCTCGAAGCACTCCCAGTTACGCGCCGCCTTACCGATGCCGCCGTAAACCACCAGATCTTCCGGTCGCTCGGCAACATCGGGATCAAGGTTGTTCTGAATCATGCGGTAAGCGGCTTCAATCAGCCAGTTGGCGCAGTGCAGCGTGGTACCGTGAGGCGCGCGAATTTCACGTGCCACAGCCTGAGAAAGAGTTTCGCTCATGAAAGATTCCTTAATTCAAGAAGTTGGGCGCATGCTCGGCAGCAGCGCGGTTAATGCCTGAGGCCAGTCAGTGCGACTTGCCCACTGACGCATTGCCTCGATATCGGGAGCCAGCAGGCGATCCTCCTCAAGGAAGGCGACCTGCTCGCGAATGGTGTCGATGGCCTGCTCAATCAGCGCAGAGCTTTTCAGCGGCCGGTTGAATTCAATGCCCTGTGCAGCGGCCATCGCCTCAATGCCCACGACTGCGGCGCTGTTAAAGCACATGCTGCCGAGACGGCGCGCGGCGTAGGTCGCCATCGAGACGTGATCTTCCTGATTAGCGGAGGTCGGCAGGCTGTCGACGCTGCCCGGATGGGCCAGCGATTTATTCTCAGAGGCCAGCGCGGCGGCGGTCACCTGGGCGATCATAAAGCCGGAATTCACGCCGCCGTCGCGCACCAGGAAGGGCGGCAGGCCTGACAAGCCGCTGTCCAGCAGCAGCGCCAGCCGCCGCTCGGAGATGGCTCCGACTTCGGCAATCGCCAGCGCCAGGATATCCGCAGCAAAGGCCACCGGCTCGGCGTGGAAGTTGCCGCCGGAGATCACATCGCCGCTGTCGCTGAACACCAGCGGGTTGTCAGAGGCCGCGTTCGCTTCGATTTCCAGAATCCGCGCCGCGTGGCTGAAGTTGTCCAGGCAGGCACCCATCACCTGCGGCACGCAGCGGATGGAGTAGGGATCCTGAACGCGGCCGCAATGCGTATGCGACAGCACTATTTCACTGCCCTCAATCAGGGTACTGACGGCAGCAGCGACCGCAATCTGACCATGCTGGCCGCGCGCCTGATGGATACGGGCGTCGAACGGTTTCAGTGAGCCTTTAATCGCTTCCAGCGACAGCGCACCGGCCATCAGACCGGCGGCAAACAGGTTTTCACCCTCAAACAGGCCGCGCAGCGCCAGCGCAGTTGAGGCCTGAGTGCCGTTAAGCAGCGCCAGTCCCTCTTTCGGGCCGAGTACAAACGGCGACAGGCCCACGCTTGCCAGTCCTTCGGTGGCCGGGATCAACTCACCCCTGAGCCGGACCTGACCTTCGCCCAGCAGCATCAGCGACATGTGCGCCAGCGGTGCCAGATCGCCGGAGGCACCGACCGAGCCTTTTTCCGGGATGCAGGGCATTACGCCCGCATTGAACAGCGCCAGCAGCGCCTCAACCAGTTCGATTCGCACGCCAGAGTGACCGCGCGCCAGGCTGATGATTTTGGTGGCGACCACCAGACGGGTAACATTGTCTGGCAGCAGATCGCCCAGCCCGACGCTGTGTGACAGCACCAGATTACGCTGCAGATCCGCCAGCCGGCTGGCCGGGATTTGCGTCTGCGCCAGCTTGCCGAAGCCGGTATTAATGCCATATACCACGTTGCCGGAGGCGACAATCGCATCCACGGTTTGCTGCGCCGTCGCAATGGCCTGACGCGCGGGCTCATCAAGCGTCAGCGTGACGTTACCCTGATAGATAGCGCGTAATGTGGCGAGGTCCACCTCGCCTGGCACCAGGCGCAAAACCTGAAACGAACCTGACATAGCCTACTCCTGTCTATACAAGTGTGCTGGTGTGGCTAAACTGCTCTCCTTGCCCTGATCCAGCGGAATAATACGAGTGAAACATAAGCGTTAATTCTTGTCTATGCTTGTCTATACAATCAAAGGGAGCAAGCAAGTGCCGTGCCAGGCCGATCACAAAAATCGATTGCCCGTCCGCTGCGGGTTGACTATTTAGCGCTACTCAGAGGCTGCACCATCAGGATGCGCAGGCTGCACCATTGGGGCACCGCGCAGCGTACTGGATGTATATACATTCACACGGTGAGACAGTAAACTTAGGGGACTTTCAGCATAAGGAACAGCAAATGGTTGAGCATACGGCACTGGCACAACTGGCGGCGGCAATGAGCGATGAGCCTGCCCCGATTTATCAGCGGGTGAAGCAGGCCATCGTCAGCCAGATCCGTGAAGGGTTGTGGAAAGCGAATCAGCGTGTGCCATCAGAAAGTGAACTGGTGAATGAACTGGGCGTCAGCCGCATGACCATTAACCGGGCGCTGCGTGAACTCACCAGCGAAGGCTTTCTGGTGCGGATGCAGGGCGTCGGAACCTTCGTGGCGGAGATGAAAGGCTACACCGCCATGCTGGAGGTGCATAACATCGCCGATGAGATCGCTCAGCGCGGCCATCAGCACAGCTGCAAAATTCTCGCCATCGGCCAGGACAAAGCCGATCCTGAGCAGGCGGCGGTGCTGGGACTGACCACCGGGCAGACGCTCTATCATTCGCTGATTGTGCATTACGAAAATGATCTGCCGGTGCAGCTGGAGGACCGTCTGGTCAATCCGCTGGTCGCGCCCGATTACCTGACGCAGGATTATCAGCAGATGACGCCTTACACCTATCTGATGCGCGTTGCGCCGCTGACGGCGGGCGAGCACATTGTTGAAGCGGTGTTGCCCGATGCGCGTCAGCGTAAACATCTGTCGGTGGATGAGCACGAACCCTGCCTGCTGATTCGCCGTCAGACCTGGAGCGACACTAAAATCGTGACCTATGCGCGGCTGCTCTATCCCGGCTCACGTTACAAATTACTGGGCCGCTTCAGAGGACACGGTTAAGACGGGTAAACAGCAGCCGGGCATCGGTATCGCACGGGCTGAATGCTGTTTCTTCATCGACCCACCACGCGCCCTGCTGCGCGGTCAGCCGTTCCCCGTCAGCCGTCTGCCAGGCGCCAGCCAGCACCCAGGCAACGCCATGCAGAGTGCTGACCGGTGTGGTCACCACCTCTACCGCTGCCTGCCATTCCCCACGCCGCGTCATGACATTAAAATCTTCGCTGACGCTGCCCTGCAGCTTTGCCGTTAAAGCGAGTTCGCCGGCAAACGCCCAGGGCTGTTGAGGCGTCAGTAAGTGCTGCACGCCCGGCGCGGTCAGCAACACCGGATCGCCATGTAGCAGGGTAATCACCCGATCAATGTCAGGAAAGGCAGAGAAGGGACCATCCTGCGCCAGCGTCGCAATGCTGGCGCGCCAGCCGAAACGCTCCGCGCCGGGTGGAAAGCTGATGATTTCGCGGGTTTCGCCGCCGCCGTTGCGCCAGCGGCTGACCGCCAGCTCCGGGTACGTGAACCGGGCGATCATCGCAGCGCCTCCATCGCCTGAGCAAAACGGGCGGCACACGCCGTCTGGTGCGGATGCACCCCATCTTCAACCACGGCTTTACCCGCCACATAAACGTCCCGAATCTGATCGCGCTGCCCGGCAAAGAGCCAGCGGTTGAGTACGGCGTGCGACCCGACGCTGCCGAGCCACGCCTCATCCCGCAGCACCAGCCAGTCAGCACGTTGTCCTACCGCCAGCGTGCCCTGTTGAATGCCACACGCCTGCGCACCGCCCGCTGCTGCCTGTTGCCACAGCAGATCGCCTACCGACGGCTGGCCGGGCAGGGTAATCCGGTTGCGACGCTGGTCGCGCAGTCGCTGAGCATACTCCAGCCAGCGCAGCTCCTCCTGGGCGCTCAGCGAAACGTGACTGTCAGAGCCGATGCCCCAGCATCCGCCCTGCGCGATGTACTCCACTGCCGGAAAGATGCCGTCACCGAGGTTGGCTTCGGTGGTCGGGCAGAGACCCGCTACTGCGCCGCTGCGGGCGAGACGCGCCAGCTCACTCTCATCCAGATGGGTGGCGTGGATCAGGCACCAGCGCGCATCCACCTCAAAGCGGTTCAGCAGCCAGGCCACCGGACGCTCGCCGCTCCACGCCAGCGAGTCATTCACCTCTTTCTGCTGTTCAGCCACATGGATATGTACCGGCAGCGTCGGATCACTGGCCGCCAGCACGTCCTGCATCTGGCTTTCACTCACCGCCCGCAGCGAATGGAAACAGAGGCCACGGTTCAGCAGTGGTCTTTGCTGCTGCCACGCATCAAGCCGCGCCTGCTGTTGCAGATAGCGGTCGGTCTGCTGGATAAAACGCTTCTGACCCGCCGACGCTGGCTGGCTGCCGAAGCCGCTGTAGGTGTAGAGCACCGGCAGCAGCGTCTGGCCGATACCGGCGATCTCCGCCGCTTCAATCAGCTGTTGCAGCATCGCATCATCACTGTAGGGCGCACCCTGTGTGTCGTGGTGCAGGTAGTGAAACTCTGCCACTTGGGTGTAGCCGCCTTTCAGCATCTCGATGTAGAGCAGGGCGGCAATATCGCCCACCTGTTGCGGCGTCAGGCGCTGCACCATGCGGTACATCAGATCCCGCCACGTCCAGAAACTGTCCTGAGGATCGCCCGCTACTTCAGCCAGACCCGCCATGGCACGCTGGAAGGCGTGCGAGTGCAGGTTGGCGATTGCCGGGAGCACCTCGCCGTTGAGCCGGATAGCCTGACCAGCGTGGCTATCCGGGGTAATGGAGTCGATAAAACCGGCCTGGTTGACCGTGATACGCACCTGCTGCTGCCAGCCCTCCGCCAGCAGTGCACGCGAGGCAAAAAAAGTCGCCATGGTTGATCCTCATCGGATGTGGTTGTATATACATATACATACTTTGAGGCACAGTGTAAACGGCGGAGGCATGAGGCAGCGATGGCAGAAGAGATGCGCGTAGAGACGGTGTGGACTGGGGCTGACCTGGTCACCATGCGTGACGGAAAGTACCATCTTATCCCCCAGGGCGCGCTGGTGGTGCGGGCGGGCAGGCTGGTGTGGGTCGGGCCGCAGGCGGAGATGCCCGCGTTCGTCGCCGATCAGCATCATCATCTGCCGGGCGGCATCGTGACCCCGGGACTGGTGGATTGTCATACTCACCTGGTGTTTGGCGGCGACCGCAGCCAGGAGTTTGAACAGCGCCTGAATGGCGTCAGCTATGCAGAGATTGCCGCGCAGGGCGGTGGCATTCTCTCAACCGTGCGCGCTACCCGCGCCGCCACTGAAGAGGAACTGGTGGCATCGGCTCGCTGGCGGCTTAACCGCCTGCTGGCCGAGGGCGTCACCACCGTGGAGATCAAGTCCGGCTATGGCCTGGATGAAGAGAGCGAACTGCGGATGCTGCGGGCGATTCGCCAGCTGGGAGAGAGCGTAGCCGCTGACGTGCGCGCTACCTGTCTGGCAGCACATGCTTTTCCGCCGGAGTTTAAGCACGACCCGGATGGCTGGGTCGATATCATCTGCGAACGGCTGCTGCCGCAGGTGCAGGCACTGGGACTGGCGGATGCGGTGGATGCGTTCTGCGAGCATCTCGCCTTTTCACCGCAGCAGGTGGCGCGGGTGTTTGATCGGGCGGTGGCGCTTGGCATGCCGGTGAAACTGCATGCGGAGCAGCTCTCGGCGTCAGGTGGCGCAGCACTGGCGGCCCGCTATGGGGCGCTCTCTGCCGACCACCTTGAATATGCCACCGAGGAGGATGCCAGAGCGATGGCACAGCATGGCACCGTGGCGGTGCTGCTGCCTGGTGCATTTTATCTGCTGCGGGAGACCCAGCGTCCGCCGGTGGATCTCTTCCGGCGTTATGGCGTGCCGATGGCGCTGGCCAGCGATGCCAATCCCGGCACCTCGCCTGCGCTGTCGCTGCGTCTGATGCTTAATATGGGCTGCACCCTGTTTGGCATGACGCCGGAAGAGGCGCTGGCGGGCGTCACGCTGTGGGGGGCAAAAGCGCTGGGGCTGGCCGACAGTCACGGCTCGCTGGAGGCGGGAAAAGTGGCGAACTTCGTTCACTGGCCGCTGGCCCGTCCGGCGGAACTGGTTTACTGGCTGGGTGGTGAACTGCCCTGTACCGTTATCTATCGTGGAGAACCGCAATGAACCCTTTCCATTTTACCCAGGGCAGTCTGCCGCTGCTGGTCAGCATTCCCCACGCCGGTACCGAGCTGACGCCCGACGTGGAAGCCGGATTGAGTGAGGCCGCGCGCGGCTTACCCGACACCGACTGGCATATTCCGCTGCTGTATGATTTTGTGCGTGATCTCGGGGCCAGCGTGTTAATCGGGCGCTACTCCCGCTTTGTGGTCGATCTCAATCGCCCGCCCGATAACCAGCCGCTCTACACCAGCGCCACCACCGGCCTGTTCCCGGAAACCCTGTTCGACGGCACACCGACCTTTGCGCCAGGCAAAACACCCGACGACACGGTGCGTCAGGGCTACATCGATCAGATCTGGCAGCCCTATCATCAGCAGATTCAACAGGAGCTGGCGCGGCTCAAAGCGCAGCATGGCTATGCGCTGCTGTTTGACGCCCACTCTATAGCCAGTGAAATTCCCCGCCTGTTTGACGGCCGCCTGCCCGATATCAACATTGGCACCAACGACGGCGCAAGCTGCACGCCAGCAATGAGTGCGGCGCTGGAGGCCGTGTGCGCGGCGCAGAACGACTACAGCTGGGTGATTAACGGGCGCTTTAAAGGCGGTTACATCACCCGTGCCTACGGTCAGCCGCAGCAGCAGATTGAGGCGGTCCAGCTGGAGCTGGCGCAGCTCAACTACATGGATGAAACCCCACCTTACGCCTGGCAGCAGGCCCGTGCCGCCCGGTTACAGAATGTGCTGAAGGCACTTATCCACGCCATGCTGGCACAGGCTGAATCGCAATAAAACTCTCCAGAGCGATGCGCCACTCCGGTGCATCGCTGCCCTGATTAAGTGCAGCGGCGGGCAGGTCGCCTGCCAGCTCCCATACTCCCGCCGCTTTTTTCCACCTCTGCAGAGCTGGCATAACCTTTGCTTGGTTGTATGTACAAGTGCAGCAGCGCCTCCATCTGCGTAATAAATTCTGTCTGGCTCACAAAACGATAAAGCCGGCAATGAACTGCGCTGCGTTAACTTGTATATACATGACATATCATCCTGTGAAATTTATGTTAAATCTCGTCAGGACGATCACCAGGCCGCTACTTTCAGGAGAACCGTATGACGCACCCTCTGACTCTTCGTCGTTTATGTCTCACTACGCTGGTTTCCAGCCTGCTGCTCTGTGGCGTCAGCGCCCAGGCCAAAGAGTGGAAGTCGATCACCATTGCCACCGAAGGCAGTTATGAACCCTGGAACCTCACCCTGCCAGGCGGCAAGCTGGGCGGTTTTGAACCGGAGCTGATGGCCGATCTCTGCCAGCGCATGGCGATACAGTGCAAGCTGGTGGTTCAGAACTGGGATGGAATGATCGCCGGTCTGAATGCCGGAAAATATGACGTGATCATGGATGCAATTGTGATCACCCCCGATCGCAAGAAAGTGATCAATTTCACCGTGCCCTACGCCTCAACGCCCGCCACCTTCATCACGGTGAAAGGGTCGTTGCTGCCTGCCGACAGTAAGATCATCAAACTCACCGACGATGAGAAAACCGTGGAGCCAGCCATCGCACCCCTGAAAGCGGCGCTGAAGGGCAAAACCATCGGTATCGCCTCCGGCACCGTCTACACGCCGTTTATCGACAAGTACTTCAAAGAGGTGGCGGATGTCCGGGAATACACCAGCTCAGCCGATGCGATCCTCGATTTGCAGGCGGGACGTATTGACGCGGTGTTTGACGATGTGACCTTTGCGCAGTCGATGCTGGCGCGACCGGATAACCGTAACCTCAGCTTTAGCGGTCCGCAACTGGGCGGCCCAATCTGGGGTGAGGGCGAGGCGATGGGCGTGCGCATGGCAGACAACGATCTGAAAGCCCGGCTGGATCAGGCGATCAAAGCCGCGCTGGCCGATGGCACAGTGAAAAAGCTGAGCGAGAAGTGGTTCAAAACTGACGTCACACCCTGAGTGAGGTAACTGATGATAAGCCTGCTGAGTTTTGGCCCGGAGGGCTGGGGACGGTTGATTCTGAGTGCGACGCTGACGACGTTGCTGCTCTCATTTGCCGCGCTGCTGGTCGGTGCGGTGGTGGGATCGGGCGTCGCCGCTGCAAAGTTATCCCCGCACCGCGCGGTGCGCTGGGCAGGGGAAGGCTACTCGGTGATCTTTCGTGGCATCCCTGAGCTGCTGGTGATCTACCTGTTCTACTTCGGCGGATCGGGATTGATCACGCAGATCGGACAACTGTTTGGCGCGGACGGGTTTATCGAAGCGCCGCCGTTTCTGATCGGGGCGCTGGCCATCGGGCTTATCTCCGGCTCTTACCAGGCGGAAGTTTATCGTGCCGCACGGCTGGCCCTGGCGAAAGGGGAGATCGAAGCCGCTGTTGCTATTGGTATGCCGCGCTGGCGCATCCGGCAACGCATCCTGCTGCCGCAGGTGGCGCGCTATGCGCTGCCCGGCCTGTCAAACGTCTGGCAGATGAGTCTGAAAGACTCGGCGCTGGTGTCAGTGACCGGCATTGTCGAGCTGATGCGGGCCAGCCAGATTGCGGCCGGCTCCACCCGTGATTACTTCTCCTTTTATCTGGTGGGCGGTGCCTGTTATCTGCTGCTGACGCTGCTGTCGAACCGCGCCTTTCTGCGGGCTGAATCCCGTCTTGGTCGCGCCTGGCAAAGCCGCACCGCTGCACAGCATTAAGGAGACTTATGATCGATTTTGCGTTCCTCACTGACACCTTCCTGAAACTCAGCGCCGCGTTGCCGGTTACGCTGGGCCTGTTTATCAGCGCCTTTCTGTGTGGTGGCGTGCTGGCGGTGGGTATTCTGGCGCTGCGCATGAGCCGCTGGCGTCTGCTAAGTGCTTTTGCCCGTGGCTACATTCTGGTGTTTCGCGGCTCGCCGCTGATGATCCAGCTGTTCCTGATCTACTACGGCCTCGGGCAGTTTGGTGTGATCCGGCACAGTCTCTTCTGGCCGTTTCTGCGTGAGCCCTTTACCTGTGCGGTGCTGGCGTTGTCGCTCTGCACCGCCGCCTACACCGCGGAGATCCTGCGCGGCGCGCTGCTGGCTGTGCCGCCCGGTCAGGTGGAGGCGGGGATGGCGTGCGGCATGTCGCGCGGGCTGCTACTGCGGCGCATTATCGCGCCAGTGATGCTACGTTATGCGCTGCCCGCGTACTCCACCGAGGCGATTCTGCTGGTGAAATCGACCGCGCTGGCCAGTCTGGTCACGGTCTGGGATGTCACCGGAGTGGCGCAGCAGATTATCCAGCGTACTTACCGCACCATGGAGGTGTTTCTCTGTGCGGCGGCGATCTACCTAATCCTCAACTTCATCATTGTGCAACTCTATGCCCTGCTGGAGCGGCGCCTGACGCCGGTTCATAAACCGGAAAAAAAGCCGTTACCGGCCGCTAAGCCGATTCCTGGAGGAAAATAAACATGTCTGAACTGCCACCCGTCACGCTGTCGGCCAGCGATATCCATAAATCCTTTGGCGCCATGGAGGTGCTGAAAGGCATCTCGCTGCAGGCGCACCAGGGCGATGTTATCTCAATACTCGGTGCCAGTGGCTCGGGCAAAAGTACGCTGCTGCGCTGCATTAATCTGCTTGAGACACCTGATGCGGGCGTGGTCAGCGTGGGCGGTGAAACCATTGAGATGAAGCGCCATGCCCGGGGACACCAGCTGGCGGCTAATCCGCGTCAGATTGAGCGGTTGCGCTCCCGTCTCGGCATGGTGTTTCAGAGCTTTAACCTCTGGTCGCACCTGACGGTGCTGCAGAATGTCATTGAAGGGCCGCACTACGTCCTCAAGCGCGATAAAAAAGCCTGTATTGCCCAGGCGGAACAACTGCTGGATCGGGTCGGTCTGCTGAATCGCAAAGATTTCTATCCCGCCCAGCTTTCAGGCGGTCAGCAGCAGCGGGTGGCGATTGCCCGGGCGCTGGCAATGGACCCGGAGGTGATGCTGTTTGATGAGCCAACTTCGGCACTCGATCCGGAACTGGTGGGCGAGGTGCTGAAGGTCATGCGCAGCCTGGCGGAAGAGGGCCGCACCATGCTGGTAGTGACTCATGAGATGGGTTTTGCCCGCAACGTCTCTAACCGGGTGGTGTTTATGCATCAGGGCACCATTGATTGTCAGGGCACGCCAGAGGCGATGTTCGGCGAGGCGGGATCGGCGCGCTTTAAGCAGTTTATCTCCAGTCATCATCAGGTGGAGCCGGTGGTATGAGTGACGTGATACGTCAGACGCTGGTCTGGGGCGATGGCCCGCTGAAATGGCAGGCGCTGGTGCAGGTCGCCCGGCACGGTGCCACCCTGACGCTGAGCGACAGTGCCTGGCAGCGAATTGCGCAGAGCCGTGAAATCGTCGGGAATATCGTGGCGGCGGGGCAGGTGGCTTATGGCATCAATACCGGGCTGGGGGCGTTGTGCAACATCACCCTGTCTGAAGATGAACTGAGCCAGCTGTCGCGCAATACCCTGCTGAGCCATGCCTGTGGCGTCGGGCCGGTGCTGGCAAAACCCGAGGTCCGCGCCATTCTGTGCGCTGCGATTGCGAACTACAGCCACGGAAAATCAGGTGTTTCAGTGGCGCTGGTGCAGCAGCTACTGGCGCTGCTAAACCTGCAGATTACCCCACAGGTACCGTCACAGGGATCGGTGGGATATCTGACCCACATGGCGCATATCGGCCTGGCGATGATTGGCATCGGCGAGGTGGAGTGGCAGGGCGAAATCGTTCCGGCGCAGCAGGCGCTGGCCCAGGCGGGATTAGTCCCTTACCGGCCTGGTGCCAAAGAGGGGCTGAGCCTGGTCAACGGCACGCCCTGCATGACTGGCTTAGCCTGTCTGGCGCTGGACGATGCCGAACGGCTGCTGGACTGGGCAGACGTTACCGGTGCGATGAGCTTTGAAGCGCTGCGCGGTCAACTGGTGGCGTTTGACCCTGAGGTGCTGGCGCTGAAGGCCAGCCCGGGGATTCAGCGCAGCGGCGAACGTCTGCGCCAGTTGCTGAGTGACAGCCCGCTGCTGAAAGCCAGCGTTGGCATCCGGACTCAGGATGCGCTGAGTCTGCGCTCGATGCCGCAGGTGCACGGCGCCTGTCGCGATCAGTTTAGTCACGCTGTCCGTCAGGTGGAGACCGAACTCAACGCCTGTACCGACAATCCGCTGGTGCTGGGGACGCCGCAGGCCTGGCGTGTGGTGTCACAGTCCAATCCGCATGGCGAGTCGGTAGCAATGGCCTGCGACCTGCTGGCGATTGCGATGGCGGAGCTGGGCAGCATCGCCGAGCGACGGCTTGATCGGCTGGTGAATCCGCTGGTCAGCGGCCTGCCGCCGTTTCTGGTGGCCGAGCCGGGCGTGAATTCCGGCATGATGATTGCGCAGTACGTGGCGGCGTCACTCTGCGCGGAGAACCGTCAGCTGGCGCAGCCTGCGGTGCTTGATAACTATGTCACTTCAGGATTACAGGAGGATCATCTGAGCCTCGGCACCGGCTCGGCGCTGAAGCTGCTGAAACTGGTCAGCAATGTTGATCACATTATCGCGATTGAGTATCTGCTGGCGGCGCAGGCGCTGGAGTTTCACGGTGAATCACAGCTGGCAGCAGGCACGCGGCGCGCCTGGCAGCATTTGCGGCAGGTTGTTGAGCGCTGGCAGCAGGATCGCTGGCTGGCACCCGACATCGCCTGCGCGGTAGCTCAGATTAAAGCGCACCGGGCCGATGCGCTTGTGGGGTGAGGATTACCTGCGGCGTGCGTCCGGACGGACTAAATCAAAACGTTGCGCTTCGCTGATGCCGTAATAGGCGCTGGGGCCGCCCGCGCGCAGAATCGGCTCGGCTTTAGCGGTCTGATAAATGCCCTCTTCCAGCAGCGATTCATCGATGTGAATCGCCACCGCTTCCCCCAGCACCAGCCAGCTGTCGATCAGATTGCCGCTGGCATCCTGGAGCTGAATCAGTTGCGTCAGGCGGCACTCGAAGTTGACCGGGCTCTCTGCCACCAGACTGGCGCTGACCTGAGAAGCTGCCAGCGGAGTTAAACCGGCAAAGGCGAACTCATCCTGATCGGCAGGCAGCGAGGCGGAACTCTCGTTCATCGCTTCCGCCAGCGGACGGGTCGCCAGGTTCCAGACAAACTCTTTGGTCTCAGCAATATTTCTCACGCTGTCTTTCCAGCCGCTACTGGCGAAACCGATAATCGGTGGATGATAGTTGAAACAGTTAAAGAAGCTGTAAGGTGCCAGATTGCGCTGGCCGCTACTGCTCACTGAGCTAATCCAGCCTATCGGGCGCGGCCCGATAATGGCGTTCAGCGGATCGTGCGGCAGACCGTGACCAGCACGGGGTTGATAGGAATAGCGTTTCCGGGTCATAACTTCTCCAGCAGGGAATTTTATTTATCTTAGCCCGACAGCATCGCCCGACGGAATCGGAAAGAGGTAAGCGGATGGTGCGGGTTTATTTTCCGCCGCCTACAGCGTATTGTACGCGCGCCTGAATAATTGAGAGAACGTATGAAAAAGTCAGCCAGCACGTCGCCCTTCCACGCCCGCAATCGCCATCAGGGCGAATACGATTTTGCCGCGTTAACCGCTGCCCATCCGCCGCTGAAAGCCAAAGTCCGGCCCAATGGGTATGGCGTGCAGTCCGTGGATTTCGCGGACCCGGAGGCGGTGATGCTGCTGAACCAGGCGCTGATCAAACTATTTTACGACATCGACTGGCAGCTGGCTCCCGGCTCACTCTGCCCGCCCGTGCCGGGACGCGCCGATTATCTGCACTACCTTGCCGATCTGCTGGCGCTGGATAACAACGGCGTGATCCCGACGGCGGACGTTCTGGATATCGGCTGCGGCGCAAACTGCATCTATCCGCTGATTGGCGCTGCAGAATATGGCTGGCGCTTTACCGGCACCGAAGTCGATGAAGCCGCCATCAAAGCTGCTAACCGCATTGTTGCGGCCAATCCGCGCCTGACGCGCCAGATCCGTCTGCGTCGTCAGAAAAACAGCGATGCAGTGCTGGCTGGTGTGGTCAGTAAAACTGAATTTTTCAGTGCAGTAATGTGTAACCCGCCGTTCCACGCTTCGGCGGAAGAAGCGGTATCGGGATCGCAGCGTAAGGTCCGCAATCTCGGACTGGATAAGAGTGCGCCGCTCAACTTTGGCGGACAGCACAATGAGCTGTGGTATCCCGGTGGCGAAAAAGGTTTTATCGGCAAGATGATCGCCGAGAGCGTGGCGTTTAGTCGTCAGATCGGCTGGTTTACCTCGCTGGTGTCGCGCAAAGAGAACTTACCAGCGCTGGAAAAACAGCTGCAGGCGCTCGACGTGGCGGAGATGCGCGTGGTTAATATGGCGCAGGGTCAGAAGCAGAGCCGCTTCCTGGCGTGGAGTTTTATGCCTGCCGCCCAGCGCACTAAGCTGCTGAGTCGCCTGGGGAACTGAGGTATCGCTTTACATGGGTAACAGGTGTATCTGTGGGCGAAGAGTAAAATAGAACGGGCCGCGATGCGGCCCGTTTTGATTGTTGACAACGCCCGACTCGGTGGAGGTAAGACCGAGCTGGCACAGGGAACCCGGTCAGATCGGAAAGACGCAAAGGCTGTCATCCATGACACGCTCGGCCCGCGCCGTCCCTGGCGCGGGACGCTTTCCTCTTCTGACCGGGTTCCCTGTGCTTCGGGTTTATTCGTTGCTGCCAGATTTACCCTGGTTTGGATTGTCATCAGTTTTAACGGGCCGCGATGCGGCCCGTTTTGATCAGGAGACGTGCTGCAGGAATTCGCGCAGACGCTCGCTGGGTGGGTTGCTGATCAGGCTGTCGGGATCGCCATCTTCCGCAATCCGGCCTTTATCGATAAAGATCAGCCGTGAAGCCACCTTCTGTGCGAAGCCTACTTCGTGCGTCACAATCACCATCGTCATGCCTTCTTCCGCCAGATCCTGCATCACCTTCAGCACTTCGTGACGCAGTTCCGGGTCGAGCGCTGAGGTTGGCTCATCAAACAGCATCATCTTCGGCTTAACTGCCAGCGCACGGGCAATCGCCACGCGCTGCTGCTGACCGCCGGAAAGCTCAGACGGGAAGTGGTGCGCGCGCTCGGCGAGGCCCACTTTGCCCAGCAGCTCACGCGCCAGCTGGCGTGCCGCCTCTTTGCTGGCACCGCGCACACGGATAGGACCAAAGGCGACGTTATCCAGCGCACTCATCTGTGGGAACAGATGAAACTGCTGAAACACCATGCCCGCTTCCTGACGAATCAGGCGGTCGTCGACTTTCGGGTCATTGACGCGCAGACCATCGACAATCAGTTCGCCACTGGTGATCTCTTCCAGCTTGTTAATGCAGCGCAGCAGGGTTGATTTACCGGAACCGGATGGGCCGATAATCACCACCACTTCGCCCTGGTTAATCTTCAGGTCGATATTGTGCAGCACCTGGGTCTGGCCAAAATGCTTGGAGACATCTTTAAATTCAATCACAGGATTTTCACCCTTTTCTCAATGCGGCGCAGCACAAAGCTCAACACCAGCGTAATAACCAGATAGATAATCGCGACGGCGCTCCAGATTTCCAGCGCGCGGAAGTTACCGGCAATAATCTCCTGACCCTGACGGGTCAGTTCAGCCACACCGATAACGATAAACAGCGAAGTATCTTTGATGCTGACAATCCACTGGTTGCCCAGCGGTGGCAGCATACGGCGCAGCGCCAGCGGCATAATCACGTAGCGCAGCGTCTCGCGGCTCGACAGGCCAAGCGCCAGTCCGGCTTCGCGGAAGCCCTTGTTGATCGACAGCACGGCACCACGGGTAATCTCGGCAATGTAAGCGCCGGAGTTAATCATGATGGTCACCACCGCCGCGCTGAAGGGATCAATGCGCAGGTCGGGGAACGCCATCGGCAACGCAAAATAGATAAACATCACCTGCACCACGATAGGGGTGCCGCGAATAATTTCGATAAACACCAGTGCGATGTTATTGGTGATCCAGCCACCGTAAGCGCGGGCAAAGCCCGCTACCAGGCCGATGAAGAGGCCGCCAACCAGTCCAATAATTGAGATAATTAAGGTCAGTTTAGCGCCTTCAAGCAGCGCTGGCATGGCGGGCCAGATGACGCTCCAGTCAAACTCCATGGTGTCACTCCAGATATGTTGCGATGGAAAAAAGCAGGGAAAAAGTTTCCCTGCTGAAATCAGATAACGGGCAAATTATTATTTAGGTTCAGTGCCAAACCATTTTTTATAGAGCGTGTTGTAGGTGCCGTTCTCTTTCAGGGTTTTCAGTGCGCCGTTTACTTTTTCACGTAAATCGTCGCTGCCTTTCGGGAAGGCGATACCATACTGCTGCGCTTCAATTGAATCGCCTACCGCTTTAAAGCGGCCTTTACCGGCGGTATGGATGAAGTAAAGGATGTTTGGCGTGTCGTGCAGCACGGCGTCCGCACGGTTGGTGCCCAGCTCCATATAGGCGCTGTCGATATTCGGGAACTGACGCAGATCTTTGGATTTGATGTTGGCTTTCGCGTATTCCACGGAGCCGGTGCCGCTTTTCACTGCAACCACTTTACCGTTCAGATCGCTGATGCCTTTGATGTCGTTTTCATTGTTACGCACCATCACCTGCAGACCGCTTTTGTAATAGCCGTCAGAGAACTCAATCGCTTTTTTACGTTCTTCGGTAATGGTGATACCCGCCAGTGCCAGATCGACATTGCGCGTTTGCAGTGCAGGGATAATGCCGCTGAAGTCCATTGGCTTCAGGGTGTAATCGAGCTTCAGCTCTTTCGCAATGGCATCCCACAGATCCACATCGAAGCCGACATATTTATCACCTTGTTTAAATTCAAACGGAACAAAGGCGGTATCCGTGGCGACGACCAGCTTCTTGTCTGCTGCAGTGGAAGAGAGAGAGAAGGCCAGCGCCAGCGCGGCCACAGAAACTTTTAACAGTGACTTCATCATTTTTCCTTTTTTTACTACCAGGCGGCAGGGCCTGCGTTTGCGGCTTGTCATATGAAAGAATTATGCCAACTTTGCAAAATCCGCGAAATCAGAGAGTTAAATAACATAGCTGACACGATTTTGCAGTTAATTCTGCCATTGCACCAGTTTGGTGCTCAGTTTTGGTGCAGGTGGCTGTTTTGGTGCAAGCGGTAGTGTGCCTCAGATGTTAAGGCTGTGAAGCGGAGGAGGGAAGAACTGTTAACAGGGTCATAAAAATGCGGTAACACAGACGTAAAAAAGGCGGGTTTCCCCGCCTGACAGACTGCATTGAGTCTTATTCGATGTTCGCTTCGATAAACCACAGGAATTTATCAAGGTCACGTGATGCCGCAGTGAAGATGTCAGCGGTATCTTCGTCTTTCACTTCAGTGATCGCTTTACGGGTGTCATTCGCGACAACGCTGTAACGGTCTGCCAGCGCTTTCAGATGATCCTGAACGCTATGGATATTCAGCGGATAGCTCTTCAGCGGAGTCGTATCGTTTACGACCTGCGTGGTGCCCAGCGCCACGCCACCCAGCTGAACCACACGCTCGGCAATAGTATCCTGATGATCGGTAATCGCGGTGCGGAAACCGTCCAGCATCTCATGCACACCGATAAAATTAGCACCGCGCATGTTCCAGTGCGCCTGCTTAGTGATCAATGACAGGTCAATAAACTCGACTACCATACGGTTTAACACCGCGATGGTGGCTTTTTTATCGTCTTCGGCCACATCATTACGGGTATAAATCAGGTCAGAAGATTTAGTTTTAACCAATTTAGCGGTACTCATCGTTTCAGTCCTCTCTTTGATGGTTGTCCTAATCAAGTACCGGATAAGTATAGCAGCGCTTTTCAGCTTTGCAGAAACGACTTTGTCGATGGATGAAATAGCGTGCGTCTTTAGTCAAAGCAGAGCTGGGCTAAGAAGGTTAATGCCATGTTAAAATATAAAATCAAATAAATAGCTATTTAAATCATGTTGTTATTCTATTATGTAAATAACTGGTAAGTGTCTGTTTCAAAATAGGCAGCGCAGGAAGGAGCGAAGATTAAGAATAATTCTCACGATGAGCATGATTATTATTTAGCCCCGCCGGCAGGCGGGGCGGATAGCGTTTATTTTTGGATATCGTCTGATAATTCAACGCTGTTTAACTGACTCTTTTTCGGCCGCATGGTCAGCGTTGAACCTGCCGAGGCGATGATGATCGCCAGCAGCGCCAGCCACTGTAGCCCGGTCAGGGTTTCCCCCAGAAACAGCATGCCGGAAAAGGCAGCCATGGCGGGTTCCAGACTCATCAGCGTGCCAAAGATGCGCGCCGGTAAGCGGGTGAGGGCGATCATCTCCAGCGAATAGGGAATGGCGCTGGAGAGCAGGGCAACCAGCAACGCGATCGGCATAACGGCCCATGTCCAGATGCCACTTTCTGCGAACGTCAGCCCCAGCGGTACAAAAATCACCGAGGCAATCAGCGACCCGATAGCCACTGTCGCCGGGCCATGTTCTGCGCCTGCCCGCTGTCCTGCCAGGATATAGATCGCCCAGCAGGCGCCTGCACTCACTGCCAGCGCAGCGCCCAGCGGATCAATCGCAGTCATGCCTGTGCCAAAAGGCAGCAGGAACCACAGACCAATCACGGCCAGCAACACCCAGACAAAATCCAGTGGCCGGCGCGATCCGAATAGCGCCAGCGCCAGCGGGCCGGTAAATTCCAGTCCCACCGCCACACCCAGCGGCACGGTACGAATCGCCAGATAGAACGTGAAATTCATTGTGCCCAGCGCCAGTCCATACATCAGGAGTGGCAGACGTTGTTCCCGGCTAAAGCGTAAACGCCAGGGTTTGAAGATAATACAGAGTATCAGGGTGCCAAAGCCCAGACGCAGCGCGGTGATGCCGGTAGCGCCAACGGCAGGAAACAGGCTTTTCGCCAGCGAAGCACCGCCCTGAAGCGACAGCATCGCAATCAGCAGTACGGCAATCGGCATCACTATCGGGGCAAGGTTTTTAGAAGCGGGAGAGGCAGACATCCTGTGTACTTTTCCTGGTCAGCAACGTAATGAGTCAGCCAGTGTAAAGGAAATAGCAGGCAAAAAATCACGGAATGGGGTTTTAAATTTGTCTCAACTGAGCGATTTTTGGCCACAATCAGGGCCATTTAGGTAAAGAAATGTCAGGTTTTTTTAGGATTTAACTTAAAGAACGAAATGAGCACAAAATGATTATTGCAGAAAGATGACGGATTTTATAAGAAAAATGAATGACATAGGTTGTCGCATTAACTTCCTGTTACACCAAACATTCTGTTAGACAACAAAATCCGGGCAGAGTTTCTCGCTATTTTTTGTTATATTTTCAGCGTTGTCAGGAGAGAAGTATTTTCACATTTGAGGTGGTTATGAAAAAAATTGCATGTCTTTCAGCATTAGCCTGTGTACTGGCAGTATCTGCAGGTTCAGCAATGGCACAGAGCACCGTAACTGGTGGCTATGCTCAGAGCGACTATCAGGGCGTAGCTAACAAAGCTAACGGCTTCAACCTGAAATACCGCTACGAAGACGGTTCTAACCCACTGGGTTGGATCGGTTCATTCACCTACACAGAAAAAGATAACACCGATTCTGGCATTTATAACAAAGGCCAGTACTACGGTGTGACCGGTGGTCCTGCTTTCCGTCTGAATGACTGGGCAAGCATCTACGGTGTTGTGGGTATCGGCTACGGTAAATTCCAGCAGAACGATACTTCATCACGCGATAAAACTGATTCAAGCGACGTAGGTTTCTCTTACGGCGCAGGTCTGCAGTTTAACCCAGTTCAGGACTTCGCAGTTGACGTGGGTTACGAGCAGAGCCGTATCCGTAACGTTGACGTTGGCACCTGGATTGCTGGCGTAGGTTACAGCTTCTAAGTTTAGCTTAGCTGACCTGCAAAAAAACGGCCCCCGGTGGGCCGTTTTTTATTGTGCTGATTTTACTGACCCCTTTCACGTGTCTGCACGTTTCCCGACTTTTCCGGATCGCTGTAGCCGATCAGCCGCCATGCTGGTTGATACCGCAGGACATATTGATTCGAAGGGGAAACAGGAAAAAGAGAAAGCAGAAAGGGAGAGTGCGCCTCTCAGCCAGCGGCTGAAAGGCATAGAATCAGGCTTAGCCGCGCCAGATCAGATTCTGACAGCGACGATCGTCAGACTTATGGCCCAGCAGTTTTTCCAGCAACATCAGACGCAGTGTGAACGGTGAACGCGTCAGCAGGCACAGCCAGGATTTCATCTCCGTGGTTGTTTTCTTCTCAGCCTGGAAGCATTTGCTGCAATCTAAGCAACATTTCAGGGTGCTCATAGAATCACCTCCCAATCATTGTCGACGCGGTAGTCAGCAGCCTGCGGTGAGAAGCGTCATCATCACCGGAGCAACAGAGGATCACCAGGGATCGCTCTTTTGCTGCTTACATTATCGTCAAATATAGCACTGGCTATATCCTTTAGCCAAGGCTAATGACGAAAAATTTGAGCTTCTTTGCGGCTGGTTTACAATGAGCGCAGCTAAATCCGTACAGCAGTGACAGTACGGGAAAAAATAATGAGGAAGCTGAATGAGTCGTCGTGCTAAAAGCGTGGTTTCTGCGCCAAAAGGACCACTGAAAGATATTGAAGAGCATGTCGAAGGTTTTCGGCAGGTGCGGGAAGCGCATCGTCGGGAATTAATTGATGACTACGTTGAGTTAATCTCTGATTTGATTGGTGAATTTGGCGAAGCGCGTCAGGTCGATATGGCGGCCCGCCTGGGCGTTTCGCAACCGACCGTAGCGAAAATGCTGAAGCGGCTTGGCAGTGCCGGGCTGGTTGAGCAGGTGCCTTACCGCGGTGTCTTTCTGACCGGTGAAGGGGAGAAACTGGCAGAGGAGAGCCGCGCCCGTCATCACATTGTTGAAAGTTTTCTGCTGGCGTTAGGCATCAGTCCCGAAACTGCCCGACGTGATTCAGAAGGGATTGAGCATCACGTCAGTGATGAAACGCTGGCCGTATTTAAGAAATTCTCCGAAACCCGCTAACGCTAAGGCGCACCTTCATCATGCCTCAACTGCTTCGATCTTTTTTGCATGACTCTGTTTTGCATTTATTAATCGTGATTGGTGTAGTTCTGGCATTTCTGGCGGATTTTCGCTGGGCCGATCTGCCCGGTGCCGTAGACTGGCATACCATTATTACGCTCACCGGATTGTTGATCCTGACCAAAGGGCTGGAAACCAGTGGCTACTTTGACGTGCTGGGGGGACGACTGATTGCGCGTTTCCGGCACGAACGTGCGCTGGCGCTGTTTATGGTGCTGGCTGCCGCGTTGCTCTCTACGTTTCTGACCAATGATGTGGCGCTGTTTATTCTGGTGCCGCTGACGCTGACGCTGCGAAAGTTCTCTCACTTACCCATCTCGCGACTGATCATCTTTGAGGCGCTGGCGGTCAACGCCGGATCTCTGCTAACGCCAGTCGGCAACCCGCAAAACATTCTGCTGTGGAGCCACGGCAAACTAAGCGTTGTCGCGTTTATTGTGCAGATGCTGCCGCTGGCCGCCTGGCTGCTGCTTAGTCTGATGGTATTAACCTGGTTCAGCTTTTCAAAGCGGTCGATTGATAAGCATGACAACCCGGAACAGCCGCAGTGGCAGAAGCCGCTGTTTATTGTCAGCGTGGTGTTATACCTGCTGTTTATCGCCGGCCTGGAGCTGGAAATCACCGGTTGGGTCCTGCTGCTGATTCTTGCTACTTTCCTGGTGATGGCGCGTCCGGTGCTGCTGCGCATCGACTGGAGCCTGCTGGCGGTGTTTATCGCCATGTTTATTGACGTCTTCCTGATGACGCGTCTGCCGGTGATGCAGGCTCACTTTGATGCGGTTTCTCATTTCGGTCAGGGGCAGCTCTACCTGCTGGCGATTGGTCTGTCACAGGTGATCAGCAACGTCCCGGCGACGATTCTGCTGCTGCAAAAAGTCCCGCCTGGCGATGTGCTGGCCTGGGCGGTCAATATTGGCGGATTCGGCCTGCTGCCGGGTTCGCTCGCCAACCTGATTGCCCTGCGTATGGCGAAGGATCGGGCCGTCTGGTGGCATTTCCATCTCTTTTCTCTCCCTCTGCTTGCCTGGTCGATGGCCAGCGGCTGGCTGCTGTTGCGGCTGCTCAATTAGACCCGACGCATCCTGCTACCCGCCACAGGTGGCAGGATGTGCGCCATTTCTCAAGTTTCGTAAAGTTGCGCTGGATTTTGTCAGTTTCCGATATAAGGTTAACAGGACCTTTATGCCCGGGAATTAGGGCCTTAGCCAGTGATGGGAACTATGAGCGAGAATAACCAACGCGATCCACACCAGCAGGACGCAGAGAATGCGACGGATAAAAACCGTCAGTCAGAGGAAAATCAGGACAACGACCAGCAGCCTGAGCGTAAACGCCCCGGTAAAAAGCCGCTGATTATTCTGGCGGTAGTGGTGGTGATTATGCTGATTGTCGGCTTCTGGTTCTGGTTCACTACCCGCAATATTGAAACCACCGACGACGCCTTTACCGAAGGCGATGCCGTTACCATTGCGCCTAAAGCCTCCGGCTATGTCGTGAAGCTGCTGGTGAAAGATAACCAGCGGGTGAAGAAGGGCGATCTGCTGGTGGAGATCGATCCCAGCGACAATCGTGCCCAGCGTGAACAGGCTAATGCGCAGCTCGGTTTAGCTGTCGCACAGCTACATCAGGCGCAGGCTCAGCTGGCGCTGTCAAAGGTACAGTATCCTGCACAGCGCGATCAGGCGCTGGCGGATCAGGCGAAAGCCGAAGCGAATCTGCTTAATGCGCAGGCGGATTATCGTCGCCAGCGCGGCGTCGACCCGCGTGCGACCAGTCAGCGTAATATCGACAGCGCGTCCGCGCAGTTACGTTCAGCGCAGGCGCAGTTACAAAGCGCGAAAGCACAGGTTGAAGTGGCGTCACAGGTTGCTCTGCAGATTCGCCAGCAGGAGACCAATGTTGAAGCGCGTCAGCAACAGGTTGAGCAGGCGAAGGCACAGTTAAGCACGGCCGATCTTAATCTCTCCTATACCCAGGTCCGTGCGCCCTATGACGGGTTTGTCACCAAGCGTAACGTTCAGCTGGGCACACTGGTGCAGGCGGGATCGTCGCTGTTTTCGCTGGTCTCGCCTGAGATCTGGGTCACCGCTAACTTCAAAGAGTCTCAGCTGCAACACATGAATCCTGGCGACAAAGTTGAAATCAGCGTCGATGCCTGGCCGGATATGAAGCTGGAAGGGCATGTCGACAGTATTCAGATGGGCTCTGGTTCACGCTTCTCGACTTTCCCGTCAGAAAACGCCACCGGTAACTATGTGAAAATCGTTCAGCGCGTGCCGGTTAAAATTGTCATCGACAAAGGCCTTGATCCAAACCATCCTCTGCCGCTGGGTCTCTCAGTTGAACCGAAGGTAACGGTGGAATGAGTACGGCGCAGAGCTGGAAACCCGCCAGTAATCCGTGGTTAGTGGCGATCACGGTCACGCTGGCGGTGTTTATGGAGATCCTCGACACCACCATTGTTAACGTGGCGCTGCCGCATATCGCCGGTTCGCTCTCCTCCAGTTACGATGAGTCAACCTGGGTGCTGACCTCCTATCTGGTGGCGAACGGAATTGTGCTGCCTATCTCTGCGTTCTTCAGCCGACTGTTTGGCCGTAAACAGTTTTTCCTGATCTGCATCGTGATGTTTACCATCTGCTCATTCCTGTGCGGCATCGCTACCGAACTGTGGCAAATCATTCTGTTCCGCGTGCTGCAGGGCTTTTTCGGTGGCGGATTGCAGCCGGTTCAGCAGTCTGTGCTGCTGGACTATTTCAAGGCGGAAGATCGCGGCAAGGCATTTGGGCTCTCCTCTATCGCCATTATTGTCGCGCCGGTGATTGGCCCGACATTAGGTGGCTGGATTACCGACAACTACAGCTGGCGCTGGGTGTTCTTTATCAACATTCCGGTCGGCGTGCTTACCGTGCTGGCGATCTATCAGCTGCTGGAAGATCCACCGTGGGAGCGTAAGTGGGCCAAAGGTAAGCTGAAGATCGACTATATCGGCATCAGCCTGATTACCTTAGGACTGGGTTGTCTGCAGGTGATGCTGGATCGCGGAGAGGATGAGGACTGGTTTGCCTCGCACTTTATCGTGCTGTTCGCCATTCTGGCGCTGATCGGCATCGTCGGTGCCATCTACTGGCTGATGTATGCCCGTAAGCCAGTGGTCGATATTCTGGTGATGAAAGACCGCAACTTCTGGGTCGCCGGCCTGTTGATGGCGGGGATGGCGATGATTCTGTATGGCAGCTCCGTAGTGCTGCCACAGCTGGCGCAGCAGGATCTGGGGTACACCGCCACCTGGTCAGGTCTGGTGCTGTCGCCTGGCGCGGTGCTGATTGTACTGACCATACCGCTGGTGCTGAAACTGATGCCGATCGTTCAGACGCGCTACATCATTGCCTTTGGCTTCAGCTGTCTGGCCGTGGCGTTTCTCTACTCCGCCACCTTAACGCCCAATGTCGATTTCAACACGCTGGTGTTGATGCGTAGCGCACAGTCAATCGGGCTGGGTTTCCTGTTTGTCCCGCTGACGACTATCGCCTTTGTCACCATTCCGCAGCGGCTTAATGCTGACGCCTCGGCGCTGTTTACCATGTTCCGTAACGTAGCCGGATCGATTGGGATTTCACTCTCGACCGCTGCCATTACCGAGCGCGAACAGGTGCGGTCGGCGCACATGGTGCATAACATGACGCCGCTGAATGAGCCGTTCAACATTACGCTTCAGCACTGGGCGCAGGCGATACGCGACTTTACCTCGGCGGTGGGCGATCCCGTCACGCTGGCAACCGGTCAGCTCTATCAGGAGATGATTGCGCAGTCGCGTATCCTCGCTTACATCGATGTCTTCTCAGGCCTGAGTATTGTCGCCCTGATTTTGATTCCATTTTGTTGGCTGCTGTCGCCGATTAAGAGCGAAGGCAGTGCAGGAGCACACTAACATGAAGGTTTTTTACTCTCATCGCCTGAAACCCCTGAGTTTACTGCTGGCCCTCGGGCTGGCGGGCTGCGCCGTCGGACCTGACTATCAGGCGCCGAAACCTGCCGTGCCGGGTGGTTACAACACTCTGGATTCGCAGGAGGCGTCAAAGCCACAAAATGCCGCGATTAATTCACGCTGGTGGCACAGCTTCAATGATCCGCAACTCGACAGTCTGATTGAGCGGGCGATTGCGGGCAATCTGAGCCTGCAGCAGACGGTGCTGCGCATTGCCGGGGCACGTGAACAGCTGACGCAGGCGCAGGGCAGTCTGTTCCCCACCCTGGGCGGTTCAGCCAAAGTGACGCGTCAGCAGCTCGGGCTGGAAGGCTTGCTGAAATCCAATGGCGCAACCGATCAGCTCGACAGCAACGTTGCCAGCCAGCTCAATGGATTGACCCAGCCGGTTAACCTCTATCAGGGCAGCTTTGATGCCAGCTGGGAGCTGGACCTGTGGGGCAAAGTGCGCCGTCAGGTTGAGGCAGCTAATGCCCAGCAGCAGGCAGCGATAGAACAGCGCAATGATGCGCTGGTCTCACTGGAAGCCGAAGTGGCGCGTGCCTGGCTGCAGCTGCGCGGCGCGCAGAGCACGATTCAGACGCTGCAACAGCAGATTGAGGTGGCGCAGCAGACGACCGAGCTGACCCAAAGCCAGCAGCGTAATGGCCTGGCCCCGCTGACCGATGTGGAAAATGCGCGTGCCCAGCTCAGCACGCTGCAGGCGCAACTGCCGCAGTATCAGTCGCAGGCGCGGCAGGCGATGAATGGGTTAGCGGTGCTGCTCGGCAAGACACCGGGGGCGCTGGATGCTGAACTCAGTACGCCAAAAGCGTTACCCCCGCTGCCACAGTTTGTCCCGGTAGGCATTCCTTCTACGCTGGCACGTCGTCGTCCTGATATTCGTCAGGCTGAAGCGACGCTGCATGCACAAACCGCTGAGATAGGGGTTTCTGTCGCGCAGCTTTTCCCGAGCCTGTCACTGACCGGCCAGCTGGGCGTACGCAACACCGATGTCAGCTATCTGGATAACTGGAGCAGCCATTTCTACAGTTATGGCCCGTCGTTATCGATTCCGATTTTCCAGGGCGGACAGCTGGTGTCGAGCGTGAAGTTAGCGCGGGCGCAGCAGGCCAGTGCCGCGCTGGATTATCGCCAGACGGTGCTGACGGCGTTGCAGGATGTGGAGAATGCGCTGGTCAGCTATCGCGCCGATCAGCAGCGAGTCACCGCGCTGGATGAGACAACCGGTGCGCTTCAGCGCGCCTTTGATCTCGCCAGCGACAGTTATCGCCAGGGGCTCTCGACCTTCCTGGAGGTGCTGGATGCGCAGCGTCAGCTGGCACAGGCAGAGGAGCAGGCGACACAGGCGCGGATGCAGAGTGCACTCGATTTAGTGGCGCTCTATAAAGCGCTGGGCGGCGGCTGGGAGACTTACCAGAACGTGAATATGCCGCAATATCCGGTATTTGGCCCGGCCACGCAGGCTAACTAGTCATCCGGCGGTAGCTGCCTCTGCGCAGTTACCGCTTTATCTCTCCTCCGGCAGCGTTAAAACCGATGCTGCCTGTCTCTCCATGTTGTTCACCATGATCTAACTCATTGAAAAAGAGAGCTTCTCAGCATCACTGTAACGGTTGCAGCCAGCAGAAAATAAAGCAGTGGTAAGCGCAGGGTTATTATCAGCGCCTCCGGCGAGCGATTATTTTTATGTTGCTGGCACTTTCCGCATTCAGGTTTTTGAGCTCTGTCACCTTTCTCAATTTATTTCTTTGATGCTTTTTTAAGGCAACTTACGACTGAACGAGTGGGGACGCGTGAGACTATTCAGTCAGCCTGAGCCGGGCGGAACTGTTATTGCGCAGTTAAGCGATCTGCGAATAATCCGACTCTGCTATAAATTGCAGCGGCAAAAATGGTTAACAGGTGGCAAAGGGCATAATTAAAAAAGCCACCAGAGCGTTAATTCTTTTGCGCTATTTAACGGTGCCGGGGGTGGCTTTTTAAGCATAATCTGTAAGCTGGTGTGACTGAGGTCACGAGCCGGCACATTTTTAATCTGTTATCCCGGGCCCGTAATCGTAAATAATGATGTGCACAGCCCGCATTTAGCGGATAGCGTTGACAGCCTTCTGCCGGGATAATCTGCCTGAAATCGTTTTCAACTCCTGAGTAAAAGTGCCATTTGTTGTTAATTCAGCGTTAATAAAAGGTCAGGTACGCCTGTTTTTAATAGCTCTGTTTCGGCTGAATTAATACTTAGGAATTATCTGTAGCGTAAAAATAATTTATTTTTTTATTTGAATTAGGTAGTCTTGGCGCTACAGTTTTATTAACCCCCCTTAATCAAGGACATTGTGATGAGTGACGCATTTAAGGTACTGAACAATATTCGCACATTACGTGCCCAGGCTCGTGAACTGCCACTGACCGATCTTGAAGAGATCCTGGAAAAATTAACGGTGGTTGTTACTGAGCGCCGTGAAGAAGCAGAAGCGGAAGAGACGCAGAATCGCGAAAAAGAAGAAAAGCTTTCTAAATATCGCGAAATGCTGCTGGCTGACGGTATCGATCCTAATGAATTATTAGGTGCACTGGAAAGCGGGAAAAAACGTACCAAGCGTGCGCCGCGTCCGGCTAAATATTCTTACACTGACGAAAATGGTGAGCAGAAATCCTGGACTGGCCAGGGCCGTACCCCGGCAGCGATTAAAAAAGCGCTGGATTCCGGTAAAAGCCTGGACAGTTTCCTGATCGATTGATCAACACAATCCTTGTAAGTGGGAGCCGGGGGGCCATCATGGCCTTCCGGCTTTTTTATTTCTGCCGGGATATCAATCACCCCGGAAGGAATCAACGGCTGACGCTGGCGTGCGCTGCGTCACATCTGGCATAATAGCCGCCGTTTTTTCATCCATTCTCTTCACAAAGGTCAATGCCGTGTTAGTTAGCAGCAATATCACCATGCAGTTTGGCAGCAAGCCACTGTTCGAAAATATCTCCGTTAAATTTGGCGGCGGTAATCGTTACGGTTTAATCGGTGCGAACGGCAGCGGAAAATCCACCTTCATGAAGATTTTGGGTGGCGATCTGGTGCCTTCAGGCGGCAATGTTTCTTACGATCCCAACGAGCGCATCGGTAAGCTGCGTCAGGATCAGTTCGCCTTTGAACAATTTAGCGTACTGGACACCGTTATCATGGGTCACCATGAGTTATGGGAAGTGAAGCAGGAGCGCGACCGTATTTATTCTTTGCCAGAAATGAGCGAAGAAGAGGGGTATAAAGTCGGCGATCTTGAGGCACTTTACGGTGAGATGGACGGCTATAGCGCGGAGTCTCGTGCCGGTGAGTTATTACTCGGCGTCGGCATTCCGGTTGAGCAGCATTATGGCCCGATGAGCGAGATTGCGCCGGGCTTTAAATTACGTGTGCTGCTGGCGCAGGCGCTGTTTTCTAATCCCGATATTCTGTTACTCGACGAACCGACGAACAACCTGGACATCGATACTATTCGCTGGCTGGAGCAGGTGCTGAACGAGCGTGACAGCACCATGATTATCATTTCGCATGACCGTCACTTCCTTAATATGGTCTGTACGCACATGGCTGATTTGGATTATGGCGAGCTGCGGGTTTATTCCGGTAATTATGACGAATATATGACCGCGGCGACCCAGGCGCGTGAACGTCTGTTATCCGATAATGCCAAGAAAAAAGCGCAGATTGCCGACTTACAATCGTTCGTCAGTCGTTTTAGCGCCAACGCCTCTAAATCGCGTCAGGCGACATCACGCGCTAAGCAGATGGATAAAATTAAACTGGATGAAGTGAAAGCCTCCAGCCGTCAGAACCCGTTTATCCGCTTTGAGCAGGACAAGAAGTTATTCCGTAATGCGCTTGAAGTGGAAGGTTTGACCAAAGGATTTGATAACGGTCCGCTGTTTAAGAATTTAAATCTGCTGCTGGAAGTGGGTGAGAAGCTGGCGGTGATCGGTGCCAACGGTATCGGTAAATCAACCCTGCTGAAATCGCTGGTGGGTCAGCTGACGCCAGATAACGGCAGCGTTAAATGGTCAGAGAATGCGCGTATTGGTTATTATGCTCAGGATCACGCAGACGATTTTGCCAATGACCTGACGGTATTTGACTGGATGAGTCAGTGGAAACAGCCTGGCGATGATGAGCAGACCATTCGCGGTATTCTGGGTCGTCTGCTGTTTTCACAGGATGATATTAAGAAGCCGGCCAAAGTGCTTTCCGGTGGAGAGAAGGGTCGTATGCTGTTCGGTAAGCTGATGATGGAAAAACCGAACATTCTGATTATGGATGAGCCGACCAACCACCTCGATATGGAGTCGATTGAATCGCTCAATATGGCGCTGGAGATGTATGAAGGCACGCTGGTGTTTGTTTCACACGACCGTGAATTTGTCAGCTCTCTGGCAACCCGCGTGATAGAGCTGAAAGCAGACCGTGTGGTGGACTTCACCGGTAATTACGAAGATTACCTGAGGAGTCAGGGTATCGTCTGATTGAAATGGGGTGGCGCAGGCCACCCCGTTTTTTTTGTGCTGATGATTGGTTTTGTTATTTTTGATGCTGTTGGTTCTGTTGGTTCTGTTGGTTCTGTAGTTCAGCATAGACTCAGGGATTATCTGGCAGCAACGCATATGCTTAAGGCGCGGGGAACATGGTCAGAGGAGGAAAGCGTCCCGCGGCATGGACAAAAACGCCGGGAGCGTTTTTGAACAACGCAACGCGTTGGCCCGGTACGGGCGCACCTCAGGGATGAGGTGCGTAATCGCGCAGGCCGAGCGCCCATGGATGGTTTAAGCGACTTTCCGATCTGACCGTGTTCCCTAAGCAGGTAAAACCTCACCACGGTGCGGGCTCAGGGAGCAGAGGCGTTCCTGCCGACGCTACGCGCTACCACCACACACTTCACAGTGCGCATCCTGCGCCACCTTCATGCTGCGGAACTCCGCGCTCATCGCATCGTACATCAGCAACCGGCTGGTAGCGGGCTTGCCAAATGCCGTCAGCACTTTAATCGCTTCCATCGCCTGCATCGCACCAATCACGCCAACCAGCGGAGCCATGACGCCCGCTTCCACACAACTCAGGGTTTGTTCCCCAAACAGGCGGCTGATGCAACGATAGCAGGGTGTGCCGGGCTGCCAGTTGAATACACTGATCTGACCTTCCATCCGAATCGCGGCGCCGGAGACCAGTGGCACCCGCTGCTGACGACAGAGCCGGTTAAGCTGCTCACGCACTGCAACGTTGTCGGTGCAGTCAAGCACCACCTGCTGCCGGGCGATCAGCGCCAGCAGCGCTGCATCGTCCAGCTGTCCATTGACCGGATGCAGCTGGCAGTGCGGATTGATGGCGGCCAGGCTTTGTGCGGCGGAGTCCACTTTGGCACGACCAATGTCAGCATCGTGATGCAGGATCTGCCGTTGCAGGTTGGAGTACGACACGGTATCGAAGTCGAGCAGCGTCAGGCTACCGACACCGGCAGCCGCCAGGTAGGGCGCAGCGGCGCAGCCGAGTCCGCCCAGCCCGACGATCAGCGCATGACTCGCTTTCAGCCGCTCCTGACCGTCGAAATCAAAGCCGCGCAATACAATCTGCCGGTTGTAGCGCAGCATCTCCTCATCGCTTAATTCAGGCAGCATTTACGCCTCCAGCAGGGCGTTGAACGGTTCCACCTCGACCCATTCGCCCGGTTCAACATTGCCACGATCCCGTTCCAGCACAATAAAACAGTTTGCCTGGGCGAAAGAGCTGAAGACGTGTGAACCCTGCATCCCTGTAGTCTCTACCTCCAGTTCACCCTGTGCGTTCTGTCGCAGGATGCCGCGCTGAAAATCGAGCCGGCCTGGTGACTTTTTAAGCCGCGAAGCGCAGCGCACTTTCTGACGTGGCGGCAATGCTGATTTTTGCTGGCTGGTGAGGGTGGCAAGCAGCGGCTGGACGAGCTGATAAAAGGTCACGGCGGCGGAGACAGGATTACCTGGCAGGCCGCAGAACCAGCTGCTGTTGAGGCGGCCAAAAGCAAATGGCTTGCCAGGCTTGATCGCCAGCTTCCAGAAGCTGATGGCACCAAGCTCTTCCAGCATCGTTTTGGTGAAGTCCGCTTCGCCCACCGAGACGCCGCCGGTAGTAATCACGACATCCGCCTGCCGATCGGCCTCGGTGAAAGCAGCACGCAGTGCGGCCGGGTCATCTTTGATGATGCCAAGGTCGATGACTTCGCAACCCAGCTTATGCAGCATCAGCGATACCGCAAAGCGGTTGGTATCGTAGATCTGGCCTTCGGCCAGCGGCTCGCCGACCGGCTGGAGTTCATCACCGGTGGAGAAGATAGCGACCCGCAATTTTCGCAGCACGCTGACCTGTGCGATACCCAGTGAGGCGAGCAGTGGCAGCTCCGCCGCGCCCAGCCGCGTTCCCGCTTCCAGCACCACGGTGCCTGGCTGAATATCATCGCCGATGAGACGAATGTTCTGTCCTGGACGGACCGGCGCGGTGATCATAATCGCATCACCCTGTGTTTCGGTCTGCTCCTGCATCACTACTGCTTCACAGCCTGCAGGCACCGGCGCACCGGTCATGATGCGAATCACGCTGCCCTGCGGCCATTCACCGCTAAACGGTGCGCCTGCAAAGGCTTTACCCGCCACCGGCAGCGGCTGACTGCTACTGGCGTCTGCCAGCCTGACGGCGTAGCCATCCATCGCAGAGTTATCAAATGGCGGCACGGCAATCGGTGAAGTCACCGCTTTGGCGGTGATACGCCCGACCGCTTCGGCCAGCGGCACGCTAAGAGAGTCGGTGACGGGCGTCAGCTGTGACAGCATTTTTTGTTGTGCCTCCTCAAGGGAGATCAAGCCTGCAGTAAAACTTTCCATGGATATTCCAGCCTGGTTATCTCAGATGCTGCCTATTATGGTGGGAATTAGCCGCTGAGTCACATCGGTGTCGGCCTGACTTGCCTGTTGTTGTGGCCAAAGTGAAATATGGCGGTAAGAAAAGGTTATAACCACAGGAACAGTTTCCGCTTTACAACACTTAGCAGGCTTTCTATAGTCAAAAATCACCAAAAATGGGTGAAAACCATTTTAAATCAGTGTTTTTCGTCCTGATGCAACCACAGGGTAGATCGTTATGGTCAATGCAGTGATCGCCATTCATGGAGGCGCCGGTGCCATTACGCGCTCAGCAATGAGCGCCGAAAAAGAGCAACTTTATCGTCAGGCGCTACACGATATTGTCACTCAGGGCCAGCAGATACTGGCTCAGGGCGGCAGCGCACTCGATGCGGTGACCGAAGCGGTGCGACTGCTGGAAGAGTGCCCGCTGTTTAACGCCGGTAAAGGTGCGGTCTTCACCCATCAGGGCACACATGAACTCGATGCCTGCATCATGGATGGCCGCACGCTGGGTGCAGGAGCGGTCGCGGGCGTAACGCGGGTACGGAATCCGGTGCTGGCGGCACGTGCCGTGCTGGAACATAGCGAGCATGTCCTGTTTATCGGCGAGGGCGCAGAGCAGTTTGTTGAAGCGCACGGGCTGGAAACGGTCACGCCTGATTACTTCTCTACCCCGGAACGCTGGGAGCAGTTGCAGCGCGCGCTGAACAGCGATACGGCAGTCCTGGACCATGATGGTGCTGCGCACAGCGACGACCCGCTCGACCCGGACCGTAAGTTTGGTACGGTGGGGGCCGTCGCGCTGGATCTTGAGGGCAACCTCGCGGCCGCCACGTCAACGGGCGGTATGACCAACAAGCAGGCCGGGCGGGTCGGCGACTCGCCGCTGCCAGGCGCGGGCTGTTACGCCAGTAACGACAGCGTGGCGGTCTCCTGTACCGGCACCGGAGAAGTCTTTATGCGGACGCTGGCGGCCTACGATGTGGCAGCGCAGATGCGCTACGCCGGGCGCTCGCTGCAGCAGGCCACAGTTAATGTCATTCATGACAGTGTGCTGGAGCTGGGCGGCAGCGGGGGGCTGATTGCCGTCGACCGCGCAGGCAATGTGGCGCTGCCGTTCAACAGCGAAGGGATGTATCGCGGTGTGGCGCGGGTTGGCGAAGTGGCAGACGTCGCTATCTATCGTGAAAGTTAAGGAGCAGAGATGAGCGACAGGCAAACGTTACCGCCGCTGGCCCCTGAGCAGGTCCTGGCGGTGCGCGATCTCAATGTGCGTTTTCAGCACGAAACCACCGTCACTGACGCGGTGCGTCATTTGTCACTCGATCTGTTTCGCGGCGAAACGCTGGCGCTGGTGGGGGAGTCAGGCTCGGGGAAATCAGTGACCTCGCTGGCGCTGATGCGGCTGATTGAGCAGGCTGGCGGGAGGGTCAGCGGCGAGGTGCTGCTGCGGCGTCGCAACGGCGACGTGCTGGATCTGATGCGCGCCTCAAAAGGTCAGATGCGCCGGGTGCGCGGTGCGGATATGGCGATGATCTTCCAGGAGCCGATGACCTCGCTGAATCCGGTCTTCTCCGTGGGCGAGCAGATCGCGGAATCCATCCGTCTGCATCAGGGCCTGAGCCACGCTGGCGCGCTGGCCGAAGCGCGCCGGATGCTGGATCTGGTACGAATTCCCGATGCGCAAAAGGTGTTATCCCGCTTTCCGCATCAGCTTTCGGGCGGGATGCGTCAGCGCGTGATGATCGCCATGGCGCTCTGCTGCAAACCGGCCCTGCTGATTGCCGATGAGCCGACCACCGCGCTCGACGTCACCATTCAGGCGCAGATTCTGCAGCTTATCCGCGTGCTGCAAAAAGAGATGCAGATGGGCGTGATTTTTATCACTCACGATATGGGCGTGGTCGCCGAAATGGCCGATCGGGTTCAGGTGATGTATCGCGGCGAAGTAGTAGAAAATGCCCCGGTAGCCAGGCTGTTCAGCGCCCCGCAGCAGCCCTATACCCAGGCGCTGCTGGCGGCGGTGCCAAAGCTCGGTTCGATGCAGGGCCAGCCCCTGCCAGCCAAATTTCCGTTGCTGCACAGCGATGCCGTTGATGACGTACCGCAGGATACGGTTCGCCGCCTGCAGCCACCCATTTTGCAGGTGCGCGATCTGGTCACCCGCTTTGATATTCGCGGCGGCCTGCTGAACCGCGTCAAAAGCCGGGTGCATGCCGTCGAAAAAGTCAGTTTTGATCTCTATGCCGGTGAGACACTGGCGCTGGTGGGGGAGTCTGGCTGTGGTAAATCGACCACCGGACGATCGCTGCTGAAGCTGGTTGCCAGTCAGGGTGGCACCCTGACGTTTGACGGGCAGCGGATAGACCATTTGTCGGGTGCCGCGCTGGCCCATCTGCGACGCGACATTCAGTTTATCTTCCAGGATCCCTACGCCTCGCTCGATCCCCGGCTGACGGTTGGCTTCTCCATTATGGAGCCGCTGCTGGTTCACAAGGCGATGCCGCGTCGTGAGGCGGAGCAGCGCGTCGCCTGGCTGCTGGATAAAGTGGGTCTGCTACCGGAACATGCTCAGCGCTATCCCCATGAATTTTCCGGCGGCCAGCGTCAGCGCATCTGTATAGCCCGCGCGCTGGCGCTGAACCCCAAAGTGGTGATCGCCGATGAGTCCGTTTCGGCGCTGGATGTGTCAATTCAGGCGCAGATAATTAATCTGATGCTCGACCTGCAGCGCGAGTTTGGCATCGCCTTCCTGTTTATTTCTCACGATATGGCGGTGGTGGAGCGTATCAGCCACCGCGTGGCGGTGATGTATCTCGGTCAGATTGTCGAGATGGGGCCGCGTCAGGCGGTGTTTGAGCAGCCTCAGCACCCTTACACCCGAAAACTCATGGCAGCGGTGCCGGTAGCCGATCCGGCTCACCGGCGTCGCGAACGAGCCTTACTGGTCGATGAGATCCCCAGCCCGATTCATGCGTTAGGGGATGAACCTGAAGTGGCGCCGCTGATGGAGGTGGCTCCGGGCCATTTCGTCGCCCGCCACGTTATCAGCGCGACCTGAACAGTGACGATGTCGCCCCGGCGACCAACCCGACAGGGATTACAGGAGAACAAGATGCAGATTACGATGCGTAAAGGGTTACTGGCGGCTGGCGTGTTAAGCAGCGCAATGGCATTGCCCGCCTGGGCAGCACAGGATGCGGTGATTGCTGTCGCGTCCAACTTCACCACTCTCGATCCCTATGACGCCAACGACACGCTGTCGCAGGCGGTCGCGAAATCCTTCTATCAGGGCCTGTTTGGCTTTGATAAAGAGATGAAGCTCACCAACGTGCTGGCTGAGAGCTATCAGGCCAGCGCCGACGGCCTGACCTACACCATCAAACTGCGTTCCGGGGTTAAATTCCAGGATGGCACTGACTTCAATGCGGAAGCGGTAAAGGTCAACCTCGATCGTGCCAGCAACCCGGATAACCATCTCAAGCGCTACAACCTGTTTAAACATATCGCCAGCACCGAAGTGGTGGATCCGACTACGGTAAAAGTAACGCTGAAAGAGCCGTTCTCCGCCTTTATCAACATTCTGGCCCATCCGGCGGCGGCGATGATTTCGCCCACCGCGCTGAAAAAATATGGCAAAGAGATCGGTTTCCATCCGGTAGGAACCGGCCCGTTTGTGTTTGAAACCTGGAACCAGACCGATTTTGTGAAGGTGAAGAAGTGGGACGGCTACTGGAAGCCGGGCTATCCGAAGCTGGACAGCATTACCTGGCGACCAGTGGTGGACAACAACACCCGCGCGGCGATGCTGCAGACCGGCGAAGCGAACTTTGCTTTCCCGGTGCCCTATGAGCAGGCAAAACTGCTGGAGAAGAACAGCAAGCTTGCAGTGGTAACTACGCCATCGATTATGCAGCGTTACATCAGCCTTAACGTCACTCAGAAGCCGTTCGACAATCCGAAGGTACGTGAAGCGCTGGAGTATGCCATCAACCGTCAGGCGCTGGCGAAAGTGGCGTTCTCCGGTTACGCCACGCCTGCTACCGGCATCGTACCGCCCACCATCGACTTCGCTCAGACCTATCCGGCCATCAGCTACGATCCGGCCAAAGCGAAAGCCCTGCTGAAAGAGGCGGGTTACCCGAACGGGTTTGAAACCACGCTCTGGTCATCACACAACCACAGCACCGCGCAGAAAGTGTTGCAGTTCACCCAACAGCAGCTGGCGCAGGTTGGCGTGAAAGTTAAAGTTACGGCGATGGATGCGGGTCAGCGTGCCGCTGAAGTAGAAGGCAAAGGCCAGAAAGAGAGCGGCGTGCGCATGTTCTATACCGGCTGGTCTGCCTCAACCGGCGAAGCGGACTGGGCGCTGACGCCACTGTTTGCTACTACGGCCTGGCCACCGGCGATCTTCAATACCGCGTTTTACAGCAATCCTAAGGTCGATAAAGATCTGGCAGATGCGCTGAAAACCACCGACCGTGCTGAGAAAGCGCGTCTCTATAAAGATGCGCAGGATACCATCTGGCAGGATCACCCATGGATCCCACTGGTGGTTGAGCAGTTGGTTTCTGCCAACAGCAAAAACCTCAGTGGTTTTTATGTAATGCCCGATACCTCATTCAATTTCGATGAGGCAACTCTGAAGTAACGGAGACGGCCAGCCCGTGAGGCTGGCCGCAGCTGCAGGATGTTGCATGTTTAACTATTTTCTCAAACGACTCTTTGGGCTGATCCCCACGCTGCTGATTGTGGCGGTGCTGGTGTTCCTGTTTGTTCACCTGCTGCCGGGCGACCCGGCGCGTCTGATCGCCGGGCCGGAAGCCGATGCCTCGGTGGTGGCGCTGGTGCGTCAGGAGCTGGGACTCGACCTGCCGCTGCCGCAGCAGTTCTGGCACTTTATGCTGAATGCGCTGCAGGGCGATTTCGGCCAGTCGATGGTCTCGAAGCGGCCGGTCGCGGAAGAGATCGCCTCACGCTTTATGCCAACTTTGTGGCTGACGCTGGTCAGCATGATCTGGGCAGTGATTTTTGGCATGGCAATCGGCATCGTTTCCGCTGTCTGGCGCAATCGCTGGCCCGATCGACTGGGGATGACCCTGGCGGTGTCGGGCATTTCGTTTCCCGCCTTTGCGCTGGGCATGCTGCTGATGCAGGTCTTCTCAGTGGAGCTGGGATGGCTGCCAACCGTCGGTGCAGAGAGCTGGAAACATTACATTCTGCCCTCCATCACTCTGGGCGCGGCGGTGGCGGCGGTGATGGCGCGCTTTACCCGCGCCTCATTCGTGGAGGTGATGCAGGAAGATTATATGCGGACCGCCCGGGCCAAAGGAGTGCGCGAGTCGCTGGTGGTGGTGAAGCATGGCCTGCGCAACGCCATGATCCCGGTGGTGACGATGATGGGGCTGCAGTTTGGTTTCCTGCTGGGCGGATCGATCGTGGTCGAGGTGGTGTTTAACTGGCCGGGCCTGGGGCGGCTGCTGGTCGATTCCGTGGCGATGCGCGATTACCCGGTTATTCAGGCGGAAGTTTTGCTGTTTTCACTGGAGTTTATTCTGATCAACCTGTTTGTCGACATGCTCTATGCGGTGATTAATCCCGCTATTCGCTTTAAGGAGTCGCGATGAAAAACTGGCGACGCGAAGCGGCACTGAAAACGATGCCGCTGATTGCGGAGAATCGGGTGCGAACGCCGTGGCGTGAATTCTGGCGGCGTTTCAGAGGACAGCCGGTGGCGCTGCTGGCCGGGCTGTTTGTGCTGATACTGATTGTGCTGGCGGTTATCG
Organism: Pantoea pleuroti; assembly: GCF_014156615.1. Taxonomy (NCBI): domain Bacteria; kingdom Pseudomonadati; phylum Pseudomonadota; class Gammaproteobacteria; order Enterobacterales; family Erwiniaceae; genus Pantoea; species Pantoea pleuroti. The sequence continues at coordinate 345,992 of NZ_SBFD01000002.1, read as the reverse complement.
CCCCGTGGATTGCGCCATTCGACGCAGAGAACTACTTCGATTATGACCGGCTCAATGACGGCCCCTCGCTGATGCATCTGTTTGGCGTCGATTCGCTGGGGCGCGACATCTTCAGCCGGGTGCTGGTCGGCACGCGGATTTCCCTGATTGCGGGCTTCTTTTCGGTGGTGATCGGCGCGCTGATCGGCACGCTGTTTGGGCTGTTAGCCGGCTATTACGAAGGCTGGTGGGACCGCATCACCATGCGTATCTGCGATGTGCTGTTTGCCTTTCCCGGCATTCTGCTGGCGATTGCGGTGGTGGCGATTATGGGCAGCGGCATGAGTAATGTGATTGTGGCGGTCGCTATCTTCAGTATCCCGGCGTTTGCCCGGCTGGTTCGCGGCAATACGCTGGTGCTGAAGCATCAGACCTATATTGAGTCGGCACGCAGTATTGGCGCTTCTGACTGGACTATCCTGATGCGGCATATCCTGCCCGGCACGGTATCGCCGATTGTGGTCTATTTTACCATGCGGGTTGGTACCTCAATCATTACCGCGGCCAGCCTGTCGTTTCTGGGACTAGGAGCGCAACCGCCTACGCCGGAGTGGGGTGCAATGCTGAATGAGGCGCGGGCCGACATGGTTATCGCGCCTCACGTGGCGATTTTCCCCAGCCTGGCCATCTTCCTTACCGTTCTGGCATTTAATTTACTCGGAGACGGGCTGCGCGACGCACTTGATCCTAAACTAAAGAGATGAAACCTTTCGATTATGATCAGGACTTCAGCACTATCGACTTCCGCCAGCACCCCGAGCTTTATCAGGTCGGGCGTGGCGAGCAGGGCGTGCTGATGGTCGAGCCTTATAAAGGCGAAATACTGCCACACTGGCGTTTTCGTACCGTTCCCATTGCTGAAGAGTCGGCTGAGAAAATCATGGCGCTGTTTGAGGAGTATCGGCGCAAGGACGATTTTGTCGGCATGGATATGGCGCGCAAATTTATTCAGATGGGGTATACCCGTGCGCGCCGTTACAGCAACCACAAGGGCGGACGCAAATATGACGCGGATGGCAAGGAGCTGCCGCGCGGCGTCAACGAGGAAAAAGCCGCGGCGGCGGCTGTTTTCAAAGGCTACTGGGACAAACTTCGTGCAGATGAGGACTATCTGCGACGTAAAAAAGCGCATCAGCAGCAGTATGGTTAAGCGTTAACGCTGCTCTCCCGGCAGTCGCTACCCCCTGCTGCCGAGGTTGTTTTAATGAACCCGTCCTGCTCAATCTTATCCCTCATTGCTTGCCTGCAACGGCTCTGGCGCAGCGCCCGTGCTGCCAGATGCACAACCGTTTCGCCACGCCCTAAAACGCCATCGCCCGCCACGCTTGCCGGATAAGTTCAGACAGCAGCAGAAGTGAAACCTTTTCTGCTGGCGAGCCGGGGGCGTAAAGTAGTGAAAAAACGCGTAAAAGCCGATCCACAGCACAGGCAAAAAAACGGGCGGTTCAAACCGTGCTTTTTCCAATAACTTCCCGTGCTATAAAAAGAAATTGGCTGCGGAGCCTCTGACTGGCGGACAAGCGAAACGCTGACAGTGGCCGCTGTTCAGAGCATCCGGTAAAACGCGGGTTGATATTCACTTGTTTTCATTAATAATAAACGGGCAAACCCCACTGAGGGGGCTATGCCCCTCAGGTAATGAAATGGATAATGTGAGAGCTAAATAATGAAAGAGATCATCAACGGATTTCTGAATTTCCAGCAGAATGTGTTTCCTGAAAGGAAGGATCTTTTCAAAAGCCTGGCATCAAATCAAAATCCGAAAGCGCTGTTCATCTCCTGTTCAGACAGCCGTCTGGTGCCTGAACTGGTGACGCAGCAGGAGCCAGGAGAGCTGTTCGTTATCCGCAATGCGGGCAACATCGTTCCCTCATTCGGCCCGGAGCCAGGCGGTGTCTCCGCCACTATCGAATATGCGGTAGTCGCGCTGGGCGTCTCCGACATCATCATCTGTGGTCACTCTAACTGTGGTGCCATGAACGCCATCGCCTCCTGCGCCTGCATGGATACCATGCCTGCGGTTGAGCACTGGCTGCGCTATGCCGATGCGGCAAAAGCGGTGGTTGAGCAGCGTGAGTATGACTCGCCAGAAAAGAAGCTGAACGAGATGGTCAAAGAGAACGTCATCGCCCAGCTGAACAACATGAAAACCCATCCTTCCGTGTCCGTCGCGCTGCGTAACGGTAAGCTGCGTCTGCACGGCTGGGTTTACGATATCGAAAGCGGCACCATTATGGCGCTGACCCAGGGTGGCAAACAGTTCATCACCCTGTCTGAGAATCCTGACACCTGCTTTGAGTAATCTTTTTCGCCCGCTGTGCTCTGCAGCGGGTTTTCCTGCTACTCATTCAGCATAAGAGCGTTAAACCGCCTCTGTTATTCTGCATTTCCCCTCTGGCTTATCTATGCTTGCTTAAACCTTCCTGATACAAGCGAGTTGATGATGCGTAAAACTTCCGTTGCTGCTCTTCTGGCGGTCTCTGTCGTGCTGCTTAGTGGTTGTACATCTCATGTTGCTGATAAGCAGCAATATTCAGGTTTTTTAAGCGATTACAGCCAGTTGCAACCGACGTCGTCAGCCAGTGGTGAACCGACTCTGCGCTGGATTTCACCCGATTATCAAAGCAGCCATTATAAAGATGTGCTTTATACATCGCTGATCTACTACCCGGCGGCGCACCCCACGCCACGCGTCACTCAGCAAACGCTGGATCAGGTGCTCAGTTACACCGACATCCAGCTAAAAGGCGCGATAGCCACCCGTCTGCCTCTGGTGAATCAGGCTACGCCGCATACCCTGAAGGTAAGGGCCGCCATTACCGCCGTGTCAGCAGAAAACCAGGGCGTGCAGTTTTATGAAGTGGTACCGGTTGCCGCGGTCGTTGCCAGCACCATGGCGGTGTCAGGGCATCGTACTCAGAACAGCGAACTGTTTCTGGAGATAGAGGCCAGCGATGCGGTGACGGGCAAACCGCTGATCCGGGTGGTTCGCAAAGCCTTTGGCAAAACGGTCAGTAACAGCAATACGCCGATCACCTTTGACGAGCTGAAGCCTGGTATCGATACGATGGTGCGTGACACGGTAAGTTTTAACGCGCCCTGACTCTGACGGGCGACAGCAGAGCGCTGTCGCCCTGATTAATCTTTTGTAAATCCTCAACATCATTGCAGAGGGGCTGACTACGCTTAAGGGCATTCTATCCCGTCAGGAGATCGTTATGGCCCGTTTCTCAACAACCTTGTTGCTAAGTGGCGCACTATTCTGCGCCTCGCCGCTGTTTGCCGCCGACGTAAAGGTCGAGTTATTACAGGATAAGTTACAACATCCATGGTCCGTCGCCTTCCTGCCCGACAACAAAACACTGCTGATTACCGAACGTAGCGGACAACTGCGCAGCTGGAGCCCGGAGAGCGGTCTGTCACAGCCGATCCAGGGGGTGCCAAAGGTCTGGGCAGAACGGCAGAGTGGCCTGCTGGACGTGGTGCTGGCACCCGATTTTGCCACCAGTCGTCGCGTCTGGCTTAGCTATACCGAAGCGAACAGCAGTGGCAAAGCGGGCGCGGTGGTAGGTGTGGGCACGCTGAGCAAGGATAACCGGCAACTCAGCGATTTCCGCGAGGTGATTCGGCAGACGCCGATGCTCTCCAGCGGCAACAACATCGGAACCCGGCTGGCGTTTGATACCCAGGGCTATCTCTGGATCGCCTTCGGCGATAACTTTGCCAGCAGCGCTGCGCAGGATCTTGATAAGCTGCAGGGCAAACTGCTGCGGCTCAACGCCGATGGCAGCGTGCCGGACGATAACCCGTTTGCGAAACAGCGCGGCGCACGGCCAGAGATCTGGGCCTATGGTTTGCGTAATCCGCAGGGGCTGGCGCTTAACCCCTGGACCGGCAAGATATGGGAAAATGAACATGGCCCGCGCGGCGGCGATGAAGTGAATATCATGGAGCGGGGCAAGAATTACGGCTGGCCGCTGGCAACCTACGGCATTGACTATAGCGGTGACAAAGTGCCGGAGTCACAAGGCACACAGGTTGCGGGTACCGAACCGCCGCTTTATCACTGGAAGGATTCTCCGGCCATCAGCGGCATGGCGTTCTACAATAGCGCCCGTTTTCCGCAGTGGAAAAACTCGCTGTTTATCGGCGCTCTGAAAGAGAAAAACCTGATTCGTCTGAGTATCAACGGCGAGAAAGTGGTGGAAGAGCAGCGTCTGCTGGACGATCAGAAGGCGCGCATTCGCGATGTGCGGCAGGGGCCGGATGGCTGGCTCTATGTGCTGACCGATGAGGCCAATGGCAAGCTGCTGAAAGTGGGATTAGCGCAGGACGCTGGCGCGTCCCGCGGCTAAGAGCCTGTCCCCTGGCTATTTTATGTGTCAGTCTAGGCCAGGGCAGTGCTCACACAGGCTGCTTTAGCAACCTGAACGCCCGTCAGGGCGGCCCTGAAGGAGCGAGCGCAGCGAGTAATCCTCACGGACTACGTGTACTACGGATTGTTCCGCGCTGTCCGTGTCCAGGCTGCCAGCAACAGTACGCCTGATGGACCAGGCTCTGAGTCAGCGCGCCCAGTGATAAACCTGCCAGCCGCGGTTTAACGCTTCCTGGTGCAGCTGTTCGTCAGGGTTGATGACATGGGCATGATCGGCCTGTGCCAGTAGCGGCAGGTCGTTCATCGAATCGCTGTAGGCCCAGGTGCGGTCAAAGGCCTCGTCCTGCTGCAGCGCTTTCCAGTCACCCAGTCGGGTGACTTTACCCTCTTTATAGGTCATGGTGCCGTAAGTGTTGCCGCTGTAGCGCTCGTCCACGATTTCAACGCCAATCGCCAGCGCGCCGCAGGCACCCAGCTTCTCTGCAATCGGCACCACCAGATGCTCGCCGCTGGCGGAGATGATCATGACCTTGTCGCCACGCGAACGGTGCCACTCAATCCGCTCGCGGGCCGCAGGATAAACGCGTGGCATAATGTCGCGGTGAATGAAGCGGCGCACCCAGCCTTCAACGGTAAGCGTGGCCATGCCCGCCAGAGGCGAGAGTGTTTTATTCATATACTCTTCAATCGACAGCGTACCGGCATAGTACTGGCTCATTAATGCCTGTTCCTGATCAATCAGTTCACTGGGGGCGAATCCCTGTGATACCAGCCAGCGCAGCCACAGGCTGGTGCTGTCTTCACAAATGAGTGTTTCATCCAGATCAAAAAGGGCTAAGTCCATGGTCGGTCTCCTCGGCTGACTGGCGTTCAGGTTAACTGATATTTGTGACGGGCTTAACTCTTCTGCGAAAAATCGGAATTTCACGCAGTTTTGATAGCGACAGAATCGGGGAAAAGCGGCACGCGCGCGGCACTTGTGCCAGGGTTACTCTACTAAACTCTAAAAAACTTTACGATTCGACGGTTTTTTTCGCTGCCGTCAAGGGTTAGCGTTTGAGTGAGAATTTTCTGCCCCTGGAATTTCGATTTAACAAGGACAATCCGGCCAAGCCCATGACAAACACTCGCTTCACATCTCGCCTGCGGCACCTTGCTGCCACTTCATTACTGATTCTTGCCCCCGTCAGCGTTTTTGCTGAGCAGGCTCCCGCCGCGCCAGGCATTGATGCTAAAGCGTGGATTCTGATCGACTATGCCAGCGGTAAAGTGTTAACCGAATCCAGTGCCGATCAGCGCCTCGACCCCGCCAGTCTGACTAAAATGATGACCAGCTATGTTGTTGGTCAGGCGATTAAAGCGGGCAAAATCAAGCCGGATGACCTGGTTACCGTCGGACAGGATGCCTGGGCCACCGGCAACCCTAAGCTGCGCGGCTCGTCGCTGATGTTCCTCAAACCTGGCGATCGTATTCCGGTGCATGAGCTGAATAAGGGAATCGTGATCCAGTCCGGCAATGACGCCTGTATTGCGCTGGCGGATTATGTCGCGGGCAGTCAGGATTCGTTTATCGGCCTGATGAACAACTATGTGAAGGCGCTGGGACTGCAGAATACCCACTTTATGACGGTGCATGGTCTGGATGCAGAAGGGCAGTACAGTACCGCGCGTGACATGGCGCTGATTGCTCAGGCGCTGATCCGCGATGTGCCCGAAGAGTATGCGCTGAATAAAGAGAAAGAGTTTACCTTCAATAATATTCGTCAGATCAACCGCAACCGCCTGTTGTGGAGCACCAACCTCAAGGTTGATGGCGTCAAAACCGGGCACACCTCGGGCGCGGGAAATAATCTGGTCGCTTCAGCAACTGAAGGCGATATGCGTCTGATCTCGGTGGTGCTGGGCACCGCCAGCGATGCGATTCGTTTCCGCGAAAGCGAAAAGCTGCTGACATGGGGCTTCCGTTTCTTTGAAACGGTCACACCGATTAAAGCGGATGCGCCGTTTGCGCAGCAGCGGGTCTGGTTCGGTGATCGCAGCCAGGTCAATCTGGGCGTAGCGAAAGATGCTGCGCTGACCATCCCTAAAGGGCAGATGAAAAATCTGAAGGCGAGTTTCAGACTCACTACGCCGCAGCTGGAAGCCCCGCTGAAGAAGAATCAGGTGGTCGGCACCATCGATTTCCAGCTGGATGGGAAAACGATTGAGCAGCGGCCACTGGTGGTGATGCAGGATGTGCCGGAAGGCGGGTTCTTCAGCCGGATGATTGATTTCGTGATGATGAAATTTAATGGCTGGTTCGGGAAGTGGTTTTCATAAGTAAGCAGGGACGCAGGCTCGTACTGCGTTGAGCCCGAGCCTGCACAGGGAACAGGGTCAGATCGGAAAGACGCAAAATCCGTCATCCATGACACGCTCGGCCCGCGCGATTACGCACCTCATCCCTGAGGTGCGCCCGTTGCCGGGCCAACGCTTCGCGTTGTTCAAAAACGCTCCCGGCGTTTTTGTCCCTGGCGCGGGACGCTTTCCTCCTCTGACCCTGTTCCCTGCGCTTTAAGCTTATTCGCTGCGGTAAATCCGGGTTTGCCACAGTGCTGGGGACGCTAAGGCGTCCCTTTCTTAATCCTGCGTCCAGCCTTTGCGAATCGGCACGGCAAACAGCGATCGATAGAGTGGATTGATCACCGCCAGCATCCGCTCGCCATAGAACTGCCACGCCAGATGCGAAGCCAGACAGCTCAGCAGCCCCACCAGGAACCCGCCCAGCATATCCATTGGCCAGTGAACGCCAAGGTAGACCCGCGACCAGGCAATAGCGCAACCGGCCACCATCAGAACCACACCTGACCAGAGGCGATGCCAGAAGATAAAGGCCAGCGCAAAGGTGAATATCGTGGTGCCGTGATCGCTGGGATAGGAGTCATCGGCGGCGTGATGCAGGAACTGATAACCAAAACCGATAGCGAAAGGGCGGGGATGTGGTAACAGCTGGCCTACAGACCAGGAAATCGCCAGCGCATAGATTAGCGCCATACCGGTTTTCAGTACCAGTACCCGCTGCGAAGACACCTGATCGCGCGGTCCCCAGAGCCACATCGCTACGATTAACAGCGGCACGATGGCGATCAGATCTTTGGCAAAAAACGTCGCCAGCTGCAGTAACCAGGCGGGTGAAGCCGGTGTGGCATTAATGGCAGTAAACAGTGAATGGTTCAGCTCTTCCATTTCGGGATAAATTCCTCAGCAGACAGTCCGGTTAACGGCAGCTGGCAGCATTCCGCCAGCCCGGCCCGATAACAGCGGCAAAAAAAACGGTCAGCGACAGCACGCTCACCCAATCAGTCAGCACAAATTGCTAACTAAACAGTGGTCTATCCTGCTTTTTACCGTTTTGTTCGTCTATAGAAAGGCTCTTAATCTGCCGTTGAGTTGTGTAACTGTTTAAGTTTTATGACACATGCAGTTGAGAATCAGGTGGGGAATGACGGACAGGGACGAAAAAAGGGCATAAAAAAACCCGCCGGGAAAAAGACCAGCGGGCTCCACAATTTGGGGATTTCAAAGAAAAGCAGTGGCACTTATTATGACTATCCCTTAACAATAAAGTTCTGGACGCAGGCAAAAAAATTTTATAGGGGCAATATCGGCCAGACAATCACAATCAGCGTCCCCGCCAGCGTCAGCAACACGTTGGCGATGGCATAGGTCCCGGCATAGCCCAGCGCCGGGATATTGCTGCGTGCCGTATCACTGATGATCTCCATAGCCGGTGCACAAGTACGCGCGCCCATGATGGCGCCAAACAGCAGGGCGCGGTTCATCCGCAACACATAAGCACCAAACAGATAGCAGATGATCACCGGAATCAGGCTGACCAGCAGGCCGCACAGCAGCATCATTGCACCGTCGCTGCTCAGGCCGTGATTAATGCCGCTACCGGCACTCAATCCTACTCCCGCCATAAACACCATCAGACCGAACTCTTTGACCATGGTGAGCGCGCCCTGCGGAATATAACCAAAGGTCGGGTGGTTGGCGCGCAGGAAGCCGAGCATGATACCGGCGAACAGCAGGCCCGCGGCGTTACCAATACCAAAACTGAAATTGCTGAACTGGAAGGTGATCAGACCAATCATCAGACCCACGATAAAGAAGGCGCAGAAGGCTAAGAGATCGGTCATCTGACTGTGAATCGCGATAAAGCCAATGCGATCCGCCACGCTTTTGACCCGTCGTGCCTCGCCGCTGACCTGCAGCACATCACCTTTGTTCAGCATGATACTGTCGTCGATCGGCATCTCTATCTGACTGCGTATCACCCGGTTCAGGAAGCAGCCGTGATCGGTGAGGTTTAACTTGCTGAGGCGTTTGTTTACCGCATTGTGGTTTTTCACCACGATCTCTTCTGTGACGATGCGCATATCCAGCAGGTCGCGGTCAAAAACCTCTTTGCCGTTGCGGAAGCTGGGGTCGAGCCGGGCGTGAGCATCCGGATAGCCCACCAGCGAGATATCATCACCGAGCTGCAACACCGCATCACCGTCGGGACTGGCGAGAATACCGTTGCGGCGGATGCGCTCAATGTAGCAACCGGTCTGACGATAGATGCCCAGTTCACGCAGGTTTTTGCCGCCGCTCCACGCCACCAGTTCAGGACCGACGCGATAGGCACGGATCACCGGCAGGAAGACTTTGCGCTGGCTGTCCGCATCCAGACCGCGTTCCCGGGCGATCTGCTGAGCGCAGGTGGGCAGATCCTGATGTTGCAGACGGGGCAGATAACGTGCGCCGAAAATCAGACTGACCAGGCCTATCAGATAGGTTACGGCATAGCCGAGGCTCAGTTGATCCTGCATCAATCCAAGCTGCTTCGGATCGCTGATGCTTTGCCGCAGGGTATCGCCCGCCCCGACCAGCACCGGCGTTGAGGTCATCGACCCCGCCAGCATGCCGGCGGTGAGACCGATATCCCAGCCAAAGAATTTGCCCAGTCCCAGCGCCAGCAACAGTGCGCTGACCACCATGACGATGGCGAGCATGAAATAGTTTTTGCCGTCGCGAAAGAAAATGGAAAAAAAGTTGGGACCGGCTTCGACGCCGACACAAAAAATAAACAGCATAAAGCCCAGACTCAATGCATCGGTATTGATCGTAAAGTGCTGCTGGCCTAATAAGAGCGAAACCACTAATACGCCAATCGAATTTCCCAGCTGAACCGAGCCCAGACGCAACTTACCCAGACAGAGGCCGAGCGCTAAAACGACAAACAATAACAAAATGTCATTTCCGCTTAACAATCCTGCGACGTTAATATTCACTGTTTAACTTCTTGTTTACATGTAACCTATTGAAGAGTAGCCTGTTTTTCGCTATCGTGAGCAGGCCGTTGAGGTGCTGTTGCATCAGTACTGCAAATAGAACCTTTACTGCGGCGCTATTCTAATCACAAATATCTTTCACAGCCATTGGCTGTTTTCATTCGTTGCCACAGCGAACTGTTTCTTTTTATTTCCATCTGAACGCATCAGGGTTATCAGCAGGTTATTGTCGGGGTTACTTTTAATCAGTGGGGTGGTATGCCGCAGCGTTCTTATCTCTGGACTACCCGCCTGTGCGGCGTGGTGTTGTATAGTCTGGTGTTTGTCTTTACCTGTCATTTCTGGCAGGTCGGTCCCGGCCCACTTCGTGGTCAGCCCGAATTACTGCTCTTTATGTTGCCCGGTATTGTGATGGCATTGGTGCAGGTGGAAAGCCCGTTAAAAAGTACCCTGCTGATGGGGCTGTGGGGAACGTTACTGGCAGCACTGCTGTTAAACAGCAGCCTGTTTATCCACAGCAATGCACTTTTTGTGGTCGCATGGAGCCTTAGCGCGCTGTTCTGGGCAGGCTGCGGTGCCTTGCTGGTGCGGTTGATGCAGATAGTGATGGCCTCTCTCAATTAAACAGTGCCGGGTGACGGGTGTCAGGCAGAAAGTAAAAAGGCGAGACAGGAAAACCTGTCTCGCCTTTTTCATTCCGGCTATCTGTAGTTACGCGGCAAATCCCAGATTCTCTTTAGTCCAGGCCGCAAACTCGGTGTAACCACCGATATGTTTTTCGTCGACGAAAATCTGTGGCACGGTGCTGACCGGTTTACCGGCGCTCGCTTCCAGATCGGCTTTAGTAATGCCTTCTGCGTTAATATCGACATACTGATAGCTAAAATCATCACGCTCAGCGGTCAGCTTGTCGGCCAGTTCATGGGCACGCACACAGTAGGGACAGCCCGGACGACCAAAAATAACAGCAATCATTGAGAACTCCTTGCAGCGACTATTATGTGATGTGTATCACACAATGAAACAGAGAATGGCAACCATGATGCCCGCTCGTATCGCTTAAGGAAAGCAGGATTTGCCTGTTAGTCTGATGCCCGCACGCTATTGCTGACCGGTCAGGAAGCCTCTGAATCAGAGGCTTTTCGCGCCGGCAGCCCGTGTAACCCGCGCAATTTTTGGGTTGTTGACCATAATTGACGCTCAGTCAGCCGCTAAGGCAGGAGGATATCATGCAGAGTGTAGCCAGATTACCCCGATTTGTGGTGGTGCTGGAGGCGGCTGGCGGCCTGTTAATCGTGGCCGCGCTGCTGCTGATCAACCACTGGCTTCCGCTGCCAGACCTGGCGGACGTGAAAACGCTGGCGACTGTGCTGTTCATTGCTGGCGTGGTTCTGATGCTACCTGCTGCCTGGCTGTTAATGTGGCGCACCGCGAAAGCGATAGCACCACAGCTGTTCAATCAAACTGACAAAAAAAGATAATGTTGCTGGAGACTTTATGACACCGACCATTGATTTACTGTGCAGCCATCGTTCAATCCGCGCTTTTACTGACCAGCCGGTCAGCGAAGCACAGCGTGAAGCGATTATTACTGCGGCGCAATCGGCGTCCACATCCAGTTTTTTACAGTGTTCTTCCATTATCCGTATCACCGACAAAGCGCTGCGCGACAAGCTGGTGACGCTGACGGGCGGACAGACATGGGTCGCGGATGCGCCTGAGTTCTGGATCTTCTGCGCTGACTTTAATCGCCATCTGCAGATTTGCCCTGATGCGCAGCTGGGTCGTGCCGAGCAGTTGCTGCTGGGCTGCGTCGATACCGCGCTGATGGGTCAGAATGCTATGGTCGCAGCGGAATCGCTGGATCTGGGCGGCGTCTTTATCGGCGGAATCCGTAACAGCATCGCGGAAGTGACAGAACTGCTGGGCCTGCCGAAATTTGTCCTGCCGCTGTTTGGTTTTTGCCTGGGTCATCCGGAGTCAAAGCCGGACGTCAAACCGCGTATGCCGCACGCGATGCTGGTGCATGAGAACCGCTATCAGCCGCTGGATCCGGCGGTGCTGGCCGAATACGATAGCCGCACAGAGCTCTATTATCAGCAGCGCGACAGCAACCAGCGCAGCGAAACCTGGAGTGAGCTGATCCAGCGCCTGATCATTAAAGAGACGCGTCCGTTTATGCTCGATTATCTGCATCAGCAGGGCTGGGCCACGCGTTAAACCAGCAAGGGAGAGCAGCGATGAAGATAGCTATCCTGTCGCGTGATGAGACGCTCTACTCCAGTCGGCGACTGCGTGAGGAGGCCGCCGCGCGCGGCCACCAGGTCCGGATCATCGATCCGCTCTCCTGCTATATGAATATTAATCCCGCCTCACCGGCGGTTCACTACTGTGGTGAACCGCTGGGCCATTTTGATGCGGTTATCCCGCGCATTGGCAACCCTATTACCTTTTATGGCACGGCCGTGCTGCGACAGTTTGAGATGTGCGGCAGTTATCCGCTGAATGAGTCCGCCGCCATTACCCGCACCCGTGACAAATTGCGCTCGCTGCAACTGCTGGCACGGGAAGGCATCGACATGCCGGTTACCGGCTTTGCCTCCTCACCCGATGACACCGCTGATCTGATCGCCCTGGTCGGCGGTGCGCCGCTGGTGGTCAAGCTGGTGGAAGGTACCCAGGGCATTGGCGTGGTGCTGGCGGAGACGCGGCAGGCGGCGGAAAGCGTTATCGATGCCTTTCGCGGCCTGAATGCCCATATTCTGGTACAGGAGTTTATTAAAGAAGCGCAGGGTCGTGATGTTCGCTGTCTGGTGATTGGCAATCAGGTGGTGGCAGCGATTGAGCGGGTGGCGAAAGAGGGCGACTTCCGCTCAAATCTGCATCGCGGCGGCAAAGCTTATCCGATCGTCATTACGCAACAGGAGCGCCAGATCGCCGTGAAAGCGGCGGCCACGCTCGGGCTGGAAGTGGCGGGCGTCGATATTCTGCGCGCCCATCGCGGCCCGCTGGTGATGGAAGTTAACGCCTCGCCCGGTCTTGAAGGCATTGAAACCAGCAGTGACCTTAACATCGCCGCCCTGATGATCGCGCGGATTGAGCAGCAGGCCATCCCCGGGCTCCGTCCTAAAACCGCTGGCTGACACGCGCTTTTCAGCGGTTTTCATGGCATCGTCGCGCATTTTTCCGTAAGCTAAGTCGCCTGTTTATCACCCCACTGGGATTTTACGATGGATTCTCTTGTCGTTCCGGATATCGACCTGCTGCGTCGCTGGCTGGATCAGCAAAATATCACCTGGTTCGAATGCGATGCCTGTCAGGCACTTCATCTGCCGCACATGCAAAACTTCGATGGGGTGTTTGACGCCAAAATCGATCTGGTCGACAACGTCATTCTGTTTTCGGCGCTGGCTGAAGTGAAGCCGACGGCGCTGATTCCACTGGTTGGCGATTTGTCGCAGATCAATGCCAGTTCGCTGACGGTGAAAGCATTTATCGACATTCAGGATGATAATCTGCCGAAACTCATTGTCTGTCAGTCAATGATTACTACCGCCGGGTTAACCTTTGGTCAGTTCTCGCACTTTATGAAACAGAGTGAAGAGCAGATCTCGATGGTGATCCTGGAAGCCTTTGCCAACAATCTGTTGATTGTGGGCGAAGAAGAAGAGCACGTTCCGGTGACCAGCGTTCATTCTGTGCTGCACTAAGCCCGACATGGTCACACACTAAGCCGTCCCTGAGACGGCTTTTTTATGCCCGCCATCCACTGCCGCGATAATTTTTTATTCTGCACTTTGCCCTTTAACGCCAGATATTAGTCGTGGTTTATGCCATCAAAGCCGAACCTCATAGCTCAAACATGCATAAAATATCGGTTTCAGGCGTTTTTTACGCTGGGGTCTGGTGAAGCCTGACCGGGGGGGCTATGCTTGCGGGGCTGTAACAGGCGCGTAACTGCGCCTCAGCTATAGGTTTTTGCTATTAAACTCCCGCTGAATAATGATTCATTGTGTCACTGACGTCTTGTACAGAACGCAATGCAGGGATCTCTGGTTTGCAGCGTTGTAATGACCCGCTCAGGAGGATGGAAAAATATGTTCAACTCACGTCAGAAATGGCTGTCAGCTGTGGTAGCTGCTGCGCTGATGGCCGCATCGGCCAGCAGCATGGCGGAAGATAAAACGCTGCACGTCTACAACTGGTCCGATTATATTTCGCCAGACACCGTGCCGAACTTTGAAAAGCAGTCCGGCATCAAAGTGGTCTACGATGTGTTTGACTCCAACGAAGTCCTGGAAGGCAAACTGATGGCGGGCAGCACCGGCTATGATGTGGTGGTGCCATCCTCCAGCTTCCTGGCGCGTCAGCTGCAGTCCGGGGTATTCCAGCCGCTGGATAAGAGCAAACTGCCTAACTACAAAAATCTCGATCCGGCGCTGATGGAAAAAGTGGCGCAGCACGATCCGGGTAACAAATATGCCATCCCTTATCTGTGGGGCACCACCGGTATCGGCTACAACGTCGACAAGGTCAGGGCCGCACTGGGCGCCGATGCGCCGGTCAACAGCTGGGATCTGGTGCTGAAGCCGGAAAACCTGGAGAAGCTGAAAAGCTGCGGCGTCTCCTTCCTGGATGCGCCAGAAGAGATTTTCGCCACGGTGCTCAACTACCTGGGCAAAGATCCTAACACCTCTGATGCCAAAGAGTATTCCGGCGCGGCCACTGACCTGCTGCTGAAACTGCGTCCGAATATCCGCTACTTCCATTCGTCGCAGTACATCAACGATCTGGCCAACGGTAATATCTGCGTTGCCATTGGCTGGTCGGGCGATATTCTGCAGGCGAAAAACCGTGCTGATGCGGCGAAAAATGGCGTACATCTGGGCTACAGCGTTCCGAAAGAGGGCGCACTGGCCTTCTTCGATATGATGGCGATCCCGAAAGATGCGAAAAACCTCGATGGCGCTTACGCCTGGCTGAACTACATCATGGATCCGAAAGTGATCGCCGATGTCTCCAACAAAATGAACTACGCCAACGGCAACAAAGCGTCGCTGCCGCTGATCAATGCCGATGTCCGCAACAACCCGGGTATCTTCCCGACGCCTGAAGCGATGTCGAAATTGTTTGTGCTGAAAGTCCAGGATCCAAAACTGGATCGTGTGCGTACGCGCGCATGGACTAAAGTAAAAAGTGGTAAGTAATTCGTCCTTAACGGATTGACCTGTCATGTATCAGCAACAGAGGCGCGGTGTCGGCCTCTGTTGTGCCATTTTTAGCGGCACATTTTGTCGCCATGTTCCGCCTGGCTCCGGAGAGAACCTTTGTGAACGATGCCATTCCCCGTCCTCAAAATAAAACCGCAAAGGCGTTAACGCCACTGCTGGAAATTCGCAATCTGACCAAATCCTTTGACGGGCAACACGCCGTGGATGATGTCAGCCTGACAATTTATAAAGGTGAGATCTTTGCCCTGCTGGGCGCATCGGGCTGTGGTAAATCAACGCTGCTGCGCATGCTGGCCGGTTTTGAGCCGCCAACCAGCGGGCAGATTGTGCTGGATGGTCAGGATCTGTCCCACGTTGCTCCCTATCAGCGCCCGATCAACATGATGTTCCAGTCCTACGCGCTGTTTCCCCACATGACGGTGGAGCAGAATATCGCCTTTGGTCTGAAACAGGACCGGCTGCCGAAAGGGGAGATCACCAGCCGGGTAGCAGAGATGCTGGCGCTGGTGCATATGCAGGAGTTTGCTAAACGCAAACCGCACCAGCTCTCCGGTGGTCAGCGTCAGCGTGTGGCGCTGGCCCGCAGCCTGGCGAAGCGGCCGAAACTGCTGCTGCTGGATGAGCCGATGGGGGCACTGGACAAGAAGCTGCGCGACAGGATGCAGCTGGAAGTGGTCGATATTCTGGAGCGTGTTGGCGCTACCTGCGTGATGGTGACGCACGACCAGGAAGAGGCGATGACCATGGCGGGCCGTATCGCGATTATGAATCGCGGCAAGTTCGTGCAGATTGGTGAACCGGAGGAGATCTACGAGCATCCTACCAGCCGCTACAGCGCGGAATTTATCGGTTCGGTTAATGTTTTCGAAGGCTTACTGCGTGAACGTCAGGCGGATGGCCTGGTGATTGACAGTCCCGGCCTGATGCATCCGCTGAAAGTCGACTCCGATGTCTCGGTGGTGGATAACGTTCCGGTCCATGTCGCACTGCGCCCGGAAAAAGTGATGTTGTGCGATGAGGTGCCTGCCGATGGCTGCAACTTTGCGGTGGGTGAAGTGGTCCACATCGCCTATCTCGGCGACCTCTCTATCTTCCATGTCCGTCTGCACAGCGGACAGATGATCAGCGCACAGTTGCAAAACGCACATCGCTACCGCAAAGGGTTGCCGACCTGGGGTGATGAAGTCCGCCTCTGCTGGGAATGCGACAGCTGCGTGGTGTTGACGGTTTAAGGAGCGGCTATGAGCCAGATTTTCCAACGCGCTAAAGCGCCTGCCCGACTGGTCGGCACGCCGCTGCAACGCTGGGCCACGCGGATAAAAATGCAGCATGGCCGCAAGCTGGTGATCGCCTTGCCTTATGTCTGGCTGGTGCTGTTATTTCTGCTGCCGTTTCTGACGGTGCTGAAGATCAGCTTCGCGGACATTGCGCGAGCGATTCCCCCCTACACCGAGCTGGTGAGCTGGGCTGATGACCAGTTCAGCATTGTGCTCAATTTCGGCAACTACCTGACGCTGACCGACGATCCGCTCTACGTCGATGCCTATCTGCAGTCGCTGAAAGTGGCGGCGATCTCCACGGTGATCTGTCTGCTGATTGGCTACCCGCTCGCGTGGGCCGTGGCGCACAGCAAGCCATCCATGCGCACCATTCTGCTGCTGCTGGTGATCCTGCCGTCGTGGACCTCATTTCTGGTGCGCGTCTACGCCTGGATGGGGCTGCTTAACAACAACGGTATTCTGAACCGGTTCCTGCTGTGGCTGGGTGTGATCGATCATCCGCTGGTGATCCTCTACACCAATACAGCGGTCTATATCGGTATCGTCTACTGCTATCTGCCGTTTATGGTGCTGCCAATCTACACCGCGCTGACCCGCATTGATTACTCGCTGGTGGAAGCCTCACTGGATCTGGGTGCGCGTCCGCTGAAGACCTTTTTCAGCGTGATTGTCCCGCTGACCAAAGGGGGCATTATCGCCGGGTCGATGCTGGTGTTTATCCCGGCGGTGGGGGAGTACGTGATCCCTGAACTGCTGGGTGGGCCGGACAGCATCATGATTGGCCGTATCCTGTGGCAGGAGTTCTTTAACAACCGCGACTGGCCGGTGGCCTCCGCGCTGGCGGTTATCATTCTGCTGATCCTGATTCTGCCGATCATCTGGTTCCACAAGCATCAAAACCGTGAAATGGGAGAGAAGGCATGAATAATTTGCCAACCATTCGCTCACCCTGGCGTACCGGGATTCTGGTTTGCTGCTTCCTGTTCCTCTATGCGCCGATGCTGCTGCTGGTGGTTTACTCCTTCAACAGCTCACCGCTGGTAACGGTGTGGGAGAGCTTCTCGTTCCACTGGTACAGGGTGCTCTTTCAGGACAGCGCGATGATTGACGCCGTTCTGCTGAGTCTGAGCATTGCCGGTCTCTCCGCTACCATGGCGGTGGTGCTGGGCACGCTGGCGGCGGTGATTATCGTGCGCTTTGGTCGCTTCCGCGGCCACAATGGTTTTGCCTTTATGCTGACCGCGCCGCTGGTGATGCCCGACGTCATCACCGGCCTGTCGCTGCTGCTGCTGTTTGTGGCAATGGGCAACGCCTTTGGCTGGCCGAGCGAACGCGGCATGCTGACCATCTGGCTGGCCCACGTCACCTTCTGTACCGCCTATGTGGCAGTGGTGATTAACTCGCGTCTGCGTGAGCTGGACCGCTCCATCGAAGAGGCGGCGATGGATTTAGGCGCAACGCCGCTGAAGGTCTTTTTCGTGATTACCGTGCCCATGATTGCTCCGGCTATTGTGACCGGCTGGCTGCTGGCGTTTACCCTGTCACTCGACGATCTGGTGATCGCCAGCTTTGTAACCGGGCCGGGTGCCACCACATTGCCGATGGCGATCTTCGCCACCGTGCGACGCGGCGTTAACCCGGAAATCAATGCGCTGGCTTCATTGATCCTGTTTGTGGTCGGTTTAGTTGGTTTTATCGCCTGGCGGGTGATGGCACACGAAGAAAAACAACGTTTAAGCGATATTCAGAAAGCTAAACGTGGCTGAAATCCGTAACCTTTGCCACTATATGAACGGGCCGGTCTGACCGGCCCGTTTTTCGATCAGGTGGAGTCAGGGACTATGTCAGAAATCTTCAAAAGCAGTGCCACGCTTTCAATCGCGCCGGTTCCGGTGACGGTTGCGGGCATTGCTATTATTGCGACCCGCTGCCTGAGCGTCCTGATGCTGGCAAACGAGCTGGGTTACAGTGAACTCGCCAATTTTGTTCACCGCAGCGCCCAGTCCTGGGACGCGACACTCATCTTTGTCGCCAGCCAGCTGATCTTCCTGTTCGAACTGCGCTGCGCCTTTACGCTGATGCGCGGCAGTAACCGTGGACGCTGGGGCTATGTGGCGACGCAGGTGATTGTGCTCAGCTATATGCTGGTCGCCTCGCTGGGCTGGATCTACCCTGAGATTTTCAGCATTGATGGCGACAACAACGTCCAGATTATCCACCATACCCTGTCGCAGAAAATCCCCGATCTGCTGGTGCTCCTGCTGCTGTTTCTGCCTGCCAGCAGCCGCGCTTTTTTCAGGAAGCGATGATACAATCGCGCTCCGCCCGACCCGATCGTTAAGGCTTTACCATGCACTGCGCGCTTTATGACGCTAACCGTTGCCGCTCCTGTCAGTGGCTGGAAAAACCCTATCCCACTCAGTTGAACGAAAAACAGTCGATGCTGGAACAGTTACTGGCTGAGCAGCCGGTCACTGCCTGGTTGCCGCCGGTCACCTCACCGCAGCAGGCATTTCGTAATAAAGCCAAAATGGTGGTAAGTGGCAGCGTCGAGCGTCCGGTGCTGGGATTAATCCATCGTGATGGTGAAGCTGTGGATCTGTGCGATTGTCCGCTCTATCCCGCCAGCTTCCAGCCGGTTTTTGCTGCACTTAAGCCGTTTATTGCCCGTGCCGGACTGACGCCCTATAACGTGGCGCGCAAACGCGGCGAACTCAAATTTCTGCTGATAACCGAAAGCCAGCAGGGCGGCGTGATGCTGCGTTTTGTCCTGCGCTCAACCGCGAAACTGGAACAGCTGCGCGCCGCATTGCCGTGGCTGCAACAGCAGTTGCCGCAGCTGGCGGTGATCTCTGCCAATATTCAGCCGGTGCATATGGCGATTCTGGAGGGGGAAGAGGAGATTGCGCTGACGCCCGCGCAGTCGCTGGCAGAGAACTTCAACGGCGTGCCGCTGTGGATCCGCCCGCAAAGCTTCTTCCAGACCAACCCGCAGGTTGCCAGCGCACTCTATGCCACCGCGCGCGACTGGGTCAGGGCGCTGCCGGTCAACAGCATGTGGGATCTCTTCTGCGGCGTGGGCGGTTTTGGTCTGCACTGCGCGACAGCGGAGATGGAACTGACGGGCATTGAGATCAGCGCCGAGGCGATAAAATGCGCCCAGCGTTCCGCTGAGATGCTGGGGCTGGAAAAAGTGCAGTTTGCGGCGCTGGATTCTACGGCGTTTGCGACCGGACGCGATGAGGTGCCGCAGCTGGTGCTGGTTAATCCACCGCGTCGTGGGATTGGTGAGGCGCTGTGTGACTATCTCAGCCAGATGGCCCCGGATTATCTGCTCTATTCAAGCTGTAATCCGCAGACCATGGCGCAGGATATTGCCCGACTGAATGCCTATGAGGTGACGAAGGTGCAACTGTTCGATATGTTTCCCCACACCGCCCATTTTGAAGTGCTGACACTGTTAACCCGCCGTCAGCACGAGTCCGGGAAAGCATCGGCAGAGGCAGCCTCAGCCGGTAATTACTCAGGGAACCACTTCTGATTAAGCTGCTGCCAGCTGCCGTTGGCTTTCAGTTCGTTCAGTGCCTGATTGAACTGATCGCGAAGCACCGTATTGCCTTTACGCACGGCAATGCCGAGACCGGTGCCAAAGTAGTCCGCATCCGTAACATGTTCACCGACAGTGGCGAGATCTGCATTGGTCTTCAGCCACTGATTCACCACCGCGCTGTCGCCAAACACGCCATCCAGCCGGCCACTCTTCATATCCAGAATCGCATTCTGATAGCTGTCATATGCCACCACTTTCACTTCCGGATGCTTATCCTGCAGGTACTTCTGGTGAGTGGTGCCGTTTTCCACGCCAATGCGCTTGCCCTTAAGCTCACCAAAGTTGCTGAACTGGCCTTTACGGGCGATCACGATGGCGGAGTTAGCGTAATAAGGCTGGGTAAAATCGACCTGCTTGCTGCGCTCAGTGGTGATATCCATGCCGGAAATCACCGCATCATAGCGGCGGAACTTCAGTGACGGGATCAGGCTGTCGAAGGCATTGTTGGTAAAGGTACACTCCGCTTTCATCTGCTGGCACAGCGCTTTGGCCAGATCGATATCGAATCCCACCAGTTTATTTTCCCGGTCCAGTGATTCAAACGGCGGGTAGGTCGCTGAGGCGGCGAAGCGAATCTTTTCCGCTGCCTGGGCGGTAAGTGCCAGCGAAGCCAGCGCAGCGGCAACAATCCATTTTTTCATTTTATGATTCCTGTGAAGTGGTCAGCCAGAGAAGGCGATACCCTGCCATAAAATGCATTTTTATGCAATTAGTGTGATTTTTCAGGCGAAAAGGGCGAGGGGCCTCGCCCGGATATCAGTTACGTCGTTCGAAGGCCAGGGCGCGCTTTTCGATCAGCCGCATCATCAGCGTCAGCAAACCGTTAACGCAGAGATAAACCAGACCCGCCGCGGCATAGACCGTGATGTCGTAGGTGCGGCCATAGAGCAACTGTCCGTGGCCCATGACTTCCATCAGGGTGATGGTGTAGGCCAGCGAGGTGCCTTTGAACACCAGCACCACTTCATTGGAGTAGGAGGAGAGGGCGCGTTTAAATGCATACGGCAGCAGAATGCGCAGGGTATCTTTGCGGCTCATGCCGAGCGCGGCACACGATTGCCACTGACCGGAAGGAATCGCACGCACCGCACCGTAAAATAGCTGTGTGGTGTAAGCCGCGCTGTTCAGTGACAGCGCCAGCATCGCGCACAGCCAGGGTTGCGACAGTAAATGCCACAGCCAGGGGATCTGCTGGATCGAGGGAAACTGTCCCGGACCGTAATAGATCAGGAAGATCTGCACCAGCAGCGGTGTGCCGGTAAACAGTGTAATAAAGCCTTTGACCAGCGGGTTGAACACCGGCGTTTTCAGCGACAGTACCACGGTGAAGAGCAGCGCCAGCAGCAGGGCCACGACCAGCGAGGCTGCCGTCAGCGTCAGGCTGGTATGCAACCCTTTCAGGAGTTCAGGCAGATAGGCCAGCATTAGCTGTTCCCCCGTTCAAAGCGGGTGGTGCGCAGTTCGATGCGGCGTAACACCGCCTGGCTGAAGAGCGTGATCACTAAGTAGATAGCGGCCGCCACCAGGAACCAGGTAAACGGCTCCTGCGTGCGGGTGGCGATACTTTTGGTTTGCAGCATCAGATCGTTGACGCTAATCAGCGAGACCAGCGCAGTATCTTTCAGCAGCACCAGCCACTGATTGCCCAGACCGGGCAGGGCGTGACGCCACATCTGGGGCATAATCAGCCGGAGAAAGATGGCCGATTTTTTCATACCCAGCGCCTGACCCGACTCCCACTGACCCATCGGCACCGCTTTCAGCGCGCCGCGCAGCGTCTGCGAGGCGTAGGCGGCATAGAGCATCGCCAGCGCAATCACACCGCACAGGAACGGACTGACGTCGAAGTTTTCAATTTCTACCTGAATCGGTAACTGAAACAGGCCGAAATTCAGGGTGAAGCCGTCAGAGAGGGTGAGCAGCAGCTGTGAGGCACCAAAATAGATAAACAGCACTACCAGAATTTCCGGCAGGCCGCGGATTAGCGTCACCAGACCGGTGCCAATCCACGCCAGCGGTTTCAGGCGCAGTGACTCCCAGCCAGCGAAAATCATCGCCAGCACCAGGCCAGCGATGAGAGCACAAACAGCAAGGCCGACGGTCATGCCGGCGGCGCTTGCGAGGGTCATCATTTCATTCATCAGAGATTACTGCTGGAACCATTTGCTGTAGATGGTTTTGTACGTGCCGTCTGCTTTGATCTTATCCAGCGCGCCATTGAATCTGGTCTGCAGATCGGTGTTACCGGTACGTACCGCAATGCCCAGGCCGGTACCAAAGTAGGCTTTGTCTGTGACTTTCTCGCCGACGGCAGCCAGTGCGGCATTCTGCTTCAGCCATTCGTTGACGACTGCGGTGTCACCGAACACAGCATCAATACGGCCATTTTTCAGATCCAGCACCGCATTCTGATAGCTGTCGTAAGGAACGGTGGTGATTTCGCTGTGTTTCTCAGTCAGGTATTTCTGATGGGTGGTGCCGTTCTGGACGCCAACCCGCTTGCCTTTCAGCGCTTCCACGCTGGCGACTTTGCCTTTCTGGGCAACAAACAGCGCGGAGTTGTCATAGTAAGGCTTGGTGAACAGAACCTGTTTTTCACGATCTGGCGTGATATCCATGCCCGCCATCACCGCATCAAAGCGACGGAATTTCAGGCTTGGGATCAGGCTGTCGAACGCCTGATTGGTGAAGGTGCAGGTCGCGTCAATCTCTTTACACAGCGCATTGGCCAGATCGACATCAAAGCCCTGAATCTTGTTGTCCGCATCCACAAACTCAAAAGGAGGATAAGAGGCTTCGGTCGCAAAACGAATCGTCTGAGCCGCCGTAGCGCTCAGGCTAAAACCAGCAAGCAGTGCAGCAAGTACCATTTTTTTCATTTTTAGCATCCTGACTTAGTGCGAAAGATAGTGAGCAAACGCCTCGGTTTGCGGCTGTGTAAAGCGGCTGGCATCGCCCTGTTCCACAATGTGACCGTTCTCCATATAGACGACGCGGCTGGCCGTTTTACGTGCCACCTCCACTTCATGGGTCACAATCACCTGGGTAATGCGGGTCTGGGCCAGTTCGCGAATGATACTGACAATCTGTGCGGTAATTTCAGGGTCCAGCGCGGCAGTCGGCTCATCGAACAGCAGCACCTGTGGCTCCATCATCAGCGCGCGGGCAATCGCCACACGCTGCTGCTGACCACCGGAGAGATGCAGCGGAAAGCGATCGCTGTAGGGCGTCAGGCGCAGCCGGTCAAGCAGCTTGTCGGCGCGGGCGCGGGCGTCGCTTTTGCTGAGGCCCAGTACCCGGCAAGGCGCTTCAATCAGATTCTGCAGCACGGTAAGGTGCGGCCAGAGGTTGTACTGCTGAAACACCATACCGACGTTCTGACGCAGTTCGCGAATCGCAGCATCGGAGGGTTTCTGGCTGAAGTCGAACTGATTACCGGCAATCTGCAACTGACCTGAACGGGGTTGCTCCAGCAGGTTAAGCACCCGCAGCAGCGAACTCTTACCCGCACCGCTGGGACCCAGCAGTACCAGGGTCTCGCCTTGCGGACACTCAAGGTTGATGTCGAACAGCGCCTGATGAGCACCGTAGAAGCAGTTTATTGCGTTTAGTTGAATACTCATGCGCCAGATTTGAATAGCTATTAGTGTCGCGGATTTTAACGTCACCAGAATAGTTATGCAAATAAGGTGGGTTAAAATTTGTAAAACAGCAGGCTAACCGCAAAAGCTTAGCACAATATCATGCACAGTCTGGGGGCAGCCCGCTGCAGCGGGCCGGACGGCGGAAATAAAAAAGCGCAGCGCCCGGGGGCGACTGCGCTTCGCTGAACGGATAAGCCTGAGTTTATTTTTTCGATTTCTCAAGCATCTGGCTAAGGCTGCCACCCTCTGCATGCGCAGGGTTGGCCATGTAGCGCACATCATCCACCACCCAGCAACTGCCCTGATGGATCATCAGCACTTCATCCTGCCACTGCTTGCCGTCGCGGCTCAGATCGACCCGCAGCGGGATGTTGCGCGCATCGCGGTTCGGAATGGTGGAAGCATCAGCAACGCTGGCAGTGGTCGGACCCTGTGACAGGCTGGAGAAGAGATCGCCATTGCGCCACTGTGCGCCTGCATTGCTGCCGCTTGCCGACTGCAATGAGTGGTACAGCGCATCACTCAGGTAAGGGCGATATTTTGCCAGGGTGTTGCTGTCGGGCAGACCCTGCGTAGGCTGTTCGATACGCAGGTCGTAAAACTGCTGGGCCACCTGGTCAGGACCGCCTTCAATGCACGGTGCGGTACGTGGGCCATTATCCTTAATGACTGGCTCAACGGTGGTACAGGCGCTGAGCAGCAGGGCTGCCGGGATCATTAGCGCAAACGCGTTGTTTCTCATCTCGATTTCCTTATGGTTCTCTGGCAAGGTGCCCTTTTTAGCATAGAGTATAGCCGTGCTTTTTAGTCGAAAGAGCCTTAGCCCGGTTTTCAACAAGGAGAATGCGATGAAATTTTCAACAACCCCAACGCTGGAAGGTCACAGCATCAGCGAATATTGCGGCGTCGTCACCGGTGAAGCGATTCTGGGTGCCAACATCTTCCGTGATTTTTTTGCTGGCATCCGTGATGTGGTCGGTGGCCGCTCCGGTGCTTATGAGAAAGAGCTGCGCAAAGCGCGAGAGATCGCGTTTGAAGAGCTGGAGGAGCAGGCAAAAGCGCTGGGCGCCAACGCAGTAGTCGGTATCGATATTGACTACGAAACGGTCGGCAAAGATGGCAGCATGCTGATGGTAAGCGTAAGCGGTACGGCGGTGATCATTCGTTGAAACGGTGGCTGTGGCTGATACTGGCGCTGCTGCTGGCGGGCTGCCAGTCCGGGATAGAATCCCGTGACGGCTACTGGGCCGATCTGCGGCATCCGGCGCAGGGCGCGCGACCGCGGGTGAAGGTGATAGTGATCCACTACACCGCCGAAGATTTTTCTTCGTCGCTGGCGACCCTGACCGATCGGGAGGTCAGCACCCACTATCTGATCCCCCGCCAGCCGCCACAGCGCGCCGGGAAAGGCGTTATCTGGCAGCTGGTGCCGGAGCAGCAGCTCGCCTGGCATGCCGGGCCAAGCTTCTGGCGCGGAGCCAGCCGCATCAATGACACATCGATTGGTATCGAACTGGTGAACCAGGGTTATCGCCGGACCCTGACCGGTCTTGAATGGCAGCCGTTTACCGCCGCGCAGATCACCACGCTGGAGGCGCTGCTGCGCGATGTTGCACAGCGCTACGGCATCGCACCGGAAAATATTGTCGGTCACAGTGATATCGCGCCGCAGCGTAAGCAGGATCCCGGCCCACTCTTTCCGTGGCAACAGCTGGCCCAGCGCGGAATGGGTGCCTGGCCCGATGCCCGGCAGGTCGCGTTTCATTTAGCGGGTCAGGATCCGCACGCGGTGGTGCCCGTGGAGCCACTACTGGAAAGTTTGCAGCGCTACGGCTATCCGGTGACGGCAGGGATGAGCGCGCGTGAACAGCAGAGGGTAATCGCCGCGTTTCAGATGCATTTCCGGCCTGCGGATTATCGCGGGCAGCCCGATGCAGAAACCGCGGCGATAGCCGCCGCGCTACTGGATAAATATGGCGCGGCGCAATAGCGGATTATTGGTGTAAAAACGCCTTCCAGTGGGCGACGACCTGCGCCAGCGCCGCACGATCAGCATCCAGATGGGTGACCAGACGGGTGCGGGTTCCTGCGCTGATTAACACCCCGCGCGCCTTCATCCACTCACCTAATGGTTTGACCTGGGTTTCCGGCACCGCCACAAACAGCATGTTGGTCTGCTGATCGATGACCTGAACGCCCAGCTCATGCAACTGCTGTCCCAGCCAGGCGGCATTATCATGATCCTCCTGCAGCCGCGCCACGTTGTGTTCTAACGCATAGAGACCCGCCGCCGCCAGAATACCGGCCTGGCGCATGCCGCCGCCGGTCATTTTACGCCAGCGACGTGCGCGCTCAATCAGCGCCGTGTCGCCACAGAGCAGAGAACCGACAGGCGTGCCCAGACCTTTAGAGAGACAGATTGTCAGGGTGTCGCAGTAGCGGGCAATCGCTGCCAGCGTGGTCTGCTGCGCGACTACCGCATTGAAAATGCGTGCGCCATCAATGTGCAGCGCCAGCTGGTGCTCGCGGGTAAAAGTCCACGCCTGTTCCAGATACGCCAGCGGCAGGACTTTACCGTGATGCGTGTTCTCCAGACTCAGCAGGCGGGTGCGGGCAAAGTGAATATCGTCCGGCTTGATGGCGGCCGCTACTACGTCGAGCGGCAGGGTGCCATCGTCGGCAGCCAGCACTGGCTGCGGCTGAATACTGCCCAGCACTGCCGCGCCGCCCGCCTCATATTTGTAGTTGTGCGCCTGCTGACCCACGATATATTCATCGCCGCGTTCGCAATGGCTGAGTAGTGCCACCAGATTCGCCTGGGTGCCGGTCGGGAAAAACAGCGCCGCTGCTTTGCCGCTCAGCCGTGCGGCTTCCGCCTCCAGCGCATTTACAGTGGGGTCGTCACGGTAGACGTCATCACCGGTCTCGGCAGACATCATCGCGCTTAACATGGCGGCGCTGGGCCGGGTTACGGTATCACTGCGTAAATCGATCACCCTATGCTCCTGAACGTGGCGAAAGAAAAAAAAGGCGGGCATCACGCCCGCCTGGATGGAGTCTCTGTTTTACCGCAGCCAGTTGGTTTTCGCCAGTTCTACCACCTCATCACCGCGACCATTCATAATGGCGCGCAGCATGTAGAGACTGAAGTCTTTAGCCTGCTCCATTTTGATCTCCGGCGGCATCGCCAGTTCCTCTTTGGCGGTAATGACATCCACCAGCACCGGGCCATCGTGGGCAAACGCCTGCTCCAGCGCGCCATTGAGATCAGATGCCTTTTCCACCCGGATACCCCGGATACCGCAGGCCTCGGCGATAGCGGCAAAGTCAGGATTCTCCAGCTCGGTGCCATCGGTGAGATAGCCACCCGCTTTCATCTCCATCGCCACAAACCCCAGCACGCTATTGTTAAAGATTACCAGTTTGACCGGCATTTTCAGTTGCGCCAGTGAGATAAAATCCCCCATCAGCATGCTGAAGCCGCCGTCGCCACACAGTGCCACCACCTGACGATTGCGATCGATCGACTGCGCGCCCAGCGCCTGTGGCATCGCGTTCGCCATTGAGCCGTGGTTAAACGAACCCAGCAGGCGACGTCTGCCGTTCATCTTCAGATAGCGCGCCGCCCAGACGGTCGGTGTCCCGACATCGCAGGTAAAGATGGCGTCATCACTGGCGTAGTGGCTGATCTGCTGTGCCAGATATTGCGGATGGATCGGCTGCTTATCGTTGGGCTGCGCCAGCTCGTCCAGACTTTTACGTGCCTCGACATAGTGCTTAACCGCGCTGTCGAGATGGCTGCGATCGCTTTTGTGCGTCAGTTGCGGCAGCAGCGCCTGCAGTGTGCTTTTTACATCGCCGACATAGGCCTGATCGACGTGACAATGTGACCCAAGGCTGCCCGGATTGATATCAATCTGGATGATTTTAGCCTTTTCCGGATAGAAGGCGCGATAGGGGAACTGCGTGCCCAGCAATACCAGCGTCCCGGCATTCATCATGGCGTGAAAACCGGATGAGAAACCGATCAGACCGGTCATGCCGACATCATAAGGGTTGTCATATTCGATGTGTTCTTTGCCGCGCAGCGCATGGACGATAGGGGCTTTCAGCGCTTCTGCCAGCGCTACCACCTCCTGATGCGCTCCGGCGCAGCCACTGCCGCACAGCAGCGTAATATCGCTGGCTTCGTTCAGCGTCTGCGCCAGCTGCGCCAGTTCGGCGGGCTGTGGCAGGACCTGCGGCAGCTGTGGCGGATACCATTCCGCGCTGGCGCTTTCTGGCGCCAGTTTAAGCGCGACATCCCCAGGCAGCACCACTACCGAGACACCACGATTCAGAATTGCTTTACGCATCGCGATACCCAGTACCTGCGGTAGCTGCTCAGGATTCGAAACCAGTTCGCAGTAGTGGCTGCATTCGCGGAACAGCTCCTGCGGATGGGTTTCCTGAAAATAGCCGCTGCCGATTTCGCTGGAGGGAATATGTGCCGCAATCGCCAGAACAGGAACGCGGTTACGATGGCAATCGAATAGACCGTTGATCAGATGTAAGTTGCCTGGCCCACAGGAGCCGGCGCAGACCGCCAGTTCACCGCTGATGTGCGCTTCCGCGCCCGCTGCGAATGCGGCGACTTCTTCATGGCGCGTCGGCATCCATTCAATGGTGCCCATGCGATTAAGACTGTCGCTCAGGCCGTTAAGGGAATCCCCGGTGACGCCCCAGATGCGTTTTACGCCCGCGCTTTCCAGCGTTTTGGCGACCAGCGCCGCGACGGTTTGTTTCATGCTCTTCTCCTTTGTCGGCCCGCCCTGAAGTGTGACGTGACCAGAACCGAAAAAAGAAGCGTAGACGACGCGGCAGAAAAGCAGGCGTGAAAAAATGCGCTGGCAGAGCTCAGCGCATATCAGACAGGATTCAGGCGGAGAAGAGGGCGATGAGAATCGGGGCCAGCAGGCTCATCACAAAGCCGTGCACAATGGCGGCCGGGACGATCTCATTGCCGCCCGCCCGCTGCAGCACCGGCAGGGTAAAGTCCATTGAAGTTGCGCCACACAGGCCCAGTGCGCTGGAGCGATGACGGCCAATCAACGCCGGAATGAGCATGATTGCCACCAGTTCACGTATCAGGTCGTTGAAGAAGGCGGCGCTGCCGATCACCGGACCAAAAGCTTCGGTCATCAGAATGCCGGAAAGAGAGTACCAGCCAAAACCGCTGGCTAACGCCAGACCGGTTTTCAGCGGCACGCCCAGCAGCAACGCCGCAATCATGCCGCCGATAAGTGCGCTGACCAGCACTACGCTGGCAACCAGCAGGCCACGACGGTTCAGGATAATCTGACGCAGCGTCATGCCGCTGCCGCGCAGCTGAATGCCCACCAGAAACAGCAGGAAGATCAGCGCATATTCGCTGGCCGTCGAGGCGTGTTGCAGCAGTGGCCATTGGGTCAGGCCAAGCAGAAAACCGATGACAACCACGCCGCACAGCTTCAGAGAGTCCAGCGCCATATGCAGCCGCGAGGGCAGTTTCTCCTGCCGATGCGCATGCTGCCAGGGAGCATATTTTTCCAGCCCGCGCAGCGCCAGCAGGTTGCACAGCAGAATGCAGAATGCCGCTACCAGCGCGGTGTAAAATACCGCCAGCAGATTGCTGCTCAGGTTGTCGAGAAAGGCCAGGCTGATGCCCATAAAGAACAGAATGACGTAAACCATCCAGCCCAGCAGCTGATTGACCCGGCGCAGGGTTGAAGTTTGACGGAACGGTAGCAGCCAGCCGGCGATCAGCGGCAGAAGAATAATCAGGAGTCCGGAGTACATAGCGATAAGGGCCATCCATGGAGGAAGAGGCCACACGCTAGCGAAAAAGCGTAACGGAGTAAACCCTGAGAAAGCGGCTTGACCGGCTCGCTGGCGGCAACCATGCTGTTTATAAACTGAGGATGGACGCCTATGATTCTGGAACATATCGACATTCGCGGTTTCCGCGGCATCAATAAGCTCTCACTGCCTTTAACCCAGACCAATCTACTGATTGGTGAGAACGCCTGGGGCAAATCCAGTCTGCTGGATGCCCTGAGCCTGTTACTTTCGCCCCATGAACCGGCCTATGTTTTTACCGAGGCTGATTTCCATTTCACCCCAGGCGATGTGACCGATGCGATGCGCCGTCTGTCGGTGGTGTTCCACTTTCGCGATGACGGCAACGACCCGGATGCGGTGCTCTCAACCTTCTGGCAGCGTGATGCTCAGGGCCAGCGTCAGCTCTGTTACAGCGTCAGCGCCACCTGGCGTGACAGCGGTATCGAAACCCGCCGCCGTTTTGTTGACCTGAACTATCAGCTGTTGCCTGAGCAGAACTGCGCGGCGGCCATCGATCTTTTGCTGAAACGGTATCCTGTTCTGCGATTGCGCGATGCGCGTTTCAGTAAGCGGACGCGGAGTAGTGCACCGCTCCCCACCGCACATCCTGAGCTACTGGCGGGTATGGAGACGCTGGCGCGCGATCTGGAGCACCATCCGCAACAGCTCAGCGATGAGGTGCTGCGGCAGGGGCTGAAGACGATGCAGCAACTGATGCAGCACTACTTTCTGGTGCAGCCGCCCGATGCGGGCAACGAGGTCAGGCTAAGGGATCCGCAGACGCGCGAGGGGGGACAGGGATGGCGGGCGCTGGATCACCTGAATCAGCTGATTGCCGGAACCGACTCCCGCAGCCGTCAGCTGATTCTGCTGCAGATGTTTACCCTGCTGATTGAGGCTCGAGGAGACGTCCCGCTGACCGCCGGTGCCCGCCCGCTGCTGCTGATTGAAGATCCGGAAACCCGGCTGCATCCGATTATGCTGTCGGTAGCATGGAATCTGCTGAGGCTGCTGCCGCTGCAAAAAATCGCCACCACTAATTCGCCGGAGCTGCTGTCGCAGGTGCCGGTGGAAAACGTCTGTCGTCTGGTGCGAGGACCCTCGCGCGTAGCGGCCTGGCGTATCGGTCCGGAGGGACTGAGTGCCGAAGAGAGCCGGCGCATTGGCTTCCATATTCGGGTCAACCGGCCTGCTGCGCTGTTTGCCCGTTGCTGGCTGCTGGTGGAGGGGGAAACCGAAGTCTGGATCATGAATGAGCTGGCGCAGCAGTGCGGTTACAACTTCGCCGCTGAAGGCGTGAAGGTGATTGAGTTTGCGCAGTCGGGGTTAAAGCCGCTACTGAAGTTTGCCCGGCGCATGGGTATCGCCTGGCATGTCCTGACTGACGGTGATCAGGCGGGGAATAAATATGCCAGTACGGCACGCACTCAGTTACAGCCGGGTGAACCGGAGCCGCGTTTTCTGACGCAGTTACCGGCGCTGGATATGGAAAATTTTCTCTATCAGCACGGTTTTCAGGATGTCTATCATCAGATGGCGCACCTGCCGTTAAACGTTCCGATGAGTTCCAGGCGTATTATTACTAAGGCGATTCACCAGAGCTCCAAGCCGGAACTGGCGATCGCAGTGGCTACGTCAGCGACGGAACGCGGGCCAGAAGCCATCCCGCCGTTGATGCGGCAGATGTTTGCCCGGGTGATTGGACTGGCGCAGGGCCAGGCAGATTAGGTGACATCGAACAGGAAAATGCCAGCGGCACTGGCTGGCATTTTTGGGTCTTTGTTCCGAAAGGCGATATGTGTCAGGCCACGGCCTGCACCTCGACCGGCACGATCAGGCTGGCGTGATTGCCTTTCGGGCCTTCGTGGACATCGAACTGAACCTGCTGGCCTGCCTTTAGCGTGCGGTAGCCTTCCATCTGAATGGTGGAGTAGTGCGCAAAAATATCTTCGCCACCGCCAATCGGACAGATAAAGCCAAAGCCTTTGGAATTGTTGAACCATTTAACTGTGCCCGTCTCCATGCTTTTACTTCCCTCGCAAGACATTTTATAAGTAGGTGAGGTCATCGAAGCTGTGAGTCGGATTTGATTAAAACTCAATCAGCCTGTGCAGCTAGAATGTAGAGAAAGCGCGGCTGACGTCAAGCAAACCACCGGGCCAGGTGGGGAAAAAATCATCAAAATTTGAGGCAGTTAACGCTATTGCGAATTTTGTGATGCAGGTCGCGCAGGGGAATTTCTGAATAAATTTTCAGCAGCGGCATGCGGCTTGACAGGCATGTTAAACTCTCAATATGTAGCTACTTAAAGGCTAAAAGCAAAATCTCAACGGAACACTATGGCAAACGCAAACGACTGGCTTAACTTTGAACATCTGGCCGACGATAAAGTACGTGAAGGGTTAAAGCCGCCTTCTATGTATAAAGTCATTCTGAATAATGACGATTATACACCTATGGAATTTGTTATTGACGTTGTACAAAAGTTCTTTTCTTATGATGTTGAACGTGCAACGCAGCTGATGTTGAAAGTTCACTATCACGGCAAGGCGATCTGTGGTGTATTTACTGCAGAAGTCGCCGAAACAAAAGCGGCCCAGGTGAACAACTATGCACGGGAAAATCATCATCCGTTGCTGTGTACGCTGGAAAAGGCCTGAACCCGTCTCCATATAGGAAACAGGTAAGGGCGATAATTGGGGGAGGTGCCTAATGCTCAATCAAGAACTGGAACTCAGTTTAAATATGGCTTTCGCCAGAGCGCGTGAGCACCGTCATGAGTTTATGACCGTCGAGCATCTGTTACTGGCGTTGCTCAGTAACCCGTCGGCCAGAGAGGCACTGGAAGCCTGTACGGTGGACATTGTGGCTCTGCGGCAGGAACTCGAAGCCTTCATCGAACAAACCACGCCCGTGCTGCCTGCCAGCGAAGAGGAGCGTGATACACAACCCACGCTTAGCTTCCAGCGCGTCCTGCAGCGTGCGGTTTTCCATGTCCAGTCATCCGGTCGCAGCGAAGTCTCCGGTGCGAATGTGCTGGTCGCCATTTTCAGCGAGCAGGAGTCGCAAGCGGCCTATCTGCTTCGCAAACATGAAGTGAGCCGCCTTGATGTGGTGAATTTCATCTCTCACGGTACGCGCAAAGATGAGCCCGGCCAGGCGCCAGGCGCAGAAAATCCGGTTAACGAAGAGCAAGCAGGCGGGGAGGAGCGTATGGAAAACTTCACCACCAATCTTAATCAGCTTGCTCGCGTCGGTGGTATTGATCCACTGATTGGTCGCGATAAAGAGCTGGAACGTACCGTTCAGGTGCTATGCCGTCGCCGTAAAAATAACCCGCTGCTGGTGGGTGAGTCGGGTGTGGGTAAAACCGCCATTGCTGAAGGTCTCGCCTGGCGCATAGAGCAGGGCGATGTACCGGAAGTGATGAAAGACTGCACGATCTACTCGCTGGATATCGGTTCGTTATTAGCCGGCACCAAGTACCGTGGTGACTTTGAAAAACGTTTCAAAGCGCTGCTGAAGCAGCTGGAACAGGACGAACACAGCATTCTGTTTATCGATGAGATCCATACCATCATTGGTGCGGGTGCCGCGTCCGGCGGCCAGGTCGATGCTGCGAACCTGATCAAACCTCTTCTTTCCTCTGGCAAGATTCGGGTGATGGGTTCCACCACCTATCAGGAATTCAGCAACATCTTTGAAAAAGATCGTGCCCTGGCGCGTCGCTTCCAGAAGATTGATATCACGGAGCCTTCATCTGAAGAGACCGTGCAGATCCTGAATGGCCTGAAGACCAAGTACGAAGCGCATCACGATGTGCGCTATACCGCGAAAGCGGTGCGCGCAGCGGTGGAACTGGCGGTGAAATATATCAACGACCGTCATTTGCCTGACAAGGCGATTGATGTGATTGATGAAGCGGGTGCGCGTGCGCGCCTGATGCCAGCCAGTAAGCGCAAGAAAACCATCAACGTCTCTGACATTGAAACGGTGGTGGCCCGTATTGCCCGTATTCCTGAGCAAAGCGTGTCAGCAAGCGACCGCGATACGCTGAAAAATCTGGGCGATCGTCTGAAGATGCTGGTGTTTGGCCAGGACAATGCGATTGAGGCGCTGACGGAAGCGATCAAAATGAGCCGTGCAGGTCTGGGTCAGGATCGTAAGCCGGTCGGTTCCTTCCTGTTTGCCGGGCCTACCGGTGTCGGTAAAACGGAAGTCACCGTGCAGCTGGCGAAAGCGCTGGGTATTGAGCTGCTGCGCTTTGATATGTCCGAGTATATGGAGCGTCACACCGTCAGTCGTTTGATTGGTGCGCCTCCGGGTTACGTCGGCTTTGATCAGGGCGGCCTGCTGACGGATGCGGTGATTAAGCATCCTCATGCGGTGGTGTTGCTGGATGAGATAGAGAAAGCACACCCGGATGTCTTCAACCTGCTGCTGCAGGTGATGGATAACGGTATGCTGACCGACAACAATGGTCGCAAAGCGGACTTCCGCAACGTGGTGCTGGTCATGACCACTAACGCCGGTGTCCGCGAGACTGAACGTAAGTCGATTGGCCTGATTCATCAGGACAACAGCACCGATGCCATGGAAGAGATCAAAAAGATGTTTTCTCCAGAGTTTCGTAACCGTCTCGACAACATTATCTGGTTCAGTCACCTGTCACCAGAGGTGATCCATCAGGTGGTCGACAAGTTCATTGTCGAGTTGCAGGCGCAGCTGGATGCCAAAGGCGTGTCGCTGGAAGTCAGCGATGAAGCACGCGACTGGCTTGCTGAGAAAGGCTATGACAAAGCGATGGGCGCTCGTCCGATGGCGCGCACCGTGCAGGACAGCCTGAAGAAACCGTTAGCCAATGAACTGCTGTTCGGTTCGCTGGTGGATGGCGGCTCGGTGTCAGTGGCGCTGGATCGTGAGAAAGGTGAACTGACCTATCACTTCCTGAGTGCTGAAAAACGCAAAACCGAAGGCACGGTGCACTAATCACCTGCTGCAGATATGAAAAAGGCCGGATTAAAATCCGGCCTTTTTTTTCGCTGCAAATTGCAGAGCGATGAGATTACTGCAAATTAGCGACTACGGAAGACAATGCGGCCTTTGCTCAGGTCGTACGGGGTCAGCTCAACGGTCACTTTGTCACCCGTCAGGATGCGGATGTAGTTTTTGCGCATTTTACCGGAGATATGAGCAGTAACCACGTGTCCGTTCTCAAGTTCTACGCGGAACATGGTGTTAGGTAACGTATCCAGTACGGTACCTTGCATTTCAATATTGTCTTCTTTGGCCATCGAATCCTCTGGGTGTACTACCTTTCAGTTGAACCGGCAAGATAATGCCCAATTCAACGATTTATGTAAAGAACCGTCGGCGATTTTGCCAACGCTTTGCCGGGGTGCACGTCAGTCGCGCGCATCCGGTAAAATTAGGGTGTTTATGTGACGTCTGCGGGGGATTAGCGGGCTAAGAATCTGTATCAACCGGTTACACGCGCACGATTGAAAACAGTTCCGAGAGTGCGTTGAGATTCCCAGCCTGGCAATTCCGGCTCGTTATTGCGAAGCGCGGACGACATACCAAACTCGACCATTATACCACTTAATACGCCTTTATGTGTGCAAAACATCTCTGTGCGACTAAAAAAGGGTTTGTGTCTGCCAGCAGCCATCGCTGACAGGCTGGCACGCAAGGCTTTGTACATATTGCAGATAGTCAGCGCGCGGTATCTCCTGCGCGCCCAATGAGGCCGTATGAGGGTTAAGTACCTGACAATCCACCAGACGGCCCTGATGTCTGAGGAAATGCTGACAAAATACCCAAAGTGCGGTTTTGGACGCATTCTGCTGACGGCTGAACATTGATTCGCCGCAGAAGATTTGCCCCATCGCCAGCCCATACATGCCACCTGCCAGCTGATGTTCGTCCCAGACTTCAATGGAGTGAGCGTGGCCCAGTTCATACAATCGCAACCAGGCGCGCTTCATTTCAAAGGTGATCCAGGAGCCTTCCTCACGACCGGTGGCACAGCCCTCGATCACCTCTGCAAATGACTCATTCATCGTCACCCGATAGGGCGAACGGCTGTGGAAACGCTTCATACTCCGGCTGAGATGAAACTGCTCAGGCAACAGCACTGCTCGGGGATCGGGCGACCACCAGAGAATCGGGTCGCCAGAGGAGAACCACGGAAAGATGCCGCGCTGATAAGCGTTAAGTAAGCGGGCAGGGGAGAGATCACCCCCCATGGCCAGCAGGCCGTTTGGCTCGCGCAGCGCCATCTCCGGTGGGGGAAATTGCAAAGATTCCCGTGACAGTTGAACCAGTCTCATCGCGTTATGTTACCCATCAGCATTTCGCTAAGACTATAGCGCAATCCGCTGCCGGAAACGCCAGTACCGACCCGCTTTTGAGATTAATTCGGCATGACTTCCCTGTTCCACAATCACGCCATTATCCATCACGCAGATGCGATCCATCTGCTCCAGGCCGCTGAGCCGGTGCGTGACCATTATCACGGTCTTGCCAGCGGTCAGCCGCTGCAGCAGGGTGAGGATATGCTGCTCGGTTGTGGCATCCAGTCCTTCGGTGGGTTCATCCAGCAGCCAGAGATCGCCGTCATGCAGTAACGCACGCGCCAGCGCCAGCCGACGCAGTTCGCCGCCTGACAGCGGGCGACCGCCTTCTCCCATCCAGGCGTTTAATTCTTCCGGGCTCTCAAGCAGGCGCTGCAGGCCGACGTCATTCAGCACGCGGCGTAACTGCTCATCAGTAGCATCGGGACAGGCCAGTAGTAAGTTATCACGCAGGCTCTGACTGAAGAGATGAACCCGCTGAGTCACTACACTGATGCGCTGACGCAGCGCTGGCTCTGACCATGCGGTGATCGGCAGGTCATTCAGACAGATGACACCGTGCTGGCTATCCCAGCCCCGGGTCAACAGCGCCAGCAGAGTGGATTTGCCACAGCCGGTCGGCCCCAGCAGTGCAATGTGTTCACCGGCAGCCACCTTGAGGGTACAGCGGTTCAGTACCTTATCCGGGCGGTCGGGATAGCTGAAGTCGAGCTGATCGATAGCAACCGCGAGTCGTCCTGGCCGGGCGTCTGAATCTGCCGGAAAGGTGATAGCGGGTGACTGATCGATAATGTCATTGACCCGCTGAGCGGCATTTATCACCTGCGACATGGGCAGAAAGGCCCCCGCAACCGGTGCCAGCGCCTCGAAAGCAGCCAGCGCGCAAAACACTACCAGTGCAATCAGCGAGCCGGGCAACTGCTGCTGGCTGATAGTCGCCGCACTGAGCCAGAGCAACAGTGTGACGGTTACGCCGCTGATCAGCAGCAGCAGGCTCTGTGCCGCAGCCTGCAAGCGCTGTTGCTGGCTCTGAGCCTGCTGCCAGCGCTGTTCATCTTCATCAAGTTGCTGACGCCAGCCCCGCGAGGCACCGTACAGGGTGAGTTCAGCCTGAGCCGCCAGCCACTGCATCAGCTGTAAGCGCCAGCGGGCGCGCCCACGGGCAATCGCGCCGCCTGCAGGCGATCCCAGACGGTAAAACAGTGCTGGCATCACCACCAGTGTACTCAGCATAATGCCGCCCAGCGTCAGTGCCAGCTGAACATCGATGAAGCTCATTCCAAGGGTAACCACGACAATCACCACCAGTGCACCGAGCAGCGGAGAGATGACGCGCAGATAGAGGTGATCCAGCGTATCGACATCGGCCACGAAGCGGTTGAGCAGGTCCGCCTGCCGGAACCGCGAAAGCTGGCCCGGCGAAAGGGCCATCAGGCGACTGAATGTGTGGACACGCAGATGCTGAAGAACCCTGAATGTTGCATCGTGGCTGACCAGACGTTCAGCATAGCGTGCGGCAGTGCGAATGATGGCGGCGCCACGCACGCCTGCCGCAGGCAGCATATAGTTGAAGGTATAGAGACCGGCTACGCCTGCCACTGACGAGGCGGCCAGAAACCAGCCTGAAAGCGTCAGCAGACCGATACTGGCCAGCAGGGTAACAATCGCCAGCACGATGCCCAGCGCCAGGCGATAAGGGTGGCGCAGCCAGAGACGAAGAAAAGGACGCAAGGCGGACATCAGCGAATCTCCTGTTGACGATGCTTCAGCATCTCACTGAAAGCACCCGGCTGTTGCGACAGCTGCTGCCAGTTACCCTGTTGCACCAGCTTACCGGCTTCCATTACCCATAGGGTCTGCCAGTGACTTAGCGTATCAATCTGATGGGTTATCATCAGCGTGGTCTGGCGGGCTGCCGCCTGGTTCAGTGCCAGCATCACATGACGTTCACTGAGCGCATCCAGGCTGGCTGCGGGTTCATCGAGCAGCAAAAAATGCGAGGATTTATAGAGTGCGCGCGCGACCGCGACCCGCTGCGCCTGACCCACCGATAGCTGATTACCGCCATCGCCAGGCTGGGTGTCAATGCCCTGGGGCAGACGAGGCAGGAACTCATTAATGCCGCACGACTCCAGCAGCGCCGCAAAACGCTCGTCATCCCAGGCCGCATTCATCACGATATTGTCGCGCAAGGTAGCGGCCGGTAACTGAGGATTCTGTCCTACCCAACTGAGCTGCTGATGCCAGTCACTCCGTCGTATATCGCGAAGTTCAACGCCATTCGCTTTCAGCGAACCCTGATAAGGCAGAAAACCGAGCAGGGCGTTCATCAGGGCCGTTTTACCGGCCCCGCTTTGACCGACCAGCGCAATCTGTTCGCCAGGTGAAACAATAAAAGAGAGCGGGCCGCACAACACCTGACCATCAGGCGCACAGACACGCAGATCTTCGGCGGTAAGTGCGATTGAGCGATCGGCAGAGAAGGGCAACTGGCCTTCCTGCGGTGCGGTGGCGGGCGTCGCCTGCATAAAGGCTTCAAGGGCATCGGCACCGCCTACAGCCTGGGCTTTGGCATGATAAAAAGCGCCGAGATCGCGCAGCGGCTGGAAAAACTCCGGGGCGAGGATCAGCACCAGAAAGCCGGCAAACAGCGTCACGCCCTGGCCGTAATCACCGAAATGCAATTCGCCCAGATAGGAGAAACCAAAGTATACAGCCACTACGGCAATCGCCAGCGAGGCAAAAAACTCCAGTACGGCAGAGGAGAGAAAGGCTAAGCGCAGCACTTCCATGGTGCGCTGGCGAAAATCGGTGGTGGCGGCGGCAACCGCCTGCTGCTCAGCTGCGCCACGATGAAACAGCCGCAGCGTCTCTCTGCCGCGCAGGCGGTCGAGAAAGTTACCGCTCAGGCGGGCCAGCACCAGGAAGTTCCGGCGGTTAGCCTCGGCCGCACCCATCCCGACCAGCGCCATAAATAGCGGAATCAGTGGCGCGGTGGCAAACAGGATCAGACCCGCCGTCCAGTTGAGCGGAAAAATAGTCAGCAGAATGCAGCAGGGGATCAGAACCGCCAGGGTCATCTGCGGCAGATAGCGCGCGTAATACTCCTGCATCTCTTCGATCTGCTCCAGCAGCAGCGTCGCCCAGCTGCCGGCTGGCTTTCCCTGAATCCACGCCGGCCCCAGATCAGACAATCGGTCTAATACCTGCTGACGTAAAGCCTGACGGATAGCCTGCCCGGCACGATAACCGGTCAGTTCACGGGCATAGTTAATCAGGGCGCGAAGCACAAAGCAGAGCAGTAACAGCAGGATGCTGACTGTCAGCGCTTCACGCGGCTGCTGGTCAATAATCAGAGCCTGCAGCAGCGAGGCCAGTAAACCCGCCTGAGCAATAATCAGAAGTGCACTTGCCATGCCCAGCAGGGTGTTGAGTCGCAACCAGCGACCGGCGAAATGACGTTGCTGACGAAGCCAGCGGGTAAGATGCTGCTGCCGCGATTTGTCCATGCGAGACCATGATGAATGTCGATGACGGGTGAAAATGGAAAGACATTTCCATCTCTTCAGGCGCAAGAATCTAGCATGAGAGCAATAAAAAAGGCGACGGAAAAACCGTCGCCAGGAACATTTGAGATCAGAG
The DNA here is from genome assembly GCF_014156615.1 of Pantoea pleuroti. Classification (NCBI taxonomy): domain Bacteria; kingdom Pseudomonadati; phylum Pseudomonadota; class Gammaproteobacteria; order Enterobacterales; family Erwiniaceae; genus Pantoea; species Pantoea pleuroti. The sequence continues at coordinate 306,638 of NZ_SBFD01000002.1, read as the reverse complement.
GGTTAACAACTTACTGATCGTTTTTAACCAGTCCGTCAAGAAAGCGCTCAGCGTCTAACGCGGCCATACAGCCGGTGCCCGCAGAGGTGATCGCCTGACGATAGATATGGTCCATCACATCGCCTGCCGCAAAGACGCCAGGGATGCTGGTCTGAGTGGCGTTGCCGTGCAGACCTGACTGAACTTTGATGTAACCGTTCTCCAGCGCCAGCTGACCTTCAAAAATGGCCGTATTCGGGCTGTGTCCGATAGCAACAAAAAGACCCGCTACCTCCAGCGCTTCAGTCTCATCACTGTTCTGGGTAGAACGCAGCGTCAGACCGGTGACGCCCATCTGATCGCCCACCACTTCTTCCAGTGTGCGATGGGTGTGCAGCACGATATTGCCATTGCGCACTTTTTCCATCAGACGGTCGATCAGGATCTTCTCTGCGCGGAAGCTGTCACGGCGGTGAATAAGGTGCACTTCAGCCGCAATATTCGCCAGGTAGAGCGCCTCTTCCACAGCCGTGTTACCACCGCCAATCACCGCGACTTTCTGGTTGCGATAGAAGAAGCCGTCACAGGTTGCACAGGCAGAGACGCCTTTGCCTTTGAAGGCCTCTTCGGAAGGCAGACCGAGGTAGCGCGCTGATGCACCGGTGGCGATGATCAGGGCATCTGCCGTGTATTCGCCGCTGTCACCCGTGAGGCGGAACGGACGGTTCTGCAAATCGACGGTGTGAATGTGATCGAAAATGATCTCAGTATTAAATTTTTCGGCATGCTCATGCATCCGCTCCATCAGCGATGGACCTGTCAGATCGTGCGGGTCGCCCGGCCAGTTCTCCACCTCGGTGGTGGTGGTCAGCTGTCCGCCTTTTTCCAGACCCGTGATCAGTACCGGGTTCAGGTTGGCGCGTGCAGCATAAACGGCTGCGGTATAACCCGCTGGGCCAGAGCCCAGAATGAGTAACTTACTGTGTTTGGCCGTACTCATGCGTTCCTCAGTTTCATTCGGCTGACATAGCCTGCGATTGTAGGGAATATCCGGCGACAATGACAAGGCTTCGGCAATTTTGTTAACGATAGCTGCAAACGGCGTAGACGATGAGCGACGGTTTTGCCTGGCCAATGCGCCAAAAGGGGGCAAAACTCGGGTCAGAGGGGTGCAATAGTGGAAAAATAGTCATTTAAAAACAGATACCCAGCGGACTGTCTGGCATCTTGTCCTGAATTTGGTGATTTTACTTTGACAATCGCCTGCGCTTTTGCGAAAACATTATCAGAAGCGAATAACATTTATCGGAACAAAACAGGTTTTCATCGCCCGTTTTGCACGTAACGCCGAATAAAAGCAGCCTGATATGGATAATGACGCATGATGTGGACAGACAACATGCGTCATATCGATAGGTGTCAGAACACAGGCTCTGTTAGCTCACTTCAGAAATGCCCCGAACAATGAGCGTTTTCAGGGCGTGGCAGGTAAAGGGAAGGAATTAAGAGAGACAATAATAATGGTAGACAATAAGAAACGCCCCGGGAAAGACCTCGACAGAATTGACAGGAACATTCTGAATGAACTTCAGAAAGATGGTCGCATTTCAAACGTAGAGCTTTCCAAACGCGTAGGCTTATCGCCTACGCCATGTCTTGAACGCGTGCGTCGTCTCGAACGTCAGGGATTTATTCTTGGCTACACCGCGCAGCTGAACCCGCACTATCTGGATGCGTCGCTGCTGGTGTTCGTTGAGATTACTCTGAATCGTGGTGCACCGGATGTGTTTGAGCAATTTAACGCCGCTGTGCAAAAACTTGAGGAAACTCAAGAGTGTCACCTCGTTTCCGGCGATTTCGACTACCTGCTGAAAACGCGCGTACCTGATATGTCAGCCTACCGTAAGCTGCTGGGTGAAACCCTGTTGCGCCTGCCGGGCGTAAACGACACGCGTACGTATGTGGTGATGGAAGAGGTTAAACAGAGCAATCGACTGGTGATCAAAACTCGCTGATGCGGGGCAGGTGCAAAACCTGTGAGATTTCGGTACACTCCTGTGCATTCATACAGGATCAGCGTCGGGCTCGCCCGGCGCTGTTGCTTCTTACTTTACAGGCACCTGGAGAGTCCTCTTGAGCCAGGAATATACAGAAGATAAAGACGTTTCGTTACAATCGATGAGCAGTGGACGTCGTCTGCTGGAAGCGATGCTCATTCTGGTGGCGCTGTTTGCCATCTACCTGATGGTTTCTCTGGTCAGTTTTAACCCTTCCGACCCGAGCTGGTCGCAAACGGCCTGGCATGAACCTATCCATAATATCGGCGGCAGCGTCGGTGCCTGGCTGGCTGACACCTTACTCTTCATCTTTGGTGTGATGGCGTATGCCATTCCGCCCGTCATCCTGGGTCTGTGCTGGATTGCTTTCCGTCAGCGCGACAGCCAGGACTACTTTGACTACTTTGCCGTCGGGCTGCGCTTAATTGGCGTCCTCGCGCTGGTGGTGACGACCTGTGGTATGGCGGCGCTGAACGCCGATGATATCTGGTACTTTGCCTCGGGCGGCGTGATCGGCAGCCTGGTCAGTAATGCTATTGCACCCTGGTTCAGTCCGGCTGGCGGCACGCTGATGCTGCTCTGCGTCTGGGCGGCGGGTATTACCCTTTACACCGGCTGGTCATGGCTCACCATTGCAGAAAGAATTGGTGGCGTGGTCATGGGCGTACTGACGTTTGCCAGCAACCGCTCACGTCACGATGAACCCTGGCAGGAAGAGGATGACGAGCGGGACGCGCGTGAATACGCGGATGTGCCTGAGCTTCATGCCGCCGATCAGGATGATGATGTGCTGCTTTCTGCCCCACGTGCAGCTGCTGAGCCTGCGGCGTCACAGCAGGATCCGCTGCTGGCTAAAGCTGCAGCAGCCACCAGTGCGGCAGTCGCGGCTACCGCTGAAGCCGCCGAGGTGACTCTTGCCCCGGCAGCCACGGTGACGCCTGCACCTGCTGCTGCGGTTACAGCTTCGGCGCCTGCCGCGTCAGCGACATCCATCCCTGCATCGCCGTCTGCACAACCTGCGCCTGCGTACGCACAGAGCGCGCCAGCTCCTCAGAGTGTGGCGAATTCCCCGACGCCGGCGCAGAGTGCTTCTGCACCCGCAGACTCACCACCGCTTTATCATTTTGAAATGCCAGACGACGCTCCGGTTACGCCGTCGTTCAGTGCTTACGACGACGATGAACCTAAAATGGGTAACTGGCGGGATACGTCGGTCATCCCTGCGGCATCTGCAGCAGCGGCATCTGCAGCAGCGGCAGCCGCTGCAACGGCAGCCCAGGTAACAACGCGTACTGCGCCTGTTTTTGATTTAGCCCCTGAAACCAATCTCAATCCGCAGGTTAAACAGGGTATCGGTCCGGCACTGCCGCGTCCTAACCCGGTAAAACTGCCAACCCGTCGTGAGCTGGCCTCTTATGGTATTAAGCTGCCTTCTCAGCGCATGGCAGAAGAGAAAGCGAAAACGGAAGAGACCGAACCGGTCAGTGCTGGATCCGTTTCCTCTGCTCCGGATGCTGAAGAGGCGCTGCAGCAGGCTGAACTGCGTCAGGCCTTCCAGTCTGAACAGCAGCAGCGTTACGGCACCAGCTGGCAGCAGGATGAGGAAGATGAGCAGGATGCACAGCAGCAGGATGCACTGGCGCGTCAGTTCGCCGAGCAGCAACAGCAGCGCTATGAGCCAGAAGTGAAAAAAGAGCCGGTATTCAATATTGATACCGCCTCAGCGTTTGATTTTTCACCGATGAAAGATCTGGTAGATGACGGTCCTTCTGAACCGCTGTTTACCATTGCGGCGACGCCAGAAACTGAAGCCCCGGCGGTTTCGCACGAACCCTGGCAGCAGGTGAGTGAGGTTTCAAGACCTCAGGCTCCGGCTCATGTTCCTGCACCAGCCAGCTTTGCCCCGGCAGAGCCTGCCTATAGCGCGCCGGCAGCACCGTCTGAACCTGACTATGCTGCACCTGCGGCAACCTCTGCGCCCGCTTATGGTGCCCCTGCGGCTCCTCAGGCTCCGGCTTACGCTGCGCCTGCCTATAGCACGCCAGCGGCGGTGCCGGTTCAGCCGGTGGAAGAGGCGAAACCTTCACTGCATGACAGCTTGATTCATCCATTCCTGATGCGTCACGAGCAGCCGCTGGAGAAACCCTCCACGCCACTGCCTTCGCTGGATCTGCTGACCGCACCGCCTGAAGAGGAAGAGCCGGTTGATATGTTCTCGCTGGAGCAGACGGCCCGTCTGGTGGAGTCACGCTTAGGCGATTATCGCGTCAAAGCGGAGGTGGTTGGTATCTCGCCTGGCCCGGTTATTACCCGTTTCGAACTCGACCTGGCACCGGGCGTGAAAGCGGCGCGTATCTCCAACCTGTCCCGCGATCTGGCGCGTTCGCTGTCGACGGTAGCGGTTCGTGTGGTGGAAGTGATCCCAGGCAAACCTTACGTAGGTCTGGAATTGCCAAACAAGCATCGTCAGACCGTCTATCTGCGTGAAGTGCTGGATTGCCCTAAATTCCGCGACAACCCTTCACCGCTGGCCGTCGTGCTGGGTAAAGACATTGCCGGTCAGCCGGTGGTGGCCGATCTGGCGAAAATGCCACACTTACTGGTCGCCGGTACCACCGGCTCCGGTAAATCTGTGGGCGTAAACGCCATGATTATCAGCATGCTGTATAAGGCGACGCCGGAAGAAGTTCGCTTCATCATGATCGACCCGAAAATGCTTGAGCTGTCGGTCTATGAAGGTATTCCGCATCTGCTGACCGAAGTTGTCACAGACATGAAGGATGCTGCCAATGCGCTGCGCTGGAGCGTCGGTGAAATGGAGCGTCGCTACAAGCTGATGTCGGCGCTGGGCGTGCGTAATCTGGCGGGCTACAACGAAAAAGTGGAACAGGCCGAAGCGATGGGTCGTCCGATTCCCGATCCGTTCTGGAAACCGGGCGACAGCATGGATATGACGCCGCCGGTTCTGGAGAAGCTGCCTTATATTGTTGTGATGGTCGATGAGTTTGCTGACCTGATCATGGCAGTCGGTAAAAAGGTGGAAGAGCTGATTGCGCGCCTGGCACAGAAAGCCCGTGCTGCCGGTATCCATCTGGTACTGGCGACACAGCGTCCATCTGTGGATGTCATTACCGGTCTGATCAAAGCGAACATTCCGACGCGTATCGCCTTTACCGTTTCCAGCAAAATTGACTCACGTACCATTCTCGATCAGGGCGGCGCGGAGTCATTGCTGGGTATGGGTGACATGCTCTACATGCCGCCGAACTCCTCGCTGCCGATTCGTGTTCACGGTGCGTTTGTTCGTGACCAGGAAGTGCATGCAGTGGTTCAGGACTGGAAAGCGCGTGGTCGTCCGCAATATATCGACAGCATTACGGCGGGCGAAGAGAGCGAAAGTGCCGGTGGTATCGACAGTGATGAAGAGCTCGATCCGCTGTTCGATCAGGCGGTCGGTTTTGTGGTCGATAAGCGCCGAGCGTCGATTTCAGGCGTTCAGCGTCAGTTCCGCATCGGTTATAACCGCGCGGCACGTATCATTGAACAGATGGAAGCGCAGGGCATCGTTTCTGCACCAGGACACAATGGTAACCGTGAAGTGCTGTCGCCACCGCCACACGATATGTAGTGGCTAAATGTTTTGAAACACAACGCAATGAGCCAGTTCCGACTGGCTCATTGTTTTTATGCGGTTAAACCCCATATCTGAATCAGCTTTCGGTTTTTTCCTCTGTTCTGATGGCGGAACGGCGGCCAGGCTTAATGCAGTTATCGATGGGAACGTTTAAATAAGGAATTGAAGCAGATGAAATTACGCGTAATCGCTCTGGGCCTGTTGGCCACCTTTTCTTCAGCCAGCGTTCTGGCTGATGCTTCCAGTGATCTGCAACAGCGCCTGAACAAGGTCAGCAGCTTCCACGCCAGCTTCACCCAAAAAGTGACCGACAGCAGCGGCGCGAATGTGCAGGACGGCGAAGGCGAATTGTGGGTAAAACGTCCCAGCCTGTTTAACTGGCACATGACTGCGCCGGACGAAAGCATCATCATCTCCGACGGTAAATCGCTGTGGTTCTACAACCCGTTTGTTGAGCAGGCGACAGTCAGCCTGTTGCAGAATGCGACCAGCAACACGCCCTTTATGCTGATTGCCCGCAACCAGTCAAATGACTGGAAGCAGTACAATATCAAACAGCAGGGTGACAATTTTGAACTGACACCTAAGAACAGCGACGGCAACCTGAAACAGTTCACCATCCAGGTGACGTCCAGCGGGACCATTAACCGCTTCAGTGCTATCGAACAGGATGGCCAGCGCAGCGATTACCAGCTGAAAAGCCAGCAGAATGGCGCTATCAGCCCGGATAAATTCACGTTCACACCGCCAAAAGGCGTGACGGTGGACGACCAACGTCAGTGAGGTCACGGTGAGTAACCTGTCCCTGGATTTTTCCACCGAAAATTTCAAACCTCTGGCCGCGCGTATGCGGCCAGAAACATTGAAACAGTACATTGGTCAGCAACATCTGCTGGGTGCAGGCAAACCTCTGCCGCGCGCGATTGAAGCAGGGCACCTGCATTCAATGATCCTGTGGGGACCACCCGGGACCGGCAAGACCACGCTGGCTGAGATCATTGCCCATTACGGTAACGCCGATGTGGAGCGTATTTCGGCCGTCACTTCTGGCGTAAAAGAGATCCGTGAGGCGATTGAGCGGGCCCGTCAGAATAAACATGCCGGGCGGCGCACTATCCTGTTTGTGGACGAGGTCCATCGGTTCAACAAGAGCCAGCAGGATGCCTTTCTGCCCCATATCGAAGATGGCACCATTACCTTCATTGGTGCGACCACCGAAAACCCCTCTTTTGAGCTTAACTCTGCTTTGCTGTCACGCGCCCGCGTTTACCTGCTGAAATCACTGACTCTGGAAGATATTGAGCAGGTGCTGGATCAGGCAATGCAGGATAAAGCGCGAGGTTATGGCGACAGTGACATCGTGCTGCCGGACAACACACGCAGGATGATCGCTGAACTGGTTAATGGTGATGCACGTCGGGCGCTGAACACGCTGGAGATGATGGCTGATATGGCCGAAATCACCGCATCAGGTCAGCGAGAACTGACGCCGCAGCTGCTTAACGAAGTCTCTGGTGAGCGATCCGCGCGGTTTGATAATAAAGGCGATCGTTTTTACGATCTGATTTCCGCACTGCACAAATCGGTACGCGGCTCCGCACCGGATGCGGCGCTCTACTGGTATGCGCGCATTATCACTGCGGGCGGCGATCCGCTCTATGTGGCTCGTCGGTTGCTGGCAATCGCCTCCGAAGATGTCGGCAATGCCGATCCACGCGGTATGCAGGTGGCGATTGCGGCCTGGGATTGCTTCACGCGCGTCGGGCCGGCAGAAGGGGAGCGCGCGATTGCCCAGGCCATTGTTTATCTGGCTTGCGCGCCTAAAAGTAATGCGGTCTACAACGCGTTTAAAGCCGCTATGCGTGATGCGCGCGACCATCCCGATTACGATGTGCCGGAACATCTGCGCAATGCCCCGACTAAGCTGATGAAAGAGATGGGCCTGGGTAAAGAGTACCGTTATGCCCATGATGAAACCAACGCCTATGCTGCTGGCGAAGTCTATTTCCCGCAGGAACTGGCCAGCGCGCGCTATTACACCCCAACCCAGCGCGGGCTTGAGGGTAAGATTGGTGAAAAGCTAAGCTGGCTGGCCGAGCAGGATCAAAATAGCCCGACAAAACGCTACCGCTGAAACAGACGTTACGGTAATGTGGGCAATGTTTTCAACGCATTCCGCTGGAATGCGTCCCTTCTTTCAACCAACTTTTTATACACAGGATAAGCATGCTCGATCCCAATCTGCTGCGTAACGAGCCAGACGCAGTCGCAGAAAAACTGGCACGCCGGGGATACAAACTGGATGTGGAAACGCTGCGTTCGCTTGAAGAGCGTCGCAAAGTGCTGCAGGTGGAAACAGAAAATCTGCAGGCAGAGCGTAACTCCCGATCCAAATCCATCGGTCAGGCCAAAGCACGTGGGGAAGACATCGAGCCGCTGCGTCAGGAAGTGAACGCGCTGGGCGAACGCCTGGATGCCGCAAAAGCAGAACTGGATGAACTGCAGAATCAAATCCGTGACTTCTCACTGGCACTGCCGAACATTCCGGCCGATGAAGTGCCGCTGGGCAAAGATGACAGCGAAAACCAGGAAGTGAGCCGCTGGGGTACCCCGCGCGAGTTCAGCTTCCCGGTTAAAGATCACGTTGAGCTGGGTGAAGCGGCTAAAGGCCTGGATTTTGCGTCTGCCGTGAAACTGACCGGTTCACGCTTTGTGGTCATGCAGGGGCAGATTGCCCGCCTGCACCGTGCACTGAGTCAGTTTATGATTGACCTGCACACCGAGCAGCATGGCTACCTTGAAACCTACGTGCCTTATCTGGTTAACCACGAAACGCTTTACGGTACCGGACAGCTGCCTAAGTTTGGCGAAGACCTGTTCCACACCCGTCCGCTGGAAGAGGAGTCAGACAGCAGCAACTATGCGTTGATTCCTACTGCGGAAGTGCCGCTGACTAACCTGGTGCGCGATGAGATCCTCGAAGAGGATAGCCTGCCGGTTAAACTGACCGCGCATACGCCGTGCTTCCGTTCTGAAGCGGGTTCTTACGGTCGTGACACGCGTGGCCTGATCCGTATGCACCAGTTCGACAAAGTTGAGATGGTGCAGATCGTCACGCCGGAGCAGTCAATGGATGCACTGGAAGAGCTGACCGGTCACGCTGAGAAAGTGCTGCAGTTGCTGAACCTGCCATATCGTAAGGTTTTACTCTGCACCGGCGATATGGGCTTTGGATCGACTAAAACTTACGATCTGGAAGTCTGGCTACCGGCGCAGAATACCTATCGTGAAATTTCATCCTGTTCCAACATGGGTGATTTCCAGGCGCGTCGTATGCAGGCGCGTTGCCGCAACAAACAGGATAAGAAACCGCGTCTGGTTCATACCCTGAATGGCTCAGGGCTGGCCGTAGGGCGTACCCTGGTGGCGGTGCTGGAAAATTATCAGCAGGAAGATGGCCGCATCACTGTGCCTGAGGTTTTACGCCCTTATATGAATGGCGTCGAAATTATCGGCTAAGCAACAGTGACTCTCTGAACCCGGCCATGGCCGGGTTTTTTTATGTTATAGCTCCGGAAAAACTGTTTTGTCAGGCCTCAATTTAATCACAAATAAACGTTATCGATATCAGTGAGGACGGAATGGCTAAAAACCTAATTTTTCATAGAGATAGCATTTAGCGACCTGCCGCTTCTTACAATTGTAACCCACTGAAGATTAGTAAATTAAATTGTCTCACAGCAAAATGTGCTGCCGTCAAAATCCGCCCATTGACTTTAAAAAAGCCAGTGGCAAACTGCGCGCAATTTCCTTCATTTGCTCTGGTTTCTATCCCCTATGTCAATCTGGTCACGCCCTGTGATATTGCTGCTTTGCGGCCTGATGTTAATGACGGTCGCAATTGCCGTGCTGAATACGCTCGTTCCACTGTGGCTGACGCATGACTTACTGACAACCTGGCAGGTGGGCATCGTAAGCTCCTCCTATTACACCGGTAACCTCGCAGGAACTCTGCTGGCTGGCTGGTTAATCAGGCAGTACGGCTTCAACCGCAGCTACTACCTGGCTACCTTGATGTTTGCCGTCGCGACCCTGTGCCTGGCGATGATGTCGGGTTTCTGGGCATGGAGTTCAATGCGTTTCATCGCCGGTGTCGGCTGTGCGCTGATGTGGGTGGTGGTTGAGAGCGCACTTCTGTGCAGCGGAACGGTACGTAATCGGGGACAGCTGCTGGCGGCCTATATGGTTGTCTATTATATCGGCACCGTGACAGGCCAGTTGCTGGTCAGCAAACTGTCTACGGAATTACTCAGCGTGATCCCATGGGTGACGTCGCTGGTCTTCTGCGCCGTGCTGCCGCTGGTCTTTACTCGCGTCTCCGCCAGCGGTGAAGCGACAGAAGCCGCTCCGGCCCGCATCTGGCCGATGCTGCGTCGCCGTAGCTCACGGCTGGGCATCAATGGCTGCATTATCTCTGGCATCCTTCTGGGCTCGCTTTATGGCCTGATGCCGCTTTACCTGTCACATCAGGGTATGAGTGATGCTAATGTGGGTTACTGGATGGCGTTGCTGGTCAGCGCAGGCATTGTGGGCCAGTGGCCAATTGGCCGTCTGGCCGATCGTTTTGGTCGCATGCTGGTGCTGCGAGTCCAGGTCTTTGTGGTTATCCTGGGGGCGATGGCCATGTTAACCAATGCCGCGATGGCGCCAGCGCTGTTTGTTCTGGGACTGGCGGGCTTCACACTCTATCCGGTGGCGATGTCCTGGGCTTGCGAGACGGTTGCGCATCATGAACTGGTTGCGATGAATCAGGCGCTGCTGATGAGTTATACCGTGGGCAGTCTGGCTGGACCGGCAATGACCTCTGTTCTGATGCAGAATTATTCTGACCAGCTACTGTTCGTGATGATCGCTGCTGTGGCGCTAGTTTATCTGGTGATGCTGCTGCGCAAAGCGAATCATCAGGCTACGCCAGTGGCACATGCCTGATCGCTGAACAGCAAAAAGGGAGCGTTAAGCTTAATGCCAGTCAGTTAAGCGACAGGTGATAACGCAGTCTGGTGCCGGGCAGGGGCTGGCGGTCCTCGCGCCGCTGCTCGGTTCCTTCACGTCATTCCTCTGCCTGACGGACCGCCGGGGATGGCACATCCTGTGACGCCCCGTCTTTCGCCCGCGTCCTGCGGGCTCTCCTGGCAGACTCATTCTGTTCAGCGCTGCGGATTGCCTGCCCCTGCCCGGCCCCTCCCTGCTCTGAAACTTCAGTGTGTATTGTTAAAAAGGGCACGAGAGTGGAGGCCTGAGCGCCTCTGCTGCTGAAAGGGCTATCCGCAGCGCTGAGGCGTGACGGCGGGCCAGAATTCCACGCCGTCACAGCCGAAGGTACCGCGTGAGCGGCGCGAGGACGGCCCGGCAGCAGCAGAGGTGCTGCGGCTCGCTCGCCCGGAAAAAAAGCTGCCACGTTTGACCGTGACAGCCTTTACAAATCTAATCTTAACTGACCAGCGTTAAGCACCCTTTTTTGTGGCAGATTCTTCAGTACATCACTTCGTGGCCATAGCTGGCGAGAATGTTTTTCACGCGCTCCATCGTCTCTTTGCTCGGTGGCTTCACCCCGTCCAGCTTGTACTCTTCACCCATCGCAATCCATTTATGCTTACCCAGCTCGTGATAGGGCAGTAATTCAATCTTCTCAACGTTCTCCATGTCACGCGTGAATTCACCCAGCCGATGCGCGGTGTCATCATCGTCGGAATAGCCAGGCACCACGACAAAACGGATCCATGTCCGTTTGCCTTTTTTCTGCAGGTAACGGGCAAAGTCCAGCGTACGGTGATTGGAGACACCCACCAGAATCTGATGCACGTCATCATTCATTTGTTTCAGGTCGAGCATCACTAAGTCGGTAACGTCGAGCAGTTCATCGATCACCGGATCATAGCGGCGTACGAAGCCGTTGGTGTCGAGACAGGTATGAATACCTTCGGCCTTACAGGCCCGGAACCAGTCGCGCACAAATTCAGCCTGAAGAATGGCTTCACCGCCTGAGGCCGTGACGCCGCCGCCAGAGGCGTTCATAAAATGGCGATAGGAGAGCACATCCGCCATCAGCGCTTCGACGCTGATCTCTTTGCCACCGTGAGTATCCCAGGTGTCGCGGTTGTGGCAGTAGAGGCAGCGCATCAGGCAGCCCTGGAAGAAGGTGATAAAACGGATACCGGGACCATCGACGGTGCCGCAGGATTCAAATGAGTGGATACGACCGTTAACTGACATTGCGATGTTTTCTCCAGTGAGTCTGCCGGGACAGACGGCGCAATCTCTGTTGCGCTCAGGGCAGGAAATCGATTCTGGTGGGAACCTTGATGGAGATGACCACCAGAACAGACTTTTAATTAAAAGGCTCCTCGCGGAGCCTTTTTGATCGGGTAGAGCAGGTAATTACAGTGACTGAGTGAAGGTTCGGGTAATCACATCCTGCTGCTGCTCTTTAGTCAGTGAGTTAAAGCGGACAGCGTAACCGGAAACGCGAATGGTCAGCTGCGGATATTTCTCTGGATGTTCCATCGCGTCCAGCAGCATTTCACGGTTCATAACGTTAACGTTGAGGTGCTGACCGCCTTCAATGCTGGCTTCGTGATGGAAGTAACCATCCATCAGACCGGCAAGGTTGGTTTTCCGCACGTTATCATCTTTACCCAGCGCGTTTGGTACGATTGAGAAGGTATAGGAGATACCATCTTTCGCATAGGCAAACGGCAGTTTCGCGACGGAAGTCAGTGAGGCAACCGCACCTTTCTGGTCACGACCATGCATCGGGTTAGCACCTGGTCCAAACGGTGCGCCAGCGCGACGTCCATCTGGTGTGTTACCGGTTTTCTTACCATATACCACATTCGAAGTAATGGTCAGAACAGACTGAGTCGGCACGGCATTACGATAGGTGTTCAGCTGCTGAATTTTCTTCATGAAGCGTTCAACCAGATCGCAGGCCAGGTCATCTACCCGTGAGTCGTTGTTACCGAACTGCGGATATTCGCCTTCGATATCGAAGTCGATGGCCAGACCATCTTCGTCACGGATCGGTTTCACTTTGGCATATTTAATGGCAGAAAGTGAATCCGCAGCGACAGAGAGACCCGCGATACCACAGGCCATGGTGCGGTAGACATCCCGATCATGTAAGGCCATCAGTGCCGCTTCGTAGCTGTACTTATCATGCATGTAGTGAATGATGTTCAGCGAAGTCACATACTGTTTTGCCAGCCAGTCCATGAAGTGATCCATACGCTCCATGACGGTGTCGAAATCCAGCACGTCGTCGCTGATTTTGTCGCCTTTCGGTCCAACCTGCATTTTCAGCTTTTCATCCACGCCGCCGTTGATTGCGTAGAGCAGCGTTTTCGCCAGGTTGGCACGTGCGCCAAAGAACTGCATTTGTTTGCCGACAATCATCGGGCTCACGCAGCAGGCGATTGCGTAGTCATCATTGTCGAAATCAGCACGCATCAGGTCATCGTTCTCATACTGCAAAGATGAGGTATCGATAGAGACTTTAGCGGCATATTTTTTGAAATTAATCGGCAGTTTTTCTGACCACAGGATGGTCATGTTCGGCTCAGGTGAAGGACCCATGGTGTAGAGGGTATTCAGGAAGCGGAACGTACTTTTTGAGACCAGAGTACGGCCATCAACGCCCATACCTGCCAGGGATTCCGTTGCCCAGATTGGGTCACCTGAGAACAGCTCATCATATTCAGGTGTGCGCAGGAAGCGAACCATGCGCAGTTTCATCACCAGATGGTCAATCAGTTCCTGTGCCTGTTCTTCAGTCAGTTTGCCGGCTTTAAGGTCACGTTCGATGTAAACATCAAGGAAGGTTGAGACGCGGCCAAATGACATGGCAGCACCGTTTTGTGATTTAACTGCAGCCAGGTAGCCATAGTAAGTCCACTGTACTGCTTCAACCGCATTGGTAGCCGGACCGGAGATGTCATGGCCATATTTTGCTGCCATCTCTTTGATCTGGGCCAGCGCACGGTGCTGATCAGAAATCTCTTCACGCAGACGAATGGTCGCTTCCAGATTAACGCCATTCTCTAAATCTTCCTGCAGTGAGGCGAACTGAGCGAACTTATCCGCCATCAGGAAATCGATGCCGTACAGCGCCACACGACGATAGTCACCGATAATACGGCCACGGCCATAAGCATCAGGAAGGCCGGTCAGGATACCTGATTTACGGCAGCGCAAAATGTCCGGAGTGTAAACATCGAACACGCCCTGGTTGTGCGTTTTGCGGTATTCGGTGAAGATTTTTTTCAGTGAAGGGTCGAGTTCACGGCCATACACTTTGCATGACCCTTCAACCATTTTGATGCCGCCATAAGGAATGATGGCGCGTTTTAATGGCGCCTCGGTCTGCAGACCAACAATTTTTTCCAGTGGCTTAATGATGTAACCCGCGTCGTGCGAGGTAATGGTTGAGGCGAGATCGGTGTCGAAGTCGACTGGCGCGTGGGTGCGGTTCTCAATTTTGATGCCTTCCAGCACGCTTTCCCACAGTTTGGTAGTCGCTTCGGTGGCACCCGCCAGGAATGACTCGTCACCTTCATATGGGGTGTAGTTTTTCTGAATGAAGTCGCGCACATTGACGCTATTCTGCCATTCGCCTTCAGCAAATCCTTCCCATGCTGAAGCCAGTTTTGCATTAAGTTCGGTCATAATATACCTGCCTTATATGAGGAGACTTTACGGTCGGGCACAGCCAACTTCCTGTGCCGTCAAAAATGCGTTTAATGAACCTGGTCACCTTTACGGAGATAGATAACCCAGTAGGTCAACCCAACCAGAACGCCGCCGCCGATAATGTTTCCGATCGTTACGGGAATCAGGTTGTCGATAATAAAGTTACTGAGGGTCAGTGAGTGAAACTGTGCCGCCGTGGTGCCAGCTGCCTGCCAGAATTCAGGTGTCGCGAAGTCACGAATAGCAATGGCATAGGGTATAAGAAACATGTTGGCGATACTGTGTTCGAAACCGCTTGCGACAAACATCGCAACAGGCAGAATCATCACGACCAGCTTATCGGTCAGGGTGCGGCCTGAGTAACTCATCCAGACGGCGAGACAGACCAGCAGATTGGCCAATGTACCCAGACAAACCGCTTCTATGAAGGTGTGATGCATCTTGTGGTCGGCGGTTTGCAGAACATTCAATCCCCAGGCGCCATTCGCGACCATGTGCTGTCCGGCAAACCACATCAGGGCGACAAAGAAGAGTGCGCCTGCAAGGTTACCGGCGTAAACGTTAATCCAGTTGCGGGCCAGCTGTCCCCAGCTGATACGACCACTGGCTTTGGCGACAACGATTAATACAGTAGAGGTAAAAAGGTCAGCACCGCATACCACGACCAGCATTAAGCCGAGTGAGAAGCAGATACCTCCAATCAGTTTGGCTATGCCATAGGGCATCGCGCCGCTACCGGTGGTTGCTGTAATATAAAAAACGAATGCGATTGAGATAAATACGCCGGCGTTTATTGCCAGAAAGAAGGTCGTAAAAGGATGTTTGGTTGCTTTATAGATACCCGCGTCTTCGGCCACTTTCGCCATCGCGGCGGGTAATAAAAGATTAAAAGGGTTGTCAGTTTTCACACTAACTTACTCCTGAAGTTGTCTGAAAAAATACTAACAAAGGAGTATAGGTCAGTAATTGATATGGATCATGTTTGCCAGGGTGGTAACCCACTGGTCGCAAATTAATGAGAAAATAATGATTTAACTAACTGAATATAAATAAATAAATATATTTTAAAAATACAAAAATATTTTAATATAAAGTGATGCGCCACTTTTTTAGTTCAGGCTGTGTTATTAATTAATGGCTTATATGTTAATTAAAATGATGTGATGTAATAGGAAGGAATTTTAAAGTAGCTAATGTTTCATAGAGAAAGTGGAGAATGATGGCACCAGATAAATCCAGTGCCATGTTTAGCCGTCTGCTTTCAGTCTGACGCGTCAGAGCTTACGCGTTTTTCCAGTAGTGACGTTTGGCGTTTTGCAGTTTTTCGTAGGCGGTAAGCAGAGACTGATGGGCCGGGAAGGCCTGCAGCTCATCATCAACAGCCTGAAGGCCGTTAAACGGATTTTCACCACTGATCGCGGCTGAGGCTGCTTCCATTGCGCTCTCACCATACATCCGCAGGAAAGCGTGATGATACTGCAATGGATCACGCTCATCTTCCATAGCCAGTAATAGCAGGGTCTGCAGGCAACGATAGTAGTTAGCGCGCTCTGGCGTAAAGATTGAGCTGTTAAACTCCATCGTCCATTCTGTCCAGATCAATGCCTGATCCAGATCGCCGCCCGCCAGCGCCAGCATCGCTTTTAATTCGCCAACACGCAGCGTGTACCAGCCATTGTCTTTACCGGTCGCCAGACCCAGCAGCTCACGAACGCGGGTGAAGTCATCAAAGCCTTCATCATCAAGCTGTCCAATCAGATCCAGATACTCTTCCGGATTCCAGTTGCTGTCAGGCAGGGCCAGCAGGGTTTCACGCATGCCCGCTCCCATGCTGTTGTTCGCCAGGAACAGATCTTCTGCCGGGTAGATATCAGACATGCCTGGCACGATGATGCGGCAGGCATAGACACCCAGATGTTCGTAATCCGCAATATAGACTTCCTGATCTTCCGAGGCGAAGATTGCCATCAGCGTGGCGAATTCCTGTTCGGTGCTGCCCGCGAATGACCAGTCGACAAAAGGATAATCCGCAGTTTCTTTAAACAGATCCCAGGAGATCAGGCCGCTTGAATCGATGAAGTGTGTTTCAAGGTTGGCATGCTCAGCCACTTCTTCGTCATCAAAGGTCGGTGGGGTAAACACATCCAGATCTTTGAGGCTTCGGCCCTGCAGCAACTCGGTAACGGTACGCTCCAGCGCCACACCGAAATCAGGGTGAGCACCAAATGAGGCAAAACAGGTTCCGTTGGTTGGGTTAAACAGCACCACGCAGATAACCGGATATTTACCGCCGAGAGAGGCGTCATAAGCGAAAATCGGGAAGCCTTCCGCTTCAAGACGTGCAATGGCTTCGATCACCTCAGGATAACGCTGCATCACGTCATCAGGAATCGCAGGCAAGCTGATCGCTTCAGCAATAATGCGGTTTTTAATGTAGCGCTCAAACACTTCAGACAGCCCCTGAACACGCGCTTCATTCGCGGTATTACCTGCCGACATGCCGTTTGAGACATAGAGGTTGCCGATAATATTCATCGGGATATAGACAGTCTGCTGGTCGGACTGACGGGTAAAGGGCAGGGCGCAGATACCACGTTCAGTATTCCCGGACTGCAGATCAATCAGGCCGGAAGCCGTCAGTGCATTGTCGGGATCGTAAAATGCGCGCAGGCGCGGATCCAGAATACCTTCAGGTAAGGACTCATCATCAGGTAACGCAAACCATTTTTCATTGGGATAGTGAACAAAATCGCCGTTAGCGATCTTTTTTCCCAGCCAGAAGTCAGCAAAAAAATAGTTAGTTGAGAGACGCTCGAAATACTCGCCCAGCGCGGAGGCCAGCGCCGCTTTTTTACTGGCGCCCTTGCCGTTGGTAAAACAGAGCGGGCAATCGCGGTCGCGGATATGCACTGACCAGACATGGGGGACAGGATTAAGCCAGGACGCTTCTTCAATGTTAAAGCCAAGATCCTGCAGCTTGTTCTGGAAACGCGCAATGGAGTCTTCCAGTGCGGCATCTTTGCCCGGGATAAATGTTTGCGTCATAGTGCCGCTCTCTCAGTTGTCATAGGGTGCGTAAAGCGCGCAATGATACGGATTTTGCTAACAGACCGCTATCAGGGCGGGACATTTTTACCGGCTTACTTTACCGGCTTAGTTTTCATCACTTCTGCTCTCAGGCCAAACGCGGATTAATGGCGCTGGATAAAGCCTCACAAAATTCCGCGCAGGTTTGCATTGGTAACATAACCTCCGGCGAGCCAGATTCAGAAAATGTGACCGCTCCCTGATTTATGATTGCAGCTATCAGAATGCAGTGATAAAACCGGATGGTTATTCATAACCGTTCGATATGACAGTGGTGAGGGGAAATGACGCAAGTTTATAATTTTAGCTCTGGCCCGGCGATGCTACCGGTTGAAGTGCTTCGTCGTGCAGAACAGGAACTGACGAACTGGCGCGGTCTGGGTACCTCTGTAATGGAGATCAGCCACCGCAGTAAAGAGTTTATCCAGGTGGCTGAAGAAGCGGAGCAGGACTTCCGTGATCTGCTAAAAATACCGTCCAATTACAAAGTTTTATTCTGTCATGGCGGGGCGCGTGCGCAGTTCGCTGCCGTACCGGGAAATCTGCTGGGTAAAGCGACCAGTGCCGACTATGTTGATGGTGGTTACTGGGCGCATAGCGCAATAAAAGAAGCGGAAAAGTATTGTTCCCCACGCACGCTGGATGTCAAAACAACGCGCGACGGTAAACGGGCCATCCTGCCGATGAGCGAATGGGAGGTGAGTGAGACGTCCGCTTACCTGCATTTCTGCCCGAATGAAACCATTGATGGCATCGCGATTGACGAACAGCCCGACTTTGGCAGTAAAACTGTTGTTGCTGATTTTTCATCCACCATTCTGTCACGCCCGATCGATGTGAGTCGTTACGGTGTGATCTATGCGGGTGCGCAGAAAAATGTGGGCCCGGCCGGATTAACGCTGGTTGTCGTTCGCGAAGATCTGCTGGGTCAGGCGCACGCCTCTGTGCCCTCAATCCTCGATTACAAAGTGCTGGCCGATAACGATTCGATGTTTAACACCCCGCCGACTTTTGCATGGTATCTCTCAGGTCTGGTGTTTAAATGGCTGAAAGAGAAGGGCGGTGTGGCTGAAATTGATCGTATCAATCAGGCAAAATCTGACCTGCTTTATGGCGTAATCGATCACAGTGGCTTCTATCGTAATGATGTGGCGACAGAAAACCGCTCACGCATGAACATCCCTTTCCAGTTGGCTGATGCTTCACTCGATGCGCTGTTCCTGGAAGAGTCGTTTAAGGCGGGATTACACGCGCTTAAAGGCCATCGTGTAGTAGGTGGTATGCGCGCCTCTATTTATAATGCGATGCCGCTGGAAGGTGTGAAGGCCCTGACCGATTTCATGGTCGATTTTGAACGCCGTCACGGCTGATTATTAAGATATCAGCATTGATGCTGATGCCAGACCTCGTCACACGGCGAGGTCTCTGTATTTTTTGAGGATTTCGTTTCACATGCAGGACTCCCTGACTCTCCAACCGATTGCGCGCGTCAACGGCACGGTAAATCTGCCCGGCTCAAAGAGCGTTTCCAATCGTGCATTGCTGCTGGCTGCTCTGGCTAAAGGTACAACCCGTCTCACCAACCTGCTCGACAGCGACGACGTTAAGCACATGCTGAATGCGCTGACCGCGCTTGGCGTAAACTATACGCTTTCCAGCGATCGCACCCTGTGTGAAGTGACGGGAAATGCCGGGCCACTGCACGCATCTCAACCGCTGTCACTGTTTCTGGGCAATGCCGGAACCGCAATGCGTCCGCTGGCCGCGGCGCTTTGTCTGGGCCAGCACGATATCGAACTGACCGGTGAACCCCGCATGAAAGAGCGTCCGATCGGGCATCTGGTTGACGCACTTCGTCAGGGCGGAGCAACCATTGAGTACCTGGAAAACGAAAACTATCCGCCGCTGCGTTTACGCGGTGGTTTTACCGGGGGGGAAGTCAGTGTGGATGGCAGCGTTTCCAGCCAGTTCCTGACAGCGCTGCTGATGACCGCGCCGCTTGCACAGCAGGATACCTGCATCACCATCAAAGGTGATTTGGTGTCGAAACCTTACATCGATATTACCCTCAATCTGATGCAGTGCTTTGGCGTCGAGGTTGAGAATCAGAACTATCAGCGCTTCCTGATCAAGGGACAGCAACAGTATCAGTCGCCGGGTGATTACCTGGTTGAAGGCGATGCCTCTTCCGCTTCCTATTTCCTGGCCGCTGCCGCCATTAAAGGCGGAACGGTTCGTGTCACCGGGATTGGACGCCAGAGTGTGCAGGGTGACATCCGGTTTGCTGACGTGCTGGAAAAGATGGGCGCGACGATTGAGTGGGGCGATGATTACATTGCCTGTACGGCCGGAAAACTGCAGGCCATCGATATGGACATGAACCATATTCCGGATGCTGCAATGACCATCGCGACTACGGCGCTATTTGCAGAGGGCACTACCCGGTTACGCAATATTTATAACTGGCGGGTAAAAGAGACCGATCGACTGAGCGCAATGGCCACAGAGCTGCGTAAAGTCGGGGCAGAAGTCGAAGAGGGTCATGACTACATCCGTATTACGCCGCCAGCGACGCTGATTCATGCGGATATTGGTACCTACAATGACCACCGCATGGCGATGTGTTTCTCTCTGGTTGCACTTTCTGATACCCCGGTGACCATTCTCGATCCTGGCTGTACTGCTAAAACCTTCCCGGACTATTTCGTTCAGCTGGCTAAAATAAGCCAGAGCGCCTGATATCTCCCTTTCCGGTGCGGTTCGCACCGGAACTCCCCTGATTTTATCTGGCTGTAACAGGCCAGAGATCCTCTGAATTGACTAAGATTACGAACCTGATCAGTGCGAAAGGGTAACCAAGCCGTGCTATGCAGCGTATAATGCTAGTCATTAATGGTGACCGAAAGGTCAGGAAGCACGCAGCAACAGGAGGGAATAATGACAGTAACTGCCCCGGTCATAACTATTGATGGGCCAAGTGGAGCGGGAAAGGGAACCCTGTGCAAAGCGATGGCGGAATCGCTGCAGTGGCATCTGCTGGACTCCGGTGCTATTTATCGCGTGCTGGCGTTAGCCGCATTGCATCATCAGGTGGATATTGAATCTGAAGAAGCGCTGGTGCCGATTGCCGCTCACCTGGATGTGCGCTTTTTGTCACAAAATGGTGAAATGCAGGTCATACTTGAAGGTGAAGATGTCACCGGAGAAATCCGTACTCAGGAGGTCAGCAACACCGCTTCTCGTGTTGCCGCTTTTCCCCGGGTACGCGAAGCGTTATTGCGCCGCCAGCGCGGTTTCCGCGAGATGCCGGGCCTGATTGCTGATGGCCGTGATATGGGCACCGTGGTTTTTCCGGATGCGCCAGTGAAAATTTTCCTTGATGCCAGCCCGGAAGAGCGTGCTCAGCGCCGTATGCTACAGTTGCAGGATAATGGCTTTAATGTTAACTTTGACCGCCTTTTAGCCGAGATAAAAGAACGCGACGACCGCGATCGTAATCGCGCAATTGCGCCTTTAGTATCCGCTGGCGATGCATTGGTTCTGGACTCTACCGAGATGTCTATCGATCAAGTCATTGAAAAAGCGCTACAATATGCCCGCGAGAAGCTGGGTATTACGGCTTAACTGAATCTACCACCCTGTACCATGGATCCGGTGCCGGGCATGTGAAACAACCCCATCCGACATGAAGTCAGATGGACGTTAAATTGAAGAATCCTGAAGATTATCAATATGACTGAATCTTTTGCTCAACTATTTGAAGAATCCTTAAAAACAATCGAAACCCGCCCGGGTTCTATCGTTCGTGGCATCGTCGTTTCTATCGACAAAGATGTCGTTCTGGTTGATGCGGGTCTGAAATCTGAATCTGCAATTCCTGCAGAGCAGTTCAAGAACGCAGCCGGCGAACTGGAAATCCAGGTAGGCGACGAAGTTGATGTTGCTCTGGATGCAGTGGAAGACGGCTTCGGTGAAACCCTGCTGTCCCGTGAGAAAGCTAAGCGCCATGAAGCATGGATCACGCTGGAGAAAGCTTACGAAGACGCTGAAACTGTTACCGGTGTTATCAACGGCAAAGTTAAAGGCGGCTTCACAGTTGAGCTCAACGGTATCCGTGCGTTCCTGCCAGGTTCACTGGTAGATGTGCGTCCGGTGCGCGATACGCTGCACCTGGAAGGCAAAGAGCTTGAATTCAAAGTGATCAAGCTGGATCAGAAACGCAACAACGTCGTGGTTTCACGTCGTGCGGTTATCGAATCCGAAAACAGCGCAGAGCGCGATCAGCTGCTGGAAAACCTGCAGGAAGGCATGGAAGTCAAAGGTATCGTTAAGAACCTGACTGACTACGGTGCATTCGTTGATCTGGGCGGCGTTGATGGCCTGCTGCACATCACTGACATGGCATGGAAACGCGTTAAGCATCCAAGCGAAATCGTCAACGTGGGCGACGAAATCACCGTTAAGGTGCTGAAGTTCGACCGCGAGCGTACCCGTGTTTCTCTGGGTCTGAAGCAGCTGGGCGAAGATCCATGGGTTGCTATCGCTAAACGCTATCCGGAAGGCACCCGCCTGACCGGTCGTGTTACCAACCTGACTGATTACGGCTGCTTCGTGGAAATCGAAGAAGGCGTTGAAGGTCTGGTACACGTGTCTGAAATGGACTGGACCAACAAAAACATCCATCCGTCTAAAGTTGTTAACGTAGGCGACGTGGTTGAAGTTATGGTTCTGGACATTGACGAAGAGCGCCGTCGTATCTCCCTGGGTCTGAAGCAGTGTAAATCTAACCCATGGCAGCTGTTCGCTGAGACGCACAACAAAGGCGATCGTGTTGAAGGTAAAATCAAGTCAATCACTGACTTCGGTATCTTCATCGGCCTGGATGGCGGCATCGACGGTCTGGTTCACCTGTCTGACATCTCCTGGAACGCGACTGGCGAAGAAGCCGTTCGTGAGTACAAAAAAGGCGACGAAATCGCTGCCGTTGTACTGCAGGTTGATGCAGAGCGCGAGCGTATCTCTCTGGGCGTTAAACAGCTGGCAGAAGATCCGTTCAACAACTACATCACTTTGAACAAGAAAGGTGCCATCGTCACCGGTAAAGTGACTGCAGTTGATGCTAAAGGTGCTACAGTTGAATTAGCAGACGGCGTTGAGGGTTACCTGCGCGCTTCTGAAGCTTCACTGGACCGCATTGAAGATGCAACTCTGGTTCTGAACGTTGGCGACGACGTTGAAGCTAAGTTCACCGGCGTTGATCGTAAAAACCGTGTCGTAAGCCTGTCTGTCCGTGCGAAAGACCAGGCTGATGAGAAAGAAGCTATTAATACTGTTAACACCAAACAGGAAGAAGGCAATTTCTCTAGCGCTATGGCTGAAGCGTTCAAAGCGGCTAAAGGCGAGTAATCGGCCTGAAGCACCGGGTGGGCAACCACCCGGTTTCGGTAAAAGCTGTCATACATTCCCACAGGGATAAACCGGAGGTTACATGACCAAGTCAGAACTGATCGAAAGACTGGCGGGACAGCATACTCATATACCGGCGAAAGTCGTTGAGGATGCAGTAAAAGAGATGCTTGAGCACATGGCCACTACGCTGGCACAGGGCGAACGCATTGAAATCCGGGGATTCGGCAGCTTTTCTTTGCACTATCGCGCTCCGCGTACTGGACGTAACCCGAAAACGGGTGACAAAGTGGATCTGGAAGGTAAATACGTTCCCCACTTTAAGCCAGGCAAAGAGCTGCGCGATCGCGCAAATATCTACGGCTAAGCCGATACCGAACCAGATAAACGACATCTCCGGATGTCGTTTTTTTTTGCCTGCGATTCAGGCTCAGACCTGACATCCGGATTGCTGTCATCAACACTGCAACGCCGCACTTTCTTTGCGAGACCGCTCCAGCCTGCCTGATCATCCGCTGTTACTTTCATCTCCTTTGCCCAGAATAATCGAACTGAATCAATGGATACGATTATGCTGACATGGACCGTTCTGGCGCGACTGGCGATCGTTGCGACGTTACCGCTACTGCTAATGGCCCGGCTGCCTTCCGGTGAGGTGATGGGGGGCTTCCTCCTCACAGGACTGGCTCTGCTGCATTGCCCTTACCAACCCGTCCGTCTGGCCGGTATTACTCTGCTGTTTCTGGCATGGGCCTGTAACGACGCCCGTCTCATGGTACGGGATATTGAAAAGTTCTCGGCGCGTCCTGCCACCTACACCCTTCAGATTAGTGAACTGCGGAAAGAGCGTAAACAAATCCGGGTTCGTCTGCTGAAAGAGGAGGGCAGGATGATTTTTCCGCCTCGCTTTGCCTGGCTCTGGTTTGATGCTGATCCGGAGGTCTACTGTCCAGGACAACGCTGGACGATGAAACTGCGCCTGCGACCGGTACATGCCCGCCTTAATGAGGGTGATTTCGATGCGCAGCGTTTTGCACTGGCTAATAATACGCCGCTTCAGGGACGAATCCTTAAACAGGTAGCGGTAAGCGATCGCTGTGATAGCCGCTGGCGATTTATTTTATGGCACCGTGACAGGACCCGTGCAATGCCTGCGCGTGCAACGCTGGAGGCACTGGCTTTTGGCATTCGGGATGAGATGAGCCAGCAGACGCGTCAGCTACTGCGGGATACCGGTACCGCGCATCTGATGGCGATATCGGGCATGCATATCGCCCTGGCCGCCAGCACCGGCTGGATGATTGCGCGTGGGGTGCAATTTATCTTGCCAGCCCGTTATATCAGCTATGTTTTTCCTCTCATCGTGAGCTGGCTGTTTGCTGCAATCTATACCTGGCTTTCCGGTGCACAGCCTCCCGCAGAGCGTTCACTGCTTGCCCTGACGCTATGGGCGATAACACGGTTTGCGGGTGTTCAGCTGAATAGCTGGCAGGTCTGGACGTTCTGTATTGCGTTGCTGCTGGTAACCGACCCGCTGACCGTGCTCTCTGACAGCTTCTGGCTCTCGGTACTGGCTGTCGGCATGCTGCTGGTCTGGTATCACTGGTTCCCGCTGCCTGCGGCGTTCCGTCGGCAACGGCGCTGGATTCCGGTACAGTTGCTGCATTTACAGGTGGGCATGATGATTTTAATGGTGCCGTTGCAGGTGGCGATTTTTAACGGCATCAGCCTGACTGCGCTGGTGGCAAATGTTGTCGCGATTCCGGTCGTCTCGTTTATTACCATGCCGCTGGTGACGCTCGCCCTGCTGCTGCCGGTAGCGCATTTATCCGGCTTCTTTTGGGGAGCGGCCGATCTCTCTTTACGTGCACTGTTTCATTGCCTGACGTTGCTGCCACCAGGCTGGTGGCCGCTGAGTGGTACAACCTGGTTTACGGTCATGGTATGGGGCGGTCTGATTCTCTGGCGTGCGCAACTCTTTTTCTCTCTGCCGTTAAGCAGCGGCGCCTTAGCGCTGGCAATGATACTGAGTCGCCAGCCAAATCAGGAGCAAGGCTGGCGAATCGATATGCTGGATATCGGGCACGGTCTGAGTCTGGTGATCAGCCAGGGCGATGAGGCAGTGATGTATGATACCGGCCCGCGCTGGCAGAACGATAATGCGGGGAGTCGGGTGATCATTCCGTGGCTGGAGCGCAGGCAGTTACGGTTAAAACAGGTCATCCTGAGTCATAAACATCTGGATCATACTGGCGGGCTGGAGGCGATTACTCAACGCTGGCCAGCGGTTGAAGTCAGAAGTGCGCTGGCTGATGAGGCACACTTACCCTGCGTACGGGGCACGCAGTGGCGCTGGCGGCAGCTCCACTTTCGGGTGGTCTGGCCGCTGACGGCACCCCTGCCGGGCGGGAATAATGACTCCTGTGTGGTGATCGTCGATGATGGTCAGGTTCGTCTGATGTTAACCGGTGACATTGAAGCGAAAGCGGAACGCCAGCTGGTGGCGCTGGAGAAGCAGGGGCTGAAGGTCGATATCCTGCAGGTCCCGCACCACGGAAGCCGAACGTCGTCGACCTCATTGCTGCTGCGTAAAGCCGCAGGCCACACCGCTATCGCCTCGCTGGCACGCTACAATGCATGGCGTATGCCCGCGAAAAATGTGCTGGAAAACTATCGAACGGCTGGTTTTCACTGGCTGGATACGGGTCAGTCAGGACAAATCAGTATCAGGATAGAGCAGGGCAGAGCGCAGGTTTCCACCTTGCGGGATCAATTAATGCCCCGTTGGTATCATCAGTGGTTTGGCGTCAAACGCGAATCCAGGTAGAATGGCCGGCTATTTCCAACAGCGTGAATAAATAATGCATCAAGATAAAGATCTCTCTACGTGGCAGACGTTTCGCCGACTCTGGCCGATGATCGCGCCTAACAAAGCGGGATTAATTGCGGCCTCAGTCGCCCTGATTATTAATGCTGCGGGCGACGCCTTAATGCTCTCACTGTTGAAACCGTTACTGGATGATGGTTTTGGTAAAGCTGACAGATCGGTGATGCTGTGGCTGCCGTTAGTGGTTATTGGCCTGATGCTGGTACGCGGAGTTACCAGTTATATCTCCAGCTACTGCATCTCCTGGGTCTCTGGCAACGTCGTGATGAACATCCGCCGCCGTCTGTTCAGCCATATGATGGGCATGCCGGTTTCGTTTTTCGACCAGCAGTCAACCGGCACCCTGTTGTCACGCATTACTTACGATTCTGAGCAGGTCGCCTCTTCTTCTTCGGGCGCGCTGGTCACCGTAGTGCGTGAAGGGGCTTCCATTATTGGCCTGTTTATCATGATGTTCTACTACAGCTGGCAGCTGTCGCTGATCCTGATTGTACTGGCACCTATCGTCTCCTTTGCTATCCGCACCGTCTCTAAGCGCTTCCGCACCATCAGTAAAAGTATGCAGAACACTATGGGGCAGGTGACAACCAGCGCCGAGCAGATGCTGAAAGGGCACAAAGAAGTGCTGATTTTTGGCGGACAGGACATTGAATCGGAGCGCTTTTCCCGCGTCAGTAACCGGATGCGTCAGCAGGGAATGAAACTCGTTTCAGCCTCCTCCATTTCCGATCCGATTATTCAGCTGATCGCGTCGCTGGCACTGGCTTTTGTGCTCTATGCCGCCAGCTTCCCCAGCGTCATGGATACCCTGACAGCCGGTACCATCACCGTGGTCTTCTCCTCAATGATTGCCCTGATGCGCCCGCTTAAGTCTCTGACCAACGTCAACGCCCAGTTCCAGCGTGGGATGGCGGCCTGTCAGACACTCTTCTCTATTCTGGATAGTGAGCAGGAAGTGGATAACGGTACGCGCGAAATCACCCGTGCTAAAGGGGATATTGAATTCCGTGATGTGACCTTTACCTACCCTGGTCGTGAAATTCCGGCACTGCGTAATATCAATCTGTCGCTGCCAGCAGGAAAAACGGTGGCGCTGGTGGGCCGTTCCGGTTCCGGTAAGTCTACGATGGCGAGCCTGCTGACCCGCTTTTATGACATCCAGCAGGGCGAAATCCTGCTGGACGGTCATGATCTGCGTGAGTACAGCCTGCGCTCATTGCGTAATCAGGTGGCGCTGGTGTCACAGAATGTGCACCTCTTCAACGACACCATTGCTAATAACATCGCGTATGCCCGCAGTGAGCAATACAGTCGTGAAGAGATCGAGCACGCGGCCACCATGGCGCATGCCATGGACTTTATCAATAAAATGGATAAAGGCCTGGATACGATGATCGGCGAGAATGGCGTGCTGTTATCTGGCGGTCAGCGTCAGCGTATTGCCATTGCCCGTGCACTGTTACGTGATTGCCCGATCCTGATCCTCGATGAAGCCACCTCGGCGCTGGATACCGAGTCTGAACGCGCGATTCAGTCTGCCCTGGATGAGTTGCAGAAGAACCGTACCTCGCTGGTAATTGCGCACCGACTCTCTACCATTGAGAAAGCGGATGAAATCGTGGTAATTGAAGATGGCCAGATTGTTGAACGCGGTACGCATCAGGTGCTGTTAGCAGAACGCGGCGCCTATGCACAACTGCACAAGATGCAATTCGGCCAATGATTGAACGTATCTGGAGTGGTCGCTCACCGCTATGGTTACTGCTATGGCCATTCAGCCTGCTGTATGGTGCGATCACGGCCCTGATACGCTTCAGTTACAGGCGCGGCTGGCGTAAAAGCTGGCGTGCGCCTCTGCCGGTCGTGGTGGTAGGTAACCTGACTGCTGGCGGGAATGGAAAGACGCCGGTGGTCATCTGGCTGGTCGAGGCATTACAGCAGCGCGGCCTGCGCGCTGGCGTGGTCTCCCGAGGATATGGCGGCAAGGCGGAGCACTATCCCTTGCTGGTCACGGCGCAGACCCCCACCGAACAGGCCGGGGATGAGCCGGTATTGATCGCCCAGCGCACCGGAGCACCGGTCGCGGTCGCGCCTCAACGGCGCCGGGCGATTGAGGCGTTACTGAAACAGGGTTCGCTGGATGTGATCATCACGGATGATGGCCTGCAACATTACGCCCTGCAGCGCGATCGCGAAATCGTGGTGGTTGATGGGGTCCGTCGTTTTGGTAATGGCTGGTGGTTGCCTGCCGGACCGATGCGTGAACGTGCCGATCGTCTGCAGCAGGTCGATGCCGTGATCATCAACGGCGGCGAAGCACAGCCCGACGAGATTGCCATGCAACTTCAGCCCGGGCTGGCCACCAATCTGCTCACCGGTGAAAGCTGCCCGACTGAGCAACTGGGTGCGGTAGTCGCGATGGCCGGTATTGGTCATCCCCCGCGTTTTTTCACCACGCTGAAACAGCAGGGTATAACGCCGGTCGCAGAGATCGCCTTTGCCGATCATCACGCCTACAGCAAAGATGAACTGACCCGATTACTCCAGGCGGGTCAGCAACTGCTGATGACCGAAAAGGACGCGGTGAAATGCCGTCACTTTGCCCAGCCTGACTGGTGGTATTTGCCGGTCGATGCCCGTTTGACCGGTAACGCCGTGACGCCGTTACTGGACGATATTGAACAACTCTGTCGCCATATTTCCTGATACCCGCCCCCGTTCAGGTGAAGCCTGATAAGGAAGAGGATGAACAGTACGCATTCACTTTCGCTACAGCAAGCACGCCACCTTCATCTCGCCGCGCAGGGCCTGCTGCGAGCTCCGGCAAAACGCGCTGTTTATCAGGATCTGATTGACTGCATTTCCCGCATGTCGCTGCTGCAAATCGATACCATTCATGTGGTGGCCCGTAGTCCGTATCTGGTGCTGTTCAGTCGCCTGGGGAACTATCCTCAGGCATGGCTGGAACAGGCTCTGGCACAGGGCGAACTCTTTGAGTACTGGGCGCACGAAGCCTGCTTTATTCCCCGTGCCGATTACAGACTTCTTCGTCATCGCATGCTGTCGCCGGAACGTCTGGGCTGGAAATACAATGCGCAATGGGTCGCTGAGCACCAGCAGGCCATTGCCGGATTACTGCAGCAGATCAGAGACAACGGCCCGGTACGCGCCGCCGATTTTACCCACGCCGATAACCCGAAGTCAGGCTGGTGGGCATGGAAACCGCACAAACGTCATCTGGAAAATCTGTTCAGTGCCGGTGAGCTGATGGTCACCGAACGCCGTAATTTTCAGCGTGTCTACGATCTGCGTAGCCGCGTAATGCCCGACTGGCAGGATGCGATACATGGCATCAGTGAAGCGGAGGCAACCCGTCAGATGCTGATGAACAGCGCCCGCAGCTTAGGGGTTTTCCGCGCGGCCTGGCTGGCGGATTACTATCGCCTGAAGCGGGCACCCGTGAATGACTTTATCGCTGACGCCCAGGCTGCGGGCGATCTGGTCGCCGTCAATACAGAGGGACTGGGCGCAATGTGGCTGCATCGCGACTCTTTGCCGTTGCTGGAGACGCCGCTGCAGGCGACGCACAGCGCGCTGCTGTCGCCGTTTGATCCGGTGGTCTGGGATCGCAAGCGCGCGCGGGAGCTGTTCAATTTTGACTATCGTATTGAGTGCTATACCCCGGAGGAAAAACGCAAATTTGGCTATTTTGTTTTGCCCATCCTCCATCGTGGTCAGATAAAAGGGCGACTGGATGCCCGCATGCTGCGTCAGGCAAAACAGCTGGAGATTAAAAATATCTGGCTGGAGGAGAAGACCCGCGTTACGGCGCGATTTTTAGTGGATATCCGGCGTGCTATCGAACGCTTTGCGACGTGGCAGGGTGCTGAAAGCGTCGTTATTTTGCAGGCACCCGACGCGCTTAACGATCAGTGGCCAGCCCTGTGGACGCTGGATTAATCAATTTTGCGGCAGCCGCTGCGGGATGGCGTTTTACCCCATCCCGCACGAGCCGCGCTATGGTATGCTTGAATCCTTAAGCATTCGGTCCCTGATGGAGGACATATGGATCATCGTTTACTCGAAATCGTTGCCTGCCCGGTTTGCAATGGCAAACTCTACTTCAACAATGCTCAACAGGAGCTGATCTGCAAACCCGACGGCCTGGCCTTCCCGGTCCGGGACGGCATTCCGGTGCTGCTGGAAACAGAAGCCCGCACGCTGTCAGTTGAAGAGATTCATCCATGAGTTTCACCGCTATCATTCCTGCGCGTTATGCGTCAACCCGCTTACCCGGCAAGCCGCTGCTCGATATCCACGGTAAACCGATGGTCGTGCATGTAATGGAGCGGGCCCGTGAATCGGGTGCCAGCCGGGTCATTGTTGCTACCGATCATCCCGACGTGGCGCAGGCAGTGGAAGCGGCAGGCGGCGAAGTCTGCATGACGCGCGCCGATCACCAGTCTGGCACTGAGCGGCTGGCGGAAGTGATCGAAAAATATCAGTTTGCCGATGATGAAATCATCGTAAACGTGCAGGGCGACGAGCCGATGATTCCGGCCGAGATTGTGCGTCAGGTGGCGACCAATCTGGCGGGGTCGGCGGCCGGGATGGCGACGCTGGCGGTGCCGATCACCGATGTGGAAGAAGCCTTTAATCCGAATGCGGTGAAAGTCGTCATGGATGTGAATGGCTACGCGCTCTATTTTTCACGGGCGACCATCCCCTGGGATCGTGAACGGTACGCCGCATCGCGCGAGCAGATCGGTGATACGCTGCTGCGCCACATTGGCATCTACGCCTACCGTGCTGGTTTTATTCGCCGCTATGTCGCCTGGGCGCCTTGTCCTCTGGAACAGATTGAGCTGCTCGAGCAACTGCGTGTTTTATGGTACGGCGAAAAAATTCATGTCGCCGTCGCGAAAACCATTCCCAGTGTGGGTGTGGATACGCCAGACGATTTGCAACGCGTTCGTGATGCCATGCAGGCCTGACAAACGGGGAGCCTGTCTCCCCGTTTCAGCGCAACGTTCTTGATCCGCCGCTAAACTTATCTCCAACACTTCCTTCAGGATATTGTGATACTCATCTGAGGAGGATGCCGCATGGAACAGCTTAAATCGGAACTCACGCTGGCGCTGGGTGAAACCATCAGCCGCCTCGAAATGATCAGTGAACATCCACCCACCCGGCTTTATGCGTTATACGATCGGGACGGGCGCCCCATGCCGGTGGTGGCGAAATATTTTCGTCATCAGGGCCGGGCGGCGATGGAAGCCAGAAAGCTGGCGCTGCTGGGCCAGGCCGGACTGATCGCCGTGCCGGCGGTCTATGGTCTGGTGATGAGCCAGCAGCCGCCGGTGCATGAAATGCTCCTGCTGGCGCGACTGAATGGCGTGACGGCGGAGGCACCTGCGCGGGATGCTCAGCGCTGGCAACAGTTTTGCGAACAGGTGGTCGAGGGAGTGCTGGCCTGGCACCGGCTCGACAGCCATGGCCTGGTCGGTACGGTGGACAGCACGCAGCAGAACAGCTGGCCCGCCTGGTATGCTCAACGGGTTGAAGTGCTATGGGCGACCCTGAGCTATCTGCGTCCGCCAGCCTTTACGCTGGAAGATCGCCAGATTCTGTTTCGCTGCCGGGCGCGACTGGCGCATCTGTTTCGCGGCTTCGACGATCCCTGTGTGATGGTTCACGGCAACGTGCAGTTGCAGAGCATGCTGAAAGATAGCCGCAGTGACCAGTTAATCGCGATGACACAGCCGGGCACCCTCCTCTGGGCACCCCGTGAATACGATCTTATCCATCTGGATACCTCGCCTGCCGAAACGGCGCTGTTGCACAGCTACCTGCAACGGGCGCCTGTTTCAGAAGGTTTTGTCTGGCGTCGGTGGGTTTATCAACTGTGGGACTGCATTGATCATCTGGTACAGACCGGCACGTTTAATCGTCCGCGTTTTGACCATGCACGCGCGCAATTACTTCCCTGGCTCGGCTGAGTCCGATTCCTCGCCTTTCAGCTGTTGCAATAGTGTGCCAAGCGTTTCGTAGACCGCACGTTCGCTGTGACTCAGCCAGATCGATGAGGGTATCGCCCGTTCCCATCCATTCAGCGGTGACGTAATCGCCAGCTGATTCGCGGGAGCGGCCATCGGTTTCAACCCGACAGCGTGGAAAAAGCGTATTGCCCGCGGCATATGATTCGCTGATGTGACCAGCAGAAACGGGCGATCGCCCACCACGGTTTTAACTGCCTGCGCTTCATCCGCGGTGTCACGGGGCTGGTCGAGAATCTGAATATGTTCGCGGGGTATGCCCAGACTTTCCGCCACCTGTGCCGCTACCCAGGCGCTACTCTTTGGATTGGTGCCGCCCGCTGCGCCGGTAAAAATCAGGGTCGACTGCGGATTCCGCTGCCACTGACGAACGCCTTCTGCCACGCGCGGCAGACTGTTATTCAGCAGGTTCGAGCTGGGTGCCCACGCCGGGTTAAAGGTGTAGCCTCCACCCAGCACCACAATGTAGTCCACCTTCTCTGATCCGTTCCAGGTCGGATAGCGGCTATCCAGCGGCAAAAGCAGACGATCGGCCAGCGGTTGCAGGCTCAGCAGTAGTAGTAACAGCCAACTGACGGTGATCACGGTTTTGCCGCTTTTCTGCCAGCCAGTAAACCAAAGCAGTAAAATGCCAAGCGCCATCAGCAAAAGCAGAAACGGCAGGGGTAAAAGCAGCCCGCCGATAACTTTTTTAAGGGTAAATAACATCAAAAAAGAGTCCTGTTGTCCGAAAATAGAGCACCCGGAAGGGAAGATGGGGATGAAAGGTTCATTCTTCTGGTGCCTGTGACAAAATAGCACAAGTCTCACCGCAGCATACCGGAGCGCATGCCATGCAGGATCGTAACTTTGACGATCTCGCGGATAAATTTTCGCAAAATATTTACGGCACCACTAAAGGGAAGATACGCCAGGCCATCCTCTGGGATGAGCTGGAGAAGATAGTGCCCGGTCTGTCACCGCACCCGCTGTCGGTGCTGGATGCTGGCGGCGGTGTCGGCCAGGTCTCCAGCGGGCTTGCTGCGCAGGGCCATCAGGTTCTGCTGTGCGACCTTTCCAGCGAGATGCTGCGCCGGGCCGCGGAAAATGCGGCGGCGCAGGGTGTGAGCCACAACATGCAATTCAGACAAATTAGCGCTCAGCAGGTGGGTGAACATTTGGATAAGCCGGTGGATCTGGTATTGTTCCACGCTGTGCTTGAGTGGGTCGCTGAACCGGAGAAGGTGCTGAAAGCGCTGTTCGAACTGCTGCGTCCGGGGGGCGTCATGTCGCTGATGTTTTACAATCTGCACGGCCTGACATTGCGCACCTTAACGCTGGGTAACTTCGGCTATCTGCGCACCAACCTGACCAAACGCAAAAAGCGAACGCTGTCGCCTGACTATCCGCGCGACCCCGAGCAGGTCTATCGCTGGCTGGAAGCGTGTGGCTTTGTGATTGAGCAGCGTGCCGGGATCCGGGTGTTCAGCGACTACATGAAGCCGCCGAAGGGCGAGCCAAAAAGCGACGACGAAATTATTGAGATGGAGCGGCGTTACTGCCGTCAGGAACCCTTTTTGAGCTTAGGGCGCTACATCCACGTGACCGCGCGTAAACCCGGGCAGAAGGACGAATTATGAGTGAATTTTCCCAGACGGTACCTGAACTGGTCTCCTGGGCGCGCAAAAATGACTTTTCCCTTGCGCTGCCAGTGGAACGTCTGGCCTTTTTGCTGGCTATCGCCACCCTCAACGGTGAGCGGATGGATGGCGAAATGAGCGAAGGCGATCTGATTGATGCTTTCCGTCACGTCAGTAAAGCTTTCGAACAAACCCATGAAACCGTGTTGGTTCGTGCCAACAACGCCATCAACGACATGGTGCGACAGCGCCTGCTCAACCGTTTTACCAGTGAACTCACGGAAGGCAATGCCATCTATCGCCTGACGCCGCTGGCGATCGGCATCACCGACTATTACATCCGTCAGCGTGAGTTCTCGACCCTGCGCCTGTCGATGCAGCTGTCGATTGTGGCCAATGAGCTTAAGCGGGCAGCCGATGCCGCGCAGGAAAACGGCGATGAGTTTCACTGGCACCGCAATGTTTTCGCGCCGCTGAAATATTCCGTGGCGGAGATCTTCGACAGCATCGATATGACCCAGCGTCTGATGGATGAACAGCAGCAGGCGGTTAAAAATGATATCGCCGAACTGCTGAATAAAGACTGGCGTGCGGCCATCTCCAGCTGTGAAATGCTGCTTTCTGAAACCTCAGGGACGCTTCGTGAACTGCAGGATACGCTGGAAGCCGCGGGCGACAAACTTCAGGAAAATCTGCTGCGCATTCAGGATGCCACGCTGGACAGTCCCGATCTGGGCTTCGTCGATAAGCTGGTGTTTGATCTGCAAAGCAAACTCGACCGTATTACCAGCTGGGGCCAGCAGGCGATTGACCTCTGGATCGGCTATGACCGCCACGTCCATAAATTTATTCGTACCGCCATCGACATGGATAAAAACCGCGTCTTTGCGCAGCGCCTGCGGGTATCGGTGCAGAATTACTTCGACGCGCCCTGGGCGCTGACCTATGCCAACGCCGACCGCCTGTATGACATGCGTGATGAGGCGCTGACGCTGCGTAACGATGAAGTGATGGGCGAACTGCCGCCGGAGATGGAGTACGAAGAGATCAACGAAATCCGCGAACAGCTGGCAGCGATGATTGAAGAAGCGCTGCAGGTCTACAAATCGCAACAAAAACCGCTCAACCTCGCGTCAGTGATGCGCGACTACCTTGCCCAGTATCCCCGAGCCCGCCATTTCGATCTGGCGCGTATTGTGGTGGATCAGGCGGTGCGCCTTGGCGTAGCGGAAGCTGATTTAGCCGGTTTGCCTGTGGAATGGCAAGCCATCAATGATTACGGAGCCAAGGTGCAGGCACATGTCATCGACAAATATTGAACAAGTGATGCCGGTTAAGCTGGCACAGGCACTGGCCAACCCGATTTTTCCCGCGCTGGACAGCCAGTTACGCGCCGGACGCCATATCGGTATCGAAGAGCTGGATAATCACGCTTTTCTGATGGACTACCAGTCGTTTCTCGAAGAGTTTTACAGCCGCTACAACGTTGAGTTAATTCGTGCGCCGGAAGGCTTTTTCTATCTGCGTCCGCGTTCAACCACGCTGATTCCGCGTTCCGTGCTCTCTGAACTGGACATGATGGTCGGGAAGATTCTCTGCTATCTCTATCTCAGCCCGGAAAGACTGGCCAATGAAGGTATCTTCACCCAGCAGGAGCTGTACGACGAACTGCTCTCTCTGGCCGATGAGAACCGCCTGCTGAAGCTGGTCAACCAGCGTTCAACCGGTTCGGATCTGGATCGCACCAAACTGCAGGAGAAAGTGCGCGCCTCTCTGAGCCGCCTGCGTCGCCTTGGCATGGTGTGGTTTTTCGGCAACGACAGCAGCAAGTTCCGCATCACGGAATCGGTGTTCCGCTTTGGTGCCGACGTGCGCGGCGGTGATGATGCCCGTGAAGCGCAGCTTCGTCTGATTCGTGATGGCGAAGCCATGCTACTGGAAAACGCGACAGCACCGGTCGACACCGATGAAGGTGAAGGGCAGGAAGGTGACGCGAGTGAGAACGCAGAGGAAGAACAGGCATGATTGAGCGCGGAAAGTTTCGTTCGCTTACGCTGATCAACTGGAACGGCTTTTTTGCCCGTACCTTTGATCTTGATGAATTAGTGACCACGCTGTCAGGCGGTAACGGTGCGGGTAAGTCCACCACGATGGCGGCATTTGTCACCGCGCTGATCCCCGATTTAACGCTGCTGCATTTCCGTAACACCACCGAAGCGGGCGCGACTTCAGGATCCCGTGACAAGGGTCTGCACGGTAAACTGCGGGCCGGCGTCTGCTACTCCATGCTCGATGTGGTGAACTCACGCCATCAGCGTGTCGTGGTCGGTGTCCGTCTGCAACAGGTCGCCGGACGTGATAAAAAGGTCGATATCAAGCCATTCAGTATCCATGGCCTGCCCACCGACACCAACCCAACCGATATGCTGACGGAAGTGCTCAACAGCCGTCAGGCACGCGTATTACCGCTGAACGAAGTCAAAGAGCGGGTTGAGGCGCAGGAAGGCGTGCAGTTCCGCGCCTATAACTCCGTCACCGATTATCACGCCATGCTGTTTGATCTTGGCGTGGTGCCGCGTCGTCTGCGCTCTGCCAGCGATCGCAGCAAGTTTTATCGTCTGATTGAAGCCTCGCTGTATGGCGGTATCTCCAGCGCCATCACCCGATCGCTGCGTGATTACCTGCTGCCAGAAAACAGTGGCGTGCGCAAAGCATTCCAGGATATGGAAGCCGCGCTGCGCGAGAACCGCATGACGCTGGAGGCGATCCGCGTTACCCAGTCTGACCGCGATCTCTTCAAGCATCTGATTTCCGAGGCGACCAGCTACGTTTCGGCTGACTATATGCGCCACGCCAACGAGCGTCGGGGACACCTCGACAGCGCGTTACAGCTGCGCAGCGAACTGTTCAGCAGCCGTAAGCAGCTCGCCACCGAGCAGTATCGTCATGTTGAGATGGCGCGCGAACTGGCTGAGCACAGTGGTGCAGAAAACGATCTTGAAGTCGATTATCAGGCTGCCAGCGATCACCTGAACCTGGTACAGACGGCGATGCGTCAGCAGGAGAAGATTGAGCGCTACGATGCGGATATCGAAGATCTGACGCTGCGGCTGGAAGAGCAGACTGAAGTGGTCGCAGAAGCGCGTGAAATTCAGGAAGAGAATGAAGCGCGTGCCGAAGCGGCTGAGCTGGAAGTGGATGAGCTGAAAAGTCAGCTGGCCGATTTCCAGCAGGCGCTCGACGTGCAGCAAACCCGCGCTATCCAGTATCAGCAGGCATTGCAGGCGCTGGAGCGCGCCCGCACGCTCTGCCAGCTGCCCGATCTGAGCATTGAAAATGCGGCTGAATGGCAGGAAAGCTTCCAGGCGAAAGAGGAAGAGGCGACAGAACGGTTGCTGCGCCTGGAGCAGAAGCTGAGCGTAGCGGAAGCGGCGCACAGTCAGTTTGAACAGGCGCTGGCGCTGGTGACCAGCATTGCCGGTGACGTGACCCGTCAGGATGCCTGGCAAACCGGCCGCGAACTGCTGCGTGATGCCAGCAACCAGCGTCATCACGCCGAGCAGCTCTCTTCGCTGCGTCTGCGTCTCAATGAGCTGGAACAGCGTCTGCGCGAACAGCATGAGGCGGAGCGTCTGCTGGCGGAATTCTGCAAGCGTCAGGGGCAGCATTATGAAGCGGATGCGCTGGCAGGCCTGCAGCAGGAGCTTGAAGCACAGATTGAACAGCTGAACAGCAGCGTCTCCGACGCCGGTGAGCAGCGCATGATGATGCGCCAGGAGCTGGAGCAGCTGCGTGAACGCATCACCAGCCTGACCGCTCGTGCGCCACACTGGCTGGCGGCGCAGGAGATCCTGACCCAGCTTAGCGAGCAGACCGGCCAGGCGCTGAACAGCAGCCAGGACGTGACCGAATATATGCAGCAGCTGCTGGAGCGTGAGCGTGAAACCACCGTCGAGCGCGACGAAGTGGCCGCTCAAAAACGCGATATCGAGCAGCAGATTGAACGTCTTAGCCAGCCGGGCGGTGCCGAAGATGCGCGCCTGACTCAGCTTGCCGAACGGTTTGGCGGCGTGTTGCTGTCAGAGATTTATGATGATGTGACGCTGGATGATGCGCCTTACTTCTCGGCGCTCTACGGTCCGTCGCGTCATGCGATTGTGGTGCCGGATCTCTCCCGCGTTCGTGAGTTGCTGGATGGTCTGGAAGAGTGTCCGGAAGATCTCTACCTGATCGAGGGTGATCCGCAGTCGTTCGATGACAGCGTCTTCAGCGTCGATGAACTGCAGAATGCGGTGGTGGTGAAGGTGGCAGAGCGTCAGTGGCGCTACTCCCGCTTCCCGAAAATACCGCTGTTTGGCCGCGCGGCGCGTGAGAATCAGCTGGAGCTGCTGCACCTTGAGCGCGATAAGCTGGCCGAACGCTACGCCACGCTGTCGTTCGACGTGCAGAAAACGCAGCGTCTGCATCAGTCATTCAGCCGCTTTATCGGCAGTCATCTGGCCGTCGCCTTTGACGCCGATCCGGAAGCGCAGATCCGTCAGCTCGGCGCACGCCGGGGTGAGCTGGAGCGCGCGCTGAATCAGCATGAGAGCAACAATCAGCAGCAGCGTCAGCAGTATGAGCTGGCCAAAGAGGGCGTATCACAGTTAAACCGGCTGCTGCCACGCGTCAATCTGCTGCTGGACGACACGCTGGGCGATCGCTGTGAAGAGATCCGCGAGCAGGTCGATGCCGCACAGGAAGCGGCGCGCTTCCTGCATCAGCATGGCGCTAAGCTGGCGAAACTGGAACCGATTATCGCCGTGTTGCAGAGCGATCCGGAACAGCATGAGCAGTTACAGGCGGATTATCAGCAGGCGCAGCAGCAGCAGCGCAACGCCCGTCAGCAGGCCTTTGCCCTGACAGAAGTGGTGCAGCGTCGCGCCCACTTCAGCTACGACGACTCGGCCAGCATGCTCAATGGCAAAAACGACCTCAGCGATAAGCTGCGCCAGCGTCTGGAACAGGCTGAGGGCGAACGCAGTCGCAGTCGTGATCGCCTGCGTGAACATCAGGCGCAGCTGACGCAATACTCCCAGGTGCTGGCCTCGCTGAAAAGCGCCTATGACGCCAAACGCGACATGCTCAAAGAGCTGCAGCAGGAGATGCAGGATATTGGCGTCCAGGCTGACAGCAGCGCGGAAGAGCGCGCGCGTGTTCGCCGTGACGAACTCTACACGGCACTGAGCCATAACCGCGCCCGCCGCAATCAGCTGGAGAAACAGCTCACCTTCTGCGAAGCGGAGATGGATAACCTGCAGAAGCGACTGCGTCAGCTGGAGCGTCAGTATCATCAGGTGCGCGAACAGGTGGTCAGCGCCAAAGCGGGCTGGTGTACCGTACTGCGTCTGGTGAAAGAGAATGGCGTTGAGCGTCGTCTGCATCGTCGTGAACTGGCCTACCTGAGCGGCGATGAGCTGCGCTCTATGTCGGATAAAGCGCTGGGTGCGCTGCGTCTGGCGGTAGCAGACAACGAACATCTGCGCGACGTGCTGCGACTGTCGGAAGATCCAAAACGTCCGGAACGTAAAATTCAGTTCTTTATTGCGGTTTATCAGCATCTGCGCGAGCGTATTCGTCAGGATATTATTCGTACAGACGATCCGGTCGAAGCAATTGAGCAGATGGAAATCGAACTGAACCGTCTGACGGAAGAGCTGACGGCGCGTGAGCAGATGCTGGCAATCAGTTCGCGCAGTGCGGCCAATATCATCCGTAAAACGATCCAGCGTGAACAGAACCGCATCCGCCAGCTAAACCAGGGTCTGCAGACCGTCAGCTTTGGTCAGGTACGCAGCGTGCGGCTCAACGTGAACGTGCGTGAAACCCACGCCATGCTGCTGGATACGCTGTCGGAAGAGCACGAGCAGCATCAGGATCTCTTTAACAGCAATCGGCTGACCTTCTCGGAGGCGCTGGCGAAGCTCTATCAGCGTCTTAATCCGCACATTGATATGGGGCAGCGTACGCCGCAGACCATCGGTGAGGAGCTGCTGGACTACCGCAACTATCTGGAGATGGAAGTGGAAGTCAACCGCGGTTCCGATGGCTGGCTGCGCGCAGAGAGCGGGGCGCTCTCAACCGGTGAAGCGATCGGTACCGGTATGTCCATTCTGGTGATGGTGGTGCAGAGCTGGGAAGAAGAGTCCCGTCGTCTGCGCGGCAAAGATATTTCGCCATGCCGACTGCTGTTCCTTGATGAAGCGGCCCGTCTGGATGCCCGCTCCATCGCCACGCTGTTTGAACTCTGTGAGCGACTGGAGATGCAGCTGGTGATTGCAGCGCCGGAGAATATCAGTCCGGAAAAAGGCACGACCTACAAACTGGTGCGTAAGGTGTTTAATAACACCGAGCATGTGCATGTGGTCGGTCTGCGTGGTTTTGCTGCCGATCCTTCGCCGGTGCGGGCGGGAAGCGACGCAGATGCGCTGCCCGATTTAACCGCTGAAAATTCGCAGGCTGAAACGTAGTCAAAAACTGAACCATTCGTTAATCTGGTTACGGCATTTGTCGCATGAGGCAAATGCCGTTTTTGTTTGTATACTCACATGATGAGTCACAGCGCGGTCGCAGTGGATACAGGGAACACTGCGAAGTTGAAAAACAAGGGGGCAGGGATGTTGCTGGTAAAAAAATTAAATCATCATCGCGTTCTATCATTGTTAGCGCTGGCGCTAACGGTTGTTCCATTTACGCTACCGCAGGCCGCTGTCATCGCCGCTTTGCCCGGGACAACGCAGGCGGCCACCTCCGTCTCCGAAAGTCAGCAACGCATCCGGCAGGCGTTTTCCAGCGCCGATCAGCCGTTTTATCTGGCACCGCTGGCGACGCTCTATGCATCCCGCCATATGCAACCGCTCTGGCAGGATCCCCAGGCGGTGCAAAAATTTCAGCAGCAGCTGGCTGAAGTGGCGCTTTCCGGCGTTCAGCCACAGTTCACGCGCTGGATTGAGCGTCTGACTAACCCGGCGATAACCGGCTTTGCCCGGGATGTCGCGCTGTCCGATGCGATGCTGGGCTATCTGCAATTTGTTTCGAATGTGCCGACGCAGGGTGAAACCTGGCTTTACAGCAATGTTCCCTACCGGCTGACGCAGCCGTCGGTGGCGGTCGTGAATCAGTGGCAGAACGCGGTCAATGCAGGATCGGGCAACACGTTTATTGCGTCACTGCAGCCGCAGCACCCGCAGTATCAGCCGATGCACGCCGCGCTGAAAACCCTGCTAGGCGATAAGCAGCCCTGGCCGCAGTTGAAAAGCAGTGAAACACTGCGTCCGGGACAGGTCAGTGACGATGTTCCGGCGCTGCGTGAAATCCTGCAGCGCAGCGGCATGTTAACGTCGCAGGTTAATGCGCCGGCACCGGATGACGATGCGGTGCCGGTGGCCGCCTCACCAGTGACCCACAGCGACCAGCCGGTTGCGGTCAGCCCTTCCGCCGCGCCAGTCACCGATCTGTCTGCGCCTTCACTGCAATCGCCGGGTAACGTTCAGAGTGAGACGCTGCAAGGGAATACCGCCAATGTCTATGACGAGACGCTGGTGGCGGGTGTGAAGCGTTTCCAGCAGTGGCAGGGACTGGATGGCGACGGTGCTATCGGTGCCAGAACGCGGCAGTGGCTTAACGTCTCTCCGCAGATGCGTGCTTCATTGCTGGCGCTGAACATTCAACGACTGCGCCTGCTGCCGGACGATATGCACAACGGCATTATGGTGAACATCGCCAACTACTCGCTGATTTATTACAACAACGGCAACAAGATCCTCTCATCCCGGGTCATCGTCGGGCGTCCCGATCGCAAAACGCCGTTGATGCGCAGCGCGCTCAATAATGTGGTGCTGAACCCGCCGTGGAATGTGCCAACCACGCTGGTGCGCAAAGATATCATTCCTAAAGTGAAGCAGGATCCGACCTATCTCTACAAGCACGGTTATACCCTGTTGTCGGGCTGGAGCGCTGATGCTGAAGTGATCGATCCCAGCATGATCGACTGGCGCATGGTTACCGCTTCATCGTTCCCCTATCGGTTGATTCAGGCACCGGGTGTGGCGAATGCGCTGGGCCGCTATAAATTTAATATGCCCAGCTCAGATGCGATTTATCTGCACGACACGCCGAACCACAACCTGTTCCAGCGTGATATCCGCGCGCTCAGCTCAGGCTGCGTCCGGGTAAATAAAGCGTCTGAACTGGCAGGTTTATTACTGCAGGATGCTGGCTGGAACGATGCCCGCATCACCAGCACGTTAAAAGAGGGTGACACCCGCTACGTGCCCATCCGCCATCGTATTCCGGTCAATCTCTATTATCTGACGGCGTGGGTCGCTGATGATGGCAAACCGCAGTTCCGCACAGATATTTACAATTATGATGACACCGCCCGTTCGGGCAGTCAGGCACTGAGTCGGGCTGAGCAACTGCTGCTCTAGTGATTGATTTTAAATCGTTAGCGGCGCGCAGGTTACTCACATAAATCTTATCAAATGACGATCCCTGGCGGGATCGTCACGCAAAGAGATTGCAGATGGGTTGACGCTCCACTGAGAGAAAGTTATGGTTCGGGCTGTGCGCTTTTTGCACATTTCTATGGCTTCACTCTCAGGTAAATCGTTACATGTCTACTATTGATTCTTTTCGTCGCAAACTACTGCTGTGCGGTAGCGCCGCCGCCGGTCTGGCATTATTACCCGCTTCTGCAAGGGCCTCGCTTTCTACCTCTCGCCCGCGTGTATTAATGCTTAATAATCTTCACACCGGTGAAACCCTTAAAACTGAGTTTTTTAATGGTAAGAGTTACGACAAGGATGAGTTGTCACGATTAAATCACTTTTTCCGGGACTATCGCGCCAATAAAGTGAAAAGCATCGATCCACACCTGTTTGATCAAATCTTCCGCCTGCAGGCGCTGCTGGGAATGCGTAAACCGATACAGCTGGTTTCGGGCTACCGTTCACTGGCAACCAACAACATGTTACGTGAGAGCGGTCCTGGGGTGGCAAAGCACAGCTATCACACCAAAGGCCAGGCAATGGATTTTCATATCGAAGGGGTTTCTCTGGCCAATGTACGCAAAGCGGCGTTATCTCTGCGTGCGGGTGGTGTAGGATATTATCCCCGCAGTAACTTTGTACATATTGATACCGGGCCGATCAGGCACTGGTGATGACACCGGCAACGCTGCGTGAGCCGGTCATGGAGCGTTATGAATTACCACATTATTCCTGTTACCGCGTTTGCCCAGAACTGTTCAGTTATCTGGTGCGAGTCTACTCGTGAAGCCGCGCTGGTCGATCCAGGCGGCGATGCCGATCTGATCAAAGAGACGCTGGAACAGCTCAGACTCAAACCTGCCCGGATTCTGCTGACCCATGGACACCTTGATCACGTCGGGGCCGCCGTTGAACTGGCTGCCTTCTGGCAGATCCCGATTGTCGGGCCGCAAAAACGTGATGCATTCTGGCTGGAAGCACTGCCTACCCAGAGCCGGATGTTCGGACTTGATGAGTGCGCGCCTTTTATCCCTGATCGCTGGCTGGAAGAGGGGGAGAGCGTACAGGTAGGGCTGACCACGCTGGAAGTCCTGCACTGTCCGGGCCATTCACCTGGACATGTGGTGTTCTTTGATCGTCCAGGACGGTTACTGATCTCAGGCGACGTGATTTTTAATGGCGGTGTGGGACGCACAGACTTCCCGCAGGGCGATCATCAGCAGTTAATCGATGCTATCCGCACGAAACTGCTGCCGCTGGGCGATGATGTCACTTTTCTGCCCGGTCACGGCCCGATTTCCACGCTGGGGCATGAACGCATCAGTAATCCTTTTCTGCAATAAAAAATGGGCCAGCAGGCCCATTTTTCTGTTCACTCTTCCTGCTTACAGTACGGCGACAATCGCTTCGCACAGCGCCGACATATTGTCTGGCGTCATGCCCGCCACATTCACCCGACCTGAGTTCACCGCGTAGACGCCAAACTCTTCACGCAGGCGAATGACCTGGTCTTTGGTTAAGCCACTAAACGAGAACATGCCGTTCTGCTTAATAATAAAGCTGAAGTCGCGCTGTGCGCCTTTTTCCGCCAGGGTATTTACGAAGAGCTGGCGCATGCGCTGGATGCGCTGACGCATATCCGACAGCTCCTGCTCCCAGATGGTACGCAGGGTATCGTTGCCCAGAATGGTGGCGACGATGGCGGCGCCATGTGCCGGCGGATTGGAGTAGTTGGCGCGAATGGTGTATTTCACCTGACTGAACGCGGTATCTGCCACGCTTGCTTCGGCGGCAACCAGCGTGATGGCACCGACACGCTCGTTATACAGGCCGAAATTCTTGGAGTAAGAGCTGGCGACGATCAGTTCCTGATGCGAGGCGGCAAAAATACGCAGGCCTTCTGCATCTTCCTCCAGACCACG
Source organism: Pantoea pleuroti (assembly GCF_014156615.1). NCBI lineage: Bacteria > Pseudomonadati > Pseudomonadota > Gammaproteobacteria > Enterobacterales > Erwiniaceae > Pantoea > Pantoea pleuroti. The sequence goes on along the minus strand of NZ_SBFD01000002.1, from coordinate 262,718 downwards.
GGCAAAACCCTGGTAAGCGAAATCGAACAACGGCAGCCAGCCGTTGGCCTGTGACAGCTCCGCCAGCTGTTGCCACTGCTCAGCGGTCGGGTCGATACCGGTCGGGTTATGGCAGCAGCCGTGGAACAGCACCACGTCGCCTGGCTGAACCTGTTTAAGTGACGCCACCATGCCATCGAAATCGAGCGTATGATTTGCCGCGTCATAATAGTGGTATTCACAGACTTCAAGACCGGCAGCGTTAAACACATTGTTGTGATTCGGCCAGCTCGGATTGCTGATCCAGACCCGCTTCACCGATGTTTGCGTGGCGAGGAAATCGGCTGCTACGCGAAGCGCACCGGTACCACCCGGTGTCTGAGCCGTGCGAGCGCGGCCAGCGGTGATTAGCGGACTCTGGTTGCCGAACAGCAGGGCCTGCGTGCAGCGGGCGAAATCAGCCAGACCATCAATGCTGAGATAGTTTTTGGTGGTTTCATTTTCCAGCAGATATTGCTCAGCTTTTTTAACACTGGTCAGCACCGGGGTCTTGCCGGTTTCGTCTTTATAGACGCCGATACCCAGATTGATTTTTTCCGGGCGGTCGTCAGCACGAAACAGATCGGCCAGCCCAAGAATAGGATCGGCGGGTGCAGCAGAGATCGATTCAAACATGTGTCAGGTCCATTAGCGTGAACTTTAGCGAAAAGAGCTCTCAGGTTAACGTCCGGCCAGGCAAATGCCAACCGTTTGCGAGACAAATTCATACATTTTGTAGTGTGGATTGCGCAACGGGGAAAGGTAGTGATTAAAGCGGGGTAACGGCGCAGGAAAAACGCACCTGTTGGGAATAGCAGCCATAAAAAAACGGGGCCGTAGCCCCGTTTTTCAACATGTTTAAAGCAGGATTAGAACTGGTAAACCAGGCCTACACCAACCACGTCGTCTGTGTTCAGATTCAGACGGTTATTGTCATCCAGCTGGTTGATTTTGTAATCAACATAGGTAGACATGTTTTTGTTGAAGTAGTAAGTCGCACCAACGTCGATGTATTTAACCAGGTCAGCATCGCCCACGCCTTCAATGTCCTTGCCTTTAGACTGTACATAGGCAACGGATGGACGCAGACCGAAGTCGAACTGATACTGTGCAACCAGTTCAATGTTCTGTGCTTTGTTCGCAAAGCCAGTGGTAGAGAATGCGTTACCGTTAGCCAGAGTACCGGTAGCAGTAACTGGTGTTGAGTTACGTGTCTCGCCATACATTGCAGCCAGGTAAACGTTGTTTGCATCGTACTTGATTGCCGTTGCCCAGTTTTCAGCACGTTTACCAGCACCCTGACCGGTGACATTGGTAACTGCAGCACCGCCGCCATTAGCCTGGCTAGGTGTAACAGTTGTCTGTGCGCCTGCTGCCTGAGCATCAGTACGGTCGCTGCTGCTATAGGCGCCTACGATACCCAGACCGATTGGTGAGGTATAAGAAGTTGAAACACCCCAGCCGTCGCCGTTAGAGCGACGCAGGCCATCTGTACCGGTGCGCTCGTTTTTACCCTGATACTGAGCTGCAAAGTCCCAGCCATCTACCAGACCAAAGAAGTTGGTGTTGCGATAGGTCAGCAAGCCGGTGCTACGGCCGTTCATGAAGTTATCTGAATATCCTGAATCGCCACCGAACTCTGGCAGCATATCGGTCCAGCCGATTGCATCGTAAACCACACCGTAGTTACGGCCGTAGTCGATTGAGCCTGCATCACCGAATTTCAGACCGGCAAAGCCCAGACGGGTTTTATTGCCGTTTTGAGCGTCAGAACCCTCAGAGTTGTTCGCCTGAACGTTATATTCCCACTGGCCGTAACCGGTCAGCTGGTCATTAATCTGGGTTTCGCCTTTGAAACCGAAGCGAACGTAGGACTGATCACCGTCGTTGTCTGAGTCGTCAGAGAAGTAATGCAGGCCAACAGCTTTACCGTACAGGTCCAGTTTGTTGCCGTCTTTGTTATAGATTTCTGCAGCGTTTGCTGCGCCGGCGGCTAACAGAGCAGGGATAACCACTGCAAGAATATTGCGCTTCATCATTATTCATTACCCTCATTGGAGTTATTTGTACACCTGCCACTGCCGTCAGGAAATCTTTACAGAACCCTGAACGAAGTTTGGTGTCTTCCTGTGTCTGCACGCATCTTTCCATCCCACCCGCCGTAATTCTAGCGCTTAAATGCTACTAAACTCGTAATCTTGTTTCAGTAAGAAAATATGTATTACAAAATGTAAAAAACACGGAACTTTGTGAGAGAACTCAAAATTTACAAAAATAAAAAAAGGCCGGCAGTGCCGACCTCGTTATATATATGAATTTCTTATATTTAATGCCGAATATCAGAAACTCGCGTTGCGTGGGGTGCGCGGGAAGGGGATTACGTCCCTGACATTTTGTACGCCGGTGACATAGGCGATTAAACGTTCAAAGCCTAATCCAAAGCCAGAATGTGGCACGGTACCGTAGCGACGCAGGTCACGATACCACCAGTAATCTTCTTTATTCAGACCCATCTCTTCCAGACGCGCGTCCAGGACATCCAGACGTTCTTCACGCTGTGAACCGCCAATGATCTCACCAATGCCTGGCGCCAGAACATCCATCGCCGCCACGGTTTTGCCATCGTCATTCAGGCGCATATAGAACGCTTTAATGTCTTTCGGATAGTTTTTCACCACCACCGGCGCTTTAAAGTGTTTCTCGGCCAGGTAACGCTCATGTTCAGAGGAGAGGTCAATACCCCATGAGACCGGGTTTTCGAAGGTCTGACCGCAGTTCATCAGGATCTCAACCGCATCGGTGTAATCCACCTGCGCGAAATCGGTGGTGATGAAACGCTGCAGACGCTCAACCGCCTCTTTATCTACCCGCTCAGCAAAGAAGGCCATGTCATCGGCACGCTCTTCCAGCACCGCGTTGAAGACATACTTCAGCATTGATTCGGCCAGTGCAGCGGCATCATCCAGTGAGGCAAAAGCGATTTCCGGCTCCAGCATCCAGAATTCCGCCAGATGGCGGCTGGTGTTGGAGTTCTCTGCGCGGAACGTCGGACCAAAGGTGTAGATCTTCGACAGGGCGCTGGCATAGGTTTCGCCATTCAGCTGACCTGAAACGGTCAGGAACGCCTCTTTACCAAAGAAATCTTCGCTGAAGTCAACTTTGCCCTGATCGTTACGCGGCAGGTTTTCCATATCCAGCGTAGAGACACGGAACATTTCGCCGGCACCTTCGGTATCGGAGGCGGTGATCAGCGGCGTCGAGACCCAGAAATAGCCATTTTCATGGAAGAAGCGATGCAGCGCCTGCGCCAGGGTGTGGCGAACGCGGGCGACCGCGCCAATCAGGTTGGTGCGCGGACGCAGGTGAGCCACTTCGCGCAGATACTCGATACTGTGGCGTTTTGCCGCCATCGGGTAGCTGTCGGGATCTTCCACCCAGCCCACGACTTCCAGGCTGGTCGCCTGAATCTCAAACGCCTGGCCCTGACCCGGCGAGGCCACCACTTTACCGGTGACGATAACGGAACAGCCCGTGGTCAGACGCAGCACTTCATCCTGATAATTATTCAGAGAATTATTGACGACAGCCTGAACGGGATTAAAGCAGGAGCCGTCATAGACAGCGATGAAGGAAAGACCGGCTTTGGAATCTCTTCGGGTACGCACCCAACCACGTACGGTGACTTCACTGTCAACCGCGACGCGACCGTGCAGTACGTCCGCTACAGGCACTACGCTCATAAATATCTCTCTATATAGAAGAAGTGAGTAAAAAGTTGCCCCATCCGGGGTTTTGCTATGTTACTTGCGAGTCTTCAGGAAACAAGCAAAATTCAGGGGGAAAGCAGATTTATTACAGCAGAGGCGGGGCGTAGCAACGCCCCGATAAGAAGAGGATTAACTCGCTTTTTTCACCAGCGGCAGATCAAAAGCTTTACGCAGGGCTCTGACAAAGGCTTTATCCTGGCAGATAGTTTTTCCCGGGCTGTCTGAGAGTTTCGCCACCGGCTTGCCATTGCACTGCACCAGTTTGATAACGATATTCAGTGGCGTCACGCCCGGAATATCGCAGGTGAGGCGGGTACCGATGCCGAACACGACGTTCGTCCGCTGGCCAAAGTGGCGGTAAAGCGCCAGCGCTTTGTCGAGATTCAGGTTGTCAGAAAAGACCAGGTGTTTGCTTTGCGGATCGATACCCAGCTTCTGGTAGTGGGCGAGCGCTTTCTCGCCCCATTCGACCGGATCGCCGGAGTCGTGGCGCAGTCCCTGGTAGCGGCGGGCAAACACCGGGCCGAAATCGCGCAGAAAGGCGTCCATGGCGATGCAATCGGTCAGGGCGATGCCCAGCTTATCGTCATACTCATCCAGCCACGCCTGCAGCGCCGCGCGCTGGCTGTTGGCCAGTACCGGACTGATCTGCTGGAAGGCCTGGAACCACTCGTGCGCCTGTGTTCCCACCGGCGTCAGTGACAGACGGCGCGCCAGATCATAATTACTGGTGCCAATCAGCCACGGAAAATCCTGTTTCAGCGTTGAGATGATCGACTGCTGCACATCCTGCGAATAGCGACGACGGGTGCCGAAATCCATCAGGCGGAAGCGTGACATATCAAGGTCAGCCACCTGGCCTTTAAAGTCGCCGAGTTTCTGATGTAAGTGGTCAAGTGCCTGCTGAGTAGTGACCTGCGGCGTGCGATGACGATGCACAATCTCACTGATCAGCGCCAGCAGCGGCACCTCCCACATGATCACTTCTCGCCACGGCCCCTGAATACGGAGTTCCAGCTTGCCATGATGATTGCGCACCTCAACCTGATCCGGGTTATAGCGGAACTGGCGTAACCAGCTGAGGTAATCCTGCCGGAAGAAGGGAAGGTGAGACAACCAGGTCGCTTCATCATCAGTCAGCGCCAGGTGTTGCATTGCGGTTATCGCGTCACGAATTTCGTCAGCGTAGAGACCCAGCAGTTCGTCGCCGCGGCAGCGAAACTCCGCCGCCACCGTTATGTCATGATAGCGGTGGAAAACGGCCTGCTGCATATGGAGCTTATAGGCGTCCGTATCCAGCAGCGAGGTCAGTATCGGGGAAGCATGTCCTGTCATGGCGCGTTTCAGCATCCTGTTCGGTGGCGCAGAGCCCGGTGTTGTACACAGTCATAAAGACGCAAAAGTATAATTCACTATCTGAAGCCGATCACAGCATATTTCAGTCGGGCGGGTCGAGGCCAATCTGTGCCATTGTTAACAAAGTGTAGCCATTTCACCCTTTAGGTGCATTGTGCGTGGCAAGCTTGTAGTAACAAGCTTAGACTTTGCCGGTAAACTTATAACAACGCGAGACGCAATATGACGCAACAGCCCCAAATCAAGTATCGCCACGACTACCGTGCGCCTGAGTACACCATCACCGATATCGATTTAACTTTTGAACTGGATGCGTCCACCACCCGCGTAACGGCCATCAGCCAGGTTAAACGACTGGGCGACAGCCAGGCTGAGCTGCGACTGGACGGCGAAGCGTTAACGCTGATTGCGCTGGAGGTCGACGGGCAAGCCTGGACGGCCTTCCGTGAAGAAGAGGGCGCACTGGTCATCAGCCAGCTGCCGGAAAGCTTCACCCTGAAAATTATTAATGATATTCATCCGGACCAGAACACCGCGCTGGAAGGGCTGTACAAATCGGGCGAGGCGCTCTGCACCCAATGTGAGGCTGAAGGCTTCCGTCATATTACCTGGTATCTCGATCGCCCCGACGTGCTGGCGCGCTTTACCACCACCATTTATGCCGATGGTGAACGCTATCCATTCCTGCTCTCCAACGGTAACCGCATTGACAGCGGCCGGGATGAGCAGGGTCGCAGCTGGGTGAAGTGGCAGGATCCGTTCCCGAAACCCTGCTACCTGTTTGCGCTGGTGGCGGGCGATTTCGACGTGCTGCGCGACAGCTTCACCACCCGTTCAGGACGTGATGTGGCGCTGGAGATCTTCGTCGATCGCGGTAACCTCGACCGTGCCGACTGGGCGATGACCTCGCTGAAAAACAGCATGAAGTGGGATGAAGAGCGTTTCGGTCTGGAGTATGACCTCGATATCTTTATGATCGTGGCGGTGGACTTCTTCAACATGGGTGCCATGGAGAACAAAGGCCTTAATGTCTTCAATGCCAAATATGTGCTGGCTAAAGCGGAAACGGCGACGGACAAAGATTACCTGGGCATTGAAGCGGTTATCGGTCACGAATATTTCCATAACTGGACCGGTAACCGCGTGACCTGCCGCGACTGGTTCCAGCTCAGCCTGAAAGAGGGACTGACGGTGTTCCGCGATCAGGAGTTCAGCTCTGATCTGGGTTCACGCGCGGTGAACCGCATTGATAACGTGCGTATCGTACGCGGTGCGCAGTTCGCCGAAGATGCCAGCCCGATGGCACACCCGATCCGTCCGGATCAGGTCATCGAGATGAACAACTTCTATACCCTGACGGTGTATGAAAAAGGGTCAGAAGTGATCCGTATGATGCACACCCTGCTGGGTGAAGAGAACTTCCAGAAGGGCATGAAGCTCTATTTTGATCGCCACGACGGCAGCGCCGCCACCTGTGATGATTTTGTTCAGGCGATGGAAGATGCCTCGAATGTTGACCTGTCGCAGTTCCGCCGCTGGTACAGCCAGTCCGGTACGCCAGTGCTGACGGTGCGTGACGATTACAACCCGGAGCTGGAGCAGTATACGCTGCACGTCACGCAGCACACGCCTGCGACTGCCGATCAGAAAGAGAAGCTGCCGCTGCATATCCCGCTGGATATTGAACTCTACGATGGCGAAGGCAAGGTGATCCCGCTGCAGAATAATGGTCATCCGGTACATCATGTGCTGAATGTCACCGAGGAGTTCCAGACCTTTATTTTCGATAATGTCTACTTCCAGCCAGTGCCGTCGCTGCTGCGCGAATTCTCTGCCCCGGTGAAGCTCGATTACAAATGGAGTGATGCTCAGCTCACCTTCCTGATGCGTCATGCGCGCAACGACTTCTCCCGCTGGGATGCGGCTCAGAGCCTGCTGGCGACCTATATCCGTCTGAATGTTGCCCGCTATCAGCAGGGTCAGCATCTGTCACTGCCGCTGCATGTGGCCGATGCCTTCCGCGCGGTGCTGCTGGATACCGACTGCGACCCGGCGCTGACCGCGCTGATCCTGACGCTGCCGTCGGAAAATGAGATTGCCGAGCTGTTTGATACTATCGATCCGCAGGCGATTGCGCTGGTGCGCGACGCGCTGCAACGCACGCTGGCACGCGAACTGGCCGATGAGTTTTTTGCGATCTACAACGCCAATCAGCAGCCTGAATACCGCGTGGAGCATGACGCGATTGGTCAGCGCAGCCTGAAAAATATCTGCCTGACCTATCTCGCCTTCAGTGATGCGCAGCTGGCGGATAAACTGGTGCAGACCCAGTATCACCAGGCGACCAACATGACCGATGCGCTGGCGGCGCTTTCTGCTGCTGTTGCGGCACAGTTACCGTGCCGTGATGCGCTGCTGGCAGCTTACGATGAGCGCTGGCATCAGGATGGTCTGGTGATGGACAAATGGTTTGTGCTGCAGGCGACCAGTCCGGCCGCTAACGTGATGCGCAACGTGCGTCAGCTTCTGAATCATCGCTCCTTCACCATGAGTAATCCGAACCGCGTTCGCTCGCTGGTGGGTGCCTTTGCCTCGGCTAACCCGGCCGCGTTCCATGCTAAAGATGGCAGCGGGTACAAGTTCCTGGTGGAGATGCTTACCGACCTCAATACCCGCAATCCGCAGGTTGCGGCACGGATGGTGGAGCCGCTGATTCGCCTGAAACGTTATGACGAAGACCGTCAGGCGATGATGCGCCAGGCACTGGAGCAGCTGCTGGAGCTGGATAAACTCTCTGGCGACCTCTACGAGAAAATTACCCGGGCACTGAACGCCTGATAATTAAAAAGGGGAGCGTCTGAGACACTCCCCTTTTTCAGCGCTGCTGCGCGTAACGAACCGGCTGCGGTCGCTCCGTACGCTGCATGACCCGATCCAGTACCTCCGCTTCCAGCTCGGCCAGCCGCGCCGATCCACGACGGCGGGGACGGGGCAGATCCACCAGCAGATCCAGCCCGATCTGACCCTCTTCGATCAACAGCACGCGATCTGCCATCACCACCGCTTCACTGACATCATGCGTAACCAGCAGCACGGTAAAGTGATGCTGCTGCCACAGTGACTCAATTAATCCCTGCATTTCAATGCGGGTCAGGGCATCCAGCGCCCCCAGCGGTTCATCCAGCAGCAGTAAACCGGGCCGGTGGATTAGCGCCCTGGCCAGTGCGACGCGCTGTTTCTGGCCGCCGGAGAGGGCGGCTGGCCACTCATCAGCCCGATCGGCGAGGCCTACCGCCGCCAGTGCATCCAGCGCCGCGCTGCGCCATTCGCGTCCGCGCAGACCCAGCCCGACGTTATCGATCACTTTTTTCCACGGCAGCAGTCGCGCATCCTGAAACATCAGGCGGGTATCTTCACGAGCCGACTGCAGCGGCGCATTGCCTGCCAGCAGTTCACCGCTGGAGCTCTGTTCGAGACCGGCCAGCAGGCGCAGCAGCGTGCTTTTACCACAGCCGCTGCGACCCACCACCGCCACAAACTGACCTGAGGGAATATGCAGGTCAATCTTATTGAGAATGGTGCGGCTGCCATACTGTTTGCTGACGCCGTTAACGCCAACCGGGGTGCCGGTGTTGAGGCGCGCCGGTGAGAGAGTCTGGCTCATGCGTTCTCCTCCTTCAGTTGATAAGCGGGATGCCAGCGCAGCCAGACACGTTCAAGTAACAACGCGGCGACATCCGCCAGTTTGCCGAGCAGGGCGTAAAGAATAATGGCGACCACCACCACGTCGGTCTGCAGGAATTCACGCGCGTTCATGGCCAGATAGCCGATACCCGCGTTGGCTGAGATGGTCTCTGCGACAATCAGCGTCAGCCACATCAGGCCCAGCGCGAAACGCACGCCGACCATGATATTGGGCAGCGCGCCTGGCAGGATCACCTGGATAAACAGGCTCCAGCCGGAAAGGCCATAGCTGCGCGCCATCTCAACCAGCCCGCGATCGATGTTGCGGATGCCGTGATAGGTATTCAGGTAGATCGGGAACAGCGTCCCCAGTGCCACCAGAAAGATCTTGGCGGACTCATCGATACCGAACCAGAGGATCACCAGCGGGATCAGCGCCAGATGCGGCACATTGCGCAGCATCTGTACCGAGGTATCCAGCAGTCGTTCACCGGTTCTGGAGGTGCCGGTAATCAGCCCGAGCAGCAGGCCGATAGAACCGCCGATACTGAAGCCGATCAGCGCCCGCCAGCTACTGATCGCCAGGTGCTGCCAGAGTTCACCACTGGCGGTCAGCTGCCAGAAGGTGGTTACAATTTTCTCCGGTGCGGGCAGAATACGGGTCGACAACCAGCCGGTTTGCGAGGCAATCTGCCACACCGCCACCAGCAGCGTCGGCAGCAGCCAGGGCACCAGCGTATCAGCAAGGCGTTTTCGGGTTCTGGTCATCATGCTCTCCTCAGCCCCGGGCGACTTTTTTCTCAGGGGTAAAATCGTTGGCTACCGCTTCACCGTGTGCCTGAACCACGCGCGGCTGGGGCACCAGTGGAACCTGCAGATCAAGATGCGGGAACAGCAGTTCACCGACGCGATAAGCCTCTTCCAGGTGCGGATAACCCGACAGGATGAAGGTCTCAATGCCCAGCGCTTCATACTCTTTGATGCGTGCGGCTACGGTCGGACCATCGCCGACCAGCGCGGTCCCGGCTCCGCTGCGCACCAGGCCGACGCCTGCCCACAGGTTAGGGCTTATTTCGAGCTTGTCGCGGCGACCGCCATGCAGTGCGGCCATCCGGCGCTGCCCCACAGAATCTGCCCGCTGGAACGCCGCCTGCGCTTTCGCGATGGTGGCGTCATCCACATTGGCAATCAGTTTGTCTGCGGCCTGCCAGGCCTCTTCATTGGTTTCACGCACGATCACATGCAGACGGATGCCGAACCGGACGGTGCGTCCCTGGGCTGCCGCTTTCGCGCGCACCTGCTCAATCTTCTCTTTAACCTGCGCAGGGGGTTCGCCCCAGGTGAGGTAAACATCGACCTGTTCGGCCGCCAGCTCCTGGGCGGGTTCAGAAGAGCCACCAAACCACAGCGGGGGACGAGGCTGCTGCACCGGTTTAAACATCAGACGCGCACCGCGAACCTTCACGTGCTTGCCTTCATAATCGACGGTTTCGCCTTCCAGCACCCGACGCCAGACGCGGGTAAACTCGGCGGATTCCGCGTAACGCTCGCGGTGATCGAGAAACACGCCGTCGCCCGCCAGCTCTTCCGGATCGCCGCCGGTCACCAGATTAAACAGCGCACGTCCGTTAGAAAGACGGTCCAGCGTGGCGGCCTGACGTGCTGCCTGGGTCGGTGAAATCACCCCAGGACGCAGCGCCACCAGGAATCGCAGGCGCTGCGTCACCGGAATCAGCAAGGCGGCAACCAGCCAGGCATCTTCGCAGGAGCGGCCGGTGGGGATCAGTACGCCGCCAAAGCCAAGGCGGTCAGCGGCCTGCGCCACCTGTTGCAGATAGGCGTGATCAACCGGTCGCGCCCCTTCGGCAGTACCAAGATAGTGGCCGTCGCCATGCGTCGGCAGGAACCAGAAAATGGATACGCTCATTGTTGCTCCTTATTGCGTCACGGTATGCGGATGCCAGATGCGATCCTGGATCGTCACTTTTACTGGCAAGAGATGATTGGCATAGAACAGGTCAGCAGTGCGCTGCTGAGCTGCGGCAGTTTCGGCACTGACCGGCGAAATCCGGGTGGGTGGCCGATGGCTGAGGTAGCTGGCGATAACCGGTTCGGGCAAGCCCATCGCCTGCGCCAGTAACGTGGTGCTCTGCTGACGCTGGCTGATTGTCAGCGCGTCAGCAGTGCTGAAGGTGTCGAGCACCTGCTGAATAAACGCGCCATGGGCTTCGGCGTAGCTGCGGGTCGCTAAATAAAAGGAGCCGGTCAGGTTAAGGGAGCTGCCATCAATCAGCAGGCGCGAATTCCCCTGCAGCAGCACTGATGAATAGTAGGGGTCCCAGATTGCCCAGGCATCAACGTCACCCTGCTGGAAGGCGGCGCGCGCATCGGCGGGGGTGAGATAGACCGGCGTGATGTCTTTAAAGGTCAGACCCGCCTGCTGCAAGGCACGCAGCAATAAATTATGTGAGCTGGAGCCTTTCTGGAAAGCCACTTTCTTGCCTTTCAGATCCGCAACCTGTTTCAGGGGGCTGCTTTTTGGCACCAGAATCACTTCCGCTTTGGGTTTTGGCGGTTCAGAGCCGACATAAAGCAGATCCGCGCCCGCGGCCTGGGCAAACAGCGGCGGAAGGTCACCGGTGCTGCCCAGGTCGATACTGTTGATATTCAACGCTTCCAGCATTTGCGGACCTGCAGGGAACTCGATCCACTTAATCCGGGTATGGGGAAATCGTTTTTCCAGTAACTGATGTGACTTCGCCAGCACCATGCTGACCGAACCTTTCTGATAGCCGATGCGAATCTCAGACGGATCGGATTCGGCGGCCTGTACCTGAAGGCCGGCCAGTAAAAGTCCGGCCACCAGCCACTTTCCTAATCTCAGCTTCATCGATCGTTTCCTTATACCGCTTGCGCAACAGGGTGATGGTGACGGGTCAGCGCCAGCCAGAAGGCGGAGACGGCTTCATCCAGGCGCAGTGACAGTGAATCCTGCAGTTCGGGCTGACGGTCGTAATGGCTGATCTGGCTATCTTCGGCATAAACACCATGCAGGATCTCCTGCGCCTTTAAGGCGTTGAGCACCGGCTTGAGGGCATAGTCCAGCGCCAGCATATGACCGGCGCTGCCGCCGCTGGCCAGCGGTAATACGACTTTGTGTTCCAGTGCGCGCTCAGGCAGCAGATCGAGCAGAGTCTTCAGCGCACCCGAAAACGACGCTTTATAGATAGGTGTCGCAACAATCAGTCCATCAGCCGAAGCCAGATCGTCACGCAGGGCCAGTAGCGCAGGCGCATCAAAACGCGCATTGATCAGATCGTCAGGCTGAAAGTTGTGAATATTCCAGGGGATGACTTCAATGCCACGCGCCTCCAGCTTGTGCTGACATAGCGTCAGCAGTGAGGTTGAGCGGGAGGGGAATCGTGGGCTGCCTGCCAGCGTAATAACTCGCATCATCACTCCTTATAACTAAAAGTTATTGATTATCAAATGTTGAGAACTTATGTCTTCATACTGTCAGAGCAGGGGAGTGGGCTTAAATGATTTATCCGGCAAAGTAAGGGTGAAATCTGCAAATAGAAGCGGTAGTGGCAGGTGTCAGCATCGCCGCTTCCGATAATTCTTAAATTATGTGTCGGCAGCAGAACAATTCATTAAGAGGGATGATACGAGATCGTCAAAATGAGCCGGTTAAGCAGAAAAAATAGCTTTCGTCTGATTGCTTAATCATTTTTCCTGAGAGTGGGACGGCGATAAAGCGAAACGGCTGACAAAACAGCGCTGCGAAGCAGCACAGAATCAGCTTATCTGCGGGAAGCATCTTTCAGGAATTAGGATTAGTTGCAGAAAGAAAACTGTAATGAAAATGAAGGAATGCTGAACTTATTCATCGTTTCAGATGTTCGCTTACAGATTCCTGAATCTGGTTACGTCTGATTCACAGGGCAATTTTAAATCGATCATCAACGGTTTTAACATTAACGCAGGCTATAGATGCACTTTCGTTAACAGTGATTCTCACGTGAAACGTTAAGATAATTTTTACGACTGGTCTTTTTTCGCCTTACCGGTTTAAGATAATCAGGCTAAATGAAAGCCATCATAATATTAGCGCATCACTCTTTTCGACGTTTTGCCTCTGGTCATGCCCTGCATCTGGCGGGTGAATCGTATTGTCTTTTTTCTAACAGCAGAGAATTGCCTATGTCTGACACTTTATTATCAGTGATTATTCCAACTTACAATGTTGAAAAATATATTGTGGAGTGCGTCGATTCATTATTACGTCAGGTTAAAGCGCCCAATGAAATACTCATTGTGAATGATGGCTCCACCGATGGAACATTAGCCTTACTTGAACAGAATTATGCGCATCTTTCTCAGGTGAAAATAATTACCACTGAAAATGGTGGTGCCGGTCATGCACGGGATGTGGGTATTGAGCAGGCGCAGGGCCAGTTTCTCTTTTTCTGTGACCCGGATGACGTCGTCGCGGATGGGCTGGTAGCTGAACTGGCCATGGTGGCGGAAAAGCACCCTGAAACCAACCTGTTCTGTTTTAACTCCTGCGTCTACCGCGATGGTCAGACAGAGATCACATCGCCAAAAGTCAGACACGAACACTTCGGCCAGCAGAAATCGCAGGAAGTCTTATTGGGCCTGCTGCGTAACGGCAGCTATACCTCTGCGGCCTGGAGCTATGTCATCAGCAAACGCGTTATTGAGCAGCATAAATTACGCTTTGTTAAGCGCGTTCATGAAGATCACAATTTTACGCTCTCCTGCTTTATGAAAAGTCAGCAGGCATGGGTCAGTCATCAGGTCTATTATAAACAGCGTATTCGCAACGGCTCACTGACTAACAGTACCAAAAGTAATGAGTTTTTCTATCAGCGCTATGATGCCTTTATGCACGCCTACAACACCTTAACCTGTTCTCAGGTTAAATCAGCGTGGCGCGATACGCTGGAAAAAGCTTATTTAGTGCACTCGTTTCGTCTGATGATCTATTTATCGCTCTATAATCGCACCCCTGTTCCGGAATATGTGCTTAACGCTATTCGCTTTATGGGCCGTAATGTGAAAACAGAGAGCTTTAAAGAGTGGTTATTGTTCAAACGTCCTGAACTGTTTATAGCGCTACAGCATTACAAGGTTAAAAAAGAGCTAAAAAACGCGGCCTGATTCTGAAAAACAGCCTGATTCTGAAAAATGTTTAGCGATATTGTTTATGCCTTTACGAAATGAGAAGGTGAGACATGCAATGTGTATAAGGTTGTTGCGTCATGGCAAAAGTTCTCGATAAAAGTCTGGTTATTAATATTTTTTCGCTGCTGGCTTACCGCGGCGCGTCGTTTTTGTTCCCGCTGGCCACGCTGCCCTATCTTGCCCGCGTTCTGGGCGTAGAGCAGATGGGTACGCTGGCGCTGGCGATCGCCTGCGTGCTCTATTGCAGCACCATCTCCGACTGGGGATTCAATGTCTTTACCACCAAAGATATTGCTCACCATCGTGATGACAAAGAACGCGTCAGTCAGCTCTTCTGGTCAACGTTTAACGCCAAGCTGATGCTGCTGGTGGTCACCAGCGGCACGCTGCTGACCGCGACCTGGTTCAATCCCTCCTGGCACCCTCTGTTCTTCATCATTCTGGCGAACTGCACCACGCTGGTCGGCTCGCTGTTTTCATTCGGCTGGCTGATGCAGGGCTTTGAGAAGCTGGGTAAGACGGCGATGATCGCCACCTTCGGTAACTTCTGTGCGATTCCGCTGACCTTTTTGCTGGTGAAATCCCCGCAGGACACCTGGCTGGCGGCCCTGATCCCTGGCGCGGTCTCCATTATCAGCGCGGCGATTACGCTGAAGTTTGTGCTGGAGATGAAAGTCATTGGCCGCTATCGCTTTGAACCACGCGAAATCAAACAGCGCATCACCGACAGCATGGATGTGTTTATCGCCATTGCCGGCGCTAACCTTTTCAACAGCGTCAACGTGGTGATTCTCGCCTCCTTTGCTTCTACTTACATGGTCGGGATCTACAACGGCGCCGATCGCCTGCGTAAAGCGGCTAACTCTGTCCCGGAGCAGATCGGCAGCGCCTTCTTCCCGCGCGTCAGTCACCTGTTCGGCCGGGATAAACGGGCCGCGATTGCGGCGACACGTAAAAGCCTGCTGCTGTCGTTCTCCCTGAGTCTGGCAATTGTGATCTTTACCTGGTTTTTTGCTGACCTGGTGGTCTCAATATTACTGGGTAAAGACTTTATCCCGTCGGCGGATGTGCTGCGCGTATTTGTGCTCTGCTTCCTGTTTGGCAACATTGCCTATCCGGCTGGATTGCAGATTCTGATCCCACATGGTCTGGCCCGCCAGCGTATGTGGGTGATGATGGCCGCTGGTGTGGTTAACGTGCCGCTGTGCTGTTTCCTGGCGTGGAAGTTTGGCGCAATCGGTGCCGCATGGTCGATGGTCGGGGCTGAAGCGTTTGTCTGTCTCGGTATTTTTGGCATCATGCAACGTCACGGCATCCTGCGGGAATATCTGTTTCCCTCTGAGGTGAAAAATCACCCCGTAAACGATTCCGCCGCGTAAGATCAAAGCATTTTCAGATAGTTTTATGCATCTCCGCTGTTCGATTTACTTTTGCGCCAGAGCACTTTACCATTCTGGCGCACATTTTCCCGTGCACCGACTTCCACGATCGCTTCCGTCCTTCAGGAGAGTGCATGTTTTATCCTATCGTCCGACCGGCGCTGTTTAAACTCGACCCCGAACGCGCACACGAACTCACCTTTCAGCAACTGCGTTTTATGAATGGCACCCCGCTGGAGATGTTTTATCGCCAGAATCTGCCGTCGCGTCCGGTCACCTGTATGGGACTGACCTTTAAGAATGCCCTAGGCCTGGCGGCGGGTCTGGATAAAAACGCAGAGTGTATTGATGCGTTTGCGGCGATGGGCTTTGGTTTTGTTGAAGTCGGCACCGTCACACCACGCGCTCAGGCAGGAAATGATAAGCCACGCATGTTTCGTCTGGTCGAAGCGGGCGGAATTATCAATCGGATGGGATTTAATAATCTCGGTGTTGATCACCTGGTTGAGAACGTGAAGAAAGCGCGTTTTAACGGCGTGCTGGGGATCAATATCGGTAAAAATAAAGATACGCCGGTCGAGCAGGGCAAAGATGATTATCTGATCTGCATGGAGAAGGTCTATGCCCACGCCGGTTATATCGCCATCAATATTTCTTCGCCTAACACGCCAGGTTTGCGTTCGCTGCAATATGGCGAGGCGCTGGATGATCTGCTGTCTTCCATCAAACAGAAACAAAAAGAGCTGGAACAGCGTCATCTTAAATATGTTCCGCTGGCCGTAAAAATAGCACCCGATCTCTCTGAAGAAGAGTTAATTCAGGTCGCGGACAGTTTAATACGTCATCAGATTGATGGCGTGATTGCCAGCAATACCACGCTCGATCGTTCGCTGGTGAGCGGTCTTAAGCATGCTGAGGAAGCGGGTGGGTTAAGTGGACGGCCAGTACAGTCGCGCAGTACGGCAGTGATCCAGCGCCTCTCTCAGGAACTGCAGGGACGGTTGCCGATTATTGGCGTAGGCGGGATCGATTCTCTGACGGCAGCGCGTGAAAAAATCGCCGCCGGGGCAACACTGGTTCAGATTTATTCAGGCTTTATTTATCAGGGGCCAGGATTAATTAAAGATATCGTCACCCATCTCTAAGACAATTCTCACAATGATTGGCCGGGGGGTTTATTTATCCCCTCGGCTCGTTTATATTTTGTCCTGTTGCACGCTTTTTCAGCTTTTCCTTATATTTCTTTTTTCGCTGAATTCTGCGTGATTTTTGGCGCAGCGGTAAATACAGGGCACACGATGAAAATTAAACCCGATGATAACTGGCGTTGGTATTTTGACAGCAGCCACGACCGAATGATGCTCGACCTGGCAGACGGTATGCTTTTCCGTTCCCGTTATTCCCGCAAAATGCTGACGCCGGATGCCTTCACTGAATCGGGTTTTTGTGTCGATGACGCTGCCCTTTATTACACCTTTGAAGAGACCTGCCGTCAGTGCAAACTCAGTGGCAGCCATCGCGCCGAACTGGTGTTAAATGCGCTGGTCGCTGCACGCTTCCTCAAGCCACTGATGCCGAAAAGCTGGCATTTCGCCTCTTATGCCCCGGCAATGCAGCCCCGTCCCGGTGAAATGGTGCAGGTTACGCTGGCAGAAGAGGGGACGCAGGCGCGTCTGCTGGTGGTTGAGAGTGGCGATAACGCGGCGCTCTGCCTGCTGGCGCAGCCGGGATTGACGCTGGCCGGAAAAAACATGGTGCTCGGCGATGCCATCAAGGTGATGAACGATCGCCTGCAGCCTCTGTATCAGGATGTCGCGCCGCGCTACGCCCGCGCAGTCTGATTACCTTAGTTCTACATCGCCAGCCGGAATACAGCTGCAGCTCAACAGCGTGCCGTCCTGACGCAGGGCGCTCTGTTTCAGCGCCTTAACCTCACCCGCGACCAGACTCAGCTTGCAACTGCCGCACAGTCCCGCCCGACAGGAGTAGGGGATCCGGAAGCCCTGCATCTCTAGCTGATCCAGTAATACCTGTTGATTATCTCCGGTGAACGTATGCCCCTGAAACGTGATGGTCACGGCATCTGGCGCCTGCTGCTTTGGTTTCAGTGTTTCGACCACTTCACCGGCACCATAGCTGCGCGGTGCATGACGTTTCAGGACAATCATCTCATCACCGGCGCGCACCACCCCACTGTTGCGCGCCACTAAGTTCAGACCGAAATCAATATCCCCGCTGCCATCCAGGGCGGTACGGAACGTCTGCAGCGTGGCCAGCGGATGACCGGCAGGATGCTTAACGGCGGTCTCGGTGCTGACAGTGGTGAGCACGCAGCGACTGCATGGCTTAGGCACCTCGAATATCACGTCGCCAATCTGAATCTCCGCCCAGCTGTCTTCATCCCATGCGGCAGCGCCGCTGACGACCAGATTCGGACGAAACTGTTCGGCACGGACGCTGGCCGGGCAGCGCTGTTGCAGATCATGCAGCGACGCGTTGTTGATCAGCAAAAACGGAAAGCCGTCAGCAAAACTCAGCGGAATATGATTAAACGCTTTAACCCGGCGGCTGGGTTGCGGCCCGACCCAACGTAACTGAACCTCGCGCGGGAAGAACTGGCTCAGCCATTGATTAATCGCACGCGGCGCTATGCGCGCGGTGAAATGGTTTCCCCAGACTTCGGTGGGGTGATCCTGCTCATCGAAATCGCTGAAGCGGATCAGGGAGTGACTGCCATCCGGGGCCGTCAGCAGCAGGCCATCCGGTAAAATAGCGGGTGTGAAGCGCACCATCTCCGGGTGCTGCCGGGCAGTAATAAAGGTGCCATCAGGTTCGGTCACCATAAACAGACGATCAAATGCCAGTCCGCTGTCAGTGACCAGCGCGTGTGACAGCGCTAATCCCCGCATCGACTTCACAGGATGAATAAATAAGCGGGAAAGCGTGATCATGGTGTTCTCCTTGAACCCGACGCGCGACACAAAAGAAGCTAACTTTATGACATAGGTCTCCGATTCGCTATAATGCGCGACAATTTTCTCAAGAGTTAAAAAGTGACGATATGAATTCTCTGTTTGCCAGCACGGCGCGTGGGCTCGAAGAGCTGTTAAAAAGTGAGCTGGACGCGCTGGGCGCGCAGGATTTGCAAGTGGTGCAGGGAGGCGTTCACTACGAAGCCGACGATCGCACCATGTACCAAAGCCTGATGTGGAGTCGTTTAGCATCACGCATCCTGTTGCCGCTGGGAGAGTTTGGCGTCTACAGCGATCTGGATCTCTATCTGGGTGTGCAGAGCGTGGACTGGCCGACGATGTTCGGCAGCGACAAAACCTTTGTCGTCCATTTCAGCGGCACCAACGATTCGATTCGTAACAGCCAGTTCGGCGCGCTGAAAGTTAAAGATGCCATCGTGGACAGCTTTACCCGTCAGAGCCTCGAACGACCCAACGTCGATCGTGAGCAGGCAGATATCCGTGTCAACGTCTGGCTGAATGACGATCGCGCCAGCATTGCGCTGGATCTCAGCGGCAGCTCGCTGCATCAGCGTGGTTATCGCCAGCAGACCGGTCAGGCACCGTTAAAAGAGACCCTTGCGGCGGCCATCGTGCTGCGTTCTGGCTGGGAGCCGACGACACCGCTGATCGATCCGATGTGTGGTTCCGGTACGCTGCTGATTGAAGCCGCGCTAATCGCCTGCGATCGTGCGCCTGGCCTGCTGCGCAAGCACTGGGGCTTCACCGCCTGGAGCCAGTTTAACGCTGCGTTGTGGCAGGACGTTAAAACCGAGGCGCAGAACCGTGCCCGCACTGGCACGGCTGCCACCCAGGCGCGCTTCTTTGGCTACGACAATAATGGTCGGGTGCTGGAGTGGGCGCAGGCGAATGCCCGCCGCGCTGGGGTCTTTGAACTTTTCACCTTCGGCCAGCAGGATCTGCTGAAGCTGACTAATCCGGTCGACCCGGCGGTTCACGGTACGGTGCTGAGTAATCCTCCTTACGGTGAACGTCTGGAGAGCGAGCCAGCCCTGATTGCGCTGCACAGCCAGCTCGGACGTCTGATGAAGCAGCATTTTGGCGGCTGGAACCTGTCGCTGTTCAGCGCCTCGCCTGAACTGCTGAGCTGCCTGCAGCTGCGTGCCGATCGCCAGTTTAAAGCGAAGAACGGTCCGCTGGATTGCGTGCAGAAAAACTATAAGCTGGCGGTTAACAGTCATGAAAGCGCCGGACAGATTGCGGAAGATTACGCTAACCGCCTGCGTAAAAACGTGAAGAAACTGGAGAAGTGGGCGCGTCAGGAAGGCATTGAATGCTACCGTATTTACGATGCCGATCTGCCAGACTACAACGTTGCTGTTGATCGCTATGGCGACTGGGTGATTATCCAGGAGTACGCGCCACCAAAAACCATCGATCCTGATAAAGCGCGTCAGCGTCTGTTCGATGTCATCAGCGCGACGCTGAGCGTGCTGCAACTGCCTGCTGACCGTCTGATTATGAAAACGCGTGAACGCCAGAAAGGCAAAGCGCAGTATCAGAAGCTCAGTGAGAAGGGCGACTATTTCGAAGTTAAAGAGTTTAATGCGCGTTTCTGGGTGAATCTGACCGACTATCTCGATACCGGCCTGTTCCTCGATCACCGCATTGCCCGTAAAATGCTGGGCCAGATGAGTCAGGGCAAAGATTTCCTGAACCTGTTTGCCTATACCGGTACCGCCAGTGTGCATGCCGGTCTGGGTGGCGCGCGTTCAACCACCACGGTAGATATGTCGCGTACCTATCTGGAGTGGGCGGAGCGCAACCTGCGTCTCAACGGACTGACCGGGCGTCAGCACCGTCTGATGCAGGCGGACTGCCTGAGCTGGCTGAATGAGAGTGATGAGAACTTTGACCTGATCTTTATCGATCCGCCAACTTTCTCCAACTCAAAACGTATGGAAGAGAGCTTCGACGTTCAGCGCGATCATATGATGCTGATGCGTAACCTGAAGCGCCTGCTGCGTCGCGGCGGCACCATCATGTTCTCCAATAACAAACGCGGTTTCAAAATGGACATGGATGGCCTGAAATCACTGGGCCTGCAGGCGCAGGATATTACCCAGAAAACGCAGTCGCAGGACTTCGCGCGTAACCGTCAAATTCACAACTGCTGGCTGATCACTCACGCCGGTAAGGAATAAGCTTACATGTCATTAATCAGTATCCACGGCGCTTATCTCTCCTTCAGCGATGCGCCGCTGTTAGACAACACCGAACTGCACATCGAAGAGAACGAACGCGTCTGTCTGGTGGGCCGTAACGGTGCGGGTAAATCCACGCTGATGAAAATCATCAATGGCGAACAGCCACTGGATGATGGCCGCATTATTTATGAAACCGATCTGGTCGTGGCGCGTCTGCAACAGGATCCGCCGCGCAATATTACCGGTTCGGTGTATGACTTCGTGGCCGAGGGCGTTGAAGAGCAGGCTGAGCATCTGAAAGCCTATCACGCCATTTCCCATGTGGTGATGGAAGATCCCAGCGATAAAAACCTCAACGAGATGGCGCGTCTGCAGAGCATTCTCGACCATCAGAATCTGTGGCAGCTGGAGAGCCGCATCCATGACGTGCTGGAGCAGATTGGACTGCAGCCCGATACCGAGCTGTCGTCGCTCTCGGGCGGCTGGCTGCGTAAAGCGGCACTGGGCCGGGCGCTGGTGAGTAACCCGCGCGTCCTGATGCTGGATGAGCCAACCAACCACCTCGATATCGAAACCATCGACTGGCTGGAAACGTTCCTGAAGAACTTTACCGGCAGTATCATCTTTATTTCCCATGACCGTTCGTTTATCCGCAACATGGCGACGCGCATTGTCGATCTGGACCGTGGCAAGCTGGTCTCCTGGCCGGGCAACTACGATCTCTATCTGGAAGGTAAAGAGGAAGCGCTGCGCGTTGAAGAGATGCAGAACGCCGAATTCGACCGCAAACTGGCGCAGGAAGAGGTGTGGATCCGTCAGGGCATCAAAGCTCGTCGTACCCGCAACGAAGGCCGTGTGCGTGCGCTGAAAGCGCTGCGTCGTGAACATTCAGAACGCCGCGAAGTGATGGGCAAAGCCAATATGCAGGTGGGCGAAGCGTCCCGTTCCGGCAAGATTGTGTTTGAGCTGGAAAATGTCGACTACGCGGTCGATGGCAAAGTGCTGGTAAAGGATTTCTCAACCCAGGTGCAGCGTGGCGACAAAATTGCGCTGATCGGACCGAACGGCTGCGGGAAAACCACCTTACTGCGCCTGATGCTGCAGCAGCTTAAAGCCGATCATGGCCGCGTGCATTCCGGCACCAAACTGGAAGTGGCCTACTTTGACCAGCATCGCGCTGAACTGGATCCGGACCGCACCGTGATGGACAACCTGGCCGAAGGCAAGCAGGAAGTGCTGGTCAACGGCAAACCGCGCCACGTGCTGGGCTATCTGCAGGACTTCCTGTTCCATCCAAAACGTGCCATGACGCCGGTGCGCGCCCTTTCGGGCGGTGAACGTAACCGTCTGCTGCTGGCACGCCTGTTCCTGCGTCCCAGTAACCTGATGATTCTGGATGAACCGACTAACGACCTCGACGTTGAAACGCTGGAACTACTGGAAGAGCTGATTGATGGCTATCAGGGCACCGTCTTACTGGTGAGCCACGATCGTCAGTTCGTCGATAATACCGTTACCGAGTGCTGGATTTTTGAAGGCAACGGTGAGATTGGTACCTTTGTTGGCGGTTATCACGATGCTCAGCAGCAGCGCGCCGCCTATCGGCAGCACAAGGCGGCAGCACCGGCGAAAGCGACGGGTAACGCCTCTAAGCCTGCAGCAGAAAAGGGTGATGCGAAGCGTAGCGTGAATAAACTCAGCTACAATCTGGCGCGTGAGCTGGAACAGCTGCCGCAAAAACTGGAGCAGCTGGAAGCGCGTATCGGAGAACTGCAGGCGAAGATGAGTCATCCCGACTTCTTCAGTCAGGCACACGATCAGACGCAACCGGTGCTGGATAATCTGGCTCAGACTGAGCAGGAGCTGGAAACCGCTTTTGCGCGCTGGGAAGAGCTAGAGTCACTGAAAAACGGCGCGTAGGGCAGGGCTAACGGATGTGTTCAGCAGTGAAAAGTAACGCGTGGATGCTCTGTCCACAATGCGATTTAATGATTAAGCTGCCGGACATTCCCGTTGGCAGCCGTGCGTCATGCCCGCGCTGCCACACCTCCCTGACGGCCAACTGGCACGAACCGCGTAAACGGCCAACGGGCTATGCGCTGGCAGCGCTGTTTATGCTGCTGCTGGCGAATCTGTTTCCTTTTGTCTCAATGAAGGTGGCCGGGCTGACCAGCCAGATCACCCTGGCGCAGATCCCTCAGGTGATGGTGACGGAAGATTACAGCAGTCTGGCGACGCTGTTCCTTCTCTTTGTGCAGGCGGTTCCGGCCTTCTGCATGATCACCATTATCCTGCTGGTCAATCCGGTCCCGTTGCCGACGCGCCTCAAAATCGGTCTGGCACGTATCCTGTTTCAGCTGCGTAACTGGGGCATGTCAGAAATCTTTATGGCGGGCGTGCTGGTCAGTTTCGTTAAGCTGATGGCCTATGGTGAGATCGGCCTGGAGACCAGTTTCTGGCCGTGGGTCCTGTTCTGTCTGCTGCAGTTGCGGGCCTTTCAGTGCGTTGATCGACGTGGCTTGTGGGACAGTCTGTCCCCCCGACCTGCGCTGCCCCATCCGCCCGAAGTGGGCATCAGTGGTTTAGAGCAGGGTCTGCGCTGCTGTCCCTGCTGTACGGCCATTCTGCCGGAAGCAGAGCATAAGTGTCCCCGCTGCGGCGTCACGGCCGAGGCACGGCGTAAGCACAGCCTGCAGTGGACGCTGGCGCTGTTGTTCACCTCAATACTGCTTTATATCCCGGCCAACCTGTTGCCGATCATGGTGACGGAAACCCTCGGCACAGCCTATCCCTCCAATATCATGGCGGGGGTGATTGTGCTGTGGGGCGATGGCTCCTATCCGGTGGCGCTGGTGATCTTTATCGCCAGTATCATGGTGCCTACGCTGAAAATGCTGGCGATTGGCTGGCTTTGCTGGGATGCCAGCGGACGCGGACAGCGTGACAGCCACAGGATGCACAAAATTTATGAAGTGGTCGAATTTGTTGGCCGCTGGTCAATGATCGACGTGTTTGTTATTGCCGTGCTCTCTGCGCTGGTGCGCATGGGGCAATTAATGAATGTTTATCCCGCGTGGGGGGCAGTATTGTTTGCAATGGTGGTGATTATCACCATGATTGCTGCCATGACCTTTGACCCGCGATTAACCTGGGATCGTGTACGCGAAAACAATATGAAGGAGTCGCGCCTTGACGGAAACTAATCACGGCCATGCAAAGGTGGAACAGATTAAGCGCTGGTCGCCGGTCTGGATTGTCCCCATCGTTACGCTGTTAATCGGCGGATGGATCCTCTTTTATCACTTCAGCCATCAGGGGCCGGAAGTCACCCTCATCACCGAAAACGCCGAAGGCATTGTTGCGGGTAAAACCACGATTAAAAGCCGTAGCGTGGATGTCGGTGTGGTGGAAAGCGCGGTGTTAAGCGACGATCTCCACCATGTGGAAATCAAAGCGCGCCTGAATGCCGGCATGGGAAAATTGCTGCATAGTGACAGCGTTTTCTGGGTGGTGAAACCGCAGGTGGGTCGCGAAGGGATCAGCGGTCTCGGTACTCTGTTATCCGGTGCCTATATCGAATTGCAGCCTGGCACTAAAAGCCAGGCACCCGAGCAGTTTAAGCTGCTGGATGCGCCGCCGTTAGCGCCACCGGATGCCAAAGGTATTCGCATCGTGCTGGACAGCAAGAAAGCGGGTCAGCTCAATCCGGGGGATCCGGTGCTGTTCCGTGGCTATCGCGTCGGTACGGTCGAGACCAGCGCTTTTGATACCGAAAAACGTATGATGACCTATCAGCTGTTCGTCGCTGCGCCTTACGATCGCCTGATTACAACCAACGTTCGCTTCTGGAAGGACAGCGGCATCGCCGTGGATATGTCCGCTTCAGGAATGCGAGTGGAAATGGGATCGCTGACCACGCTGTTCAGTGGCGGCGTCAGTTTTGACGTGCCGGATGGCTGGGAGTTGGGTCAGCCTGCGAAGAATCAGTCTGACTATCATCTGTTTGACGATCAGCGCAGCATTCAGGACTCGCTCTACACCAACCATATTGATTACCTGATGTTCTTCACCGACTCCATTCGTGGTCTGCAGGCGGGTGCGCCGGTTGAGTTCCGCGGCATTCGCCTGGGTACCGTATCGGAAGCGCCATTGATGAAAGCCGGTCTGGACCAGGCGCTGAATAATGATTACCGCGTGCCGGTGCTGATTCGCATCGAGCCGGATCGCTTTATCAGCCGACTGGGTGAGAACTTCGATCTGCAACAGCATCTGCAGGATGGTAAAAAACGTGGCCTGCGTGCGACGCTGAAAACCGGCAGTCTGTTGTCGGGTGCGCTCTATGTCGATCTCGACTTCTATGACAATGCGCCACCTTACAAAGGTCCGCAGAAAGTCTCTGGCTATGAAGTTATCCCAACGGTTAGCGGTGGCCTGAGCCAGATTCAGCAGAAGCTGATGGCGGCGCTGGATAAGATCAACAGTCTGCCACTGAACGGTATGGTCAATGAAGCGACAGGTACGCTGAAAGAGAGCCAGAAAACGATGCGTGATCTGCAGCGCACCATCGACAACATCAACAAAGTCACCGCCAGTCCGGCTATGAAAACCCTGCCGGAAGACCTGCAGCAGACATTGCGCGAGCTGAACCGCAGCATGAAAGGCCTGCAGCCAGGTTCACCAGCCTACAGCAAGCTGGTGGGGGATATGCAGCGCCTGGATAAGGTTCTGCGTGAACTCCAGCCGGTGTTAAGAACGCTTAACACCAAGAGCAATGCGCTGGTATTTGAGGCAAAACCGGGACAGGATCCCCAGCCGAAGAGGGCGAAACAGTGAATAAAGGATTAATACTTTGTGCCGCGCTGGTGTTGAGTGCGTGCAGTAGCAGCGTTGACAATACCTGGTATCAGCTGCCCTCCGGGGCGGCTTCCATGCAGGTCAGCAGCAGCCAGCTGAATGAAGCGCAACCGATGTTGTGGGTGCAGCAGGTGACGGTGCCGGACTATCTGGCAGGCAACGGACTGGTTTATCAGACCAGCGATGTCAAATACGTTATCGCCGCGAATAATCTCTGGGCCAGCCCGCTCGATCAGCAGTTGCAGCAGACATTGATTACTAACCTGAGCAAGGCGCTGCCAGGCCGGCTTGTAGCCGGTTCACCTTTGGGCGCGCAGCACGATACGCTGAATGTGACCGTGACAGGCTTCCAGGGACGCTATGATGGCAAAGCAATCGTCAGTGGCGAATGGACGCTGGAACATCAGGGCCGGCTGACTAAACAGGCGTTTAACCTGGTACTGCCGCAGACCGAAGATGGCTACGATGCGATGGTCAGAACGCTGGCGGCGGGCTGGCAACAGACGGCGCAGAAAATTGCCAATAGTGTGGTTGCGTTAAATTAAGATTGATGTGAATAAATAAGCTAAGCCCCTGACCGATTGTCGTGCTTTTTCGACAGGGGTCAGGGGCTTTTTTATTAGCTTAATCATAAAGATAGTGCTGTCGTATGCATCACAAAACGCCGTTATTTTACCGATTAAGGTCACATTTATGACACTGGCATGAAGATTGGGCATTGATCTTTGGGTGCGCAGGAGGTAGAACATAAGGGTGGTTGAACATTAATTCACCACTTTTCTTTCCACCAGATTCCACAGACCTTACATGAGGGACACGGAGTATGAAGAGACAGAAACGAGACCGCCTCGAACGCGCCCATTCACGTGGTTATCAGGCAGGCATTACTGGACGCTCAAAAGAGATGTGTCCGTATCAGTTGATTGACGCTAAGTCTCACTGGTTGGGAGGTTGGCGACAAGCCATGGAGGACAGGTCGGTAGCTGCATAACCGGATGTCACTGAAAAGGGAATATAACCTCCGCCATGCGCGGAGGTTTTTGTTTCCGGGGGAAACGCTTAGAAAGCGGCGGTATCTTTAAACAGGCCGACTTTAAGATCGCTGGCGTTATAGATCAGATTACCGTCAACCAGCACTTCACCATCTGCCACGCCCATAACCAGTTTGCGGTTAATAACGCGTTTGAAGTGAATGCGGTAAGTCACTTTCTTCGCATCTGGCAGGACCTGACCAGTGAATTTCACTTCACCCACGCCCAGCGCACGACCTTTACCTTCGCCGCCCAGCCAGCCCAGATAGAAACCAACCAGCTGCCACATGGCATCAAGGCCCAGACAACCCGGCATCACCGGATCGCCAATAAAGTGACAGCCGAAGAACCAGAGATCAGGATTGATATCCAGCTCCGCTTCAACAAAGCCTTTGTCATATTTGCCGCCGTCTTCGGTCATTTTGACCACGCGGTCCATCATCAGCATGTTGCCGGATGGAAGCGGCGGACCATTTTCGCCAAACAGTTCACCACGACCTGACAGAATCAGATCTTCTTTGGTATAGGATTCGCGTTTATCTACCATGTTTTCAATAAGCCTTGTTTTAGTGAATCACGAATATTAGCGAACAGTTGTACGCTGAGCAAATCGGATTAACGGTGGTTGAACCAGTTAAGCCAGCGCAGCGCCCAGGGACGTTGCGGACCGTCCGGCTGGTTGAACAGGCTAATGCGTTCCTGGATGGTATTCAGCAGGCAATCGCCCAGGCCATCCTCGGTACTCCAGATTTTACCGGTCAGCAGCGGTAGCGCTTCATCAGCACGGTCAATAGCCCAGATATGGAAATGACCCTGTTCAACTGCACTGACAACCGCCTGGCTGAGACTGAGATGACGGACATTGCTGGCGGGAATAATCACACCCTGCTGACCTGTCAGTTCTCGCTGATGGCAGATATCAAAGAAGCCTTCGATTTTCTCATTCAGTCCGCCCACCGGTTGTACGTTGCCGAACTGATCAACCGAGCCGGTCACCGCAATTTGCTGATTGATGGGCTGATTAGCCAGCGCGCTGATTAAGGCACAGAGTTCAGCCAGTGAAGCACTGTCACCATCCACCTCGGAGTAAGATTGCTCAAAGACCATTGAGGCCGAGAAGGGCAGTTGCTGATCGAGTTCCAGCTCGGCAATCAGGTAAGCCTGCATAATCATCATGCCTTTAGCATGAATATTACCGCCCAGCTCCGCTTTGCGCTCGATATCCATGAATTCACCATCGCCGGGATGTACCACGCAGGTAATACGCGAGGGATCGCCCCAGGCACGGGGATGGCCAGGATATTCAACGACCGACAGGCCATTAATCTGACCGACCACTTCGCCTTCGGTTTCAATCAGAATCTGTCGCAGCAGGATCTCGTCACGCATCCGCTCATTGAGATAATTCTCGCGCCACAAACGCGCTTCCAGGGCATCACGCAGCGCTTCAGCGTTCAGTTCATCGCCCATCAGGGCCGATTCGCGCATCTGGCGTTGTAGCCAGCGGGGGCAGAGTGGCAGCGTTTCCTGATCGCCGCTGTAGCGGACGCCTTCTTTAATCAGTTCTGGCCAGAAGTCCGCTTCCGGCTGGGGCAGACCCGCCTGTTGCGCCAGTTCGATGTTCCAGCGACACCAGGCAAGCATGTCATCTTCATCCAGAATCTGAATATTCTCTTCAAATTCAGTATAGATGGCCATTTCGTGAGCTTCGGGATCCAGCTCCTGAAATTCTGCCAGCGCTTCCCGATCGCCACACAGGACCAGTTTCAGATTGAGGGGCAAGGGAGGAATCGAGACTGGCAGCGGCCGGCGCTCATCCTGAGATGTCCACTCAACATAACCCTGCTCAATACACTTTTTCAGGCGCAACCAGAGAATCGGCTGCGTCATCAGGCTACGCAGGGAAAGCAGCAGCGTGCCGCCATTAGCTTGATGGATCAGGCCCGGTTCCAGCTGGATGCGATCTTTATACTGGCGCACGCAGCCAAACAACTGCTCCATCTCAATCCATTCAGCAAAGTGAATACCACCCTGACTGGTGAATGGGCGTTGAGGATCGGAGGGGGGCTGGAGCGTGACGTTGTCGGCCATGATATGGTAATCACCGCCGAATAGAGTGGTACTG
The DNA here is from genome assembly GCF_014156615.1 of Pantoea pleuroti. Taxonomy (NCBI): domain Bacteria; kingdom Pseudomonadati; phylum Pseudomonadota; class Gammaproteobacteria; order Enterobacterales; family Erwiniaceae; genus Pantoea; species Pantoea pleuroti. The sequence continues at coordinate 234,117 of NZ_SBFD01000002.1, read as the reverse complement.
TCGGCCATAACCCGCTCTGCGGCCTGGGCAATGAATGTCAGATAATCGCGGTTCTCCTGGCTACGAACCAGCAGTAACGGGAACCCCTGCGTCTGATGGTGTAAATGCGCCAGTGCATTCAGCAACCGGGGCTGTACCGTTGCCAGAGCATCAGTTTCTTCATCAGCAATTCGGGAGAAAACGGATTGGTATTGCGCGCTATCTGGCTGTAAGGTCTGCCACGTAAGTTGAGTGCTGGTCAAAATAATCGCATTTGTCTGTTTTAAGAAAAGCGAGATTATACAGGATTCACCCTTGTTAAGCACTGCAGACTTCCTGTTGAAGATGTGATGGTGACAGCATGTTTTTCGTTGCTGCATCCGGGAAAAAAGCTGTTATTCTTAGTTCGTTACGTGATCACGATGAGATTCCGATGAAATACCAGCAACTCGAAAATCTTGAATGTGGATGGAAGTGGAAATACCTGGTGAAAAAACATCGGGAAGGTGAACTGATCACGCGTCACCTTGAATTAAGCGCGGCGCAGGCAGCAGTGGATAAGCTGCTGGCAATGGAAAATAATCCGGTTACAGTGAATGAATGGATCGCAGAACATATTCACGCTGATCTGGATAACCGACTGAAGCAAACCATCCGTGCCCGACGGAAACGCCATTTCAACGCTGAGCATCAGCATACGCGAAAAAAATCGATAGACCTGGAGTATCTGGTCTGGCAGCGACTGGCAGGTCTGGCACAGCGGCGCGGCTGCACGCTCTCTGAAACGATTGTTCAGCTGATAGAAGATGCAGAACGTAAAGAGAAATATGCCACTCAGATGTCGAGTCTGAAGCAGGATTTGCAGGCGATTCTGGGTAACTCCGGTTCAGAGAGCGACTAATCAGGCAGGGTAATCAGAGCCTTTACTCTTCAGTCCGGTTTTATTACCGGCATAAAAAAACCCCGCCTTAGCGGGGTTTTTTATTACGTGTAAACTTAAGCCTGTGGCTGAGTTACAACGTCTTTGATACCCTTAACGTCGATTTCTACACGACGGTCCGGCGCCAGGCAGTCGATCAGGGCATTACGGCCTTTCACGCTGTCACAGGTGTTGCCGGTAACTGGGTTAGATTCACCCATGCCACGTGCAGAGATCTTGTTAGAAGGAATACCTTTAGATACCAGGTAATCTACGACTGACTGAGCACGTTTCTCAGACAGTTTCTGGTTGTACTGCTCTGAACCGATGCGATCGGTGAAGCCCAGTACGACAACGGAACCATCTTTAGGATCCATTGAGCTCAGCTGGCTGTACAGCTGATCCAGAGCCTGCTGGCCTTCTGGCTTCAGGGTAGATTTGTTGAAGGTGAACAGAACGTCAGACTTCAGAGTGAAACGCTTGGTTTCAACAACTGGAGCTGGTGCCGGAGCCGGAGCTGGCGCCGGAGCAGCGACGTCATCCTGACCGAAGCGGTATGAAACGCCTACGCTCAGCATGCCGTTGTCTGGACGAGTACCAACGGTCTGTGCATCACCGATGTTGTTAACCCACTGGTAATCCAGGCGGGTAGCCCAGTTTTTGGTCAGCGCATATTCAACACCAACAGCAGCCAGCGGAGATACGCCGGTGTCGTGGTCGCTGATGCGGCCAGTAGTTGGGTTAGTCTGCGTTGAGTCTGCACGCCATACCATGCCGCCCAGACGAGTATACACGTCCAGATCGTCATAGATTGGGTAGCTCAGTTTAGCAGCCAGCTGAACGCCCTGTGCTTTGAATGCGCCGTTAGTCACGTTGCCTTTGTTAGGCATGCGACCCAGCCAGTCATAGCCCAGCTCGAAGCCCAGGTATGGATTTGCCTGGTAACCAACGAATGCACCTGCACCCAGCTGGCTTTCATGAGTTGGACCGTCATTGTTTTCGTAACCGTTACCGTAGTAACCAGTGTCGTGATACTGAGACCAGCCCAGTTTAGCACCGGTGTACCAGGTGTCATCTTTCGGAGCGGCCTGCGCTACGGTAGCGAAGCCAGCCAGTGCCACTGCAATTGCGATAGCTGTCTTTTTCATTTTGCGCCTCGTTATCATCCAAATAGGCAATGAGCAAAAAGGTTGCTCTTGGTTTAAATCCTTCGCCGGGTCAAAACGCTCGCTTATGACTCTACCGCAAAAAACGGAGGTTATTGAGCACCCTGGCGAGCTAAAGTCTACAACGAGATTGGAAACTTACAAGTATGATGTGAGGCGCTTATGTAAAAAAACAGCGATTTATACACAATTTCTAACAATTAGGCTGGTCTTATTGCCGCGGCAAAAAGCCTTAAAAACTTGCTAAACCATTGTCAACGCTCGAACTAACAGAATCAGTGGTTTAGCTGCGACAGATAAGAAAAATAGCTTGGGAAACTTCTGATTTTTACTTAATGAAACAAATCCGACTGAATTTTTATCGCAGTTTGCGGTCTGAGAGGCGCTTCCGATGTCCCGCTTGCACGCAAAATCAATCCCAGCGCTTCACCCTCTGCCGCCGCATTTTCAAGTTGACGTCGTTCATCTTCGTCAAGATCGTAAGGAATCCATGCCAGAACGACACTGTAATTTCCTGTACGCAATGCTTTGACCATCGCTTCAACCGCATTCAGACGTTCAGAATCGGCGATATGCATACTTTTATCCAGTGGTAATCCTGATTCCTGCAGCCAGGTGCGATTCAGTTTATATGCCGGTGTTAACCACAACTGCCAGCGCGATTGCTGACTCAGCTGCTGCAATAATGGCAACAGCAACATCTGCATCATACCCGGCTGTTCGCTGTAGCGTAACTCAGTAATTCCACCGCCCTGAGAGGCCGGAACGGAAGAGGACGCATAATGATGAGCATAGCGTGAATTATCAGGATGTTGTGTTCGCATAAGTTAATCACCAGCAGTGGACTGTATGAATATACAGTACTGTCATCCTGGATAAAGATCAACCCAAATTTCGGAAAACGCCTCGCAAAATCGCGACAAGATTAGTTGAAACGCTATTTATTCATTGAACCCGCTGAAGCTTTTTTTTATCTTCTAATTACCTGATACCCAAGGTAATTTACGATATATTTCTTACATGGAGGTGGTGCAATGAAAAAGGTGAATCCGGTTGTAGAGCGCTCCAGAGCGCGCCTGGCCCCATTAGGAACAATAGAGTCGCGCACCCAGTTCGGAGGCTATGCCCTGGCTGTAGAAAGTGTGGTTTTTGCCTTAATTAATAAAGACGAACTCTATCTGCGCGCCAGTGAACCTCTGCGGGAATACCTTACAGATCGTCCGCTGCAACCCCTGATTTTTCGCAAGCGGGGCAAGCTGGTGAGTCTCAATTACTTTCGGGTCGATGAGGCGTTATGGCGCGACCCTGATCATCTGCTGGCGCTCTCCGCTGCCTCTTTAGAAACGGCGCAGCTGGAGTTGCAGGAACGCCAATCCTCACCGCGGTTAAAAGATCTGCCAAATCTCAGCGTACGTATGGAGATGATGCTGTACGAGGCGGGCGTCATGAGCGTCAATCATCTTTACCAGATGGGGGCTAAACAGTGCTGGCTGAAGCTAAAAGCGATCAACCAGCACGTTGGGTTCCAGACGTTACTTGCGCTGCAAGGGGCCATCACGGGCCACCATGCCGCCGCGTTGCCGCAGGCGACACGGGCGGAGCTGAATGCGTGGTTCCAGCGCACGCTTTTATCAAACCCCAATCTCAGCGGCGGTGAAGGCTAATCAGTGATTAGCGTGCGGCGCAGGCGAGCCACATCGGGCATTAATGCCACCAGCAGACCGAGTTGCTGGAGCACCAGCGGCGCACGCGTATCCGCATCTGCGGCCAGCTGGCTGATTCGCTGAGCCAGTTGATGGCGCATCGTTTCAACGTGCTCATCGCTGACAACTTCCGTCTGAAGGACATCCTCCACATAGCAAACCGTATCATCCAGCAATGTCAGCAGTTCGGGTGCGGTAATTTTATCGCGATGCGCGCCCAGCGCAGAAATGTAACTCAGAAACGAATGGTTGGAGCAAAGCAGCTGAAAAGCCGAATCGCGCAGCTTCTGGCTGGTGCGGCTTTCACTGCTCATATTTGAGACCACCGACGCCAGTTCAGCATCCGCGTTATGCGCATCACGTCGTGCAATGCGATAGGCGAGACGGTTATCTTTGCCCTGATGATATTGCTCCATGATCGCGTCCAGATAGCGACAATTCGCTTTCAGCGTTCGTTCTGCCACGGCAGGTAACTGACGAAAGCGCCAGTCAGGCCAGATAAACGCGACAGCCAGCCAGGCCAGGCCACAGCCCAGTAAGGTATCCACTACCCGTGGCAGGGCAACTTCAAACCCTTCACCCAGCAGGTTAAAGCAGAGCAGCACCAGCAGAGTGATAAACAGCGTGGCCTGTGCATACTGCACCTGCCTGAAAGCGAAGAACAGTACGCCCGTGATCACTATCAGGATTAACTGACCTTCAATCGAAGGCACCAGCCATAAAACGGGCAGACCAATCGCAATCCCCGCCAGCGTTCCGCCGATGCGCAAGGCCAGTCGTCGCTGCGTTGCATTGTAGTTGGGCTGGCAGACAAACAGGCTGGTCAGCAAAATCCAGTATCCCCGCTCCAGTCCGGTTACCTGAATAAAACCATATCCAATACAGAGCACCACTGACATGCGGACCGCATGCCGGAACAGCGCCGATGCGGGAGAAAGGTGGCGGCTGAAGCGCAGTCGGATATCACTCCAGCCACTCAATCCTTCGCGTGACAGCAGATTGTCACTGTGCTGAGGATCTTCACCGGCCAGCGTCTGTTCTGATTCAATCGAAGCAAGCTGTGCGTCGATGGCGCGCAGGTTGCGCAGCAGCCAGAAAAGAGCACGGGTATGCGTAGCGTCGGGATCATGCTGCTCCAGACGTTCTATCGCTTTCTGTAATCGTTCAAATGCACGCTCAAAACGGCTGTCATGCACCCACCTTTGACGCATCAGAATGCAATGTGCAAGCTGGCGACAGGCCTGAGCCTGCATATTCAGCAGGCGCTGAAAGCGAAACAGAATTTCGTTGTAGCGCCAGTCGCCGCGCAGCAGATGATATTGCAGATGGGAAGAGCTGGCCCGTTCATGAATATCCTGCGCCACAAAGTAGTAGTGCAGACTACGGCGGGTGCCGCGCGACCCGCGATCGCCGCGCAGACGACTCTGCAGTGTGGTCTTGGTCAGATTAAGTTGCGCCACTAACTGGCTGTTGACCATCGCCGCATCGATAAACGCGGCATCATCCTGATCGCCCGCGTCGGGATCGAAAAGATTCGCTTTGGCATCAAGGTAACGCGCCAGTTGTGAAAAACTCCCGGCCAGCTGTTCCTGCACCGGCCGGACCGGAAACATCAGATGGCCCAGTAATGTCAGCAGGTTGTACCACAGCGCGCCGACCAGCAGCAGCATCGGCTGCATATACCACTGGCTGAACAGTCCAATGCCGAGCATGGTATAGACCGCAATCAGCAGAGCACCAAAGGCGATAGTCGCGTAGCGCTGGCCAAGGGCGCCCAGCAGAATAAAGCCCCAGGTCGAGATTGCCAGCCCGATAATAAAGGCGAACGGATAGGGAAACAGTAACTCGACTGAAACCGAGGCGATGCAGAAGCAGAGCAGGGTAATCAGCAGATTCTTCAGGCGACCGGCCAGGCGATCATCGAGATCGGCCAGCGCAGCAGCGACCACTCCCAGCGTCAGAGGGATCGTCCACTCAATCTGATGCAGCCACCAGGGAATGGCGGCGCAGCCACTCAGTGCAAACAGGATCCGCAGCAGATAGCGCCACGTACTGTTAAACAGATATTTGCGCCAGCCTGGCACGGCATCCGACATCATATTAGTAGCGGCGGGCATTGGCTTCGCGCGCGGCACGCGCCTCTTCCACCGACACCACCCTGCGCCCAACCGGCCAGAGCGCGATAGCGGCGATCTTAAAGTTCGCAATTCCTACCGGAATACCGATGATACTGATGCACTGCACAATCCCTACGGAGATATGCGAAAGGCAGAGCCACCAGCCGAAGAAAATCAGCCAGAAGATATTCAGAAAGGTGCCGCCGGTATTCAGGATATGACTCTTACTTTCCGGACGCAGCACATCAACATGCACCGCCTCGTTGCCAAACGGCAGCAGCGAGAGTTTGGTGATTTCCCAGCAGGAGCGGGTCAGTGGCAGGGTAAAAATCAGCACGATGCTGATTAACGTGGCAAACAGCCAGCTCAGGGTGGTGAAAAAACCGCCCAGAACAAAATTAAGAATATTTAAAACGGTGCGCATGATCTTCTTTTCCTTTTGCATTCCGCAAGATGTGACGCCAAGTTTAGCCTGTTTTAAGGCTGGAGCGCTAAGGGTCTGACAGGTAAACTCCCCCTAATCCTATTCTCTGACGTTGGTGTCGGCGTGGAACTGAAAGCAACCTCGATGGGCAAACGGCTTGCCCAGCATCCTTATAATCGTGTCCGTTTAATGGCGGCAGGCGTCGAAGTCAGCGGCGATAAGCATGAGTATCTGATCCCCTTTAACCAGTTACTGGATATCGCCTGCAAGCGCGGGCTGGTGTGGGGCGAGCTGGAGTTTTTGCTGGCCGATGAAAAAGTGGTCCGCCTGCATGGCACGGAATGGCAGGAAACGCAGCGCTTTCACCACTATCTGCTGCAGGCCTGGCAGAGCTGGAGTCTGGAGATGAGCGCAGTGTGCTGCGAGGTGCTGCAGGCGCTACGCGACGAAATCGACGCGTTTGGCGCACAGGATCGCTGGCTGAACCGCCACGAGTTGCAGGCGCTGAAAACCAACATCCTCAAACAGTTCGATGCGTTGCCGATGCCGCTCTCCCGCTTAAAAGATTTTGCTGACTGCCGGGATAACTGGCAATTCTGTCAGCGCTGGCTGGAGCAGGGCGAAACGGCGTTGCGGCAGCGAAACCGTGACTGGACGGCCGCCATGCTCACCCGCTATCAGGATTTCTTTGCCAGCGTCGAGAGCACGCCACTCAATCAGTCGCAATGTGAGGCTGTGGTTAATGGCGAGAATTCTCTGCTGGTGCTGGCAGGTGCGGGCAGCGGTAAAACCTCGGTGCTGGTGGCCCGTGCAGGCTGGTTAATGCAGCGCAAGCTGGCCAGCGCCGATCAAATCCTGTTACTGGCATTTGGCCGCCAGGCGGCTGAAGAGATGAACGCACGTATCCAGTCGCGGCTTTCCGCCGCTGACATCCAGGCGCGGACCTTTCATTCTCTGGCGCTGCATATTATTCGCGAAGGCAGTAATAAGCAGCCGGTTATCAGCAAACTTGAGAGTGATGCCGATGCACGTCGCACGCTGCTGATCCAGCAGTGGCGGCAGCAGTGTCATGAGAAGAAGGCACAGGCAAACGGCTGGCGTCAGTGGCTGCGTGATGAACTGGAGTGGGAGTTGCCCGATGGGCCATTCTGGGAGGACGACAGGCTGGCAAACCGGCTGGCGTCACGACTGGAGCGCTGGCTCGGTCTGATGCGTATGCATGGCGGTGCGCAGGCAGCGATGATCGCCGACGTGCCCGAAGAGATCCGCGATCTCTTCAGTAAGCGCATCAAACTGATGGCACCGTTGCTGAAAGCGTGGAAGAGCGCATTAAAAGAGGAGGGCGCGGTCGATTTTTCGGGTCTGATTCACCAGGCGATTGCCATTCTGGAAAAAGGACGGTTTATCAGTCCGTGGAAACACATTCTGGTGGATGAATTCCAGGATATCTCGCCTCAGCGTGCCGCGTTGCTGAGCGCATTACGCCAGCAGAATAAGCGTACTGCACTGTTTGCTGTTGGTGATGACTGGCAGGCTATCTACCGCTTTAGTGGGGCGGAGATGACGCTGACGACGGCATTCCATCACTATTTTGGTGAGGGAGACCGCTGCGTACTGGACACAACCTACCGTTTTAACGACCGCATCGGCGACATTGCTAACCGGTTTATACAACAAAATCCGCAGCAGCTGGCAAAACCGCTGAACAGCATTACCAAAGGCAATAAAAAGTCGATTTCGCTGCTGGCGCAGGATCAGCTGGAAGCCTTGCTGAACAAACTCAGCGGTTACGCGAAGCCTGATGAGCGAATTCTGCTGCTGGCTCGTTATCACTATCTGCGGCCGGATTTACTCGATAAAGCCAGAACCCGCTGGCCAAAGCTCAATCTGGAATTTATGACGATTCATGCCAGCAAAGGTCAGCAGGCGGATTACGTTATTCTGCTGGGATTACAGCAGGGTAAAGAGGGCTTCCCGGCAGAGGCGCGCGAATCGATTATTGAACAGGGCTTATTACCGCAGCCAGAAGCGTTCCCTGATGCAGAAGAGCGCCGTCTGGCCTATGTGGCACTGACGCGTGCGCGTCAGCAGGTTTTTCTGATGTTCGATAAGGCAGCGCCGTCACCGTTTGTCGATCACTTCCGCGAGCTGGGTGTGCCGGTGTTGCGTAAAGCCTGAGTTACTTCAGACGATCGGCCAGATAGCGCTGATAGTCGGGGATCATAATCTCAACGCTTTGCGCAAACAGTGGCGACTGAATGATAAAGTCAGCCGTGGAGCGGTTAGTGGCTACCGGGATATTCCATACGGTAGCCAGACGCAGCAGCGCTTTGACATCCGGATCGTGCGGCACTGCGTTGAGTGGATCCCAGAAAAAAATCAGTGCATCGATCTTCCCTTCCGAAATCAGCGCACCCACCTGCTGATCGCCGCCCATCGGGCCGCTCAGCATGGCTGTCACATTCAGACCGGTATCGCGATTGATCAGATTACCGGTAGTGCCGGTGGCATAGAGGATGTGCGATTCCAGCGCGGGCTGGTTTTGTTTCACCCAGTCAAGCAGGGCGGCTTTGCAGTGGTCGTGGGCGACCAGCGCGATATGTTTTGTGGTGCCGAGGGTACGAACAGTCTGTTCCATAAAGGCGTCCTGGTAAGGCTCATGCGCAAGAAGAGAGAGCACGAGTGTACCTCTGGCCTTTCAACTCTATCAACTCGTACGTAGCATTTTGACCAGCGTCAGAAGCTGCTGACGCGTGGCTTCATCGAAGCGGTGAAACCAGCGGTGCAGCGAGGGCAGTTCGGCCTGAGTGGTCCAGTCCAGATCGGCGGTAAGCCGGACGGAAGAGAGCGTAGCAGAAGTGGTATTTGCAAACCGGGGCACAGAGGCAATCTGGCGGGTGCGATTATAATTCAGCATCGCTTTTTCCATATCTGCGGATGTGGTGACCGGCAGGTGGTCGCGCACGCTGGTAATCTCCGTGCCTTTTTCATCCACCAGCTGAAAGTTCAGGCTGCGGTCAAAATGATAACGCTCGCGTTTTGTCTCCAGCGCAGGCAACCGAATGGTGATGGTTTTGGCTACCGCGGTGAACGTGACGATCATCGGCACCGATTGATAAGCGATGACGTTCTCTTTCTGACCTTTGCGCTGCTGCTCTACCCGAAACAGAAACTGATGCTGACCGCGGTCCAGCTCCAGGCTGTCTGCGCCTTTGAGGAGGGAGCCTGAAATTTTTCGACCATCCAGCACCAGCAAATCGATCTGAGGATCGAGCTTTAATGTGATGGCAGAACAGGACGCCGAAACGAGGAGGGTAAGTAACCCCGTTACAGCCAGCGACAGCTTCATTTCAACTCCGGTAACTGAAGACACAAAGGATGGTGTGTAGCAAATTCTTACATTATGGCAGTTAATTTACATTTAAACATATTTATTCGTGTGCGGGTTCAATTAATTTCGCTGAGGGCTTACCCGCTAAAGGGCACGCCAATCTACACTCAACACTGGCCTGAAAGGAGATAAACATGAACGATCAGACAATTCGTGAGGTGCTGACGCGCACCCAACGTATCGCCTTAGTCGGGGCAAGCGACTGCCCCGAACGTCCCAGTTACGGTGTGATGAAATATCTGCTCGACCAGGGATATGAAGTGATCCCGGTCAGCCCGAAACTGGCAGGGAAAACGCTGCTGGGGCAGCAGGGGTATGCCAGCCTGGCGGATGTACCGGGCAAGATTGATATGGTGGATGTCTTTCGCAATTCTGAAGCCGCGTGGGGCGTGGCCCAGGAGGCTATCGCCGTGGGGGCAAAAACATTATGGCTGCAGCTGGGTGTGATTAATGAGCAGGCGGCGGTACTGGCACAGGATGCGGGCATGACGGTGATTATGGATCGCTGCCCGAAGATTGAAATTCCGCGTCTGGGAATAACGCGTCAGAAATGATGAGTGTGGCGGCAGAGCGTGCCGCCACTAATTAGTGTCGCAGATGAGGTGCCTGTAATTGCTGACGTACCGATGCTGCCAGCTCATCCATTGAAGGCTGTTCAGGGTGTTCAATGCTGGTTTCGCCGGAAAGCTGAATCTCAGCAACATAGGTATGTACCTGATCGCCTTCCTCATCTTCCATCACCACATGATACCAGGGCGCGGTGCGCATTTTCTCTTCCGCGCCAACATCTTCAATTTTAGGCTCATCTAACGAGTATTCAGGATCGACATCGACGATAACGCCCAGTACGCCGGACAAACGATGACGAACCTGCTGACCAATACCAAATTTACTGGCAATCATTGTGACCTCCGAAAAAAAAGCTCTCTTACCAATATGGGGGCAGGAGCCGTTTTTTCAAGTCACATGACGCGGCAGGCGAAACCTTTCAGGTAGAGACCTTCCGGATAGCTGGCGATCACCGGATGATCTGCGGCCTGGCGGAACTGCTCAATAAACTGCACTTCACGGCCCGCATCCAGCGCGGCATCGGCGATGATCTTCTGGAACAGATCGGTGGCCATCAGACCGGAGCAGGAGAAGGTCATTAATACGCCGCCCGGATTCAGTAACTGAATGGCGAGCATATTAATGTCTTTATAGCCGCGACAGGCGCCCATCAACTGGCTTTTGTTTTCGACGAACTTTGGCGGATCCATAATGATCAGATCAAATTTCTCGCCACTGTCACGATAACGACGCAGCAGTTTGAAAACATCATCACGCTCAAATTGCGCGCGGGAGAGATCCAGCTCATTCAGTTCAACGTTCTGACGGGCAACGTCCAGCGCTTCCTGGGAGGTATCCACGCTGATCACTTCTTTACAGCCACCCATTAGCGCAGAAACCGCGAATCCGCCGGTGTAAGAGAAGCAGTTAAGGACGCGGGCATCCTGCGCGTAACGACGGGTGGCGAGACGGCTATCACGCTGATCAAGGTAATAGCCGGTTTTGTGACCGCCCTGGATATCTACCAGCAGCTTCATGCCATGTTCAGTAATCGGCAGCAGCGGCGGTGGCAGTTCACCGGTAACGGTGCCCTGCGTCAGCGCCAGACCCTCTTTCTTACGAACGGCGACGTCAGAACGGTCATAGATGGCGCAGCCAGGGAAACAGTGCTGCAGGGCGGTGATGATCGCTGCACGCTGATATTCTGCGCCTGCTGAGAGCAGTTGCATCACTAAGAAGTTGCCAAAGCGGTCGATGGTAACGCCCGGTAAACCATCAGATTCACCGGCGATCAGGCGATAGCTGTCCAGACCATCGCGTGCCGCCAGCCATTCGCGCCACTGCTGCGCCTGTTCAAACCGGCGGACAAAGAAGGCGATATCGATGGATTCATCGGCCTGCCAGCTCCAGACGCGGGCGCGGATCTGCGACTCGGGTGAATAAGCGGCGCGAGCCAGCCATTTACCGTTGCTGTCACAAACGTCAATGGTTTCACCCAGTTGCGCTTTACCTTCCAGACGCGCAACGGCACCTGAAAAGACCCATGGATGGCGACGGAGCAGGGACTTTTCACGTCCCTTTGCGAGAATCAATCTGACTGTCATAGTTTGCTATGCTTACCTGAAAAAATGAGGCGCCATTGTCCGGTGGATAACGGGAAATTGCAACGAACAGCAGCAGGAGAGAATAATGTCAGCAGCCTGTTTTAAAGCATGGGTTCATGGCCGCGTCCAGGGCGTCGGGTTTCGTTACAGTACTCAGGCAGAAGCCAGGACGCTGGGCGTACTGGGCTATGCGCGAAATCTGGATGACGGCAGTGTCGAGGTGCTGGCCTGGGGTGAGGCGGAGCAGGTCGATGCGCTGATCGCCTGGCTTAAAGCGGGCGGGCCACGCAGCGCGCGCGTTGAAAAGGTGCTGGTGGAGCCGCACCAGCCCGCAGAGCCGCCCCGCGATTTTACGACCGGTTAATTACAGACATTTCGCCGGTTTAGGCAGGCCGGCGATTTTCGTCGCCTGTTTAGCCGGCCCTTCAGGGAACAGGCGGAACAGATAGCGGCTATTGCCTTTCTCTTCGCCATATTTCTGCGCCATCGCCTTCACCAGCATTCGCACGGCGGGTGAGGTGTTATATTCCAGATAAAAGGCGCGCACAAAATGGACCACTTCCCAGTGTGCTTCAGTCAGGGTCAGGCCTTCCTGATCGGCGATGTGGACAGCCAGTGCTTCACTCCAGTCGCCGGGATGCTTCAGATAGCCTTCGGCATCGACGGCGATTTCGTTACCGTTAAAATTCACGTGACATCCTCTTAGTAAATGACGGCGCAGTTTATCAAACCTGGCGGGCAGTAAAAGCAAAAACCCCGCCGAAGCGGGGTTTTACAGGCTACTGTCACTGTGGATTAGTTACTGCGGGCAAATCCCAGCAGGCTCAGCAGGCTGACAAAGATGTTATAGAGCGAAACATAGAGGCTGACCGTCGCCCGAATGTAGTTGGTTTCGCCCCCGTGAATGATGTTGCTGGTTTCCCACAAAATCGCACCGGCTGAAAACAGAATGAACAGGGCGCTGATGGCCAGATGCAATGCAGGCAGCTGCAGGAAGATGTTGGCTACGACAGCAACCAGCAACACAACGAAACCTGCCATCATCATGCCGCCGAGGAAGGACATATCACGACGGGTGGTCAGCACGTAGGCCGAACAGCAGAAGAACACCAGCGCCGTGCCGCCCAGCGCCAGCGCTATCACGTCACCCATGCCTGCGGTTAAGAATGAGCTCAGGATAGGCCCCAGGCAATAACCCAGGAAGCCCGTAAAGGCAAAAGCGGCCAGGATGCCCATCGGGCTGTTAGCCAGACGGTAGGTTAAAAACATCAAGCCATAGAAGCCAACCAGCATCAGGATTAAACCCGGCGCAGGCAGGGCCAGCAGGGTGCTGGCGGTAGCCGTAACGGCTGAGAAGGCCAGAGTCAGTCCGAGAAGAAAATAGGTATTGCGCAGAACTCTGTGCGTAGACAGCAGTGAGGACTGCGATGAGGTGACAATTCTTTCCATGTTGCGCTCCTTTAAGCAGAACACCAAATATGTGCCGAGAATACGCAGGCCATTAAAGAGGGAAAAGGCGTTTTACCCTTCTTTACGCGCTAAACTGCTAATTGTTTGAGCAGAGTGGCGATTTTGACACCGAAAAATCACAATCTGGCTGTTTTTCAGGCGAATAGACAGATAGGTGCTTTACATCCCTAAACGGGGTGTTTATAGTGCGCGTCATTGCGGAGGGGTGGCCGAGCGGCTTAAGGCAGCGGTCTTGAAAACCGCCGATGGGAAACCATCCGAGAGTTCGAATCTCTCCTCCTCCGCCACTTTATCTGCCCTGGGCAATAAAGCGGCAAAAATAAATATTTTGCCAATGCAGTACAGTTTCAAAACGGAGGGGTGGCCGAGCGGCTTAAGGCAGCGGTCTTGAAAACCGCCGATGGGAAACCATCCGAGAGTTCGAATCTCTCCTCCTCCGCCACATTTTACAGGCCAGCACTCAGTGCTGGCCTGTTTCGTTTCTGCCCTCACTGTTTCTTCTTCCTGTCCGAAAAAAGCGTGTCTCTCTCTGTGACGCGTGGCTGCGCATTCATCTCTCCGGTGCATCTCTGCTATAGTCCACTCACCGTTTTTGCAAACATCTGGCGCTTTTCTGAGGCGAGCTGAGTTACACTGTTGATTACATCGCTCTGAGGCGAGCTAATCGGTTGATAGCCAGAGTGTTTCTTTACTGAATGAATGGAATAGGCACAATGATCAAGAAACTGAGTCTTTGCGCATTGTCAGTGCTCGCTGCATTGCCGGTCGGAACGGTAGCATTTGCTGCTGAGGGTGATATGCAGCTGCAACAGGTGCTGATGTTAAGTCGCCACAATCTGCGTGCACCGCTGGCTGATAATGGCAGCGTGCTGGCGCAGTCGACCAAAAAGAGCTGGCCGCAGTGGGATGTTCCCGGCGGACAGCTGACCACTAAAGGTGGTGTGCTGGAAGTCTACATGGGTAACTACACCCGTCAGTGGCTGGCACAGCAGGGCCTGGTGAAGAACTGCAGCTGTCCTGACAGCAATAACGTCTTTGTTTACGCCAACAGCCTGCAGCGCACTGTGGCCACCGCCCAGTTCTTTGTTAATGGCGCCTTCCCGGGCTGTGACGTCGCTGTCACTCATCAGGATGAAATGGGCTCCATGGATCCTATTTTCAATCCGGTTATCACAGATGGCAGTGAAGCATTCAATAAGAAAGCGCTGGCTGAGATGGCCGCTGCGAATGAAAAACTGTCGCTGAAGCCTGCCTTCCAGCGCCTGGAAAAGATTGTCGACTACAAAGCATCGCCTGCCTGCAACAATAAAAAGCAGTGTGACCTCAGCAGTGGTCAGAACACCTTCAGCGCTGAAAATGGTAAAGAACCGAATGTCAGTGGCCCGCTGAAAACGGGGAATTCCCTGATGGATGCGTTCACGCTGCAATATTACGAAGGTTTCCCGCTGGATCAGGTTGCATGGGGCCAGATCAAAACGCCTGAGCAGTGGAAAGAGCTGTCAGCGATTAAAAATGGTTACCAGGACGCGCTGTTTACCAGCCCGGACATTTCCCGTGAAGTGGCGGCACCGCTGGTGGACTACATCCGCAGTCAGTTAGTGGATCAGGACAAAGCCAACGCGCCAAAAATTACGCTGATGGTAGGCCATGACTCAAACATCGCCTCGCTGCTGAGCGCGTTGCAGGTCAAGCCTTATGAACTGCCTGATACCTTCGAAAAAACGCCGATTGGCGGTCAGGTTGTTTTCGAACGCTGGCATGATGCGAAAAATGATAAAGACCTGCTCAAAGTTGAGTATGTCTATCAGAGCGCCGATCAGCTGCGCAACGCAGACGTGCTGAGCCTGAAGAACCCACCGAAGCGCGTTACGCTGCAGCTGACGGGTTGTGAGACCGATGCAAACGGCTATTGCAGCTGGGATCAGTTCTCTCAGGTGCTGAATGCTGCGCTGCAGGGCACGCCAATGCAGCCAGCGGCGGCACCACAACCGGTAGCCCAGTCTGACAACGACAGTGCGAAAGCCGCAGCGACGAATGACGCTGCTGCTGATAAGGCTGAAGCGGATAAAGCGACCGCAGCCAAAGAGAAGGCTGACGCCGATAAAGCTGCCGCTGAGAAGTCTGAAGCGGATAAAGCCGCCGCTGAAAAAGCAAAAGCGGACAAAGCAGCAGCCGAGAAGGCAAAAGCGGACAAGGCAGCAGCCGATAAAGCTTCAGCCGAAAAGGCAAAAGCGGACAAAGCAGCAGCCGATAAAGCCGCCGCTGAGAAAGCGAAAGCGGACAACGCGGCAGCGAAATCAGCCAGTGCCGATAAAAGCGCGGCTGACCAGGCTAACGCCTCGAACACGCCTGCAACAGCGCACAACGACGAATCAAAGTCAGCGGCTGTGGCGGCACAGTAATCGCGCTATCCGGCCGATAATAAAAAACCCCGTCGAGACGGGGTTTTTTTATGGCTGCAAGGCGGTTAACCCGCCACGACCACCAGTTTCTGGTTAGCAAACTCTTTGATGCCCAGATCAGACAGCTCACGGCCATAACCTGAACGTTTCACGCCACCAAAGGGCAGTTCCGCTGAGGTGTCGCTCTGAGAGTTGATAAACACCATGCCGGTTTCAATGGCAGAGGCCAGTTTACGACCCCGTGTAATATCGCGTGTCCAGACCGAGCCGCCCAGACCATAGTGAGAGTCGTTCGCCAGCGCCACAGCCGCCTGATCGTCACCTATGACATAAACCTGCGCGACCGGACCGAAGAACTCCTGATAATAGGCGGGATTATCCGGGGTAATGCCAGTGAGAATGGTTGGCTGATAGTAGCAACCTGCACCGTCAACGGCTTTGCCGCCCGTGACCAGTTTTGCGCCATTGGCGACGGCTTCGTCTACCTGTTTCACCAGGCGGTCACGCGCGTCAGCGGAGGAGAGCGGGCCAAGCGTGGTCTTCTCATCCAGCGGATCGCCCAGCGTAGCGGAACTCAGTGCAGCGCTGAACTGGCTGATAAAGCGATCGGCAATCTTCTCATGCAGAATAAAACGTTTTGCGGCGGTACAGACCTGGCCGCAGTTGCTGAGGCGAGCCTGCACACCCTGACGTACCGCTTCGTCGAGATCGGCATCATCCAGCACCACAAACACGTCATTGCCACCCAACTCCAGCGTCGATTTCTTAAGATGCTTACCGGCCTGCTCAGCCACGGCGCTGCCAGCGCGCTCGGATCCGGTCAGGGCGACACCCTGCACCCGGTCGTCAGCAATCAGATCGGCGACCTGATCGGTGGAGATGAACAGGTTAGTCCAGGCCCCTTCAGGCGCACCCGCTTCACGAACCAGCTTTTCAAAGATATCGGCACAGTGCGGAACGATATTGGCATGTTTTGCCAGCACCGGGTTACCCAGCGCCAGGTTAGGTGCCAGCACGCGCATCAGCTGATAGTAAGGGAAGTTCCACGGCTCGACGGCGACTAAAACGCCAATCGGGTGATACTCAACCCAGGCTTCGCCCAGATCGCTGGGATAGGACTGCGGCTGCAGAATACGTTCCGCATTCTCTGCGTAGTAGCGGGCAATCTGCGAGCAGATTTTCACTTCTCCGCGGCTCTGACCAATCAGTTTACCCATCTCTTTACTGGCGATGGTGGCCAGTTCTTCCGCGCGGCTATCAATCAGGTCAGCCAGTTTTTTCAGTACCTGCAGACGCGGCTGAATATCACCTTTACTCCATGAAGAATGGAAAAGGCGATCGGCCACTTCGAGGGCATGGCTGACGGCGGCTTCATCGTGTGACGGCCAGCTTTTCAGCAACTGGTTGTTTGCGGGATTAATGCTTTGATAGGAAGACATAGCGTACTCCTTGGTGTGCTAAAAATTGAGGGCGGGAAAGTCCCGCCCCTGAATCAGACGTTCTTACGTTCTACGGGCTTGTCATCCCAGGTCAGGAGATCTTTATCGGTTTTTTCAAAGGCGCGAATCAGCACGTCATCACTGCCTTGCTGACGCCAGATCTCTTCTGCCAGTTTTTCATCGTAATTGGCCACTTCGAAGATGGCCTCAGCAATTTCAGGGGAGGTATGACGCAGACTGGCCCATTCGCCAACGTGATGTGCTTTTGATTGTTCAGTAGACATACTTTTCTCCTTTGATTAAATCAGTCCTGCAGTTTGACTGTCAGTCCGGCCACATGTTCACCCTGGAAACGGGCGATATTGAGTTCTGCTTCGGTAGGCTGACGCGAACCATCGCCGCCCGCCAGTGTGGTGGCTCCATAAGGCGTGCCACCGCGAACCTGAGAAATATCGAACAACTCTTTGGTGCCGTAGCCGATTGGCACAATCACCATGCCGTGATGCGCCAGGGTGGTCCAGACAGACGTGATGGTCTGTTCCTGACCGCCGCCGGTGCCGGTTGAGGTAAAGACGCTGGCAACCTTGCCAAACAGCGCGCCTGACGCCCAGAGTCCGCCGGTGCGATCCCAGAAGGTACGCATCTGTCCGGCCATGTTGCCGAAGCGGGTCGGGGTACCGACGATAATTGCGTCATAGTGCGGCAGCACCTCAGGCGTGGCTTCTGCTGCCTGCTGATCGGTTTTGCCGCCCACCTGTGCAAAGCGATCGGCCTCCATCGTTTCTGGTACCCGCAGGATATCCACTTCCGCGCCGGGAACCCGACGAGCGCCTTCTGCAACCGCGTTCGCCATTGTTTCAATATGTCCGTACATCGAGTAGTAGAGCACCAGAATCTTAGCCATTGATCTCTCCAGATGGTTTTGACGTCCAGAAAAAGTATAGAAGAGCTTTCGTTTTACGCAGGCGATGCCGAAGCCGAAGCGGAGGAGTCGGGCAATAAATCAGCAGCTAATCGGTTGTAAGTCGGCAGAGTGTTCGTTGTTTAGCCAAATTTCTGGTGATTACTCTGTTGCTAAATGTGACTGGCGGAAGAGTGAAAGGATAATCTGGCTATTATTTAAACATGGGCTGCTCCCGGGTTTCGGGCCGTCAGCCCTCTGTTTTTAATTCTTAATTATCGCACTACGCGACAGGAGCAAATCATGACAACACATCGTGGGGGTTCTGGAAATTTTGCTGAAAACCGTGAACGTGCCGCAGAAGCGGGACGTAAAGGGGGAAAAAACAGCGGCGGTAATTTTAAAAACGATCCGCAGCGCGCCGCGCGCGCGGGTGAGAAGGGGGGACGCAGCAGTCCTAAAAAACCGGACGCCTAACCCCACCCTGCCGCCGGTGGAGACCGGCGGTTAACGTCGTTGCTTTTCCCCCTCGCTCTCCCCACAATATTGTCCGGACACATCATCAGGTGAATTATGTCGGACACACTCCGTGGTTTAACCCTGCGCCTGACGCGGCAGGAGCTGGTATTACTATTCATAACCATGATCTGGGGCGGCACCTTTCTGGTGGTGCATCGTGCGATGCAACATTCCGGCCCGTTCTTCTTTGTCGGCCTGCGTTTTGCCACCGCCGCGCTGTTGCTGGCGCTCTTTTTCCGCCGTTATCTGGCAGGCATGACCTGGCTGGAGGTGAAAGCGGGCGCGCTGATTGGCCTGTCGATCGCCGGGGGCTATGGTCTTCAGACCTGGGGAATGCAGACCATCTCCAGCAGTCAGTCCGCCTTTCTCACCGCGCTCTATGTCCCTGTCGTGCCGTTGCTGCAATGGCTGTTTCTGCGCCGTCCGCCGGGATTGATGTCGTGGCTGGGGATTGTACTGGCGTTTACCGGCCTGCTGCTGGTGGCCGGGCCGCAGGATGGTCGCATCACTCTGAATGCGGGTGAAATAGCGACGCTGATCAGTACCCTGGCGATCGCTGCCGAAATCATCTTAATCAGCCGCTATGCCGGTAAGGTCGATGTGCGCCGTGTGACCCTGATCCAGCTGGCGGTGGCGTCGCTGTGCGCCTTTGGTCTGATGATCCCCAATGGGGAAACGGTGCCTGCCATCTCAACACCGCTGCTGCTCAGCGCGCTGGGGCTGGGTGCGGCCAGCGCCCTGATTCAGGTCACCATGAACTGGGCGCAACGCAGCGTTTCGCCGACCCGCGCCACGGTGATTTATGCCGGGGAACCGGTCTGGGCCGGCGTCGTGGGGCGTATTGCGGGTGAGCGCCTGCCTGCGCTGGCGTTGCTGGGCGGGGCGCTGATCGTCTGCGGGGTGATCGTCAGTGAGCTGCGGCTGAAACGAAAAAAAGCGGTGCAGCCTGCTGCCACACCGCTGGAGTAGTTAGTTAACCCTGCTGTCGCGCCAGTGGCTTGTCCTGCTTTGCCGCACTGCGTCGGCGCAGAATAGCATTGAGGATAATCGCGCCAAAGGTGGCGGTACCGATACCCCCCAGCGTGAAAGAACCGATTTTCAGCGCGAAATCACCAGCTCCGAGCACCAGTGTGGTCGCCACCATGATCAGGTTACTGTTCTGGCCTAAATCGACATGGTTCTGCACCCAGATGCGGGCACCCGCCACCGCAATCAGCCCGAACACCACGATGGATGCGCCGCCAATCACCGGGGCCGGAATGGTGTGGATCAGCGCACCAAACTTCGGCGAGAAACCGGCGAGGATGGCGATAACCGCCGCGGCGACAAACGCCAGCGTAGAGTAGACTTTGGTCACCGCCATCACCCCGATATTTTCGGCATAGGTGGTGACGCCACTGCCGCCGATCGAGCCGGAGAGCATGGTGGCCAGGCCATCGCCAACAAAAGCGCGTCCCATGTAAGGATCGAGATTGCGTCCGGTCATGCCCGCCACCGCTTTCAGATGCCCGAGGTTTTCAGCCACCAGAATGATCGCCACCGGGGCGATCAGCACCATCGCCTGCAGATCAAAGGTGGGAGCGGTGGTGTGCGGCAGGCCAAACCTGGCGGCCTGTGACAGCAGGGTAAAATCGACCGGCTTACCCAGCCCCAGACCGTTGGTCAGCAGCGCATAGATCGCCCAGGCCAGAATCAGGCCGACCAGAATCAGCAGTCGCTGAATCATCCCGTGGGTAAATACCGCTACCAGACCAATGCAGAGCACGGTCATCACCGCAACCCAGCTGTCGAATGACGAGGCGGAGACGCTGTGAACCGCAATCGGGGCCAGATTCAGCCCGATAGCCATCACCACTGCACCGGTCACGACCGGCGGCATCAGGCTTTCAATCCAGCGCGTGCCGGACTTCATCACCACCAGACCAATCAGCGTGTAGAGCAGGCCGCAGGCGATCACGCCGCCCAGCGCCACGCTGAGATTGGGATTCAGCCCCTGACCGCTGAAGCCGGTTACCGCAATGACCACGCCGACAAAGGCAGCGCTCGACCCGAGATAGCTGGGCACCCGACCGCCGGTGATAAAGAAGAACAGCAGCGTGCCTATACCCGAGACCAGAATGGCCAGGTTGGGATCCAGCCCCATCAGCAGGGGCATCAGCACCGTTGCGCCAAACATCGCTACCGCATGCTGTAAACCCAGCACCAGCGTCTGCCCCAGAGGCAGGGTCTCATCCGGGGCGATAATACCGTTTTCTGTTAATGCCGACTTCTTTTGCCATTGCGGAAACCAGGATCGTGCCATCGTCTACTCCAGAGCGTTATGAATGCCGGTGGGATTCAGGGAAGCGTTAACAGGCATCCTGCCGCAACAGGGGATGGTATCCCCGGTCAAACCACGCCAGACCGTGGGTGTCGTCATTGCGCACTAACCCCACGACTTCGCAGAACAGCGTGTCATGCGTACCGACGCTGACAATCTGAGTGATGCGACAGTCAAAGGACGCGACGGCGCCGCTCAGCACCGGCGAGCCGGTCACGGCCGTTGACCACTCAGCGGCAATAAAACGATCAGCCATTGGCGTTTTGCCGCCGAACAGATTGGAGAGCGTTTCATGGCCCGCTGCCAGCGTATTGACGCAGAGCTGCATGTTTTCGCGGAACACCGGGTAAACCGAGGCAGAGCGGTTAAGGCAGACCAGCAGCGTCGGCGGCGAATCCGTGACGCTGCACACCGCCGAGGCCGTAAAGCCTGCGCGTCCGGCCGGGCCTTCCGTGGTGATGATGTTGACCGCAGCACCCAGCCGCGACATCGCATTACGAAACTCAGTTTTCTCAACGGCAGGGGTAAGGGTATCCAGGCTCATCGTGTTCTCCGCGAAAAGGTTATCCGACGACGCGCTGCAGCGGCTGCACGTCATCAGTCTGATCCAGCCACTGCAGCAGCAGGGCATTAAAGTTTTCGGGGGCGGTGACGCTCATGGCGTGGCCGCCCCAGGCCATCATCTGTTCAGTAGCATTGGGCAGGGCCGCGGCCAGCTCAGTTGAGCAGCTCCACGGCACCAGCAGATCGTCCTGGCTGGCGATCACCAGCACCGGTTGTGGAATGGCCGCAGCCCGCGCGCTGAAGTCGGCGCTCATCAGGGCGTGCAGCCGCCGCATCAGATTTTCCATCCCCTGAAAATGTGCGACGTGATGGCTATCTTCCTGCTCCAGCCGCGTCTGATGCTGCGCCATCCACTCCGCTGGATAGAGAAACAGCGGCTGAGCGCGGACAAATGCCTCGACGCCGACGTTGAGCAGCAGGTCCTGACGCACCTGAAAGCAGCGACGGGTATGGGGATGCAGCGTCAGCCAGCCATTGATCACCGCGATCCGTTCGATCCGATCCGGATAATCCAGCGCCATCTGCATCCCCATCAGACCGCCCAGCGCGTGACCGATCAGGCTGAAGCGCAGGATGCCGTGCTGCGCCAGCGCGGCGGCCAGTTCCGCCGCCATCATCGCCATGCTGTAGCCTTCCGGCAGGCTGTCAGCGCTGCGGCCGGTGCCGCGCTGGTCATAGATCACCACCCGATAGCGTGCCGTTAGTGCGGCCAGCTGCGGCTGCCAGAAACCCGCCACGCCGCCCAGACCGGATGAGAGCACCAGCGTCGGTGCATCGGGATTTTGCAGACCCAGAATATCCAGCTGCATCAGACCTCCGCTTTGCCGATGTGCGCCACGCTGGCGATCTCAATCAGCGCATCAGGCTTGACCAGACCGCACTGAATACAGAAGCGCGCCGGTTTTTCGCCGGGAAAGTACTCGGCATAAACCTGATTCACCGCGGCGTAGTTCGACCAGTCAGTAATAAAAATCGAATTAAACGTCACATCGGCCATGCTGCCACCGGCGGTCTCAATTACCTTTTTAATGGTTTCCAGCACGTGGCGGGTCTGCGCTGCGGCATCACCCACATGCACCACGTTGTTGTCAGCATCAAACGGCAGCGTACCCGAGACATAGACCACGCCATCCGCCAGCGTGCCGGGAACGAACGGGGCGATGGGGGTGGTGGTGCCTGGCGGAACAATAATACTTTTCGGCATAGCGTCGTCCTTATCGTGGATTAGCGGGCATTCAGGCTTTCGCAGAAGGTATCGACATCTGATACCCAGCCAAAAAAGGTTTCGATATTGAACAGGGCAGCCTGCTGAGCAAAGGGCGGGCCGGCCTGATAAGTGGCGTCTTCCAGCACCACGCCGAAGTACTCCAGAAAGAAGCCGTCGCGCAGCGTCGATTCAACGCAGACGTTGGTGGCGATGCCGGTAAACATCAGATGACGGATCCCGCGGCTGCGCAGCATGCTGTCGAGCGGGGTGTTATAGAAGCCGCTGTAACGCGATTTCGGCAGCACGATATCACCGGGTTGCGGCACCAGTTCATCGACCAGCGCGTAATCCCAGCCGCCTTTCGACAGCAGCGAGCCCTGCAGTTCAGGCCGTTTGCGCATGGTTTTCAGGGCATTCGATTTATGGAAATTGGGGGAACCGGCGTCGCCCGCTTCTACATAGTCACTGTCCCAGCCGTTCTGGAACCAGATGATCTGAACGCCTGCCGCACGGGCCGCCGTCACCGCCTGATGGATTTTCGCAATCACCGGCTTTGTGGCGGAAACATCGAAGCCCGCCAGATCGAGATAGCCGCCTTCAGTGGCGTAGGCGTTCTGCATATCCACGACAATCAGCGCGGTCTGGCCAGGCGGAAAGGCGATCGGTTCTGGCCGCGCCGGCAGTTCAACCTGTGGAACATCCGGCGTGTGAGCACAATAAACGGTAGCCATCATGCCACCTCCTGCTGTGCGTCGAGCAGGGCGCTGCGACAGGCCATCAGCGGCTGAATGTGCTGCCCGAAGTTCTCGATACCCTGCAGGAAGTCATCAAACGTCAGCAGCACGCCGTGGGTGCCTTCGACCTGCGCAACCTCATCCAGCATCCGCGCCACGCTGGCATAAGATCCCACCAGAGTGCCCATATTGATATTGACTGCCGAGGTCGGATCCGCCATCTGGCGCACATTGGTGTCGCTGCCCGATTTGGTGTCCTGCTGACTCTGGGTGGTGAGCCAGGAGAGCGCCTCTTCATCCGCACCCGCTTTGTAGTGTTCCCACTTCGCCCGCGCTTCTTCGTCCGTTTCAGCAGCGATGATCATAAACAGCACATAGGAGCCGACATCGCGGCCCGCTTTTTCAGCGGCCTGCTTCATGCGAATCGAGGTAGAGCTGAACGCGGCGGGTGTGTTAACACCTTTACCAAAGCAGAAGTTGTAATCGGCGTGCTGAGCAGAGAAGGCCATACCGGCATCGCTCTGTCCGGCGCAGATCACCTTCATCGGGCGCTGCGGCTGCGGACTCACGCGGCAGTCGTTCATGGTGAAGAACTCACCTTTAAAGTCCGATTTTCCGGTGCCCCACAGATCGCGCAGCACGGTAACGTATTCGGTCAGATAAGCGTAGCGGCTGCTGAAGTACTCATCGCCAGGCCACATACCCATCTGTTCATATTCCGGTTTCTGCCAGCCGGTCACCAGGTTGACGCCAAAGCGACCGCCTGAAATGGAATCGATGGTGGACGCCATGCGCGCCACAATCGCCGGAGGCAGCGTCAGGGTGGCGGCGGTGGCGTAGATCTCAATGCGCGATGTCACGGCGGCCAGCCCAGCCATCAGGGTGAACGATTCGAGATTATGATCCCAGAACTCGGTTTTTCCGCCGAAGCCGCGCAGTTTGATCATCGAGAGCGCAAAATCGAAATGGTAATGCTCTGCTTTCAGCACGATCGCTTTGTTCAGTTCAAAGGTCGGCATGTACTGCGGCGCATTGGACGAAATCAGCCAGCCATTGTTACCAATCGGAATAAAGACGCCTATCTTCATGTGAAACCTCGTTGCGATGGGGGAAAGGTGTTTCACGCGCTGCACTGCATCCTGCATCGTCCATGTGGGCCGCGCTCAGTCACAATTCTGCAAACTGTGTGCCACTTTTTTTATTGTTTTATATAACAATGAGTTAAAATTAACCCGAAAGAGGTAAGTGGAGTAACTGGTCCATTTCAGACCGTCTGGTCAAAATTCGCTGCACGTTTTCCATGCAGGCTGAGCAAAAAAGGTGCAGGGCGCGGATTGGGCAGCGATGAATCCCTTTGCTATGATGCGCTGACACCAGAAGGATGAGGTAAACGTGTGAATACCGATGAAAAAAAGCCAACGCGTCGTTCGCGTGCGGTCGCAGCGAAGCGGGCCGCCATACTGGAAGCGGCATTAACCTTCTTCTCACAGTTTGGCATTCACGGCACCAGCCTCGATAAGGTAGCCGAGCTGGCCGATGTCTCTAAAACTAATCTGCTCTACTATTTTCCCTCTAAAGAAGTGCTCTATGTGGCGGTGCTTAAGCAGATTCTGGATGTCTGGCTGGCACCGTTGCGCGCGCTGGCGCACGATCAGGATCCATTGGTCGCGATTCGGCGCTACATCCGGCTCAAGCTGGAAGTGTCGCGCGATCATCCTCAGGCTTCCCGGCTCTTCTGTCTGGAGATGCTGCAGGGTGCTCCGCTTCTGAAAGGGGAGCTGGCAGGCGATCTTAAGCAACTGGTGGATGACAAAGCGGCAATTATTGAACGCTGGATTGATGAAGGACGTCTGGCGGGCGTACAGCCGCAGCATCTGATCTTTATGCTGTGGGCCACCACGCAGCATTACGCCGATTTTGCCACTCAGGTTGAGGCCGTTACCGGCCAGACGCTCAGCGATCCGGCGTTTTTCGATCAGGCGGTTGATAATGTGCAGCGCATGATCATCGAAGGGATTCGCGTACGCTAATTCAGGATACATCCACGGTTCAGGTACGGAGTTAATCAATGGATTCTGTTTCGCAGCTGGTGCTGGGTGCCTCAGTCAGTGTCGCAGTGATGGGACGTCGGGTACCGGTCTGGCAGGCCGCGCTGGTGGGCGGCGTCTGCGGTACCTTACCCGATCTCGATGTCTTTCTTGATCATGGCGATGCGATACGCAACATGACCCTGCATCGCACGGAAACGCATGCGCTGCTCTGGCTCACGCTGCTCTCGCCACTGATTGCATGGCTGGTGGCGGGGCTGTTTCGCCAGCGGGTGAAGTGGGCAGCATGGTGGCCTGCCATCTGGCTGGCGCTGATCACCCATCCGCTGCTCGATTTGATGACGGTGTATGGCACCCAGCTTGGCCTGCCGATCACCGATTATCCTTACGCCATCGGCAGTATCTACATCGTCGATCCACTCTATACGCTGCCGCTGCTGGCAGGCCTGGGCGTCGCGCTCTGGCGGCGCAGTGATAAAGGGCTGCGCGGAAACCGGCTCGGGCTGATGCTGAGTACCCTTTATCTGGTCTGGAGTGTGATGATTCAGGGCGTTGCAGGCTGGCAGATCAGAGCTTCGCTGGCGGAGCAGGGTATTCCGGACAATAAAGTGCTGGTGACGCCGACGGCCTTTAATACGCTGGTATGGCGCAGCGTGATTATGACGCCGGATCGCTATGGTGAAGTTTACTGGTCGCTATTGTCGCCCTCACGGCCACTGCAGGTGGCGTGGTACCCGCGTCATCCTGAGCTGTTCGACGCCTTTCGGGGCAGCTGGTATGCAGAACGTGTTGCCTGGTTCAGCCACGGCTTTTACGCCCTGCGTGAGCAGGACGGGCAGACGACGATTGCCGACCTGCGCATGGGCGAAGGCGATAAGTATACCTTCACCTTTGGTCTGGGCACGCCTCAGCAGCCCGATCCCCGGCCGCAGCGCTTACCTTATGAACGCCCCTCTTTATCCGCCATTTTCTCTGCGCTGGGCGATCGCCTGTAAAAAAAAAGCCCGGTCATCTGACCGGGCTTTGTTCATGATATTACCGATTAGCGGCTACGACGATTACGCAGCATCCAGCCTACACCAAGCAGGGCAAACCAGAGTGGCGTAACCATCAGCGCCTGGCGCGTATCTTCCTGCAGCGTCAGCAGCACCAGCACAAATGCGAAAAATGCCATGCAGACCCAGCACATGAATTTGCCCAGCGGCATCTTAAATGCCGACTCCGCATGGCGCTGCGGATGCTTTTTACGGTAGGCCAGATAGCTGCACAGAATGATGGTCCAGACGAACATAAACAGAATGGCCGAGACGGTGGTCACCAGCGTGAAGACCTTCATCACATCCGGGATCAGGTAGATCAACGCCACTCCAATCAGCAGGCACAGGCAGGAGAAAAACAGGCCGGTAGTCGGCACCGCACGGGCAGAGAGTCGGCCAAAGGCGCGGCTGGCCACACCCTGCTGCGACAGGCCATAGAGCATACGGCTGGTGGAGAAGATGCCGCTGTTGGCTGAGGAGGCGGCAGAAGTCAGCACCACAAAGTTAACGATACTCGCAGCAGCAGGCAGACCAATCAGAACGAACATCTCAACAAACGGACTGCGATCGGCCATCACCTGGGTCCAGGGCGTTACAGCCATAATCACCATCAGCGCCAGCACGTAAAACATAATGACCCGCAACGGAATCGCATTAATCGCGCGCGGTAACACTTTATGCGGATTGTGGGTTTCAGCCGCTGCCGTGCCCACCAGTTCAATGCCGACAAAGGCAAACACCGCAATCTGGAAGCCGGCAAAGAAGCCGCTGAGGCCTTTCGGGAACATGCCGCCGTGATCCCAGATGTTGCTGAGTGACGCTGTGCCGCCGCCCGGTGAAGGGTAGTGAATCGATACCAGCACAATCCCGGTTACGATCAGCGCCACAATGGCGACAATTTTAATGATCGCGAACCAGAACTCCATCTCGCCAAACAGCTTGACGGTGGCAATGTTGAGCGCCAGAAAAACCACCACGCAGAGCAGGGCGCTCATCCAGATCGAGAAGCCCGGAAACCAGAGCTGGAAATAGGCGCTGATTGCCACCACGTCGGCAATGCCGGTTACCACCCAACAGAACCAGTAGGTCCAGCCGGTAAAGTAGCCTGCCCACGGGCCAAGCAGATCAGCGGCAAAATCGCTAAAGGATTTGTACTCAAGGTTGGAGAGCAGCAGTTCCCCCATGGCGCGCATCACAAAGAACAGCATAAAACCGATGATCATATAGACGAAAATGATCGAGGGGCCAGCCAGGCTGATGGTTTTACCGGAACCCATAAACAGGCCGGTACCGATAGCGCCACCAATGGCGATCAGCTGGATGTGACGATTGTGCAGATTGCGCTGGAGTTTATCGGGCGTTTCGTGGGTGCTTGCGGTTTCTTTAGATTGATCAACCATAGAATTGTCTTTCCTGTCGTGATGTTGTGTTCAGCTCTGCTGGCTGTTAGTCAAGGCGTCTGCCTGAGGGCAAGTCGGCATAAGATAGAGGAAGAGAGCCGGAATCGGGTAACGCTTTTTTACCAATTGTGATGCCTGCCGTCCCGGAAGCAGCAATAAAGCGCGATTTTGTTCAAACCTTCGTCAGTCTGGGTAATTATTCATCACGTTATGTCAGTCAGGCGGCGTAAAGGGCGATGGGCTTCTACACTTTTTGTTTGCTAATCATCAACCTGCGAGAGGGACTATGCGCACGCTTATCCTGTTTTTGCTGTTGCTTGCGCTGGGATGGGTCAGCTTACCCTGGCTTAAGCAGCATCTGCCGCCGCAGTTTAATCCCTTTACGCCACTCTCTGTTACCGATCCGCCGGGCTGGATGACGCAGATTAAGATGAAAAGGCTGGCCAGCGATCCTGACGCATGTCTGGCGGTGATGCGCCGCGCTCAACAGGCGGGCTGGGTCAGCTTCAGCGAGCGTCCGGACGTCACGGGTCACTGTCCGCTCAGTCATCCGCTGCGGGTTCAGAAATTTGGCCCGGTCAGCCTCAGCAGCAGCTTTCTGGCCAGTTGCCCTATGGCCGTCGCCAGCACCATGTATGCTCTGCGCAGTCGTGAACAGATCGCCAGAGAGTTGCACAGTCCACTGGTACGAATTACCCATGTCGGCAGTTACGCCTGCCGTAATATTTATCATCGTGCCCAGGGGCGGCTCAGTGAACATGCCACCGCCGATGCCTGGGATGTGACAGGCTTCCAGTTGGCTGATGGCCAGCGGCTTGAGGTCAGTCGTCACTGGCAACAGCCGGAAGAAAAAGCGGCAATGCTTCATACGCTGTGGCGTGGCGGCTGTGAGGTATTCGGCAATGCGCTGGGGCCGGACTATAACGCCGCTCACGCCTCACATTTTCATCTGGGTATGCGTGGTGCAGGATACTGCCGATAAATCATCAGACAGGATTAATACCGTGTTTGATTAAGAAATGTTCTTATGGTGCCAGTAAAACCCATCCAGTTATCATTGCTGAACCTGATCCCTTACTGAAATAGTCTGACAACAGGTCAGGATGCTCCTAAAAAAACCGATTTCAGGGCCATTTGTAAGAATAAAACGATGCCTGCGGGATAAAACTCTTGCGCAAATTCTCAGCGTCATTTGCTCAGCGCCTGCTGGCGGCATGATGAAATTATTTCATGATTGCGCTGGCAGAAATAAGGGAAAGGTATCGCATAAATAAAAAAGTGCGTGATTAAGAAAAGAACGGATTTTACCTGCAAATTTATTTTCAGATGATTTAGTTGCGTGACTATCGGTAAAGTGATTTAACTGATTAAAATAGAGTCAGTGCTGAGCGTTACGCCGCAAATAGTGATCTTCGCCACGTATTGCGGCCAGGTAGCAGATTAAGTAAAGGTGACTATTACGGCCGTGCTGTCCTGGGTCAGGTACCCGCAGTCAGGTAAGTGGATAAACCACAGCAGGATATGAATCGACTGGCGCAGAGCACGGTCGGGCAGGGGAGAGCAGAAAAGGTTTATTAAACAGCCCATCGTTACGCTTACAGGGCTGCCACTGAAAACCGGGACAGGTCTGTAACCGGCAAGCGCGTGGCGCGGGCAGCAAGCCGGTTAGCTGCCTCAGCAGACGCCACAGGGGCAGCGGGGACGTCTGACGAAGCCTGTCCTGATGGCTGCAATGACATAGCCGGTCTTATTTCCTGATAAAAAATATGTCAGAAATTTGCCACTGCGGCTTCGCTTATAATGGAGTAATTAACGCCTTGTTTACTCGTTATTTACCCAACAATCAGCATCGCGATTCAATATTTTCAGCAGACTTTTCAAGTCTGAGAAAAAATTGCACCGGAGGTCAGGGATTGAAATCCTATCAGAAAAATCTTATTCTTCTGGGGTGATTGAAATTGCTGTGATCGGCCTCACCTTGTAAAGGCAGGAACACTTTTTCACTCCGCTCCAACGGTGAAAGGTTAAATGCGCTGTAGATCGGGACAGGTTCGTCCTGCACGATAAATTAGTTTTCTTCTGCAAATTTATTTTATCCGATGAATCTGAATGAATATTACCGGAAGGGCGAGTGAAATTAACGCTGAGGCAATATGAGTACTGAAAATTATTTCGCCTGGCGAGCTGAGGCGAAAGAAAAATTTCAGGCATTAACGGTTTCTTCTGAATTGAAGCCGTTATTGCAACAATTTATTGAATCATTAGGCTTCGATTATTTTGCCTTTTTGATTCAGCACCCGGTGCCTTTTACCCGACCGCGTATTCATTTACATAGCACCTATCCCAAACTATGGGTTAAACGCTATGAGAAGCAGAATTATTACGCTGTCGATCCGGTGCTCAGGTTGTGTCAGCGACCGGGCAGAGGCATGGCGTGGACGGAGGAACTGTTCGCTGACGCCAGCAATTTGTGGCGTGAGGCGAGAGAATATGGGCTGCAGAGCGGATTTTCTTGCTCTGCAATGGCACCAAATCGCGTCATTGGTATATTATCTATATCGTCGCAACAGCCCATTTCTGTCCAGCTCTGCCATGCTGAGCTGGAGGTGAAACTACACCTTTTAGCGGAACTAAGTCTGGATACGCTGGAACGCTTTAGCGATGATGCAATGATGGTACTAAAAAAAGAGTTTAGTCAGCGCGAGCTGGAAATTTTGAAATGGACAGCCGAAGGAAAAACGGCGGTCGAAATTTCACTTATTTTATCCATCTCTGAACATACCGTTAACTTTCACCAAAAAAATATGCAAAAGCGTTTCAATGTTTCCAATAAAACGCAGATTGCCTGCTATGCAGCGGCAATCGGACTGATCTGAACTTAAAGCAACGGCTACATTTAGCTGTTCCTTTGCACAGGTCTGTTGTCTATTCTGCGCCGGGACTTTGCCAGGCTGGCGCAAAGAAATCATTGCAAACATGGGGATGTCAGAGGCGCATGATGAAAATAGTGCAAACGCAATTAAAGGATATGCCATCCTCTTTGCTTGCCGAACTCGGCAGCTACCGATACAGCGTCTTTGCGCGCGGCGAAGGGTGGTCAATTCCGCCACGTCTGAGCACGCCAGGACAGGAATATGATCGCTACGATCGTTCAGATGTCACCTGGCTGATCGCATGGAATGCGCGGGAGGGCATCAGCGGCTGTGCGCGTCTGATGCCCTGGTTCGAACCTGAACTGAGTGAAGGCATCGTACTGCCTTTCAGCCATGAGAAAGTGTGGGAAATGTCGCGCTTCTCGGCACGGCTGGATGTGGACGCTGAGCTGCCACTGAATATTCTCTGGCACGCCGTGCAGCTGGCAGAATTGAACGGTATGGAATACATCATCAGTTCGGCAACGCCGATGCTGGAGAAGATGTTTGAAGAGCATCAGGTGGTGTATGAGCCGCTGACGCCGGGACTTATTCTGTCAGAAGATAATCTGTTTGCGATCCGTATTCCGGTGGTTCAGCCAGCGCTGGCTGAAAAGTATCGGGGAACGCGGCGCTTTAGTCCGGAAGAGGTGCTGCCTACGCTGGGCGTTTCGGTTAACTGGCAGGCGCATAGTTAATTAATTTGCCCCCGCGGCTGGGGGCAAGCAAGCTTACTGACGGTAGGCTGTTTTAATCTGCTTAATGGTATTGCTGAATACTTCGGCCTGGGGCTTGTCGCCCAGCGTCTGTACATAGCGTTCCATATTGATAATCACTTTGCCGGCATCAGCCTGGCCCATACCTTTCAGGATCAGGGTGATCATCATCTTCAGACCCGCGATTTCATCCGCTAATTTCCGGGCTTCCTGCGAAGTTGCAAAATCTTCATCGCTCATGCGTTTCTCCTTGGTGAATGACAATGTGTCGGCAATCTGTCCGAGCAGCAGTGCGTGAGTATACCACAGGGGCAGTAAGTTGCTGGAGCAGCCGGTTCGCTTCGCTATAAATAGCTGGTTTGTCCAGTACAACTAATCAATCGCTGAAAGTAATTACAGGCGTTGCCGGGCCAGATATCACAAGGGCCTGCAGCGATAAGGGACAGCCAGACTTGGTGTTAATGCCATGAAATACGAAGAGTTTAAGGATTATTCAGTACGCCTGTCGGTGGTAAGAAATCTCTGTTATTGCTGGCTGCACGGGGCTGGAAATCGTTATGCAAAGCGTCGACTGTTTTGGTTTGTTGATGTGCTTTTGAGGTAAAAACGGGTATGATTATCGCCTGTATTCATTAATTGCTTCCTCTTTTTTTAGCCTCTGGAGTTTCCCCGTTGATCAGTGTGCTTCTTGTTGATGACCATGAACTTGTCCGTGCCGGAATCCGTCGCATCCTGGAGGATGTCAAAGGTCTGGCCGTGGTCGGAGAGGTCAACTGTGGCGAGGATGCCGCTAAGTGGTGTCGTGCCAATCAGGTTGATGTGATCCTCATGGACATGAACATGCCGGGCATCGGTGGACTGGAGGCGACGCGCAAAATCGTGCGTTACAATCCCGATATCAAAATCATCATGCTGACCATTCACACGGAAAATCCGCTACCTGCGAAAGTGATGCAGGCGGGGGCTGCAGGCTACCTCAGTAAAGGGGCTGCGCCACAGGAGGTGATCAATGCGATTCGCTCGGTCAATGCCGGACAGCGCTACATCGCTTCAGATATCGCCCAGCAGATGGCGCTGAGCCAGATTGAGCCACAAAAAGCGGAATCCCCCTTCAGCTGTTTGTCGGAAAGGGAATTGCAGATTATGCTGATGATCACCCGTGGACAAAAGGTGACGGAAATTTCCGAGCAGTTAAATCTCAGTCCTAAAACCGTTAACAGTTACCGCTACCGGATGTTCAGCAAGCTGAATATCAGTGGCGACGTAGAGTTAACGCATCTGGCCATTCGACATGGCCTCTATAATGCGGAGCCGTTAATCAGTAGTGAATGACGTTTTTGATCCCAAAGCCTTTCTGAGTACGGTAACCAGCAAGCCCGGTGTTTACCGCATGTATGACGCCTCATGCACCGTCATCTATGTAGGCAAAGCCAAAGACCTGAAGAAGCGTCTGACCAGCTACTTCCGCACTCAGGTCGGCAGCCGCAAAACCGAAGCGCTGGTTAGCAATATCCAGCACATCGATGTCACCGTAACCCACACCGAAACCGAAGCGCTGCTGCTTGAGCATAACTACATCAAGCTCTACCAGCCGCGCTACAACGTGCTGCTGCGCGACGATAAATCTTACCCCTACATCTTTCTTAGCAGCGATACCCATCCGCGACTGGCGATGCACCGTGGTGCAAAGCATGCCAAAGGCGAATACTTTGGCCCGTTCCCCAACGGCTATGCGGTGCGTGAAACGCTGGGATTGCTGCAAAAAGTTTTCCCTATCCGCCAGTGCGAAAACAGCGTCTACCGCAATCGCTCCCGGCCCTGTCTGCAATATCAGATTGGCCGCTGTCTGGGTCCCTGTGTCGCGGGACTGGTCAGTGAGGAGGAGTATGCACAGCAGACCGATTACGTGCGCCTGTTCCTGGCGGGTAAAGACGATCAGGTTCTCAACCAGCTGGTCAAACGGATGGAAGAGGCGAGCACGGGCCTGCGCTTTGAAGAGGCGGCACGCCTGCGCGATCAGATTCAGGCTGTGCGACGGATCACCGAAAAGCAGTTTGTCTCGAATCAGGGCGATGACCTTGATGTGATGGGTGTGGCTTATGAAGCGGGCATGGCCTGTCTCCACGTGCTGTTTATCCGTCAGGGCAAAGTCTTAGGCAGCCGCAGCTACTTCCCGAAAGTGCCCGTCGATACCGATCTGGCTGAGGTCGTTCAGACCTTTGTCGGGCAGTTCTACCTGCAGGGCAGTGAGGCACGTACGCTGCCTGGCGATATTCTGCTGGACTTCACCTTGCCAGAACGTGAACTGCTGGCTGAGTCGCTCAGTGAACTGGCCGGACGTCGGGTGAGTATTCAGAGCAAGCCGCGCGGGGATCGCGCCCGTTATCTCAAACTGGCGCGTACCAACGCCGCGACGGCGTTAACCACCCGGCTGTCACAGCACTCCACAATTCATCAGCGGCTGATGGCGCTGGCGGAGTTTCTTGAGCTGGACAAAATTAAACGCATGGAGTGTTTCGATATCAGTCATACCATGGGTGAGCAGACCATCGCCTCCTGCGTAGTGTTCGACCAGAATGGTCCGCTGCGTGCCGATTATCGTCGCTACAACATCAGCGGTATTACGCCGGGGGATGACTACGCCGCCATGAATCAGGTGCTACGCCGCCGCTATGGTAAAGCGATTGAAGAAGATAAGATTCCGGATGTGATTCTGATCGATGGCGGTAAGGGCCAGCTGTCTCAGGCGAAGCAGGTCTTCGCGGAACTGGATGTGCCCTGGGACAAAAGCCGGCCGATTTTACTCGGCGTAGCGAAAGGCAGCGATCGTAAAGCCGGACTGGAGACGCTGTTCTTTGAAGCGGAAGGTGAGGGCGTTTCACTGCCACCCGATGCGCCGGCGCTGCATGTGATCCAGCATATTCGTGATGACGCTCACAATCATGCCATTTCAGGCCACCGTAAAAAACGGGCCAAAGTAAAGAACACCAGCGCACTGGAAAGCATCGAAGGGGTGGGGCCTAAACGGCGTCAGCAACTGCTTAAGTACATGGGGGGCCTGCAACCGCTGATGAACGCGTCGGTGGAGGAGATCGCCAATGTACCCGGTATCTCACATGCTCTGGCAGAAAAAATATACTACTCGTTGAAACACTAGCATTGAAACGGGGGGGGCAATGTAGGAACATAGGCTAAATTCTACCTATATCCAGACAGTTACCGGCATATGCAATTAAACATCCCGACGTGTCTCACCCTGTTTCGAGTCGTGCTCATCCCGTTCTTTGTGCTGGCTTTCTATCTGCCGTTCACCTGGGCGCCGCTGGCGACTGCACTGATCTTTGTTTTTGCTGCCATCACCGACTGGTTTGATGGCTTTCTGGCGCGCCGCTGGAAGCAGACAACACGCTTTGGTGCGTTTCTCGATCCGGTAGCGGATAAAGTGATGGTGGCCATTGCGCTGGTGCTGGTGGCTGAATATTTCCACGCCTGGTGGATTACGCTGCCCGCCGCCACCATGATTGCACGCGAGATCATTATCTCTGCGTTGCGTGAATGGATGGCGGAGATTGGTAAACGCAGCAGCGTGTCGGTTTCCTGGATTGGTAAAGTGAAAACCACTGCCCAGATGTTCTCACTGTTTGCCTTGCTGTGGCGTCCTGATGCCACCGTCGTGGCGATTGGTGTGGTGGCGTTATACATTGCTGCCGTGCTGACTTTCTGGTCTATGTTCCAGTATTTAAGCGCCGCGCGCGGCGATCTGCTCGAACCGTGATCGATACGATTTAAAAAGCAGCAAACGGACGCGCTGTGAGGATAATTTTATTGACTCATTGCGTCATCTAAGTAGAATGCATCGCATCGAACGGCAGCCAGGCTGCCAGAAGATAAATAAAATCAGCAGGTTCGACGAAATTGCTGAATTGCGGGAATAGCTCAGTTGGTAGAGCACGACCTTGCCAAGGTCGGGGTCGCGAGTTCGAGTCTCGTTTCCCGCTCCAGATTCGCAGGTCAGGTTAACCTGACGGCACATCAGTTTAAGGCGCGTTGGCAGAGTGGCTATGCAGCGGATTGCAAATCCGTGTACCTCGGTTCGACTCCGGGACGCGCCTCCAGTTACACCCTGCCCGGGTGGTGAAATCGGTAGACACAAGGGATTTAAAATCCCTCGGCTGTAAGGCTGTGCGGGTTCAAGTCCCGCCCCGGGCACCATATTTCTGCCGAAGAAAATCTAATAAAATAAAAGCAATATGCAGTAATGTCGTAACCGCCCAAGGGCGGTTTTTTTGTGCCTGTCATTCCGCAATAACTGTCTCCTTTCTGTCACAATGATCCTGCATCAGTTAACTGACTGTGAAGCAGTTGTTGTTCGCCACTTCTTTGTTTCCTGGTGATGCCTGGTAATTGATCAATGTGCCTGGAGAGGCAGAGCCTGAGCCGCCATTTCTCTGAGGAGCATTACGACATTCATGCAAACGACGTTGCACAGGTTCCGGATAGGAACCGTTTTCATTGATTGCGGATTGCCACATGTCCAGATATCTGAACAGCCCTTCAGGTGTAGCTGATCGGGCTGCTTAACTCATTCCTGAATCCCGAAGGAATGAAAGACTGGAAGAGTTGCAGTAAAAGCATTGCCACATGGTTTACATAGGGGAGGACATAACTGCAGATGATGTCTGCTCAGAGAAGTGAGATGTTGAAGGTTTAACGGCGCTAAAAGGCGGCCAGCTTAGAAATGGCTGGCCACATGTCTGACATTTTTATACTGTGTGAGAAAACGAACAGTTTAAAAAGATGTGCTACATTCCGATTAATTTTTTTTCAGCCGATATCTTTGAGGATACCCATAAAGAAACCCTCTGATTCTGCGGGTGTATGAGAGGCGCCATAAATCGCACCACCAATTCCGCCAATAGCCAGACCAGCCGCGACACCGACGAGTTGTGACAGGCCGAAAGTCAACAGGCCCGCAATCCCTCCAGCCCATTTGCCAAAAGAAAATGAAAGTATTGTTGCGCCAATTACTGCGCCATTTAAAATGGCTTCACCCGTTGCTTCAACTTCAATAGCGGTTGCGACACCGCCTGCAACGATGCTTATTTCATGATGACTCAGATGTCGCATAAGATATTTTCTCTGATTTAAAAATAAAAAAGAGTGCTATCCTGGATTCATTCCTGGTATAGCACTCTCCTGATGGCTTAACGTATTAACCAGCAAAATCCATGACGTTGTTGAAGAAGGTTTCAACCTGCTCGGATGTATGGGTTGCGCCATACAGTGCACCGCCGACCCCACCGATAGCAAGGCCCAGGAAGGTGCCTACGAGTTGAGCAACACCGAAGCTGGTGATACCTGAAGCCATCGCCCATTTACCACCGATAAACGCATAGGTCGTCGCGCCAATAACAGCGCCTTCAAAACTCTCCTGCCAACCTGCACCAGAAACCATTTCGATTTGATTTACGCTAAGCTCTTTCATGGTCATTCCCTTTTTTAATAGATGATATTGTTATGCCACCTCTGACATAACAGGGGGGATTATAAGGGGCCACTGATAATAATATAAATAGCAATATATCCAAAAGTTTCAATGTTTATCAATAAACCCCAGAAGTAGGTCACAGATAATGTTTGGGGCCTTAATAATTCATTTTCGGGGTAATGGATGTTGTAGAATTATATTTTTTAAAAAGCGGTGCACTTTGGTAATTTTAAAAATGTATATAGCGAGAAGATAACGTATTAATAGGTTTAATTAGCAACCAACTCATCCATGTTTTGAAAATAGTTACCGCTTGCGCTTGCCTGGTCAGAGAGTCGTACTACGCTTCCTGTT
The DNA here is from genome assembly GCF_014156615.1 of Pantoea pleuroti. Taxonomy (NCBI): domain Bacteria; kingdom Pseudomonadati; phylum Pseudomonadota; class Gammaproteobacteria; order Enterobacterales; family Erwiniaceae; genus Pantoea; species Pantoea pleuroti. Next base: position 196,754 of record NZ_SBFD01000002.1, on the reverse strand, counting down.
CACACAGCGCGGCTTTTCCAGGCACGCCATTCGGGCATGGTATAAAGGTATTACTGCAACTCTTAACGGGTTGACGATGCGGGTTCAACTCCTGCTGCCCGGTCCCTCTCCTGCATCTACGTAAACACCAGCCTTATCCCTTTAGGGGTTCTGCCGATCCATCCCAATTACATCCGATTTCACTCATTTTTGCGGCCTGTGTCGAACTCTGTAACCTGTTGAAACGGTGTGGTTTACCGTATTGTGGTAGCTATTGTTTGCCGCCGCAGAGAATTAACGCCAATGATTACACCTTTCACACCTGACTTAACTGAACCGGCGGTAGCCCCGGTTATCGGTGTTGTCGCCAGCCAGTTGCTCAATCCCTATCAACAAAAAATGCTGGACGAAGTGATGCGCCAGCTTAACGCGCGCGGTGTTATCACGGTGCTACTGAGTGCTGAAACCGAAGACACGCTGACCGCACTTATCCGGCAGGCTACACCGCTCGGGCTGCGTGGTTTGCTGTTACTCCCCGGTAACCGCGTTACTGATGCCTGCCATTTGCCAGTGCTTCAGATTGACGCTGAGCCTGAACTGCAGGCGGATGCACTGCGGGCGGGTGAGATGACAGCGGAATTATTGCTTAAACAGGGGCATCAGCGGTTTGGCTTCATGCAGGGTCAGCCAGGCGCACTGGCGCAAAAACAGGGCTATCGCGCCACTCTGCTGGCGGCGGGCATGGCGCTGAACGCCGAACTGACTGTAGGTAGTGATGATCGTGACTGCGCTTACCAGGCGATGATGTTTTATCTGAAAAAGACACGTGCTGCTGAGCGTATTCAGGCACTCTTCTGTGAAAGCGACCTGATGGCCTTTGGTGCAATGCAGGCGATTCGGGATTTTGGTCAGGGCATCCATCTGGCAGTGGCAGGTTTTGGCGATAGTGAAGAAGCCCGCAGCTCAACCTGGCATCTTACCAGCTGGTCACCTGACATCCGGCAGATCGCTGGCCGCGCGCTGGATCGCTGGCTGGGACAGCAGGCAGGCAACAGCAGTGCTGAAGAGCAGGAGCAATTACAGCGGCGTCACTCTCACGCAGGCAAAGTGCTGCCGGGTGAGATGTCAGCCTGCGGCTGCGCCTTCCGGCATTAACCAGCCCGCAACGCAGGCTGGCAGAATATTGTCAGGCCTGCGGTTGTCCTGCCGGGCCGCTGCCGCCAGGTGCGCCCACCGGCTGCTGCCCGCCAGGTGGCGGCGGTGGCGGGGCATCTCTGCCCGGTGGCGGCGGTGCACAGGCCGTAAGCGTGGCGAGGATAGCCAGTGTGGATAACAGATAAGCAGTACGTTTCATCGTAATTCCCCGATCAGGTAAGCGGAACGTTGAGTATAGAGAATCGCAACAAAATCGCCCGGAGAGGGCTAAATCATCAACACGCATGGCAAATTGTCGACGATTATTTGAGACGCCTCGCAACTCGTGCATGCTGGCAATGCGTTTCAGACCGGAGCGCGCTAAGGTAGCGCTTCATTTAAGAGGAGTCGTTATGAATGGCATGATGAAGTTCGTCCGCGGGTGGCTGGTGTTCTCTGTACTGTGGGGCGTATTCATGTGGTTTATGTCATGGCATCAGCAGGGCAAAGAGCCTGGTCTGGCGATTCTGACAAGTCTCTACGCCGGTTTAATCTACCAGGCGCTGATTACCATGGTTGGCCGCTACCGCGCGCGGCGGCAACAGGCTGAGTGAGTTCTGCTGCCGGAGAGGCAGCAGAATGGCGTTTTTAGCCGAAATTACCGGTCAGGCGCTGATGGAAGTCCGTGCTGCGTGGATCCAGCCCCTCAATGGTTACCTCTGCGCCATAACGCTGATAGCGATACTCAATGCCATCCAGCGCCGCGACGCTGGACGCATCCCAGATTTGCGCGTGCGTTAAATCGATAGTGACCTTTTTAGGGTCATGGGCATAATCGAAATGCTCGAACAGATCGTTGCTGCTGGCGAAAAACAGCGGGCCGCGCACCACATAGCGCACCGACTCGCCATCTTCGCTCAGCTGACGCTCCGCATGAATAACGTGCGCAATACGGCGGGCAAACAGCAGCATAGCCAGAATTACCCCAGCCAGAACGCCCAGAGCCAGATTACCTGTCCAGACAGTCACCGCTACCGTCAGCACCATAATCAGCGTCTCTGACCACGGCATACGTTTCAGGGTAGCGGGTTGCAGGCTATGCCAGTTAACGGTTTTTACGGCCACCACCATCATGATCCCGGCCAGTACCACCATCGGGATTTGCGCCATAATCCTGCTCAGTCCGGTCACCAGTAACAGCAGCACCAGACCGGCGGCTACGGTGGAAACCCGGCTACGCGCCCGGCCCAGTTCAACATTGACGATGGTCTGACCTATCATCGCGCACCCGGCGATACCGCCATAAAAGCCCGCCAGAATATTCGCCACACCCAGGCCCCAGGACTCACGACGCTTACTGGAGGGGGTATCGGTCAGGTCATCGACCAGTTTGGCGGTCAGCAGTGACTCCATCAGCCCGACAAAGGCGATGCTCAGGGCCGTGGGCCAGATAATCTGCAGGGTCTGCAGGTTAAGTGGCACCAGCAGGCTGTTAAAACCGGGCAGACCGGGACTCATCGGCCCTTCATCGCCCACGTTCGGCATGCGATAGCCCATTAACAGCGCGACGGCAGTCACTACCACAATGGCAACCAGCGGTGAAGGAACACTTTTTATCAGACGCGGCAACAACAGCACGATAGCCAGTGTGACGGCAAAGAAGATCCACACCAGTGATGACTGCCCCCAGACGTGCGGCACCTGAGCAAAGAAAATCAGCACGCCGAGCGCATTCACAAATCCCAGCATCACCGAGCGGGGAATATAACGCATCATGCGCGCCAGACCAGCCACACCAAACAGAATCTGAATGACGCCGCCCATCACCACCGCGGGCAGAATATATTCAACGCCGTGCAGATGGACCATCGGCCCGATAACCAGCGCCACTGAACCCGCAGCCGCTGTTACCATCGCCGGGCGTCCGCCCAGTATCGACAGGGTCAGGCAGAGCACCACCGAGGCGACGAGGCTGACTTTAGGGTCTACACCGGCAATAACGGAAAAGGAGATCACTTCAGGGATCAGCGCCAGCGCGGTAATCACCCCGGCCAGGCATTCGCGGGTCAGCAGTGCAGGCGAACGCAGAACGCGCCCTACACTGATATCGCCCGCCACAACGTCGGTTGCGGCAATATCATTGGTTTGAGTCATAAAGGATTGCAGGCTCTTTAGTTATTTTGCTCCCGCGCGAGGGGCGGGAAGATCAGGATAAACAGTGAGGGGCAGATAGTACCGGGCGACTGGCGAAGATACCAGAAAAAGGCGGATGACTCCCTCCGTGGAGTCGATGCTACAGTGAAAAATCGTCCGGGGTTTTATGGACCACCAGTTCAAGCAGCTGTCGATAGATATCCAGTAATTCCCTGTCGCTTTCCAGCTCCAGCCGATGAATAAGCTTTGAGATAATCGCTTTATTGTTCACTGGCATGCCTGACTGCAAAATTTCCGCAACCAGGATACCCAGCATCTCCATCTCGCTGGCGGGTTTATTGGCGGCAGGATTAAAATAATCAGCGATTTCCTGATTGGTCCGGGGAAGAATATATTGCATGTGTAAGCCCTTCAGAACAGCCCGATTCCGGTTCGGATGTCAGGACAAAAGCGATCAAAAAAACCACCGCATGGACAGATGCGATGGTACCAGTGTCACAAATTGAACAGAAAAAATAACCTCTGAAGGTGGAAATCCACTGACACCTTCAGAGGCGACGCAAGTGCATCATTCGTTACAGAGTCGCATGACAACTCGTGGCAGTAAACTTATACAATGAAGCCCAATCTGTACAAACGAATTCTTTAACAAAGTGTGCTATTTGACACTTATCAGCAGCTTATAAGGACTATTCCGAAACGAAAGCTGTACAAATAACCTGTACAAACGGCGGGGCTGAGGGGCGGGATGGGCAAAAACGGGAAGCCATGGCCAGCTTCCCGCAAAAAGATTAGCTGAATAGCGCCAGTTTTGCCGTCAGCTTTCGCAGGGCTTTTTTATCGCCGACGATGGCGACGCCCAGCAGGCGCCACTGCTGACGCGGTTGCTGTCGCAGGACGGCGCTCAGCGCCTGATAATCGGTGGTGGTCTGGCCCTCTTCCGGAAACAACACCAGATCGTATTCAGCCTGTTCGCACTGTTCCCGCAATGCACTGAGCTGTTCTTCAGTCGCGGCCAGCACCGGAATCCCGGTGGTGATCAAACCTGGGGAAGGGCGCCTTTCAGCATCCTCCAGGGTGTCGCCAACCAGCGCCGGATGTCGCTGTCCCAGTGTTAATGCCATCACGGCGGCAGCATTGGTGGCTTTGCCTGGCGGCAGAGCGGCATTGAGTATCATCACACAGCGTGGGTCTTGCATTGCGCTTCTCCTGATTAAAAAAGCGCATTGTGGCAAGTGGCTTAACCCAGGTCTGGAAGATTTGTGCAGGCGTGCTGATAACGGGATGGGGTAAGCTGGCAGGCGCGTTTGAACCAGCGGCCCAGGTGACTCTGATCGGCGAAACCCAGCGCGGCTGCCACATCGGCGACGGGCTGACCCTGCGCCAGCTGACGACGCGCCTGGCTCAGCCGCCACTGCACCAGCCAGGCGTGGGGCGGCAAACCCCAGTGAGCCTGGAACAGGCGCGATAACCGGAAGCGATCCACCTGCAGGTGCTGCGCCATCTGCTCCAGGCCGGGATTATCCGCATGATGGGCAATCAGCCAGTCACGCGCCTGCAGCGCCAGCCGGGCATCTTTATCCGGTGTCTGAGCGGGCAGTGACCACTGCCGGTGCGGAGTAAGCTGACCAAACATCCGGTCCAGCGCCGCCTCTTTGATGATGGCGGGATGGTTGTGCCACAGCGCATCAAACGCATGCCAGACGGCATAAGCCAGTGGACGCTCGTCGCGCAGCGTGGCGGCAAAACGTAGCTCACGCAGTGAGGGTTTATCAGCCAGCATCGGAGCCAGGTGCTGCGCAATCTGCTGCGGCGAAAGATAGAGCATCCGGTAGGTAAAACCGCTGTCGTTGATGGCATCCCCGTCATGCAGCTCCTCCGGCTCCAGCATAAAGACCGTGCCTGGTCGGCTCTGATGCTGTTTGCGCCGCGAATGAAACTGCTGTACACCTTGCTCGGTCACGCCAATCAGATAACTGTCGTGCCAGTGAGGATCATAGGCGTGTCCGGTAAAATGGGCGCGTAGCGCCTCGATACCGCTGACGGCGTCACGGCGCAGATCGACCCAGTTTGCTGATGCCTGTTTCATGTTATCCGGCTCCCGGTTGCGGCCTCTGGACATTCTGCCGCGATCCACTAATTTTTAACAGACCGGACGCTTTTCATTGGCGTTTCGCTTTGCGTATAATAACGCCACCACTCAATTAGAACTCTTACTATTAGGCTGCTAACATTTGTCTCAGCACACGCGTACCTTTACCCACTTATTGCATCTGACCGCACATGCCTGGCGCCTGGCGGTGGATCGTCACCTTAAAGATAGCGGCTTAAGCATGAGCAGCTGGATGGCCATCGGGCTGATTGCCAGTGAGCCGCAACGCATGACCCAGACCGAGCTGGCACAGCTGCTGGGGCTGGAAGATGCCAGTATGGTGCCGCTGGTGGATCGGCTGGTGAAACAGTCACTGCTGATGCGGGTACAGCCGCCAGAAGATCGACGTAAGCGTCATCTGGTGCTGACTGAAAAGGGTAACGAAGCGTTCGCCAAAGTGAAAACCGAGGCTGACACACTCCGTACTGAAATGCTGGCCGATATTGACCCTCAGGATCTGGCCGTGACCGAGCGCGTATTGCAACAACTCCTGAGCCGCATGGGAAGTATGTAGCAGTGGCAAAGCGAAATCCCTACGCTGCACGCGAGTGGTTGCCGCACGAAAAACCGATGCTGCCGGGATCGCCCTCGACGCCGCTGCATCCGATGCCAAAACGCCTGGCATTTGGCCTGATCGGTTTACTTATCTCGCTGACCGGTGCGCTGAGTAACGCGCTGGTCACGGCGAATCTGGTCAACCTGCAGGGTACCTTTGGTGCCTGGTCGAATGAAATTGCCTGGCTGCCTGCAGTCTACGTAATGGGCAACATCTCTATTAACCTGCTGCTGGTGAAATTCCGTCAGCAGTTTGGCCTGCGTGTCTTTACCGAGGCGTTTCTGGTGCTGTATGTACTGGTGGCGTTTTTCCATCTCTTCGCCAACGATCTCAGTTCGGCGATCATTGTGCGCACCGCTCACGGTATGGTAGCTGCGGCGCTCAGCTCTCTGGGCATCTACTATCAGGTACAGGCCTGGCCTGCGAAACATCGCCTGAAAGCGCTGGTGATTGGCCTGACGGTATCGCAACTGGCTATCCCGCTGGCCCGCTTATTCTCTTCGGAATTGCTGCAGCTCAACGAGTGGCGCGGTCTCTATCTGTTTGAACTCGGTCTGGCGCTGATTGCGCTGGGCGGGGTACTGCTGGTGAAATTGCCACCGGGCGATCGCATCAAAACCTTTGAAAAGATGGACTTCGTCACCTTTATCCTGCTGGCACCCGGTATGGCGCTGCTGTGCGGCGTACTGACGCTGGGCCGTATTGAGTGGTGGTTTACCACGCCGTGGCTCGGTATCTGTACCGCGATCGCCCTGACGCTGATTGTCGCTGCGATCGTCATTGAGCATAACCGGCGCAACCCGCTGATCAATACCCGCTGGCTCAGCAGCGGCATGATGGTGCGGCTGGGCATTGTGATGATCATGATCCGTATCGTACTGGCGGAACAGAACACCGGCGCAATCGGCTTTCTGCAGCAGGTTGGCTTGCAGAACGATCAGATGCGCGGTCTGGCGCTGGCGATCATGGCCGGGGTTATTGCGGGCATCGCCGCCAGTGCGCTGACCATCAAGCCCAATCATCTTAACTGGCCGATTGTCACCTCGCTGGTGGTGATGATTATCGCCTCGCTGATGGATGCGCAATCCAGTCCGCTGACCCGCGCCAGCAATATGTATTTCAGCCAGTTTCTGCTGGGCTTCAGCAGCGCCTTTTTCATGGCACCCGCGATGCTGATGGGCATTGGCAGCGTGGTGACTCAGCCGAAAAATCTGGTGAGCTTTGTGGTGCTGTTTGGCATGAGTCAGAACCTCGGCGGGCTGATCGGCTCGGCTATTCTTGGCACGTTTCAGGTCTGGCGGGAAAAATATCACTCCAGCCTGCTGGGCGATCAGCTGTCACTGCTCGATCCCAACGTCACCGAACGGCTCAGCCAGTATAATGCGCTGTTTAATTCGCTGGTGGGTGACAACGTTCTGCGCGGGGCGCAGAGCACCAGCCAGTTACAGGTAATCGCCACGCTGCAGGCCAACGTGCTCGCCTATAACGACACCTACCTGTTAACTGCCGCGCTGGCACTGGTCACCCTGATGTGGGTGATCTGGCGTTTGACCCGTCGTCGTTATCTTGACTGGCGTCAGGCGCAATTTAACCTGCGTGAGCAGCAACAGCTGGCCGCATTACAGGAATCAACGGAGAAACAATGAGTCAGCAGGATGAGCTTCAGGCGGCGGAACGCGAACGCGCGAACCGCCGTCGTATTCTTTCTATCGCCGCAGGCAGCGGCATTGTGGTGATTGGCGTACTGGTTATTCTTTATGCCTGGCAACTCTGGCCCTTCACCAGCGCAATACAAAGCACCGAGAATGCCTATGTGCGCGGTCAGGTGACCTTTATCAGCCCGCAGGTTAATGGTTATCTCACCTCAGTCGAGGTGATCGATCTGCAGCCGGTGAAAAAAGGGCAGTTGCTGATGACGATTGACGACCGTATCTATCGCCAGCGGGTGCATCAGGCGCAGGCGCAGCTGGCGATGAAGCAGGCGGCGCTGAACAATAACCTGCAGCAGCGTCGCAGCGCAGAAGCGACCATCCAGAGCAATAAAGCGGCACTGGAGAATGCCAAAGCACAGGCGCTGAAAAGCGGCTTCGATCTGAAGCGTGTCGAAAATCTCACGGCGGATGGATCCCTGTCAGTGCGTGAGCGCGACGCCGCCCGGGCCGCAAATGCCCAGGCGCAGGCGCAGGTACGTCAGGCTGCGGCGCAGATCGCCGTCGCCCAGCAGAATCTGCAAACCGTCATCGTTAACCGTGACGCGCTGAAAGGCGATGTCGACAGCGCCCGCGCCGCGCTGGAGCTGGCAGAGATCGATCTGGCGAATACCCGGATTACCGCGCCCGATGATGGCCAGCTCGGCCAGCTGGCGGTCCGCACCGGCGCCTATGTCACGGCAGGTACGCGCCTGACCTCGGTGGTGACCAATCACAAATGGATTATCGCGAATCTTAAAGAGACCCAGCTGGCAAATATTCGTCCTGGCCTGCCGGTGACGATTCGGGTCGATGCGCTGGATGGCAAACGCTTTACGGGGCAGGTTGAATTTATCTCTCCGGCCGCAGGCTCAGAGTTCAGCGCGATTTCGCCCGACAACGCCACCGGAAACTTCGTTAAAATTGCGCAGCGCATTCCGGTTCGCATCCGCATCAATGACCAGAATATGCATCAGTTACGTCCGGGTATGTCGGTCGAAGTCAACATCGACACCGCCGCACAACCTGCTGGTGAGGGCGCGCCATGATACGGCGCGGCTTAATGGTAAGCGCGCTGGCACTCCTTCTGACCGGCTGCACCACGCAGGTTGAAAAGGCACCCGCCTCTCTGCCGATCCCCGACGCCTGGCGCAATAGTGTGGGGCCATCTGCTGCGCCGGAGGCGGAGTGGTGGCGTGCTTTTCATGATGAAAATCTCAACCGGCTGGTGACGCAGGCGCTGCGCAATAATCCCGATATCCTCACGGCGCGATCCCGGGTTGACCAGTATCGCGCCCAGCTGCGCGCCACGCAGGGCGATAACTTTCCGACCCTGAGCGCTGGTGTGGCCGCGACCCGGGAGCGTACGCTCTCGTCAGTGACGGGCCAGCCCTATGAAACCGATATTTTTCAGGGCTTATTACAGGCGAACTACGAGGTCGATCTCTGGGGAGCACGCAGCAGCAGCATCACCGCATCGCAGGCGAGTTTAGCGGCGCAGCAGGCCGCCGCGTCTGCCGCGGAGCTGACCATCGCCAGTTCGGTGGCATCAGGTTATCTCAACCTGTGCGCGCTGGATGAGCAGTTGCGGGTCACGGAGGCGACGCTGGCGACCCGCAATAATTCGCTGAAGCTGGCACAGCGTCAGTTTGAAACCGGCTACACCTCCAGGCTGGAGTGGATGCAGGCCGCCTCGGAATATCAGTCGGCCAAAGCGCAGATGCCCCAGTTGCAGCACCAGATCACTCAGCAGGAGAATGCGCTGAGCCTTCTGGTCGGTATGAACCCGCGCAGCATCGCCCGTCGTCAGCAGTTTGACCAGATTTCACCGCAGCGGATGCCGTCGCTGCTGCCATCAGAGCTGCTTAATCGCCGTCCGGATATTGTGCAGGCTCAGCGTCAGTTACTGGCCGCAGATGCCAGCCTGGCATCGTCGCGCGCTAAGCTGCTGCCCGGGCTTAACCTCACCGCGACCGGCACTCTGCAGAGTTCGGTGCTGCACCAGCTCGCGGATGATCCGTTCCGGCTCTGGAGCGTGGGCGGCAGCATCCTGGCACCGCTGCTGAACCGTGAAGCGCTGACGGCGCAGGTGGATGTCTCAATGGCGACGCGAAATCAGGCACTTTATGGCTATGAAAAAGTGGTGCGCAACGCCTTCTCGGAAGTTAACGATGCAATAGACGCTATCAGGCAGCGTGAGGCACAACTTCAGGAGCTGCAAAAGCAGGAAGCCTATGTAACGGAGGCGCTGCGCATTGCCCGCAATCGCTATCAAAACGGCTACGCCTCCTATCTGGATGAACTCGATGCGCAGAGAACCCTGTTTTCAACGCAGCTGAATCGGGTGACTGTCAAAAATAACCTGCTGCTGGCGCAGATCGATCTCTACCGCGCGCTGGGCGGTGGCTGGACACCCGCCTCCACACAGTAATCTTCAGACCGATCCAGCCGCAGCCAGAGTTTCTGCGGCCTGGATCGGCCTCTGCGCTGTCGCGGCGACTGCGTATATTCCCCGCTTTAATCCCCCAAATAACCCCCTAAAACCCATGCATACTTCTGCTTACCTGTCTTTACATTCGGTGGTATCATGCGCGGGTTTTAAGCCAGCCAGACGGAAAAGCGCACTGAAAGCTTAGCCTGCGCGAGGCGGATTAATCATTTAACTTACTGATATAAAAATAAAAGAAGGGATTCATCATGAATAAAAAAACTATTTTCACGCTGGCCGTGGTCGCTGCGTTATTAACCGGCTGTGCGCGCACTGCGCCGATTCATAACGTGAATCAAACGCTCACTCAGCGTTACAGCGACAACCAGATGAAACTGGCGATCATCGAAGCGGGTATTGGCCGGAAATGGGTGATGACTCCCGTTTCGCCTGGCGTGATCAATGGTCGTCTGGCCCAGCGTGATTTCGTGGCGACTATTCGCATCACGTATACCAGCCAGAACTACCGCATCGATTATGTCAGCAGTGAGAACCTGAAAGCGGAGCAGGGCGAGATCCACAATAACTACAACCGCTGGATTGCCAATCTCGATCAGGATATTCAGTTACGACTCTCTGCTCTTGCCGCTCAGTAATGCGTGCGCTGTCGCAATGATGTGTCGACAGACGATCAAAGCATAAAGATCTCCGGCAGCCGGCCGACAAATCAGATGAGCCGCTATTGCTGAACCACTGAGTAACCCTCTACCGTGAAGGCCTGATGCGGAATCGGCAGAGGGTTTCCCGGACGCATTTTTTTTGCAGAGGGCCGGGATGACGCCCCGATGAACGCCGACGCCACACATATGACAAAAAGAGTGTTGAGATGAGACTCGCTTACTCACTGGTCGACTGGCAGGCTCTGGCTCCGGGATTACACGGGTGCGAGGGCTGGCAGCACTGGGCGCAACAGGGCACCGTCATAGACCCTAAAGAGGCGATGGCAAAGCCGCAATTTTTACCGATGATGACAGCACGTCGTCTGAGCGGCGGCAGTCGTGCGGCGGTAGAGTGTGGGCTGGCGCTGCTTGCGCGTCAGCAGGTTGACGCTATCGTGTTCACCAGTCGTCACGGTGAACTGGAACGTAATCTGCGTATCCTCACTACGCTGGCCGATCAGCAGTCTATGTCACCCACGGATTTTGCCATGTCGGTTCACAATTCGGCGGTCGGCAGCCTGACCATTGCAGCCAAAGCACCACTGGTCTCCACCTCAATCGCTGCCGGAGTCGACTCGTTTCAGCAGGGATTGATCGAAGTCAGCGCGCTGCATCAGGCGGGTTATCAGCAGGTACTGCTGGTCGATTTCGACGGCATCGTGCCTGACTACTATCTGCCGTGGCTGCCGGAACAGCGTGTGAACTTTCCCTATGCGGTGGCGCTGCTGCTGCGCCCAGGCGACCAGCTGCACTGCACTGGCCGTGCTGGCAGAGAGGAGAGGGCAGACTCAGGGTTACCGCAGAGCCTGCGCTTTCTGCAGGAGTGGCTGGCGAAATCGCCCACCTTCAGCCTGCCGGGCGAACGCCTGACATGGCACTGGGAGAGACATCATGGCTGATTGTTCACAACCGGCGCACTACACCGGCAGCCGCATGAACTATTGCTGGCGGCTGGTGATGACGGCGGTGAGTTTTACGCTGTTTGGCATAGGCGGGCTGCTGCTGTCGCTGATTGGCTTCAACCTGCTGCTGCTGGTACAGCGCGATTCGCTGCGCCGCCGCCTGCTGGCCCGACGCGCTATCGCCTTTAGCTTCCGCTGCTTTCTGCGATTCTGCCGGATGACCGGGGTCTATGACTACCGGATTGAAGGCGCAGAGCTGCTGCAACAGGATCGCGGATGCCTGATTGTCGCTAATCATCCATCACTGATCGACTACGTGATGATCGCTTCAGTACTGCCAGAGATGGATTGTTTGGTTAAGGCCGATCTGCAAAAAAATCCCTTTATGCGTGGGGTGATCCGCGCCGCGGACTATCTGATCAACAGTGAAGCGGAGACGCTGTTGCCGGACAGTCAGCAGCGACTGGCACGCGGCGACAATATCCTGATCTTTCCGGAAGGCACCCGTACCCGCTACGGTCATCCACTGACTCTGCAGCGCGGGGCAGCCAATATCGCGGTGCGCGCCGGATGCGATCTGCGCGTGGTTCACATCACCTGTAGCCAGCGTATGCTCGATAAACAGAGCCGCTGGTATCAGATTCCGCCGGTTAAACCGCTGTTTACCGTGCGTGTACAGACGCGAATCGACAGTCAGTCGTTTTGTGAAAGCAATCCCGATGCGCAGCCGCTGGCCGCGCGTCGCCTGACCCGCCATTTACAGCAGGCGCTGGTCCCCCAGAACAGGTAAGACGAAAACCGGTATGGATTCATTAATTAACGATATCAAACAGATGATTATCGACACGCTCAACCTTGAAGATCTCAGTCCCGATGATATAGAGACCGACGCTGCACTGTTTGGCGACGGGCTGGGGCTGGACTCGATTGATGCACTGGAACTTGGCCTGGCAGTGAAAAATCGCTACGGCGTGGCGCTGTCCGCTGAGAGTGAAACCCTGCGCGCCCACTTTTTCTCTGTTGCGACGCTGGCTGCGTTCGTCAACCAACAGCGCGGCTGAAAGCGGAGACAACCTTATGATGAACAAAGAACAGATCTATCAGGAAGTAGCTTCGCTGCTGACCAGCCTGTTTGAAATTGCGCCTGAGGATATCCATCCCGAGGCACGTCTGTATGAAGATCTCGAACTCGACAGCATTGATGCCGTCGATATGGTGGTTCATCTGCAAAAACGTACCGGCCGTAAAATTAAACCGGAAACTTTCCGCGCAGTGCGCACCGTGCAGGATGTGGTGGATGCCGTGGAACAACTGATGCGCGAAGACGCCTGATCCCGCCGTGCCTGCTGCTACGCTTCGCCTGCTGAATCTGCTTACGCTGCTGGCCTGGCCACTGCTGGTCTGGCTGGCGCTGACCCAGCCGCGCTGGCAGGGGCTTTTCTGGCTGCTGGCGCTGCTGTTTGGCCTGCGCTGGCTGCAGTTGCGTCGTCAGCAAAACGCCATGGGCGCGGTCATGGGCTGGCTGGCGCTGCTCGGCGCACTGCTCTGTGTCAGCAGCCAGCTATTACGCACTCAGCATCTGCTGCTGTGGTATCCGGTGGCGGTCAATCTGGCGATGCTGCTGGTGTTTGGCGCCTCACTCTGGAGTGCGATGCCGCTGGTGGAACGCATCGCCCGGCTGCGTGAGCCCATGCTCCCCCCTGCGGCAGTGCGCTATACCCGCCGCGTCACCCAAATCTGGTGCCTGTTTTTTATCGGCAACGGCAGCATGGCGCTCTATACCTGTTTGCTGGGCGATCTGCGGCTCTGGACGCTGTGGAATGGCGGCATAAGTTATCTGCTAATCGCAGCGCTGATGAGTGCTGAATGGCTGGTACGTCAACGCGTGAGGCGAAAAGCATGAGGGTAGCCGACTGGCTGACGGGAGACGATCGAGAGGTCGCCTGGCGCGGCGATCAACGCTTGATGCTCAGCACGATGCATCGTCAGGTCGTGGCGCTCAGCCAGCGATTAGTAGCACAACCGGGCAGCCACTGGGCGCTCTGTTTTGATGACAGTTACCGTTTTTGTGTGGCGCTGCTGGCATGCTGGTATGCCGGTAAAACGCCGGTGATGCCGGGCCACTGCCGCGCCGCGCTGCTGGATGAGAGGCAGGATCGGCTGGATGGCGTGCTGTGCGACATGCCGCTGGTGGTCAGCCTGCCGCTGCTGGCGTGGGACGACGCAGAAACGCAGGGGCCGCTGCCACCGCTGCCGGAGAGTGCAGAGCTGGTGCTCTTCACCTCGGGATCCACCGGCGCGCCGCGTCAGGTGGTAAAGTCGCTGGCGGTGATGGAGCAGGAGAGCCGCTGGCTCAGCAGCCTGTGGGGCGAACCGTTGCGGGGGTGCCGGGTCATCGCCTCGGTCAGCCATCAGCATCTCTACGGTTTATCGTTTCGACTTTTCCTGCCGATGACGCTCAGGCTGCCGTTTGCCGCCCAGCCGCTGTTTTACGGTGAACAGCTGGCCCGGCTTCCGCGCGACGTTCGCTATGCCTTTATCAGCAGCCCGGCCTTTTTATCGCGGCTGGACAGCGCGCTGAAAGCGCCCGCCTGTGAACTGATTGTCTCTGCCGGTGGCGCACTGCGCGACTCTGATGCGGAGCAGGTCTGCCAGCGATTTGGCTGTCAGGTCAGTGAAATCTACGGCAGCACCGAAACCGGAATTCTGGCCTGGCGTCAGTGTGATCGGGCGGAGGCGCCGTGGCGCTGCTTCCCGCAGGTCAGGCTGGAGCAGGTGACGCCCGATCGCTGGCAGGTCTGGTCGCCGCTGATTGCCGATGACAGCGGGCTGCAGCTCGACGATCGACTGACTATGCAGCCGGACGGCGGATTTCAGCTGGCAGGACGCCACGATCGCATCGTAAAAATCGGTGACAAGCGCATCTCATTAAGCGAGATAGAGCGCCGTCTGACCGACCTGCCGGAAATCGAGGATGCCGTGGCGCTGGTGGTCACGCGTCATGAGCGTCAGGCGATTGGCGTCGTGCTGGCGCTGAACAGCGCGCTGGATGAGGCGGCTCTGCATCAGCGCAGGCAGCAGTGGAAACGCCAGCTGCAGCGCTGGCTGGAACCGCTGGCGATGCCGCGCTACTGGCGGATTGTGGCCACCATTCCGGTAACCACCCAAAGCAAACGCGCCTGGCCGCAAATAGAGGAACTTTTTCATGTTGCCGATTGAACGAAGCCGGGAGCTGCGGGCTGACAGCGCCACGCTGACCCTGCAGATTGATGCCGGACTCTTCTGGTTTCAGGGCCACTTTCCGCATCTGCCCATTCTGCCCGGTGTGGCTCAGCTCGACTGGGTGATGCACTACGGGGTGTCACTGCTTGCGCCCGGCAAACAGTTTGTTGCCGTTGATAACATTAAATTTCAGCAGCCGGTATTACCCGACTCGCTATTGCAACTGCGTCTTGACTGGGACGCTGAAAAATCCCGCCTGAGTTTCCGTTACAGCCTGCTGAAGGACGACGGCGAGCAGACCGCCAGCAGCGGGAAGATCGCGCTGTGTTAAGCGCCCCATTTTCACCCTGCGTGGTGATCCCCTGCTACAACCACGGCGCGATGATGGCGTCAGTACTGGCACGGCTGGCACCCTTTAATCTGCCGGTAATCGTGGTGGATGATGGTAGTGATGCGGCCACTCAGCTTCAGCTGGCGACGCTGCACGCCCCGCAGCTCAGCCTGCTGCGACTCGACAGCAATCAGGGTAAAGGCGCGGCGGTGATCCACGGACTGCGGGCCGCGGCGGCACGCGGCTTCACCCATGCGGTGCAGCTCGACGCGGACGGCCAGCATCAGGCGGAAGATCTGCCGCTGATGCTGGCGGAAGCGGAGCGTTATCCCGACGCGCTGATCTCCGGTCAGCCGCTCTATGACGACTCGATCCCCAAATCACGCCTTTACGGTCGCTACATCACCCACTTCTGGGTCTGGATTGAAACGTTGTCGCAGTCGATCCGCGACAGCATGTGCGGCTTCCGCGTCTATCCCCTGGCCGCGACGCTGGCGCTGTGCGATCGCCGGGCCATCGGTCAGCGCATGGATTTTGACACCGAGATCATGGTGCGACTCTACTGGCAGGGAACCCGCAGTCGCTTTATCCCGACCCGCGTCACCTATCCGGCCAGCGGGCTGTCACACTTCGATGCGCTCTACGACAACCTGCGCATCTCCTGGATGCATACCCGGCTGTTTTTCGGCATGCTGCCGCGCATTCCCCGTCTGCTGGCGATGCGCAAACCGCCGACGCACTGGTCTGTGGAAACGGAGCGGCGCGGACAGTGGGGATTACGTTTTATGCTGGCGGTCTATCGCTACGGCGGGCGCCTCCTCTTTACGCTGCTACTCTGGCCGGTAGTGGCGGTCTACTGGCTGAGCGGACAGCGCGCGCGACGCGCTTCCCGGCAGTGGCTGGCGCAGGTCACTACCGCCGCGCAGCAGCAGCAGATTGCGTTACCGCCACGGCTTAACAGCTACCGCCATTTCCTGCGGTTTGCCGGGGCAATGCTGGATAAAGTGGCCAGCTGGCGCGGCGATCTGCGCTGGGGACGTGATATCGATTTTGCGCCAGGCGCAGAAGCGGTGATCCGTACACCCACGCCGCAGGGCAAGCTGATTCTCGCTTCCCATCTTGGCGACATTGAAGCCTGTCGCGCGATGGCGCAGCAGGTCAGCGGGCTGGTGATTAATGCGCTGGTGTTTACCGACAACGCCCGGCGTTTTCGGGCGGTGCTGGAAACCATTGCTCCACAGGCGGGGGTGAATCTGATGCCAGTGAGCGATATCGGGCCGGAGACCGCTATCCTGCTGCAACAGAAGCTGGATGCGGGCGAATGGGTGGCGATTGTCGGGGATCGCACTGCGGTCAATCCGCAGCGCGGCGGCGAGCGGCGGGTGATCTGGAGCGACTTTCTGGGCCGCGCCGCGCCCTTTCCACAGGGGCCGTTTGTACTGGCGGCTGCGTTGCGCTGTCCGGTGCTGCTGATGTTCGCCCTGCAGCAACAGGGTAAACTGCGTATTCACTGTGAGCCCTTCGCCGATCCGCTGCTGCTGCCGCGTGCACAACGTCAGCAGGCACTGCAACAGGCGGTCGATCGTTACGCAGCGCGGCTGGCCCATTACGCACTGC
Source organism: Pantoea pleuroti (assembly GCF_014156615.1). Taxonomy (NCBI): domain Bacteria; kingdom Pseudomonadati; phylum Pseudomonadota; class Gammaproteobacteria; order Enterobacterales; family Erwiniaceae; genus Pantoea; species Pantoea pleuroti. The sequence continues at coordinate 179,872 of NZ_SBFD01000002.1, read as the reverse complement.
TGGCGCCGCTCGACTGGTTTAACTTTTTCGATTTCTGGACGCTGCCTGATCAACAGGCGCACCACAAGGAGTCTGACCATGACTGAACATCATGCTGAAGTCGTGCTGACCGTCTCATTCCACGACTGCGATCCTATGGGCGTGGTCTGGCACGGCAACTATTTCCGCTTTTTCGAAGTGGCGCGTGAAGCCCTGCTGCGCAGCATTAACTACAGCTATGTCGAGATGGCCGCCAGCGGCTACGTCTGGCCGGTGGTCGATACCCGGGTCAAATACCGCCAGCCACTGCGCTGCGAAGAGACAATTCGCGTCAGCGCCCGGATCACAGAATATGAGAATCGTCTGCGCATCGACTATGAAGTGCGAAATGCTGCCGGCCAGATCACCACCAAAGCGCATACTCTGCAGGTGGCGGTGGAGCAGGAGAGTCAGGCGTTGTGCTTTGTTTCACCCGATATTTTACTGGAACGTTTAGGAGTGAAAGGATGCTGAAAATTGTGCTTACCAGCCTGCTGCTGTGGGCCAGTGCCGCCAGTGCGGTCACGCTGGATCAACTGCAGCAGCGTTTTGCCAGCCAGCCGGTGATTCGTGCAGACTTTATCCAGACGCGCACCATTTCCGGCATGCGTCAGCCGCTGGTCTCGCACGGGCAGATGCTGATCGCTCGCGAGCAGGGCTTATGGTGGCATCAGCAGACACCCTTTGTGATGACGCTGCTGCTGGATGATAAACGCATGGTGCAGAGCCTCAGCGGCCAGAAGCCTCAGGTGATCACCGCCGACAGCAACCCGCAGATGTTCCAGTTCAACCATCTCTTGCGGGCGCTGTTCCAGGCCGACCAGAAAGTGCTGAACGAGAACTTCAGCGTGGCCTTCAGCGATCGCGGCAACGGAGCCTGGACGCTGGAGCTGACGCCCAAAGCGGCGCCGCTCAATAAAATCTTCAACCGTATCTCGCTGGCGGGCAGCGCTTACCTGGACAGCATCAACCTGGATGATAAGCAGGGCGATAAAACGCAAATAGAGCTCAGCAACACCCGCATTGAACCGCCGCAGTTAAGCGACGAGGAGCAGGCGCGTTTTGCCGGGCCGTAACGATCGGCTGCTGGCCCTCCTGTGGCTGGCCCTCTGTCTGCTGCTGGCGGCAGCGCTCTCTTTTTTGCTGCCGCGCAGTCAGCTCAACAGCAGTGTGCTGGCGCTGCTGCCGCAGCAGAATCTGGGGGCGGCACCGCCTGCGCTGCAGCAGGGCTTTATGCAGCGACTGGATCGCCAGCTGGTGTGGCTGGTTTCACCCGGAGAGCAGGACGATCCCCAGGTCGCCGCCTGGTGGCTGGCCCAGCTGCGCGCGCTGCCTGACCTGAAACAGGTGCAGGGTGATCTCGACGGGCAACAGCAGCAGCAGTGGGGCCGCTTTGCCTGGCAACACCGTAACGGCCTGATCGATGAGGTGACGCGCGACCGCTTGCAGAACGGCGGTGAGGCGCAGGCTGACTGGCTGCTGGCGCAGCTCTTTTCGGCTTTCTCTGGGGTCAGCAGTAAAGAGTTGCAGGGCGATCCTCTGATGCTGGTGCGGGGTTCGCAGCTGGCGCTGGCACAAAACGCCGGGCGCATGACGCTGCATGATGGCTGGCTGACAGTAAAAGATGCACAGGGTCAGCAGTGGTATTTTCTGCATGGCGAACTGGCGAACAACGCCTTCAGTATGCAGCAAAGTCATGCGCTGGTTACCCGGCTCAGCGCGCTGGAGCAACAGCTTAAAAGCCGCTGGCCGCAGGCGAAACTGCTGACGCGTGGCACGGTGCTGTTCAGCGACAACGCCAGCCAGCGTGCGCAGCATGACGTAAAAACGCTGGGCAGTGTGACGCTGGGGGGCGTCATCCTGCTGGTGCTGCTGGTCTTCCGTTCACTGCGCCCGCTGTTGCTGACTGTCACATCCGTGGTCATCGGCGCGATGGCGGGCACGGTGATGACACTGCTTTGCTTCGGTGAACTGCATCTGATGACGCTGGTGATGAGCCTGAGTATTGTCGGCATCTCGGCCGATTACACGCTCTATTATCTCACCGAGCGCATGGTTCATGGCGATCAGCAGACGCCGTGGCAGAGCCTGCGAAAAGTCCGCGGCACGCTGCTGCTGGCGCTCGGGACCACCGCCATCGCCTGGCTGCTGATGCTGCTGGCACCCTTTCCGGGGCTGCGGCAGCTGGCGGTGTTTGCCGCGAGCGGCTTAACGGCTTCCTGTCTGACGGTGATTCTGATCTATCCGTGGCTGGTACGCGGATTACCGGTGCGTCCGGTACCGCTGATGGTGCCGCTGGCGCGCTGGCTTGCCGCCTGGCGTCGCCAGCGCGGGCTGCGCGTCGGATTACCGGTGGCGATGGCGATCTTTGCGCTGGCCGGTATCGCCCAGTTAAAGGTGGATGATGATATCGCCCATCTGCAAAGTGCGCCTGCGCATCTGCTGGAGCAGGATCGCCAGCTGGCAACCCTGACCGGACAGCGCGCCGATCAGACCTGGTTTGTGGTCTGGGGCGATGACGCGCAGCAGACGCTGCAGCGGCTGGAAAAACTGGCACCGGATCTGCAGCAGGCGCAGCAGCAGGGCTGGCTGCAGCACTATCGTCTGCTGCCGCTGACGTCGCTGGCGCAGCAACAGCGGGATCTTCAGCTGTTGAAAGAGGCAGCACCGGATATTACGGCCCGCCTGCAGCAGGCGGGTATCACGCTGCCGGCACCGGATCTGACCCCGATGCCGGTAACACCAGAGGCGTGGCTGGCGAGTCCGCTGAGTGAAGGCTGGCGACTGCTGTGGCTGACGCTGCCAGACGGGCGCAGCGGTGTTTTGATCCCCACCAGCGGCGTAAAAAACAGCGCTGCACTCGCGGAGCTGACCAAACAGCATCCGGGCGTCAGCTGGATTGACCGTAAATCAGGTTACGATTCGCTGTTCAGTTTCTGGCGCACCCTGCTGAGCGGGTTACTGGCGCTGGCGCTGCTGCTGATCACCCTGAGTTTTGTTATGCGACTGGGGTTAAAAGCGGGCTTACGCAGCGCGCTGCCGTCAGTGCTGTCGCTGGCGATGGCGCTGGCAACGCTGGGCTGGATCGGCGCGTCGCTGAATCTGTTTGCCCTGCTGGCACTGATTCTGGTGCTGGGCATCGGCATTAATTACACGCTCTTTTTCAGCAACCCGCAGGGTACGCCGCTGACCTCGTTGCTGGCGGTGTCGCTGGCGATGATTACCACCTTACTGACGCTGGGGATGCTGGTATTCAGCAGCACCAGCGCGATTGCCAGTTTTGGCACAGTGTTATGCAGCGGCATCTTCAGCGCTTTCCTGCTGTCGCCGCTGGCGATGCGACCCACCCGATCAAGGAGTAAACGATGATCCGCGCCGCTCTTATTCTGCTGACGGCTCTGCTGCTCAGCGCCTGTGCCGGACCTGCACCTGACAGCAGCCGTCCCACCGCCTGGCTGAAACCGGGCGTGAAGGTGACGCTGCCACCGCCGGGCATCCGTCCCGCCTTCCAGCAGCAGCAGTTGCTGACCGGACAGGTGAAAGGCCAGAGTCAGTCACTGCTGGTGCTGCTCAGCGCCGATGAACAGCAAATTGATCTGGCCGGACTCTCCTCGGTGGGTATTCGCCTGTTCAGCCTGCGCTACGATGCCAGCGGTATTCACACTCAGCAGCTGATGCCGCTGCCGCAGATGCCGCCTGCCAGTCAGGTGCTGGCGGATATTATGCTCAGCTACTGGCCACGGGATCTGTGGCAAAAACAGCTGCCGCCAGGCTGGACGCTGCAGGATCAGGGGTTAAAGCGACGGCTGATCGATGCCGATAACCAACTGGTCACCGAAATCGATTATCTGCAACGCGGTAATCAGCGCCAGCCCATCAGCATTCAGCAGCATGCGTTTGGCTATCAGATCCGCATTCAACATCTGGATGCCTTATGATTTACATCTCTGCCATCGGCATGCTGAATGCCCTGGGGAATAATACTCAGCAGATTGCGGCCAGTCTTACCAGGGGTGAGGCACCCGGCATGCAGCTGCGTCATGGCTGGCTGAGCGGTGACCGCACCTGCTGGCTTGGCAGAGTTGAAGGTGATTTGCCATCGATTCCTGCTGCCCTGAGCGTGCACAACACCCGTAATAACCAGTTGCTGCTGGCCGCACTGGCGCAAATCCGTCCGGCGCTCGACGCGGCGATTGCGCACTATGGTGCCAGCAGAGTGGCAATTGTGCTGGGAACCAGCACTTCGGGCGTGGATGAGGGCGATCAGCAGATTGGCGGCAGTCAGTCCGGTTATCACTATCAGATGCAGGAGCTGGGCGATCCTTCCCGTTTCCTGGCTCACTTTCTGTGCCTGGATGGCCCGGCCTATACCATTTCAACCGCCTGCTCCTCCAGCGCCCGCGCCATTATCAGTGGTGAGCGTCTGATCGCGGCGGGGCTGGCGGATGTGGCGCTGGTGGGCGGTGCGGACTCGCTGAGCCGGATGCCGATCAACGGATTCGACAGCCTGGAGTCGCTCTCTGAACGTCGCTGCGCCCCTTTCAGCCGCGATCGCGACGGCATCTCCATTGGCGAAGGGGCCGCACTGATGCTGCTGACGCGGGAACCGCAGCCGCTGGCGCTACTGGGAGCTGGCGAATCGTCTGACGCCTGGCACATGTCCGCTCCCCATCCGCAGGGCGAGGGCGCTGAACGGGCGATGCGTATGGCGCTGCAACAGGCGAACCTGTTGCCAGAGCAGGTGGGTTATATCAATCTGCACGGCACTGCAACGCCGCTTAACGACCAGATGGAAGCTGCCGTGATTCAGCGTCTGTTTGGCAATGCGGTGCCGTGCAGCTCGACCAAACATCTGACCGGCCATACGCTCGGCGCAGCAGGAGTATGTGAAGCCGCCCTCAGTGCGCTGATCCTGCAAAACAATCTGCCACTGCCCGCACAGGATTTCAGTGCGGCGGCGCAGGATGAGACGCTGCCGGATTGCGGATTGTTATTACAGCCGCAGGCGCTGCAACGGCCGGTCATCGCCTCTAACTCCTTCGCCTTTGGCGGCAACAACACCTGTCTGATTCTGGGACGCCAACATGGTTATTAATTCTTCCGCGGCACGCTGGCTGCCGCATGCTGCGCCGATGCTGCTGCTTGATCAGCTGATCGCCGTGGATGATGAGCAGGTCCACTGTCAGGTGTCGACCTGCGCCGGTGGCGTACTGACACCGTTTCTGACGCCTCAGGGTGAACTGCCCGCCTGGTTTGGCGTGGAAATGATGGCGCAAACCGTGGGCGTCTGGTCGGGCTGGCATGCAAAGCAGGGCGGCGCAACCCTTATCCCGCCCGGCATGCTGCTGGGCGGACGCGGCTGGCGGGCAGAGCGATCCCTCTTTCCCGCCAGTGTTACGCTGGATATCAGAATGACGCTGCTGATGCGCGATGACCGCATGGGCAGCTTTGAGGGCGACATTCATTACGGCACCCAGCGGCTTGCCAGCGGTCGCCTGAATACGTATCAACCCAATGAAGCAGAATTACAGCAATTGATGTCACAAGGAAATCAGCCATGACAGATTCGGTATTAGTGACGGGCGCCAGTAAAGGGATTGGCCGCGCGATTGCGTTGCGTCTCGCCCAGGATGGCTATCAGGTTATCGTCCATTTCAACCGTGACCGCGCAGGCGCTGAGGAGTGCCTGCAGCAGATCGAAACCGCAGGCGGCAGCGGCCGTGTGCTGGGATTTGATGTGGCCGATCGGGCAGCAACCCGCGCTGCGCTGGAGGCGGATATTGAGCAACATGGCGCCTATTATGGCGTGGTAAGCAACGCCGGTATCACCCGCGATGCGGCATTTCCTGCCCTGACGGATCAGGAGTGGGACAGCGTCATCCACACCAATCTCGACAGTTTTTACAATGTGATCCAGCCCTGCGTGATGCCGATGATCGGTCTGCGGCGCGGCGGCCGCATTATCACCCTCTCGTCGGTGTCGGGGATAATGGGCAATCGTGGTCAGGTGAACTACAGCGCGGCGAAAGCGGGCATTATTGGTGCCACTAAGGCGCTGGCGATTGAGCTGGCGAAACGCAAAATCACCGTTAACTGCATTGCGCCAGGCCTGATTGATACCGGAATGGAGGGGCTGGAACCTCAGGTGATTGAGGAAGCGATGAAGATCGTGCCGATGAAGCGCATGGGCGCGGCTGAAGAGGTCGCCGGACTGGCGAGCTATCTGATGTCCGATATCGCAGGCTACGTGACGCGTCAGGTCATTTCTATAAACGGAGGCATGCTGTGATCCAGCGGGTAGTCGTAACCGGCATGGGCGGCGTAACCGCCTTTGGTGAGTCCTGGGCTGAAGTTTCGGCACGGATCCGTGCGGGCCGCAATGCGGTGCGCTTTATGCCGGAGTGGCAGATCTACGACGGGCTGCATACGCTGCTCGGCGCACCGGTGGATGACTTTGTGCTGCCTGCGCACTACACCCGCAAGCGTATCCGCGCCATGGGCCGCGTTTCGCTGCTGGCAACGCGCGCGACCGAGCTGGCGCTGACCCAGGCGGGCCTGATTGACCATCCGGTGCTGACCAGCGGAGAAACGGGTATCGCCTACGGTTCTTCCACCGGCAGCACCGGGCCGGTCAGCGAGTTCGCCACCATGCTGACCGAAAAGCACACCAACAATATCACCGGCACCACCTATGTGCAGATGATGCCACACACCACGGCCGTCAATGCCGGGCTCTTTTTCGGCCTGCGCGGCCGGGTGATCCCGACCTCCAGCGCCTGTACCTCTGGCAGCCAGGCGATTGGCTATGCCTGGGAAGCGATTCGTCACGGGTATCAGACGGTGATGGTGGCTGGCGGCGCAGAAGAGCTCTGTCCGTCGGAAGCCGCGGTGTTCGACACCCTGTTTGCCACCAGCCAGCGTAATGACGCGCCGCACACCACACCTGCACCTTTTGATCAGCAGCGCGATGGTCTGGTAATTGGCGAAGGGGCGGGCACGCTGATCCTTGAGTCGCTGGAACATGCCCTGGCACGCGGTGCAACGATCTACGCCGAGCTCACCGGTTTCCATACCAACTGCGACGCCGCCCATATTACTCAGCCGCAGCGGGAAACCATGCAGATCTGCATCGAGCGGGCGTTGCAAAGCGCCGGTATCACGGCCGCAGACGTTGGTTATGTAAATGCGCACGGCACCGCCACTGAACGGGGTGATATGGCCGAAAGTCTGGCGACGGCGGCGGTGTTTGGCGAAACGACACCGATCTCCTCGCTGAAGTCCTATTTTGGCCATACGCTGGGTGCCTGTGGGGCGCTGGAAGCCTGGATGAGTATTGAGATGATGCGGGAAGGGTGGTTTGCGCCAACCCTGAACCTGACGCAACCGGCAGCAGATGGCGGCCAGCTGGATTACATCATGGGTGAGCCGCGTGAGCTTGAAACCGACTATATCCAGAGCAACAACTTTGCCTTTGGTGGCATTAATACTTCACTGATCTTCAAACGCTGGCGCGGCGTCTGATCTCAGGCCCGTGCCGCGCTGGCACGGGCCAGTTTATTTTTCGGACGAAAGAACCGGACGATAATCAGCCTTTCATCTACACTGTCACTCACCGCATCACAACCCGGCGGCCCATGTTTTTCACAGGATAGTTATGTCTTTACCCTTGCCACCCGACGATCACGATGAGCCAATTCGCCAGTCACTTGACGATGCGCACTTTGCGATAGTGGTGCTTGCGGTGACCTCGGTAACGCTTATAATCTTTGTCCTGATGATTACGCTCTGGATGAGCTGACACGCACAGGGATTCAACGGATTGAATAAGGAGAAGGCGATGGACTCCGGAGATGACAAATTAATCGCAATTATCGGTTTGCTGGCGGCCTGCCTGATCGGGGTGACCTTCCTGTTTACCATGGTCTGGCTGACCGACGTACGTCATCCTGCCGATCCCTCTCTCGACGTTCGCTCCTGTTACCCTAAAAAGCCACCTTCTCAGCACGTCTGATTACGTGTCGCAAACTTAATCTGCTGACTGCGCAATACCAGCGCCAGCGGCTCATGCAGATTACGGTTGCCATTGGGATCGGCTAATCCCAGCAGCGGGCCAGGCGAACGCCGGTCATCGGCCCAGGCCGGATACTCCACTACCGGATAGAGCGAAATCCCCTCCACTGCAATGCCCTGATCCAGCGCCACCGCCACGTTTTCACTGATCTCCTGCAGCCAGGGGGCGCGCGCTTCACCCTCTGCGCCGGTTTCAGCAATCAGCATCGGACGCTGGTAGCGCTGCCAGCACTGCGCCAGCAGGATATGCAGCGGCACACGCTCCGGATCCTCCAGCGACATTGGCTGGTCGGGGAAAAACCAGTGATTATCGGGATAGTAGTTCAGGCCGAGGATATCCAGGCAATCTTCACTGCCGCCCAGCTCCTTATCGACGCGACCGGCCAGCATGTCCCAGGCTTCGAACTGCGCCTGATGCTGCGCATCGGCATAAGGTTTGCTGTCCGGATTGTCGGGATGATGAGCGATCTGCACCAGCGGGTCAGTCAGCACAAAGCGCGCCTCCGGATAGACCTCGCGAATGGCATGTATCGCCGCCAGCGAGGCGCGGACCAGCTGGCGCTTCAGCTCTTTACCGCGCTGCGCAGCATGAGGATTAAACCAGGCCACATCCGCCCCGGCCCATGACCAGAATGAGATTTGATTAACCGGTGTAAAGAAGGGGCGTTCGATGCCCTGATCGCGCATCAGTTGTGCCATCGCGCGAGCGAAACGACTAAAATGGTCAACAAATTCGGCTTTCCAGACATTAAGATGATCGGGATAACCGAAATGAGCCAGCTCCCAGATGATCTCCATCTGCTGACGTCGCGCGGCTTCGACCATCGGCAGAAAGCTCTGCCAGTCATACTGGCCAGGGATCTTTTCAATCAGATGCCAGCGCGCACCGTCGCGGGCGGTGAGCAGATGCTGCTCAGCCAGGGCGGCATAATCTTTTTCCAGCAGCATATCGTGTCCGCTGCTGATCACCATATCCAGCCGTTTCCCGGGTGTACGGCAGGCAGTGGAACAGGGGAAACTGCCCTGGAAAAAGCTGCGAAACAGGCTGGGATGATAGCGCTGGCGGGCATCTGTAAGGGATTGATGAGACATATTCCTCTCCTGCCGGGATAATGCCGGTCACAGATCGTCCGGTTAAGTCTAGACTAAAAAACGCCCGTGACCCCTCACTAAGTCGGAACAGAGGAATAGCATCAGAGGTCGGACCGGGGAATAATAAAAATAACTGCATTTTACAGGGAAATGTCATGACCGAAGCGTTTGAGCTCTCCCAGCCATTGGAACAGTCCAGCTGGCTTGAAACACAGCTGGAGCCAGAGTGTCTGCGCCATCCGGGGCTGAGCGGCGTCCATCAGTTAAGCGACGGGCTGGATGCCTTTGCTGCCCGCTATCTGCTGATGCAAAAAGCGGAGCGTTCACTCGATATCCAGTATTACATCTGGCAAAACGATCTCTCTGGCCGGTTGCTGTTCAGCGCTGTGCTGGAGGCTGCCCGTCGCGGGGTAAGAGTGCGGCTGCTGCTGGATGACAACAATACGCCGGGCCTGGACGAGACGCTGGCCCAGCTCAACCGCCATCCCAACATTGAGGTGCGGCTGTTTAATCCGTTCTCGTTTCGCACCCTGCGCGCGCTGGGTTATCTCACCGACTTTGCCCGTCTGAACCGACGCATGCACAACAAAAGCTTTACGGTGGATGGCGTCACGACCGTGGTCGGTGGGCGCAATATCGGCGACGAATATTTCGGCACCGGCAATGAACCGCTGTTTGCCGATCTCGACGTCATGGCAATAGGCCCGGTGGTTAAAGAGGTCGCAGAGGATTTTGAGCGCTACTGGCGCAGCAAGCCGGTTTCTCCACTGCAGCAGGTGCTGGATGAAGAGGAGCCGGAAGAGGACAGTGTGAGTCTGCCAGCAGAGTGGCGTCACAGTGAACCGGTGCAGCGCTATCTTCAGCGGCTGGAAAATTCTTCGCTGCTGCAGGAGCTGGAAGAGGGCTCGCTGGCTCTGACCTGGGCAAAAGCGCGCCTGCTGAGCGATGATCCGCGTAAAGGGCTGGGCAAAGCGCGTGCCAGAAGCCTGCTGCCGCAGCGAATGCTGGAGGTGATAGGCACGCCACAAAAGCAGTTCGACATCATCTCGGCCTATTTTGTACCCACCCGCGCAGGGGTCGCTCAGCTGCTTTCGCTGAAGCGCAAAGGAGTAAAAATTGCCATTCTGACCAATTCACTGGCGGCTAACGATGTGTCGATTGTCCATGCCGGCTACGCTAAGTGGCGCAAAAAACTGCTGCGTCATGGTATTGCGCTCTATGAGCTGAAACCGCAGGCGGGCGTGCCTGATGCCCCGCACGACCGGGGATTAACCGGTAACTCCGGCTCCAGCCTGCATGCCAAAACCTTCTCAGTGGATCAACAGACGCTGTTTATCGGCTCGTTTAACTTCGATCCCCGTTCAGCGGTGCTGAATACGGAAATGGGACTGGTGATTGAGAGTGCGGCGCTCGCCGCAGAGACGCATCAGCGTTTCAGCCAGTCAATGCGCGATCGGGCATGGACGCTGCGGCTGGATAAGTGGGGCAGGGTAAACTGGCTGGAGTATCCGGATGAGCCGCAGCAGATTGTGCATAAACACGAGCCGGGCTGCTCCTGGTGGCAGCGCCTGCAGGTACGTCTGGTGTGGCGACTGCCGATTGAGTGGCTGCTGTAAGCTGGACCTTGCCTGGGTCCAGGCGCTGGCTCATGAAGCATACGCCCTCCGCAAAGACGCAAAACCCGCCATCCCTGGCGGGCTCAGCGCGGGCCATCCCTGGCCCGCTATGCTTTGCTACTGGCGTATGCTCCCATCGCTTTAAACTCTTAAGCTGTCTGTGAGACACATCATTTATAGCCTGACCTCACTTATGGCCCGAGGTCACTGATCGCCTGTCATTGTGCTTGTTTACGCTCAAATTTCCCCGAGAACAGGAACCGCAGCAGCGGGATGCGCAGGTGAATCTCATACAGCAGAAACGCGATGCCAAACACCATTAGCAGGCCGACGAAGAAGCCCAGCGTGTTGTTTTCAATCCGCGGCGTCACGTAAATGCCATACAGCAGCGTCAGCGGATGGTGCACCAGATAGATAAACAGTGACGCATTGACCAGATACATAATGCGCGGCGAATGTGAATTCAGCAGCTTATGACCAAAGCAGAAGCAGACGTTGAGCATGCAAATGCCCATCAGCGTCGAGATAATCGCATCCAGTTCATACAACAAGCCCTCACCGCTGCTCAGTCGCTGGTTGGCGCAATAGGCCGCAAACATCAGCAGCGCACCGACCCACATCACCAGATTGAAGCGGACAAACAGCTGCTTCAGCGGGGGGTGTTTCCACGCCAGCGCTCCCAGCATAAAGAACGGCAGATAGAAGAGTGTCTGCATCACAATGATGCTAAACAAACCATCCATTAGCCACGCAGGCTGGAAAATAAACACCAGACGGCGGAACACGCACCAGAGCAGCGCCCATGCCAGTACGCCCGCCGTCAGCGATCCCCAGCCAACCCGCGAATAATCAATGGTGCGATGCTGATCGCGCAGCCAGCGGAAGGTCACCATCCCCAGCGTGGTCAGCATCACCAGCACCACCAGGAACCACAGGTGTGAAATCAGCTCCCACATCAGGTTATTAAATTTCTGATAGGGGGTGAAGCGGGGCCAGTCAGCCAGCTTAGCCGTCCACTCTTTCAGCATAAAAAATTGCGGCAGCGTCAGCAGCGGAATGGCGGTCAGCAGTGGGATACCTACCCGTTCCAGACGCACCTTCAGGAAGCGACGTGGCTGATAGCGCAGATACAGCATGTAGGAGAAATAGCCCGAAATGACGAAAAACACCTGCATACGAAACGCATGAATAAAATCATTCAGCAGCGTCAGCCATAACGACGCTTCATGACTGTTTACTGCCCATTTCTGCGCAGAGTAAATGAGGGAAACGTGAAACGGCACCCCCAGTAACATCAGATAGGCGCGGATGGAGTCGAGGAAGTATTCACGTTCAGGTTTTACAGTACTCATAAAGTTCCAGTTCGTTAGTACGTTTGACCGGTTTCACCCTGAAACCGGATTATGCTCTGTGAAAATTCTACCTGGGATAAACCAGGTATACTATCAGTGGAATCCGTAGTGTCTAATTGTCCTAAAAGTAGCGTAATGCCAGACGAAATGCGGGAACAATGTTGCGCATAAGCTGTCGGAAAACCGAATAATCCTTTAAGATAAACGGGTTTGATTTAAGCACACGAAAGGGGGGGATGTGCCGACTAAAGAAAAAAATAAAGCCGGACTGATGAAGGTACGCTGGATTGGTACTGCAGTTCTGCTGGCGTTGTACGCCAATAACAGTTGGGCGTTTAACATCGATGATGTTGCCAAACAAGCCAAAGCGTTGGCAGGGAAAAGCTTCGAAGCGCCTAAAAGCAATTTACCCTCTCAATTTCGTGAAATGAAATTTGCTGATTATCAGCAGATCCAGTTTAACCACGATAAAGCGTATTGGGGCAAACTGCGCACGCCGTTCAAGCTGGAGTTTTATCATCAGGGTATGTATTTCGATACCCCGGTGCAGATCAACGAAGTGACCGCCAGCGCGGTGCGCGAGATTAAATACAACCCCGATTATTTTAATTTCGGTAATGTAAAACATGACGCGGATGCGGTAAAAAACCTCGGTTTTGCCGGTTTCAAAGTGCTTTACCCACTCAACAACAAGGGTAAAAACGATGAGATCGCCAGCTTCCTGGGCGCGAGCTATTTCCGTGTCATCGGTGCCGGTCAGGTTTATGGCCTGTCGGCGCGTGGACTTGCCATCGATACGGCGCTGCCGTCCGGTGAAGAGTTCCCGCGCTTTAAAGAGTTCTGGATTCAGCGTCCTAAACCACAGGACAAACAGCTGGTGATCTACGCACTGCTCGATTCGCCGCGTGCGGCGGGTGCGTATCGCTTTGTGCTGCATCCGGGTGACGCTTCAACGGTTGATGTGCAGTCAAAAGTTTACCTGCGTGATAATGTCGGCAAACTGGGTATTGCACCGCTGACCAGTATGTTCCTGTTTGGTCAGAACCAGCCATCAACGGTGAACAACTTCCGTCCGGCACTGCACGACTCTGACGGTCTCTCTATCCACAATGGCAACGGGGAGTGGATTTGGCGTCCGCTGAACAACCCGCGTCATCTGGCAGTGAGCACCTTCACCATCGAGAATCCGAAAGGGTTTGGTCTGCTGCAGCGTGGGCGTGACTTTAACAACTATCAGGATCTTGATGACCGCTATGATCTTCGTCCAAGCGGCTGGGTTGAGCCAATAGGCGACTGGGGTAAAGGCCGGGTTGAACTGGTTGAAATCCCGACGGCAGATGAAACCAACGACAACATCGTTGCGTTCTGGACGCCGGAGACACTGCCAGAGCCTGGCAAAGAGATGAACTTCAAATATCGTCTGCACTTCTCGCGCGACGAAAACCAGCTGCACTCCGATGATACGGCCTGGGTCAAAAATACCCTGCGTTCAGCGGGTGACGTCAAGCAGTCTAATCTGGTGCGTCAGCCGGATGGCACCGTGGCTTTCACCATCGACTTCGTGGGTAAAGACATGAGCAAGATGGCGGAAAACAGTCAGGTGGCACCGCAGGTCAGCGTGGGTAAAAATGCTGATGTGGTTGAACAGAGCGTACGTTATAACCCGGTCACCAAAGGCTGGCGTCTGGTGTTGCGTCTGCGTGTGAAAGATGCCAAACAGTCCACCGAAATGCGTGCGTCCCTGGTTAGCGGCGACAAGACATTGACGGAAACCTGGAGCTATCAGTTACCTGCCAATGAATAAATCGACTTTTACACCTCAACGTTATGTGGAATCTCTGCCGCTGGATGCGGCAGGGAAGGCCCGCCTGAGCGTCTCATTGCAGAATGCCGGCGAGTTCCACTTCATCCATGATGTGCTGGGCAGGGATGTCGCAGCCAGTGACCGTCCCGACGATGCGCCGTTAAAATCGGTCTCATCGCGGGTTGAAATGGCCTGGCCCGATTCGCTGGCCGAAGGTCAGCAGTTGGGTAAAGATTATCTCGACCGCACCACGCTGAAGGCGATGCCGAAGGTCAAACGCTCACTGATGTTCCCGGAAGCCTGGCGCACCAACCCGGTCGCCCGTGCCTGGGACTCACTGCGTGGACACAAATCGGTGCCGCGTTATGCCAATGCGGAAGAGCGACGTGCCGAGGAAAAGTGGCGTCATGTCGGTTCGATTCGACGCTACATTCTATTGATCCTGACCATTTTCCAGACTGTGGTCGCCACCTGGTACATGAAGAGTATTCTGCCGTATCAGGGCTGGACGCTTCTGGATCCGATGGAGATGATCAATCAGAACTGGCAGCAGTCAGTGATGCAGATCCTGCCTTATTTGTTGCAGACCGGCATCCTGTTCCTGTTCGCCATACTCTTCTGCTGGGTCTCTGCCGGTTTCTGGACGGCCCTGATGGGCTTCCTGCAGCTGCTGATTGGACGTGATAAATACAGTATCTCTTACTCAACGGTCGGAGATGAACCGCTTAACCCGGAACATCGTACCGCGCTGATTATGCCGATCTGTAACGAAGACGTTGAGCGTGTTTACGCCGGTCTGCGTGCGACCTGGGAGTCGGTGGTTCGTACCGGTAACGCTGAACACTTCGACGTCTATATCCTCAGCGACAGTTACGATGCGGATATCGCGATTGCCGAACAGAAAGCCTGGATGGAACTGGTGCGGGATGTTGGCGGGGCAGGCAAGATTTTCTATCGCCGTCGTCGTCGTCGTGTGAAGCGTAAAAGCGGAAACATTGATGACTTCTGTCGTCGCTGGGGCAGCAACTACAGCTACATGGTGGTGCTGGATGCCGATAGCGTCATGAGCGGAGAGTGTCTCACCGGTCTGGTACGCATGATGGATGCCAACCCGAATGCCGGGATCATCCAGTCGTCGCCGAAAGCATCGGGTATGGATACGCTTTATGCGCGCTGTCAGCAGTTTGCGACCCGCGTCTATGGTCCGTTGTTTACCGCCGGTCTGCATTTCTGGCAGCTGGGCGAGTCTCACTACTGGGGTCACAACGCCATTATCCGCGTGAAACCCTTTATTGAGCACTGTGCCCTGGCACCGTTACCGGGAGAGGGCTCCTTTGCGGGTTCAATCATGTCGCATGACTTCGTAGAAGCTGCGCTGATGCGTCGTGCCGGTTGGGGCGTCTGGATTGCCTATGACCTGCCGGGATCCTATGAAGAACTGCCACCGAACCTGCTGGATGAGCTGAAACGTGACCGCCGCTGGTGTCACGGCAACCTGATGAACTTCCGCCTGTTCCTGGTGAAAGGGATGCACCCGGTTCACCGTGCGGTGTTCCTGACGGGTGTGATGTCCTACCTCTCGGCTCCGCTGTGGTTTATGTTCCTGGCGCTCTCCACTGCCCTGCAGGTAGTGCATACGCTGATGGAACCGACCTACTTCCTGCAACCGCGGCAGCTCTTCCCGGTCTGGCCGCAGTGGCGTCCTGAACTGGCGATAGCGCTGTTCTCGACCACCATGGTGCTGCTGTTCCTGCCGAAAATGCTGAGTGTGGTGTTGATCTGGTTTAAAGGATCGAAGGCCTACGGCGGACCTCTGCGGCTGCTGGCTTCACTGGTGCTGGAAACGCTGTTCTCGGTGCTGCTGGCTCCGGTGCGTATGCTGTTCCATACGGTATTTGTGGTCAGCGCCTTCCTCGGCTGGGAAGTTGTGTGGAACTCACCGCAGCGTGATGACGATGCAACACCGTGGAGCGAGGCGTTTAAACGTCACGGTTCGCAGATGGCATTAGGTCTGGTGTGGGCGATTGGTATGGGACTGCTGGATCTTAACTTCCTGTGGTGGCTGGCACCGATTGTCTTCTCACTGATTCTGTCGCCGTTTGTCTCGGTCATGTCGAGCCGCGCAACGCTGGGAATTAAGAGCAAGAAAGCGAAGCTGTTCCTTATCCCGGAAGAGTACTCGCCGCCGCAGGAGCTGGTGGATACCGATCGCTATGTGGTGCTGAACCGTCAGCGCGCGCTGGAAAATGGCTTTATGCATGCCTTATTCCATCCTGCCTTCAACGCGCTGGCAACGGCACTGGCCACATCGCGCCACAAGCAGAGTCAGTTACTGGACTATGCGCGTGACCGTCGGGTTGATCAGGCGCTGAGCGATGCGCCGGATAAACTGGGCCGCGAACAGCGTCTGCAGCTGATCAGCGATCCGGTGGTACTGGCCCGTGTTCATACCCGACTGTGGGAAGATGCGGACAAGTATCATCAGTGGGTTGAGAGTTATCAGAAACTCACACTCAACCCCAACGCGCTGGCAACCAACGCGTAATCTGAAAAAGCGGCAGCGATGCCGCTTTTTTTATCGGATTAAAACAGCGATTCGCTGATAAATTTATTGCTGGCAGTCACCGCGAGCAGCGTGTGACGATCTCAATGGCTGTTTCTTCATGGCGGATATGAGTGTTGAAAGGGTGCTTAAAGGCGGGTGTTATCGTCGCGGCTGTGCTCTGCTTAAGCGGATGCGGCAGTATTATCAGTCGTACCATTCCCGGGCAGGGGCACGGTAATCAGTACTATCCCGGCGTACAGTGGGATGTTCGCGACAGCGGATGGCGGGTCCTGACGATCCTCGACCTGCCGCTGTCGCTGGTGGTTGATACCCTGTTGTTACCGGTGGATGCCAGCCACGGTCCTTACGAGTAACTGCGATCGGAATCGCTGTTATCATCTTCCCACTCTTGCGCGGCGGCTTCGCCCTCTTCGGTGTCCAGCGGCGGCTCCAGCTGGAACTCGCCGTCATCCCACTCGTGCAGGGTATTTTCTGCTAACCACTCCTGACGCAGTTCCACTTCGTCAAAATCTGCATCAAAAATAGCCTGTGCCGCTTCACCGCTACGGTAAGGCAGACATTCGCCTGATTCACCTTCTTCTGCCATGAATTCAGCCTGCCACATGATATCGCCATCCTGCATCACATACTTTTGCAGACCAAACTGGCTGATTGATGCATCCCCCTCCTCAAGCTCTGGGTGGTTAGCGAGGAACTCTTCACGTGCAGCATCGATGGCTTCCTCTAAGGTACTGTACATGCTCATCGCTCTTCTCCTTCACGGGTCTTTGACTATGGATTTATTTGATTTCAATGAAGGATAGACGAAATCTGAAGGAGGGAAAGGTCAGGCCGGTGCAACTGGCGGGAAATAAGCCATTTCCCGCCGGTCAGGGTCACATCATCTTTTGCGGAAAATGCAAAACCGGTTGAACGGACTCATGAATCACGGGTGCTGAGTAGCGGATACAACATTTTATACATGGCTTAACTTTCTTAAAATTAATCCTTGCGATGGAGAGGGCCTGACTCAAGTTATATAACGTGCCGATAAATATGACCTCTTCTTTATCAGGCATACGCTTGCACCCTTTACGATGAAGAAAGTGATAATTTTCCTGATCGGTACCAATTGTAACGTAATAGTAGAGACCTTTGTTCATATTAACTGTCCCATTAGAGGTTTGCTGTGTTGTCTTTTTATAATTCTGGCCAGAGCCGTTAAAGGCCTGACTGTTACAAACGAAACTACCGATAAGCTTTAATTTCTTCAAATGCCATAACGGTCTATCGGGATGTTAAAAAGATGTAAAATGGAATATAAGCCAAATCCGCAAGGCAATAGCTTGTATTGTAAGTTAATTTTTACCGATTCATAAGCAGTGAGACACCGTTAAGACCGGCTAAATAGGATTAGGCCTGGCGTGCAGAATAATCAGCGCCATCACGCATTTAATAGCACTCGCTGCAATATTAATTAATAAAAAGCGAAACAGGCTGAATGCCGCCTGCCGTCCTGTTAATTGATAAGCAGTTTTAACTTTAAACAGAGAGAAATTATATTATGAATACGGGCGTTTATTAATTACTGGACCTGCGGTTTCGCTTACAGGAGGAGTCAGGCATGAGTGATTTATTTAGCGGGGGAGTAAAATGCGCTAAATGCCTGACAGACATTTAGCGCGAAATGATTAGTAGCGTGAGGGTTCGCCCTCGGGGCGCGTTTTAAAGCGGCGGTGCAACCACATGTACTGTTCCGGTGCCAGCAGCACACCCTCTTCAACAACCTGATTCATTCTGGTTGCGGTTGCGACATCACTTTCCAGCGTAAATTCGCCGCTGATGTCAGGCAGTATCATCAGTTCATAGCCGCGCCCCCCAGGCAGACGACGCGGTACGAAAGGGATGACAGCCGGTTTACCGGTGCGGATCAGCAGATGGGTGCCCACCGTTGTGGCCGCTTTTTCCACGCCAAAGAAGGGCACAAAGACGCTGCTGCGCGGGCCATAATCGTGGTCGGGCGCATACCAGATAATGTCACCCTGTTTCAGTGCGCGGATCATTCCTTTGAGATCTTTACGGTCGAGCATGCTTTTATTCGACCGCATCCGACCTTTGACCTGAAGCCAGTCGATCAGTTTGTTGTCATTAGGGCGATAGACGCCAATGCCAGGGTTATGGATACCAAACATGCGTGCACCAATCTCCAGCGTCAGAAAGTGCATGCCGATAAGCAACACGCCGCGCTGGCTATCGCGCGCCTGCTGAATATGCTCCAGCCCCGAAGGCGTATGCCATTTATTGATGCGCCAGTCAGGCCAGAACCACGCCATACCGGTCTCGATTAATCCCATGCCGACCGATTCGAAATTGTGTTTAACCATCGCTTCGCGTTCATTTACCGGCATATCCGGAAAACTTAATTCCAGATTACGCCGGGAAATACTGACGCGGTGTTTCATAAAACGCATCCCAATGCGGCCAATATTACAGCCGAGAACATAAAGCAGGGGATAAGGAAGTAGCACCAAAAGATAAAGAGAAGCGACACCCAGCCAGGTCAGCCAATAGCGCGGGTGAAGCAGTTCTCGTGAAAACTGAGGCAACTGAGTCATGTGAAGGTTAATTTTCCTGCGTCGCGCACCGTGCGGTGCTGATATCTCGTTGATTTACACTATTGTGCCAGTTTTTGACGTGCGCTTAAATATCACTATCGGAACGTGCCATCAATGAACAAAGGTTAATAGTCCAATGTTGCTGGAAAAAACGGCAACAGGCGATCAATCTGGTCACTGGCCTTTGCATCCCGGTGAAATCAGGTATCATGTGCGCGCTAAATTTCTTCTATTGATAACAGGACGAACACCATGCCAGTGTTACATAACCTCGTTTCCAATAAAGAGCTGAAGGCGCGCATGCTGGCTGAAACCGAGCCGCGCACCACTGTCTCTTTTTATAAATATTTCCAGATTGCCGATCCCAAAGCATTCCGTGACGCGCTCTATCTTGGCCTGACGGCTCTTAAGGTCTTTGGTCGCGTTTACGTGGCCCACGAAGGCATCAATGCGCAGATCAGCGTGCCAGCCAGCCAGTATGAAAAGATGAAAGAATGGCTATATGGCTTTGATCCGGCGCTGAATAACCTGCGGATGAATATTGCGCTGGATGATGATGGTAAATCGTTCTGGGTGCTGCGTCTGAAAGTACGCGACCGCATTGTCGCGGACGGTATTGAAGACGACAGTTTTGATGCCAGCGATGTGGGTCAGTATCTTAAAGCGGCGGACGTTAACGCCATGCTGGACGATCCTGACGCCCTGTTCGTGGATATGCGTAACCACTACGAATATGAAGTGGGTCGCTTCGACAACGCGCTGGAAGTGCCTGCTGACACCTTCCGCGATCAGCTGCCGATGGCGGTTGAGATGCTGCAGGATCAGAAAGACAAAAAGATCGTAATGTACTGCACCGGCGGGATCCGCTGTGAAAAGGCCAGCGCCTGGATGCGGCACAACGGCTTTGAGGATGTCTATCACATTGAGGGCGGTATCATAGAGTATGCCCGACGCGCCCGTGAGCAGGGATTACCGGTACGCTTCAAAGGCAAAAACTTTGTTTTTGATGAGCGGATGGGTGAGAGGATCTCTGACGATGTGTTGTCGAACTGTCATCAGTGCGGCGAACCCTGTGATACCCACGTTAATTGCGTCAATGACGGTTGTCATCTGCTGTTTATTCAGTGCAAAAGCTGCGCGGAGAAGTTTGAGAACTGCTGTAGCCCGATCTGCCAGGAAGAGGCGAAGCTCTCACCGGAAGAGCAGCGTGCGCGTCGGGCAGGACGTGAAAATGGCAACAAAATCTTTAACAAGTCGCGTGGCCTGTTAAACATGACCATTCCCTCGCCGCTGAAGAAATAAGCGTGGCCGCCTGAAGTCAGCTTCAGGCGGCTTGCTCTTTTACTGGCGTACACCCTCAACCGAGATCATCAGCTGAACCTTCTGGGAAGCTGGCCCCAGATCTTTGGTGATGTTGAAATCTTTCAGTGCAATTTCCCCTTCGGCCTCAAAGCCAGCGCGGTAGCCGCCCCACGGATCTTTACCTTCTCCCAGCATTTTTGCCTCGAGCGTTACCGGTTTGGTCACGCCATTCAGCGTAAGGTCGCCAGTAATCTTCAGCTCATCACCCTCTTTTTTTACCGCTGTGGATTTGAACGTGGCCTGCGGGTTTTTGCTGGTGTTCAGGAAGTCCGCACTGCGCAGGTGCTTGTCACGTTCAGCATGGTTAGTATCGATACTGCTGGTGTTAATAGTGACGTCGACTTTATCTGCGGCAGGATTCTTCTCATCAAAGGTGAAGCGGCCATCAAAATCCTTAAAGGTGCCGTAGAGCCAGCTGTAACCCAGATGCTGGATACGGAACTGAATAAAGGCGTGCTGGCCCTCTTTATCGATTTTGTAGTCAGCGGCAGAGGCGGTGAGTGAGCCGAGCAGCAGACTGGCACCGGTCATCGCCAGCAGGGTCTTTTTAAACATATTATTTATCCTTTTCAGAGGGAGAGGTGAAACGCAAACCCGACATCCGTTTTAAGGTGATATCGCGATCGATAAAGTGATGTTTTACCGCAGCCAGACCATGCAGCAGTGACAGGACCACAACCGTCCAGGCCAGCCAGAGGTGAATGTCGCCCGCAAGATCAGCCTGTTCGCCAGCACCGCTGAACAGCGCGGGCAGGGTGAACCAGCTGAATACTGAGATGGGTTTGCCATCGGCGGTGGAGATCAGATAGCCGCTGATCAGAATCGCCAGCAGCAGGGTATACAGTAACAGGTGGGCCACCACCGAACTGATGCGTACCAGCGGGGAATAACTGCTAAGCGGTTTTGGCGGCGGTGAAATAACGCGCCACAGCAGGCGAACGATCAGCGTCAGCAACAGGATCACGCCGATGCTTTTATGGATCTCAGGCGCGTCGTGATACCAGCTGTCGTAATAGCCGAGGCCGACCATCCATAATCCCAGCGCGAACATGGCATAAATCGCCAGCGCCATCGACCAGTGCAACAGCACGGCAACCAGGCCAAACTGATGAGATGAATTACGTAATAACATAATGGGGTTTTCATGAAGTAATAATCTGAAATAAGCATCCACATTATGAAATATAAAAGCAACCATCCTTACGCTTCTATAACTTTAATTTTATATTGTGAAAAGGTTGAATAAACCGGGCGTGAAATGCGCAATATTACTGAATGAGTTATTTCTGACGCGCTGGTCGTCAACTAAAAAGGGCCGGAATTAACCATAAGGGCGAAATATAATCTGGCCTTATGTCAGTAATAGTCAGTTTTTGTCAAAGCCTGTCAATCGGGCGGCATCAACCTGATACCACCCTTTATCAGAGTCAGAAACGTGAGAGGCGGAAGGGGGTCAGATCAAAAGAGAACGGTTTTTGCTGGGCAAATTCTGCAGCCAGTTCGCCCAATACGCTGGCAAATTTAAACCCGTGTCCACTAAGCCCGGTAATTAACAAGCGGTCTGGTTCACCCGGCAGGGTATCAATAATAAAGTCTTCATCCGGGCTAAAATCGTAGCTGCAGGCTTCGCCATGCAGACAGACACCGACGCCAGGTAAAAACTGACGCAGAAATCCAAAAGCTTCACTGCCATCGGCCGCCACCGCGCCAAAAGGTTTACGATCCTCAGGCTGCTGCATCAACTGACCGCCATCATGACGACCCACTTTCAGGGCGTTGTTATCCGCCGGGAAGCCATAAAACTGGCTGCCATCGCCCATTTCCACCGTAAAACCGGGAAACTTATTGTTCTCACTGTAGCGGCCATCTGCCTGATACCAGGCGAATACCTTGCGGGTGGGCGCAACCGGCAGGTCAGGCACTAATTTGCCAACCCAGGTGCCCGCACTGATCAACATTTTGCGGCCCCGGTAGACGCCATCCAGGGTAGTGACCTGCTGCAGATCGCCATCGCGACCCAGCTCTGAAACCGGGCAGTTAAACAGCTGCGCGCAGCCCGCCTGCTCCGCCAGCTGGATCCAGCTGCGTACCGCCTGTTCACATTTCAGATAGCCAGACTGCGGCTCAAATACGCCCAGATAGCCCTCAGGCACATTGATTTGTGGCCAGCGCCTGCGCACGTCGTCAGGCTGCATCACCTCGATATTGAGCTGCCAGCGGGTCGCGCTGTCGATAACGTTCTGAATAAACGGCGACTGATTCGGGGCGAGGTTAAGTACGCCGCTGCGATGCATGATGCGCTCACCGGCACGCTGTTCCAGCTCATCCCACAGCGTTTGCGCCCGCAGAACCAGGGGAACATAGCGTTCACCTTCACCATAAGCGTGACGAATCAGCCGGCTCTCGCCATGATGTGTGCCCTGATTATGGGGAGGATGGGCGCTGTCGATCATTAACACCGATAAACCCGCCTGGGTGGCATAGTAGCCTGCCGCCGCGCCCACAGAACCGCTGCCAACGACGATAAGATCATAAATCATGGTAACTACGCTCTAAGAGACAGATAATCAAAAGCATACCAGAAACAGAAACGAAAAAGGCACCCCTGAGGGCGCCTCTTTGATGCGGCAGAAATTAATGCTTATTGAGGAGTCGTTCTATCTGCTCGGCTGACTCTATCTTGGCGATGCCTGCTTCGAGGATCGAGATAAATTGCCTTGCCACATCCGTTGTCAGCCAGTATGTCGGGCCAACATCCGCTTCTTCTTCTTTTTGATCCTGCGACGACAACGAGTGCAGGCGGATCATCATGGCGTCATAGCTGTCAACGGTACTGATATCCCAGCCCACCAGTGGGTGAGTCTGTATAACGTCTTTTCTTCTGTCCATTATAACCTCCTTATTACTCGTTAAACGAAGTGCATGATGAGGTTCAATGCGGCTTTTTTATTCCAATAGCGAAACAATTATAACAGTAAACGAGGGTATCACTGTTTAAAAAATGCCGTGAGTCAGCTTCTCACAGAATATTTGCGTTTGAAAGAGGGGGTAAAAAAATAAAATGCCTGACGGGCAGGCATTTTTATCAGCAGTCAAAAGACAGGCAAAAAGCGGGCTATGCCGCGTGAGCGGGGACTCAGAGAGCCGGCGTTTCTGGCACTACGCCGCCGCCGCGTTTTTGCAGTGTTTCTGCCAGACGGGCAAAGTGCTGCTGAAGCTGCTCATCATGGTTTTGATTTTGGGCTTCCAGCGACAGATTGTGTACCAGTAGCTGACTGGCACGATCGTCAAGACAGAAAATCAGACTGGAAAAGGCATTTTCCAGCACCGTTAAACGACGCTTCTGATCACCAATCAGTGCTAACAACTCACCAAAGGTCATCGCCTCTTCCGGTTTATCAGTAGTCATGGTGTCGCACCTCCTGTTATGCGTGACGAGCGCAAGGATAGGGCATTGATCATTAAGAGTCTAGATGCAGGACGGGGTAAGTGCGAGAGGGGAGAAAAGATAAAAAAACCGGGTGGCGACACCCGGAAAAAAAGCACAGTGGCGGTTAATCAGTATTGAACCAGTCATCAGCGCTTTCCCACGTCTGCTGCAGGATTTCGCTGATCTGGTCGCGCGTCTCTTTTCCACCGCCCAGCACGCTGAGATTATTGGCACTGGCATAACGTACCTTGACGTGATTGGTCGAGTCAGGGAACTGTTCATCAATGCGGCGCGATAATTCATCGCTCAACGCTTCTATCGCACCAGCAGGAAGAGGTCGGGTATTTGATACGGTAATTTCAACGCGCATAACAGCCTCCGTTTAAGATACTGTATATATTTACAGTATCAGCAGGCCGGAGGCAAGTAAAATTATGCGATGCGCCAGTTCAGCGTTTCACCCGCCAGGAACGGCACCAGTGAGTGGCTGCCGAGTGCGATGGACTCTGGCACCTGCCAGGGCTCACGCACCAGGGTGATCGTCCCTTCATTCAGCGGCAGGCCGTAAAAACGCGGGCCATTCTCCGAACAGAACGCTTCAAAATGTTCCAGCGCGTTCAGCTCTTCAAAGACGGTGGCGTAAGCGGGTAACGACGCTGGCGCATTAAATACCCCCGCGCAGCCGCAACTGGCCTCTTTAAGATGACGCAGATGCGGTGCTGTGTCGGTGCCGAGGAAGACGCGCGGATGACCACTCGCCACTAATTTGCGCAAAGCCTCCTGATGCACGTTGCGCTTAAGAATCGGCAGGCAATAGAGGTGCGGACGAATTCCGCCCACCAGCATGTGATTACGGTTAAACATCAAATGCTGCGGGGTAATGGTCGCGCCCAGCGTCTCATCGGCGGCGGCAACATATTCTGCGGCGTCCTGAGTGGTAATGTGCTCCATAACTACTTTCAGTGCCGGAAACTGGCTGCGCAGCGGCACCATGACCGTTTCGATAAACCGGGCTTCGCGGTCAAAAATGTCGACATGGGCATCGGTGACTTCGCCGTGGATCAGCAGTGGCATACCGAGCTTCTGCATCCGCTCCAGCACGCGGGCAATGGAGGCGATATCGGTAACGCCATGGCTGGAGTTCGTCGTAGCGTGCGCCGGATAGAGCTTAGCCGCGGTAAACAGACCGGAGGTGAAACCGCGCTCAAGCTCATCAGGATCAAGCGAGTCGGTCAGATAGCAGGTCATCAGCGGCGTAAAGGCGTGATCGGCGGGCAGCGCCGCCAGGATGCGATCGCGGTACGCTTCACCTGCTGCCACGCTGGTCACCGGCGGCACCAGGTTAGGCATCACAATGGCACGACCATTCACCGCGCTGGTATAGGGCAGGACCGTGTTGAGCATCTCATCGTCGCGCAGATGAATATGCCAGTCGTCAGGGCGACGCAGGGTAAGTTGCTGAGGTTGTGCTGTCATCAGTGAAGCTCCGGCAGAAGGGAAACAAAAGGCGTGTTTTGGCCGGGGTCTAAGCATAAGGATTCAGGCAACCGTTTGCACCTGCTTTTTATGCTGATAAAGAAAATCCGCGCCAGGGGCGCGGATAACGGCGTTACTGCGTAAAGGGAATAACCAGTTCGCCAGGTTTCACTTCCAGTCCTTTGGCAAACTTCTTCGCCAGCGACTCGCCTTTGCTGCGGTCGGCGCTGAGCACGTAAGCCGGCTTTTGATCAAAGTAGTTTTTCAGCGACTGATTCAGATAAGGCGTCAGCGTTTTCATAATGGAGGCCATTTTTTCCGGCGCAACCTGCGCATCAACAATTTCCAGATCGCGCAGATAGATTGCACCCTGCTGCTGGTCATAGACCGGCTGAGCACGCATCTTCAGTTGCATATCGGCCTGCTGCGGACCAAACAGTGACGTCACATTGATTTTAGCATTGCCAGAGAGCGTCACTTTACCTGGCTCTTCACGGCCAATCTGACTGGTCAGGTTGTTCAGGACGATGTGCGCATTAACCAGCCCGGAAACGCCAATATCTTTCTCATAGTTGTTGTGCTTCTGCAGCGCCTGGTTTACTTCCTGTTCGCTGATGGTGTATTGCGTCAGTTGATTACAGCCGCTCACCAGCAGCGCGATCAACAGGGCAGTCAGCCCGAAAAAAGCCTTTTTCATCGATCTTATCCTGAATAGCAGAGCCAATAAACAGGCCATAGCCTGCCTGAATGCGTAGCGGGTGTCATCAGGAAAGAGATGAGAAACGCCGCAGCGTCTCTCATCGGGAGGGGTTAGTGAGCTATCGAGGAGAGCAGATTCACCTGGGTCTGTTTAGCCATGTTATCGCGGTAGTCAGCGACCCGGCTCGGCCAGTCGATACCGGCCACCAGCGTCAGAGAGCGCAGCAGCGGGAAGAGATTAAAATCATCTTCGGACAGCTCGCCATTCACCGCATTGGGCTGGGCGATTAATTTGTCCAGCTTGCGCAGATCGTCGCTGACGTTTTTGATCAGGCCAGCAGAGTGACTTTTCAGCGTGTCGAAATCACCGATGCTCGCCTGCTTTTTGTTGCGGAAATAGTCACGCGCCTCAGGCGTCGCAAATTCGGCAAACGCCGCTTCTGCAATGCGCGGCAGCAGCAGTTTATTGACATAGCTGTTCATGTGACGCAGCCAGTCGCCGATCGCCGGATTCAGCGCGCCGATGATCAGCGGTTCGCCATCCTGCTGATCGACATAGTGTACGATCTCCATACTTTCAGGCATCGCGCTGCCATCCTGCTTCTGCAGAATGGGCGCCATTTTCTGTCCGATCAGTCGTTTCGGCGTCTCTTCATCGTCGTTGAGCATTACCACCAGCTCAACCGGTTTGTTTTTCAGGCCAAAAATCATTCGCGCTTTAACGCAGAAAGGGCAGTGGTCGTAGATATAGAGCTTCATCCTGATCTCCCGGGTTTTACAGGTTTAGTGTTTAACAGAGTGAATCAATTCATCCTGCTTTCGGGCTCGTAAAAAGTATGGAAGAGATTACCCCACAGGGCAAACCTGCCTGTCAGGCGCGCTGCAGGATCCGCTGGTGATGCTGCCTGCAGCAGGGGTTATCCGCGGTGCGACCCGAGCAAAATCAGCCTCTTTATCGCTAAACCGCTGTAACGTTTTACCGCAGCCCAGGCGGCGGTTATAGTGAAAGCCGGGTAATGACGGCTCATCTCTATCAGCCATTGATTTCAGGAGTCAGGATGTTTGGCTATCGTTCTGCCGCGCCCAGGGTGCGATTAACCACCGATCGGCTGGTGGTCCGTCTGGTTCACGAGCGTGATGCCTGGCGAATGGCAGATTACTACGCGGAAAACCGCCTGTTTTTAAAGCCGTGGGAGCCGGTGCGCGATGACAGCCACTGCTATCCCTCGGGCTGGCAGGCGCGGCTCGGGCTGATTTCCGACATGCATAAGCAGGGTTCGGCCTTCTATTTCATTTTAATGGACAGCAATGAAACCGAAGTGAGGGGAGTGGCGAACTTCAGCAACGTGTTGCGTGGATCCTTTCATGCCTGTTACCTCGGCTATTCACTGGGTGAAAAGTGGCAGGGGCAGGGGTTCATGTTCGAAGCGTTGCAGGTGGCTATCCGCTATATGCAGCGCCAGCAGCATATTCACCGCATCATGGCTAACTACATGCCGCACAACCAGCGCAGCGGCGATCTGCTGGCGCGACTCGGTTTTGAGAAAGAGGGTTACGCGAAAGATTATCTGCTGATCGACGGACGCTGGCAGGATCACGTGCTGACAGCCTTAACCCTGCGGGAATGGACGCCTGACCGGCGTGGATAATAATGAGGATGCGAGCATGAAGATGACTTTATCGGCGCAGGCGATGCGCGTGCTGGGCTGCCTGCTGGAGAAGCAGGTCACCACGCCGGAACAGTATCCGCTGTCACTGAATGGCGTGGTGGTTGCCTGTAACCAGAAATCGAACCGCGAGCCGGTGATGGAGCTGAGCGAAAGTGAGGTACAGGATCAGCTCGATAAGCTGGAAAAACGGCATCTGATTACCGCCAGCAGCGCCGCCGGGCAGCGGGTCGTGAAATATGAGCAGCGTTTCTGCAACTCCGCGTTTGGCACGCTAAAGCTTAACAGTGCAGAAGTCGCTCTGCTGACGCTGCTGTTACTGCGCGGGCCCCAGACGCCAGGCGAACTGCGTACCCGCAGCGGTCGTCTGCACGAGTTCAGTGATGTCAGCGAAGTTGAGCAAACGCTGGAAGGATTGATGCAGCGCGACGACAGTGCTCAGGTGATCCGTCTGTCGCGTGAACCTGGCAAGCGCGAAAGCCGCTTTATGCATCTGCTGGGCGATGAGCCTGACCAGCCGCAGGCAGCAGACGCGTCGGAAGAGCAGGGCGATCTGGCGGCGCGGGTCGCAACGCTGGAACAGCAGGTTGCAGCGCTTCAGACACAACTCACCCAACTGCTGCAACCGGAGAGCTGAGATGACCTTACGTATTGGCGTAGTGGGATTAGGCGGTATCGCGCAGAAAGCCTGGCTGCCGGTGCTGTCGGCGGCGACGGACTGGACCCTGGCAGGGGCGTTTTCCCCGAACCAGGCCAAAGCCCGGCCGGTCTGTGACAGCTATCGCATGCCATGTTTTGGTTCGCTGAATGAATTAGCCGCTGCCTGCGACGCGGTCTTTGTCCACAGCAGCACCGCCACGCACTATGAAGTGGTCAGGGCGCTGCTGCTGGCAGGAAAGGATGTCTGCGTCGATAAGCCGCTGGCTGAAACCCTGGAGCAGGCTGAGGCGCTGGTGGCGCTGGCGGAAAAACGGCAGCGTAAGCTGATGGTGGCGTTTAACCGGCGGTTCGCCCCGCGCTATCAGCAGTTGCGGGCAGAGATGGCGGACGCCGCTTCTCTGCGGATTGAAAAGCACCGTAGCGACAGCGTCGGGCCACAGGATCTCCGCTTTACCCTGCTCGATGACTATCTGCATGTGGTGGACACCGCTCTCTGGCTGGGCGGGAAACCCTTTCGCCAGGTTCAGGGACGCATCGACACCAACGAACAGGGGCAGATGCTCTATGCTGAGCACCATTTCGCTGTTGAGGGCTTGTCGATTACCACCAGCATGCACCGGCGCGCAGGCAGTCAGCGCGAGCGGGTCAGCGCAGTATGTGACGGTCAGTGCATCGACATCAGTGAGATGCGCGACTGGCAGGAAGAACGGCGTGACGGGCTGCTGATTACGCCACCGCCCGCCTGGCAGAGTCATCTGACCCAGCGCGGTTTCAGCGGTGCGGCTCGCCATTTCATCGACTGCGTACAAAATCAGACGAAGCCTGAAACCAGCGGTGAGCAGGCGCTGATGGCGCAGCGTGTGGTGGAAAAATTGTGGCGTGAGGCGACGCAGGAATAACGCCTTGTAACACTCCGTGCTGGTCATTTCCCTCCGTGGCAGTAGACTGTCGCCGGGCATCTTCTGGGTGCCCGCGCTAATTCTCCTTTTTGCTGATTCTTTTCAGGATGCGCCGTCAATTATGAATTTGTTGAAATCGCTGGCAGCGGTCAGTTCTATGACCCTGTTTTCCCGCGTACTGGGCTTTGCCCGTGATGCCATCGTGGCGCGGGTGTTTGGCGCCGGAATGGCGACCGATGCGTTCTTTGTTGCGTTTAAACTTCCCAATCTGCTGCGGCGTATTTTTGCTGAAGGCGCCTTTTCTCAGGCCTTCGTGCCCATTCTGGCTGAATATAAAAGCAAGCAGGGCGAAGAGGCGACGAAACTGTTCCTGGCTTACGTCTCGGGCCTGCTGACGCTGGCGCTGGCGCTGGTCACGGTGGCGGGCATGATTGCTGCGCCCTGGGTCATCATGGTGACGGCACCCGGCTTTGCCGACAGTCCCGATAAGTTTGCGCTCACCAGCTCGCTGCTGCGGGTGACCTTTCCCTATATTATGCTGATTTCGCTGGCGTCACTGGCGGGTGCGGTGCTGAATACCTGGAACCGCTTCTCGGTACCGGCCTTTGCACCGACCCTGCTGAACGTCAGCATGATTGGCTTTGCGCTGTTTGCCGCGCCGCACTTCCACCCACCGGTAATGGCGCTGGCCTGGGCCGTGGTGGCTGGCGGCGTGCTGCAACTCGGCTATCAGCTGCCACACCTGAAGAAACTCGGGATGCTGGTGCTGCCACGCCTGAATCTGCGTGATGCGGGCGTCTGGCGGGTCATGCGTCAGATGGGACCTGCCATTCTGGGCGTTTCTGTCAGTCAGATCTCACTGATCATCAACACCATCTTCGCCTCGTTTCTGGTCTCAGGTTCGGTCTCCTGGATGTACTACGCGGACCGCCTGATGGAGTTCCCCTCGGGTGTGCTGGGCGTGGCGCTGGGCACCATTCTGCTGCCGTCGCTGGCCAAAAGTTTTGCCAGCGGCAACCATGATGAATATTCCCGGCTGATGGACTGGGGTCTGCGCCTCTGTTTCCTGCTGGCGCTTCCCAGCGCGGTAGCGCTGGGCATGCTCTCCGGCCCGCTGACCGTGGCGCTGTTCCAGTACGGCAAATTCACTGCCTTTGATGCACTGATGACGCAGCGCGCCCTGATCGCCTACTCCGTCGGACTGATGGGGCTGATCGTGGTCAAGGTGCTGGCTCCGGGCTTCTATTCCCGTCAGGACATCAAAACGCCGGTTAAAATCGCGATTATCACGCTGATCATGACGCAGGTAATGAACCTGGCGTTTATTGGTCCGCTGAAACACGCCGGTCTGTCACTGTCGATTGGGCTGGCAGCCTGTCTGAATGCGTCGCTGCTCTACTGGCAGCTGCGTAAGAAGAATATATTTATGCCGCAGCCGGGCTGGAGCAGCTTCCTGATCCGCCTGCTGATAGCCGTAGTGGTGATGGCAGGCGCGCTGTTTGCCATGCTGCAGTGGATGCCAGCCTGGGAGCAGGGATCGATGCTGTGGCGGCTGCTGCGACTGGCCGCGGTCTGTGGTGTGGGCGGCGGGGCCTACTTCCTGGCGCTGGGGCTGCTGGGCTTCCGGCTGCGCGACTACGCGCGTCGCACCGCTGTGTAATGTTTGCCACAATGAGTAAACTTAACTCCCTGTGAAAATACAATATCAAAGCGAATCGTAACCGAGGGCCTAAATCACGCCATAAAAAATCCCGCATCAGGCGTAATGCCAGTCAGTTAAGCGACAGGTGATAACGCAGTCTGGTGCCGGGCAGGGGCTGGCGGTCCTCGCGCCGCTGCGGGGTTCCTTCACGTCATTCCTCTGCCTGACGGACCGCCGGGGATGGCACATCCTGTGCCGCCCCGCCTTTCGCCCGCGTGCTGCGGGCTCTCCTGGCAGACTGATTCTGTTCAGCGCTGCGGATTGCCTGCCCCTGCCCGCCACCGGCCTGCTCTGAAACTTCAGTGTGTATTGTTAAAAAGAGCACGAGAGTGAAGGCCTGAGCGCCTCTGCTGCTGAAAGGGCTATCCGCAGCGCTGAGGCGCTCAGGCGGGCCAGAAGTCCACGCCGGGAAGCGTGGAGAGTTCGGGGCCGGCCATGGAGGGCCGATCCCCGAACGGTTCGTCGGCACGACGTCAAAGCCGAAGGCACCGCATGAGCGGCGCGAGGACGGCCCGGCAGCAGCAGAGGTGCGCTGGCCCGCACTGCGGCTCGCCCGCCCGGAAAAAAGTCTGCCACGTTTGACCGTGGCAGCCTTTACAAATCTAATCTTAACTGATCAGCATTACGCACCAGGCGGGATTTTTTTCGCTACTATCCGGTTCAGGCTTTGCGACTTAACGTCGCCTGGCCTTTACCCATCCCATCCGGGCCGTAAAATGCCTGGGTCTGATGCGGCTTCAGCACGTCAAGCGCATCCTGGGTGTAGCGGATCTGGTGTTGCAGCAGCAGGCCGTTATGAACATTGGCATCCTGCAGACGACGGCTATGCTGCTGGATAGTGTCCCAGCGGCGCGCCATGTCGTTCTGACCACGATAAGGTGCAGATGTCGCCTGACTCTGTTCAGCGGTGCGGCGCATCTCATCCAGATAGTTCAGCGTACTGAGCAGCGCGCTTTTATCTTCGGTAATACGCTGCAACAGATTGCTGTTAATGTTTCCGGCGGCCAGCTGCTGCTGCTCTTCTTCCAGCACGGCTGAGAGCGACGCCAGCACGTCCTGCATCTTATCTAAGGTGGTCTGCAAATTACTCATGGGAACTAATTACCCTCTAAATACGCCTTGGTGTCGGCAATCAGCGCATCGGCGATTTTGCCGGTATCCATCTTCAGTTCGCCATTACGAATGGCGGTTTTCAGTTGTTCAACGCGCTCGACGTTAATATCTTTGCTGCTCGGCTGCATCAGCTGCGACTGCGCGCTGCTCAGGCTGACCTGGGCTGCTGCAGGGGTCGTGGCTGCTGCCACCGGGCTGGCGCTCTGGCGCACTTTGCTGCTGCCGGACTCACTGCTATCGCGGCTCTGTACGGTGCTGGCGGGTTTCAGAGGTTGCGTTCTGTCAATGCTCATGTTCGGGCTCCTGTACGGTCAGGGGAAGTCTGCCACCTGAATCAGAATAGCGTTATCGCTTCGTTGATTCTTCTATCGGCAGCACTACTGGCTTCTTTAACACTTTACAGCGTTATAAGAATATTCCCATCCTCGCGTACCTTACCGCTGACAATCTGGCCATTTCCCATCCTGACCCGGACCGACTGCGATCGGGCGGCGTTATTCAGCGCCTTGCCCTCACCGCTGGCGTCAAAGCCGTCACCGCTGGCAATCACCATCACATTCTGACCTGCCTTGACACGCCACGGCTGACGCAGCGTAGAGGGATTAATCGGCTGTCCTGGCTGGATATCACGTAGCACCACGGCGTCTGCGACCGAGTCCGCATTCAGCAGGGCGCGGGCAGGCAGAGTATCGAGGCGGCCGGTCTGCAGAGTGAAATCACTCTCGCTCACGCTACTGCCCTGGCTCAGCAGCCGGTTCGCCACCAGATAGGAACCGGTGACCTGCACCTGAACCTGAATATAACGGCGGTTCTCGCCACAGTTTGCCGCCACGCTCATATTGCCCCACAACCGGCTGTTGCCGGGCAGGGTGAACTGTGGCGCCTCACAGGCTGGCCACTGTTCCTGCGGCGTGCGTACCACCACGACCATGCCATCAGCATGCTGGGCGTCACGCGCTTTAAAAAATTGATTCAGTTGTGCATTAAGATCCCCGGCGGAAACCGGCAGGGCGATCGCGACCAGCAGACTGGTCAGCAGGGTCAGATATCGACGCATTGTGCATTTCCTCACTGATGATGGCGACGAGTGTACTCCCTTAAGAAAAATCCTTAATTGTCAAAATAGCGGTCATTTGAGGCCTTATTCAGACGATGACCCCTTGCGTTTTCAAATTAAGCTGCGAGCTCGAAATTCTCATACGCGGAGGAAACATGCTCGACAAACTGGATGCGGCGCTGAAATTTGGTACGGAGGCCCTCAACCTGCGTGCTCAACGTCAGGAGATCCTGGCGTCAAATATTGCCAACGCCGATACCCCTGGTTATCAGGCCCGGGATATCGACTTTGCCAGCGAGCTGAGTCGGGTGATGTCCAATGGTCGTGCGGAAGGCAGCAGCATGGCGTTAAAAGTCACGTCAGCTCGCCATATTGAAGCACAGACAAACGGCGTGCCATCGATGGATATGCTTTATCGCATTCCTGACCAGCCTTCTGCCGACGGCAACACCGTAGATATGGACCGTGAGCGTACGCAGTTCGCGGATAACAGCCTGAAATATCAAACCGACCTCACCCTCATCAGCAGCCAGATCAAAGGCATGATGAGCGTGTTACAAGGACAATAATTATGGCCTTGCTGAATATTTTTGACATTGCCGGTTCAGCGATGACCGCGCAATCACAGCGATTAAACGTCAGTGCCAGTAACCTGGCGAACGCCGACAGCGTCACCGGCCCCGATGGCAAGCCTTACGTGGCAAAGCAGGTGGTTTTCCAGACCGATGCGGCACCAGGCTCAGCCACCGGCGGCGTGAAAGTGGCAAGAGTCGTGGATGACCCTACACCGGCCAAGCTGGTCTATGACCCGGGCAATCCGATGGCAGATGCCAAAGGCTACGTGAAGATGCCGAACGTGGATGTGGTCTCTGAAAGCGTCAACACCATGTCGGCGTCACGTAGCTACCAGGCCAACGTCGAAGTGCTCAACACCGTGAAGTCGATGATGATGAAAACCCTGACGATCGGGCAATAACGGAGAAAAATTATGGCTATCGCGGTAGGCGTTAACGAAAGACTGGACCCCACGGTCCTTAGCTCTTCTAACACCAGTGGCACCGGCAACAATGCGCAGGATCTGCAGAATCAGTTCCTGACCATGCTGGTGACGCAGTTAAAGAACCAGGATCCAACTAATCCGATGGATAACAGTCAGCTCACCACGCAGCTGGCACAGATCAATACCCTGAGCGGCATTGAAAAACTGAATACCACGCTGGGATCGATCTCCGGCCAGATCAGCACCAGCCAGTCGCTGCAGAGCTCCACGCTGATTGGGCATGGCGTAATGGTCAATGGCGGACAGATTCTGGTAGGCAACGGTACCACAACGCCATTTGGCGTTGAGCTGGCCTCCGCCTCAACCGGCACATCGGCCACCATTAAAGATGCCAGTGGCACGGTGATCGACACCGTCGATCTGGGCGCGCTGAGCGCTGGCGTGCACACCTTCTCGTGGGACGGCAAGCTGACAGATGGCTCTGTCGCCCCGGATGGTAAATACAGCGTTGCGATTGCCGCAAGCAATGGCAACGCACAACTGGTGGCACAACCGCTTAACTACGCCTACGTCAATGGGGTGAGTACTGCGAACAACACCACAAAACTGGATCTCGGCACCATGGGCTCCGCCACCCTTGACGACGTACGTCAGATTCTCTGATTAACCTGTAGACAGGAAACAAACACATGTCATTTTCCCAAGCGGTCAGCGGCCTTGGCGCTGCTTCAAGTAACCTTGATGTCATCGGTAACAACATTGCCAACTCCGCCACTGCGGGCTTTAAATCGAGCACCATCGCGTTTGCCGATATGTTTGCCGGTTCTAACGTCGGCCTCGGTACCAAAGTTGCTGCGGTAATCCAGAACTTTAACGACGGCGCCACCACCACGACCAGTCGTGGCCTGGACGTTGCGCTGAGCGGCAACGGTTTCTTCCGTATGACCGACAGCAGCGGCGGCGTCTTCTATTCACGCAATGGTCAGTTAACGCTGGATGCCAACCGTAACCTGGTCAATACCCAGGGTCTGAACGTGACCGGCTATCCGGCCAGCGGCTCACCGGCCACTATCCAGGCAGGTGCTAACCCGGTGGCGCTGCGTATTCCTACCGAGCAGATGTCAGCCCGCGCGACCACCACTGCCGGTCTGGTTGCCAACCTGAACTCAACGGATACAGCGCCATCTGTGGCCACCTTCTCGACGGCGAACGCAGACAGCTACAACAAGAAAACCACGGCAACCGTGTTCGACTCGCAGGGTAATGATCACGCGCTCGACATGTATTTCGTGAAAGACACCACCAGCAACAGCTGGACCGTGCGCACCATTGATGGCAACACCGGCAGTTCAGCGGGTGACTTCAGAATGGCGTTTGACACCAGCGGTAAGCTGACCAGCGTCTCTAAGCTGGATGCCACCGGCGCTGTCGTCAGCACGACTACCGATGGCACCGTCGGCCTGACGCTGAACGTGGGCGGAGCGAATGGCGCAGTCGCCAATCAGCCGATCAACCTGAGCATGCTGGGCAGCCTGCAGCAGAACACCGGCAGCACCACCTTTGGCAGCCCGACGCAGGATGGTTATGCGCCTGGCGATCTGACCAGCTACGCGATCAATGATGACGGCACCATCACCGGCAGCTACTCAAACCAGAAAACCCAGCTGCTGGGTCAGATTGTCCTGGCGAGCTTCTCTAACCCGGAAGGTCTGCAGTCTCAGGGCGACAACGTCTGGTCTGCGTCAAGTGCATCCGGTCAGGCAGCAATCGGTCTGGCGAATACCGGCACCTTTGGTTCACTGACGGCTGGCGCACTGGAATCTTCCAACGTCGACATGAGTAAAGAGCTGGTGAACATGATCGTCGCGCAGCGTAACTATCAGGCGAATGCGCAGACCATTAAAACTCAGGACCAGATTCTCAACACGCTGGTTAACTTACGTTAATTCGCTAACAGGATTGCCATATGGATCACGCGATATATACCGCGATGGGCGCGGCCAGCCAGACGCTGGATCAGCAGGCGGTTACCGCCAGCAACCTCGCCAACGCCTCTACACCGGGTTTTCGTGCGCAGCTGAATGCGCTGCGCGCTGTGCCGGTGAGTGGCTGGTCGCTGCCAACCCGTACGCTGGTCGCCGCCTCGACACCGGGCGCCGACATGAGTCAGGGCGCGATGGATTATACCGAGCGTCCGCTCGATGTAGCGGTGCAGCAGGATGGCTGGCTGGCGGTGCGTACCGCTGACGGCAGCGAAGCCTATACCCGCAACGGCAATATGCAAATCAGTCCGACCGGTACGCTGACGGTTCAGGGCAATCCTGTGATGGGCGATGGCGGTCCGATTGTGATCCCGCAGGGCACTGAAATCACCATTGCAGCCGACGGCTCGATCACCGGGCTGAATGCCGGTGATTCGCCGAACGCCACGGTTCAGCTGGGCAAGCTGAAGCTGGTCAGGGCAACCGGACAGGAGCTGCAGCGCAGTGATGACGGCATGTTCCGGCCTACTGCGTCGACGCAGGCGACCCGCGGTGCCGCGCTGCAGGCTGATGCCACTATGCAGGTGATGCCTGGCGTGCTGGAAGGCAGCAACGTCAAACCGGTAGAAACCATGGTCGATATGATCGCCAACGCCCGACGTTTTGAGATGCAGATGAAAGTCATCACCAACGTCGACGAAAATGAACAAAAAGCCAACCAGCTCCTGAGCATGGGCTAAGGCACGAGGATAACAACATGATTCGTTCTTTATGGATCGCTAAGACCGGTCTTGATGCGCAGCAGATGAACATGGATGTCATTGCCAACAACCTGGCAAACGTCAGCACCAACGGCTTTAAGCGTTCGCGTGCCGTGTTCGAAGATCTGATGTACCAGACCATGCGCCAGCCGGGCACCCAGTCAT
This sequence comes from Pantoea pleuroti, assembly GCF_014156615.1. Lineage (NCBI taxonomy): Bacteria > Pseudomonadati > Pseudomonadota > Gammaproteobacteria > Enterobacterales > Erwiniaceae > Pantoea > Pantoea pleuroti. The sequence goes on along the minus strand of NZ_SBFD01000002.1, from coordinate 142,787 downwards.
CTGAACAGACAACGCTGCCATCTGGTTTGCAGATCGGTACCGGTGTACGTCCGGTGACCACTGAACGTCTGCATACGCAGGGCAACCTGTCGCAGACCAGCAACTCAAAAGATATCGCCATTAACGGCCAGGGTTATTTTCAGATTCAGATGCCGGATGGCACCTCTGCTTATACCCGTGACGGCGCGTTTCAGGTTGATCAGAACGGCCAGCTGGTGACCAACTCCGGTTTCCCGGTACAGCCAGGCATTACTATTCCGGCTAACGCCACCAGCATCACGGTGTCGCGTGACGGTGTGGTCAGCGTGACGCAGCAGGGGCAGGCCCAGGCCGCGCAGGTCGGTCAGTTAACCCTGAGCACCTTTATGAATGACGCCGGTCTCGATAGCGTGGGTGAAAACCTCTACAAGGAAACGCAGGCATCGGGCGCTCCGACGGACAGCACGCCAGGCCAGAACGGCGCGGGTCTGCTCTATCAGGGCTATACCGAAACCTCGAACGTTAACGTGGCGGAAGAGCTGGTCACCATGATTCAGACGCAGCGCGCTTACGAAATCAACAGCAAGGCGATCAGTACCTCTGATCAGATGCTGGCGAAATTAACTCAGCTTTAATCCCGAACAGGGCCAGCGCGTGCTGGCCTGAATGACAGACATTAATAAGGTCGTGACGCCGTGGCGAAGCAACAGATTCTCAAGCCTGGACATTGGTTAGTCGCCTCGTTGCTGCTAACTCTCAACGGATGTGCCCTGGTCCCGCGTACCCCTCTGGTCGAAGGTGCAACCACAGCGCAACCAATGCCGTCCGCGCCACCGGTGGTCAACGGCTCTATATTCCAGGGCGTCGCGCCGCTTAACTACGGCTATCAGCCGCTGTTTGAGGATCGCCGTCCACGCAACATTGGCGATACTCTGACCATTACGCTGCAGGAAAACGTCAGCGCCAGCAAGAGCTCCTCAGCCAATGCCAGTCGCGATGGCAGCAACAGCTTTGGTGTGAGCGCGGTGCCGACCGGTCTGGCAGGCCTGGTGGGTGCAGGTGGTGAAAAAGCCAACCTCAGCGCCGAAGGCAAAAATGATTTCGCAGGTAAAGGCGGCGCATCCGCCAATAACACCTTTACCGGCACCATTACCGTCACCGTGGATCAGGTGTTGTCAAACGGCAACCTGCACGTGGTCGGTGAAAAACAGATCGCCATTAATCAGGGCACGGAGTTCATTCGCTTCTCGGGCGTGGTCAACCCACGCACCATCAGCGCCAGTAACGCCGTGTTATCTACCGCTGTCGCCGATGCACGTATTGAGTACGTCGGAAATGGTTACATCAATGAGGCGCAGACCATGGGTTGGTTCCAGCGTTTCTTCCTGAACATCTCGCCGATGTAAGAGGTTTCAATGAAAAAGTTAACGCTGTTACGCGCCGGGCTGGCGCTGCTGCTGGGCTTCAGCCTGCTGGCAAAAGCCGATTTGATTCGTGATTTAACCACGGTACAGGGCGTTCGTGATAACCAGCTGCTGGGCTACGGCCTGGTTGTGGGGCTGGATGGCACCGGTGACCAGACTACCCAGACGCCATTTACTACCCAGACAGTGAGCAACATGCTGTCGCAGCTTGGTATTACCGTTCCCACCGGGACCAACATGCAGCTGAAGAACGTGGCGGCCGTCATGGTCACCGCTAAACTGCCCTCGTTTGCCCGTCAGGGACAGAACCTGGATGTGGTGGTCTCGTCACTGGGTAACGCCAAAAGCCTGCGCGGCGGCACGCTGTTAATGACGCCGATGAAAGGGGTCGATAACCAGGTTTATGCGCTGGCGCAGGGTAATATTCTTGTCGGTGGCGCGGGTGCGTCAGCGGGCGGCAGCAGTGTTCAGGTTAACCAGCTGAACGGTGGCCGTATCACCGGCGGTGCAACCGTTGAGCGTGAACTGCAGAGCAACTTTGGTACGCAGAACACCATTAATCTGCAGCTTAACAGCGAAGATTTCTCGATGGCGCAGCGAATTGCTGATGCCATTAACGCCCGTGGCGGCTACGGCGCAGCGCAGCCGCTGGATGCCCGTACCGTGCAGATCCGCGTATCGCCTAATAATGGTGCGCAGGTGCGTCTGCTGGCTGAGATCCAGAACATTAATGTGTCGATCCCGGTTGAAGATGCCAAAGTCATCATCAACTCCCGTACCGGTTCGGTGGTAATGAACCGTGAAGTGACGCTGAATCAGTGTGCGGTGGCGCAGGGCAACCTGTCGGTGACGGTTAACCAGCAGCAGAACGTCAGTCAGCCTGATACCCCACTGGCCGGTGGTCAGACGGTGGCGACGACGCAGACTCAGATCGATCTGCGCCAGACCGGCGGTGCGCTGCAACGCGTCAACGCCAGCGCCAACCTGAACAACGTGGTGCGTGCGCTGAATGCGCTGGGTGCGTCACCTATCGAACTGATGTCAATTCTGCAGTCGATGCAGAGTGCCGGCTGTCTGCGTGCCAAACTGGAAATTATCTGATGGCTGATATGCAATCTCTGACGAGTTCGGCTTTCGACAGCCGTTCCCTGAATGAACTGAAACGCCAGGCCAGCAACGATCCGAAAGGACAAGCGTTGCAGGTGGCGCGTCAGGTCGAAGGGATGTTTGTACAGATGATGCTGAAGAGTATGCGCGAGGCGTTGCCGCAGGACGGCATTATGGGCAACGAGCAGACCAAACTCTTTACCTCTATGTATGACCAGCAGATTGCACAGGAGATGGGGAAGCGCGGCCTCGGCCTGGCGGAAACCATCGTCAAACAGATGCAGCCCGCCACCGCGCCGGATGAAAAAGCCGGTACGGTGCCGATGAAGCTGGATAACAGCTTTATTCTCAGCACCAGCGGGGCAACACCACTGCCCGCGCAGCAGCTGGAGCAGATTGTGCGTAAGGCAATGCCGCGTCTGCCGCCGGTCGCTTCACCGACGGGTCTGCCCAGTGACAGCCGCGAGTTTATCGCCCAGCTGACGCAACCGGCCCAGGCTGCCAGCCAGCAGAGTGGCATTCCTCATCACCTGATTCTGGCGCAGGCTGCGCTGGAGTCGGGCTGGGGCCAGCGTCAGATCCTGACCCGCGACGGCAAACCGAGCTACAACGTGTTCGGGATTAAAGCCAGCGGCGACTGGAAAGGTGACACCACCGATATCATGACCACCGAATATGAGCAGGGCGAAGCGAAGAAAGTGCGTGCCAGCTTCCGCGTCTATAACTCCTATTTCGAGGCGCTGACCGACTACGTCAAACTCCTGACCAAAAACCCACGCTATGCGGCGGTGACGAACGCCTCAAGCGCAGAGCAGGGTGCGCAGGCCTTACAGGCGGCCGGTTATGCCACCGATCCAAAATATGCGCAAAAGCTGGTGGGAATGATTCAGCAATTCAAAAGTATGGGCGACAAAGTCGTCAAAGCTTACAGTCAGGATATGGGCGACCTGTTCTGATCATTGCGCCTCAAGTTTCACTTTAGCAAGCCGATAACATCCCTATAGCCAGAAGCGTTTTCGCCTGCTGGCGCCCACTTTGATGTCTGCCAGCCCGGTTGACGGGGAACGTAAGGAACCGAGATGTCCAGCATAATTAACTCCGCGATGAGCGGATTGAGTGCCGCGCAGGCCGCTCTGAGCACCACGAGTAACAACATTTCCAATTACACCGTGGCGGGCTATTCACGTCAGACCACGGTACTGGCGCAGGCGAACAGTACCCTGCAGGGCAATAGCTATTATGGTAACGGCGTGAATATCACCGGTGTACAACGTGAATATGATGCGTTTATTGCTACGCAGCTGCGCGGTTCCAGCGCGAACTACAGCGCGGTAAGCACCCAGCACAGCCAGATTTCTAACATTGACGATCTGCTGTCGACCTCGACTACCAGCCTGTCGACCTCGCTGCAGGGCTTCTTTACCAACCTGCAGAACGTGGTCAGCAACGCCAACGATCCGTCGGCGCGTCAGTCGATGCTCAGCAATGCGCAGGGGCTGGTCAGCCAGTTCCAGACGTCAGCACAATACCTGAATAATATGCAGAACAGCGTCAACGCCGATGTCGATTCCAGCATCAAGCAGGTCAATACCATTACCAGCCAGATTGCCGATCTGAACAAACAGATTGGCAAACTGAGCACGGCAAACGGTGCCGCACCTAACGATCTGCTCGATAAGCGCGATCAGCTGGTGAATACCCTGAATAACGTGGTTGGTGTGACGGTATCGCAGCAGGATGGCGGTTACACGGTCGCGATGGCCAATGGCCTGACGCTGGTGAACGGCGACAAATCTCACGATCTGGTGGCGATGCCCTCCAGCAGCGATCCGACACGCACTACCATCGGCTATGTCGATAAACAGGCGGGCAACGTCGAGATCCCGGAAAAGCTGATCACCACCGGTTCGCTGGGTGGTCTGCTGGCGTTCCGTACTCAGGATCTGGATCTGGCACAGAACCAGCTGGGTCAGTTAGCGGCGGCGTTTACCACCAGCTTTAACGATGTTCACAAGCAGGGCTTTGATAGCAAAGGCAATCAGGGCGTCGATTTCTTTAATATCGGCAGCCCGATCGTGGTGGGCAACAGTAAAAACAGCACCGCCGCGTCCGTCACCGCTGAGTGGACCGATACCAGTGCACTGAAAGCGTCCAACTACACCGTGAGTTATGACGGCAATAACTGGACCGCGACCCGCGCCTCAGACAGTACGGCCGTTACCATCACGCCAGGTACCGATGCCAGTGGCAACACCACGCTGAGCTTTGACGGTCTGAAACTGACCGTCGCCGGCACGCCTGCACCTGCTGCCAAAGACAGTTTCCTGGTGAAGCCGGTCCAGAACGCCATCAACGATATGTCAGTCGCGATCACCAGTGAATCGCAGGTGGCCGCCGCGGGTGCAGTAGGCGGTGAGAGTGATAACCGCAATGCGCAAAAACTGCTGAATCTGCAGGATGTGAAACTGGTCGGCGGCAACGCCACGCTGTCTCAGGCCTACGCCACCATCGTCAGTAGTGTGGGTAACAAAACCAGTTCACTGGAAACTACCAGCACCACTCAGAAAAGCGTGGTCAGCCAGCTGACTCAGCGCCAGCAATCGGTCTCTGGGGTAAACCTCGATGAGGAGTACGCCAACCTGACCAAATATCAGCAATATTACATGGCTAATGCGCAGGTGCTGCAGACTGCCAGCACCGTGTTTAATGCATTGATCAATATTCGCTAAGGGCAGGAGATAACATGCGAATCAGTACCAATATGATTTTTGAGCAGCAGGTGCGCGGCATCACTGACTCACAGGCCTCCTGGCTGAAATCAGGCCAGGAGCTTTCCAGCGGCCGCCGTGTGAATAATCCTTCGGACGATCCGATTGCCGCCTCTCGTGCTGTCGTGTTGTCTCAAACCCAGCAGCAGGGCAAGCAGTATGAGCTGGCGCGTACCTTTGCCGAGCAGGGTCTGTCACTGGAAGAGAATACGCTGAAAGGCGTCACCGATGGGATCATTGCTGCGCAAGGGCTGATCGTCAACGGTTCAACCGGTACGCTGAGCGACGATGACCGTGGTTCGATTGCTACCCAGCTGGAGGGTATCCGCGCCCAGTTGCTGAACCAGGCAAACAGCCAGGATGCCAATGGCCGCTATATTTTTGCCGGTTATAAAACTGACAGCGCGCCATTTGTGGATGCGGCTGGCACCGGCGTCGGTTACGCAGGCGGCACCGATGCGATCACTCAGAAGGTCGATACCAGCCGTACGATGACCGTGGGCCATACCGGTGACAATATCTTTATGGCGATCTCCGGCAATGCCACCAAAGAGCCGGATGGCAGCGCCAGCGAAACGAATGTGTTTACGATGCTGGATAGCGCCATTGCTGCACTGAAAGTGCCGCAGGATGATGCTGACGCCGCAACCAAACAGACTTTCCAGGCGGCGATGGATAAAACCAACCGTGGCCTGGGTAACTCGCTGAATAATGTCTTAACCGTGCGTTCTGAGATTGGTACCCAGCTTTCAGAGATCGATACGCTGAATGCCCAGGGCGATGACCGTAGTGTGATTTACAGCTCGCAGATGAGTGACCTGGTTAACGTGGATTTAACCGAAGCGGCTTCTAACTACACCATGCAGCAGACGGCATTACAGGCGTCCTATAAGACCTTTACCGACATGTCTAAGATGTCCCTGTTCCAGATGAACTCGTAGTCTGACCTGAAATTTTGAGCGTACTTTAACCGGATGCGCTTACTTTTTCCCACCCTCCTGATAAAGGAGGGTGGGATTTTTTTGCCTGCGATTCAGCCGGTGGCGGGAGTGATAGAAATTAAACCGGGTTGATTTACATCGCAGGCTGCTCGCATGGCAGTCCTGCTTTCACGCTTTACGCTTTCACGCACACACTTTCCTGATTCCTGATTCCTGATTCCTGATTCCTGATAAACGAGGAGGGGAGGTTAATTATCCTCTGTCCGCTGGCGGGCAGAATCGCAGGCATAAAAAAACCCCGGCTTGCAGGCCGGGGTTCAGTTCACAACAGCCTATGCGTTACGGCTTGGTCGCCGGGGCAGTGGCATGATGTGTGGCGCTATGACCACCTGCAGAACCGCGACCGTCGAACTCATAAGGTGCACGCACCCAGTCACTATGTGGTGCCGGTTCTGACTGCCAGACTGGCGCAGGTGCTTTAGTCATCGGCGCAGAGGCAAAATGTTTCCAGCGCGTACCATCATTCGGCACTGAGGCAGTTGCAGGCACTGATACAACAGGTTCGGCTGCAGTCACCGGTGCTTCAGGGGCGACATCGCGTGCGGCTACCGGAGCATGAGGTTCACGAACAGGCGCTGTTTCAGCTTCAGCAGCGACCGGCGCATTCAGAACTTCTTCAACTTCTGCTGCGATCGCTTCGCTGACGTCGGTAGCCGATTGCTCAGCAACTTCCACAGGCTGTGCTTCTTCTGCAACCGCTGCAGGCTGTGCAGTCTCAACCGCTGGTGTCACAACCGGCGCTTCAGTGACAGGCTCAGCAGGCACGGCTTCGGCTGCTACCGCTTCCGCTTTTGCTTCATCTGCCGCCGGAACAACGGAAGGCTGCTCGTCAACCGGCGCGTCGATAGCACGGGTATCGTCAGTATTCACGACCGGCACTGGCGTTTCTGCCTGCGGCTCGGCCTGTTGCACTGGCGCTTGCTGAGCAACAGATTCAACAGCGGCAGCAACGGGCAGCGCACTCGCGGCGTCTGCTGTCTCTTCGCGGTTGTACGCTGGCGTCTCGTGAGTCACATTCTGAACCTGCTCTTCGCTGGCCTGGCTCACCGGGTAACGGATCCAGACTTTACCGGATGCCATCTCTGGCGATGCAGCTGCAGCGGCCAGCGGCATTGCTGACTGAGTCGGATAACGCTCATCACGGTAACGACGACGACGCTGTCCGCTGACGCGCAGATGACGAGGCGAACGACGTGAACGACGCGGCATATTGGCGTTATCACGGTTGTCGTTGTCATCCTGCTCTTCACCCTGCGGTGCCTGGAACTCAGGCTGTGGCTGAGCCACGTCTGTCTGCTGAGGCTGACGCACTTCAGCCGGCTGGGCAAAGTCGCTGGCTTCGGCTGGCATAGGTGGACGGTTATCATCAACACGCACCTTCTGGTTCAGCTGACGCGGCTTGCGACGCGGCATAACCTGTACGCGCTCATCATCCTGCGGCTCGGTCACGTCCGGAACGTCGGCTACCACTACTGGCTGCTCAGCCACTTTGGCGGCTTCTTCACCGGCACGTTTCTCTTCCTGACGACGACGCTGACGCTCAGCACGCTGTTCACGGCGCTGTTGCTGCTGCTCATCACGCTGCTGGCGCGCTTCTTCGCTCAGTGCCGGACGCTCTTCACGCACTTCACCAGACTGGGACTGACGCTTGTTGCGGCGATTATCGTTGCCCTCGCGCTGCTCGCGATTTTCACGTGGCTCGCGACTTTCGCGCGGTTCACGGCTTTCACGAGGTTCGCGGTTTTCACGAGGCTCACGGTTTTCGCGTGGTTCACGGCCTTCACGCGACTGCGCGTTATCTCCGTTACGCGGCGTACGCTCACGACGATTATTGTTACGGCGGTTGTTGTTATTGCTGCGGCGCTCGCCACGGCCATTGCCGTTTTCCTGCTCGCTTTCAGGCGCTTTCTGGGGTTCTGCAACCTCAGTGGCCACGGGTGCGGCGGCAGGGGCTTCTTCGCCTGCGAACATTTTTTTCAGGCCACCAAGCAGACGGCCAAAGAAGCCGGTGCTGACGGTAGCAGGCGCAGCCACAGCAGGTGCTGCTTTTGCGGCCGGCTGGGCTTCAGCGCGCTGCGCTTCTGGCTCAACTTCTACCGGTGCCGGAGGCGCATCAGGCATCACAAACGCGGCCAGAGCAGGCTGCTCAGGACGACGACGTTCAGCATGTTCCTCTTCCGACGGCATCGCCATTTCGGCTTCATGCAGCTTCGGCAGATGATAGCTCAGGGTCTGCGTCTCTTCGCCTTTGCGCACGCGCAGCACGGAGTAGTGTGGGGTCTGCATCTTGTCGTCAGGAACGATGATAGCCCGCACGCCACCCTGGCGTGTTTCAATGGCGTTAACCGCTTCACGTTTTTCATTCAGCAGGTAAGAGGCCACCTGAACCGGAACAATGGCGTGAACTTCTTTGGTGTTGTCTTTCAGCGCTTCTTCTTCAATCAGACGCAGGATCGACAGCGCCAGTGACTCGTTATCACGGATGGTGCCGGTGCCGCTACAGCGTGGGCAGACGTGATGACTGGATTCACCTAATGACGGGCTCAGACGCTGACGGGACATCTCCAGCAGGCCGAAACGTGAAATGTGGCTGATCTGAATGCGGGCGCGGTCCTGACGGACAGCTTCACGCAGACGATTCTCAACCGCGCGCTGATGGCGTACCGGCGTCATATCGATGTAATCGATAACGATCAGGCCGCCCAGGTCACGCAGACGCAGCTGACGAGCAATCTCATCGGCCGCTTCAAGGTTGGTGTTGAACGCCGTCTCTTCGATATCACCGCCGCGCGTCGCACGTGCTGAGTTGATATCGATAGCGGTGAGTGCTTCGGTACTGTCGATCACAATCGAGCCACCGGAAGGCAGGCGGACTTCACGCTGGAAAGCGGATTCGATTTGCGATTCGATCTGATAGTGGCTGAACAGCGGGATTTCACCGGTGTAGAGCTTAATTTTGCTGCTGAAGTCCGGACGGCCCAGCGCAGCGATATGCTGACGCGCCAGTTCCAGTACTTTCGGGTTATCGATAAGGATTTCACCGATGTCCTGACGCAGATAGTCGCGGAAGGCACGCACAATCACGTTACTTTCCTGATGGATCAGGAACGGAGCAGGGCGGTTTTCAGCGGCTTTCTTGATCGCTTCCCAGTGTTTGAGACGGAAGCTTAAATCCCACTGCAGCGATTCGGCTGATTTACCGACGCCCGCAGTACGGACAATCAGGCCCATACCTTCCGGCAGTTCCAGCGCCGACAGGGCTTCTTTCAGTTCGGTACGATCGTCACCTTCGATGCGGCGAGAGATACCACCTGCACGTGGGTTATTCGGCATCAGTACCAGATAGCTGCCCGCCAGAGAGATAAAGGTAGTCAGCGCAGCGCCTTTATTGCCACGCTCTTCTTTATCGATCTGAACAATGACTTCCTGACCTTCACGCAGCACGTCTTTAATATTCGGACGACCATGCGCGTTGTAGCTGGAGGGGAAGTATTCGCGGGAGATTTCTTTTAACGGGAGGAAACCGTGACGCTCTGCGCCGTAATCGACAAACGCAGCTTCAAGGCTGGGTTCAATGCGAGTGATTTTACCTTTGTAAATGTTGGCTTTTTTCTGCTCGTGTCCAGGACTTTCAATATCCAGATCGTACAGACGCTGACCGTCAACCAGGGCAACGCGCAACTCCTCCTGCTGAGTTGCGTTTATTAACATTCTTTTCATCGTGACTTACTCGTTATTCTTTCATGAGTGATTACAGCTGCGGGCATAGTTACCCTGGACGAGTATCAACCGATGGCCCCGTGACTTAGTGCAATGTCGTCAACCTCACGGCTGTCGACCGCGCGAGGGGCGCAAATAACGTCGGTGGCCTGTTTTTCATAAGGGAAAACAGCACCAGATAGTGGAAATGCCTGAGAGAATAAAGAAAACCCGTGCATCCCATACTGTTGTCCAGGCCGCAACCCGCAGCCCGCTAAGTGCCTGATTTCACATTACGTCTTACGCCATTGCTGCGTGTCTGCTCAATCCGGCAAAATGACAATTTCGCTCTTTTTCTGCCCTGAAATGCAACAGGCAAGAAACTCAAGCATTATTCCATTGCTAACCTTCATATAGCAAGGCGACTTTAGCCAGCTTGTGAAGTTTCTTTACATTTAAATTGCTAATGTGTCGGACAAAACAGCGCTTTGCTGAAAAAGCCAGCAGAGAGGCGACCTGCCGTCACATCAACTCCAGAGTTAAGCACAGAAAAAGGGGTGGCGCTATCAGGGGACACTATTTAGAATCGCCGCCATGAAAACAGAGAATCCCGGCGTACATTTTGTCGCCATCACGGCTGAAAATGCCGGACAACGCATTGACAACTTTTTGCGCACCCAGCTCAAGGGTGTGCCCAAAAGCATGATTTATCGCATCGTTCGCAAAGGCGAGGTGCGGGTGAATAAAAAGCGCGTCAAGCCAGAATATAAGCTGGAGGAGGGCGATGAGGTGCGCATTCCGCCGGTTCGTGTAGCGGAACGCGATGAAGATGCCGTTTCCCCCAAACTGGCGAAAGTGGCTTCACTGGCCAATGCCATCCTGTTTGAGGATGAGTCGCTGCTGGTGATGAACAAGCCTTCCGGCACAGCAGTGCATGGCGGTAGCGGACTCAGCTTCGGGGTGATTGAAGGGTTACGTGCCCTGCGGCCGGAAGCACGCTTTCTGGAGCTGGTGCATCGGCTGGATCGTGACACCTCCGGCATTCTGCTGGTCGCTAAAAAGCGTTCGGCGCTGCGTTCCCTTCATGAGCAACTGCGTGAAAAGGGGATGCAGAAAGATTATCTGGCCCTGGTGCGTGGCAATTGGCCGTCACACCTGAAGGTGGTTCAGGCGCCGCTGCTGAAAAACATCCTGCAGAGCGGTGAGCGCGTGGTGCGCGTCAGCAGCGAAGGCAAAGCTTCAGAAACCCGCTTTAAAGTAGAAGAGCGGTTCGAGTTTGCCACGCTGGTGAAAGCGAGCCCGGTCACCGGTCGTACCCATCAGATTCGCGTCCATACGCTGCATGCCGGGCATCCCATTGCCTTCGACGATCGCTACGGAGAACGTGAGTTTGACAGTCAGCTGGCGGCAACCGGTTTAAAACGCCTGTTCCTGCATGCTGCGGCGCTGACCTTTACGCATCCCGGCACTGGCGAAGTGATGCGGGTCGAAGCGCCACTGGATGATGGCCTGAAGCAATGCCTGCTTAAGCTGCGTCAGCTGAAAGCGTAATCTCTCCGGCATCAGTTCGTTAAAGGATTGATGCCGGCCTGCTGCAACATCTCATTGAGCGCGATCAACGGCAGCCCGACCAGCGTATTGGGATCGCGTCCCTCCAGCCGATCAAACAGACAAATCCCCAGACCTTCACTTTTAAAACTGCCCGCACACTGAAGCGGCTGCTCCTTTTCCACATAGCCGTTGATTTCAGCGTCAGTTAACGTGCGGAAATGAACCACAAAGGGCTCACAGCAGTGCAGCAGCGTGCCACTGACCGGATGAAATAGCGCCAGACCGGTGTAAAAGGTAATGGCTTTTCCGCTGGCGGCACGCAGTTGCGCCTGCGCATTCTCAGCGGTATGAGGCTTACCGGCGATTGCGCCATCCAGCACGCAAACCTGGTCGGAGCCGATTATCCAGTGGCTGGGATACGTTTTTGCCAGTGCCTGCGCTTTAGCCACGGCAAGACGGGTCACCAGTGCTTCAGCGGTCTCATCGGGCTGGGGTGACTCATCAACCTCAGGCGCGGCGGTAATAAAAGGCAGGCCCAGTTTATGCAGTAATGCCTGCCGAAAGGGCGAGGTTGAAGCTAAAAGAATCGATGGCGTCATTTTTTTTCAATAGTGATAGCGAATTGGTGACAGTCATTTTAAACTGTGCGCCGCACTGGATGCGAATAGTGGTTGAAAGATGCTGTTTAACGGCCTTTTTCTTTGACTCTATGACATTACAAAGTTAATATGCGCGCCCTATGCAAAAGGTAAAATTACCCCTAACGCTGGACCCTGTCCGCACTGCTCAGAAGCGCCTTGATTATCAGGGTGTCTACACATCTGTACAGGTGGAGCGTGTGGCCGAGTCGGTCGTTAGTGTGGACAGTGATGTGGATTGTGCCATGTCGTTTGCGGTTGATAACCAACGTCTGGCAGTACTGACGGGTACTGCTGAAGTACAAGTGACGTTGCGTTGCCAGCGCTGCAACCAGACCTTTCCTCATCACGTAAAAGTGAGTTACTGCTTCAGCCCTGTCTCTTCTGAAGAGCAGGCCGAGGCATTGCCGGAAGCGTACGAGCCGGTCGATGTCAACGAGTTTGGTGAGATCGATCTGCTGGCGGTTGTCGAGGATGAAATTATTCTCGCGCTGCCGGTCGTTCCGGTGCACGATTCTGAACACTGTGAAGTGTCCGAGGCGGACATGGTCTTTGGTAAACTGCCTGCAGAGGTGGAGAAACCAAATCCATTTGCCGTATTAGCCAGTTTAAAGCGTAAGTAATAGGAGTAAGGTCCATGGCCGTACAACAGAATAAACCCACCCGTTCTAAGCGTGGTATGCGTCGTTCACACGATGCGCTGACCACTGCTGCTCTGTCAGTAGATAAAGTTTCTGGCGAAACTCATCTGCGTCACCACATCACTGCGGACGGTTACTACCGCGGTCGCAAGGTTATCGTTAAGTAAGTTTCTTGCTTAGCAAGGCGATACCTTGACACGTTTGACCCTGGCGATTGATGCCATGGGCGGGGACTTCGGTCCCTGCGTGACAGTGCCTGCAGCATTGCAGGCACTGGCCTCTCATTCGGAACTATTCCTTCTTCTGGTCGGACACCCCGACACTCTCATGCCATTGCTTGCCAAAGCGGATTCCTCCCTGATGGGGCGTTTGCAGGTCATCCCTGCCGAATCGGTTATTGCAAGTGATGCGCGGCCCGCTCAGGCCATCCGCAACAGTCGCGGCAGCTCAATGCGTGTGGCACTGGAGATGGTTAAAGAGGGACGTGCGCAGGCCTGCATCAGCGCCGGGAATACCGGTGCGCTGATGGGGCTGTCGACACTCTTATTAAGACCGCTGGATGGAATTAAACGCCCGGCGCTGATGTCCGTTTTACCGCACCAGCAACAGGGTAAAACCGTGGTGCTGGATCTGGGCGCAAATGTGGGCTCAGACAGTGCGATGCTGGTGCAGTTTGCTGTAATGGGGTCGGTAATGGCTGAGCATGTGCTTGGTATTGCACGGCCCCGTGTCGCGTTGCTCAATATTGGTCATGAAGAGACCAAAGGGCTGGAAACGATCCGCGACGCCGCGGCAGTGCTGCGAGAATCACCGCAAATCAACTATATTGGTTACCTTGAAGGTAACGAACTGCTCACCGGTAAAACGGATGTGATGGTCTGTGACGGTTTTGTCGGAAACGTCACGCTGAAGACTATGGAAGGCGTGGTAAGAATGTTTCTTTCTCTGCTGAAGTCATCAGGGGAAGGTAAAAAACGGTCATGGTGGCTTCAGTTGCTGGGGCGCTGGATTCAGAAACGTCTGACGAAGCGCTTCGGGCATCTCCACCCTGACCAGTACAATGGCGCTTGTCTGTTAGGATTGCGCGGAACAGTGATCAAGAGTCACGGTGCGGCAAATCAACACGCCTTCGCTGTGGCGATAGAACAGGCAGAGCAGGCGGTGAGGCAGCAAATTCCCGAGCGAATTGCTGCGCGCCTTGATGCTGTATTAGCCAGGAGTGACAAAGCCTAGATGTATACCAAAATTATCGGTACGGGCAGTTATCTGCCAAGCCAGATCCGCACCAATGCCGATCTGGAAAAAATGGTGGAGACGTCGGACGAGTGGATTGTTACCCGTACCGGCATCCGCGAGCGCCGTATTGCTGCGCCTGAGGAAACCGTCGCCACTATGGGATTCAGTGCGGCGCAACGCGCCCTTGAAATGGCAGGCATTGAAGCGAACGATGTTGGGCTGATTATTGTCGCCACAACCTCTTCCAGCCATGCCTTCCCCAGCTCTGCCTGCATGATCCAGCAAATGCTGGAGATCAAAGACTGTGCGGCGTTTGACCTCGCTGCCGCCTGTGCAGGTTTCACCTATGCACTGAGCGTGGCCGATCAATACATCAAAAATGGTGCAGTGAAACATGCTCTGGTGATTGGTGCTGATGTCCTGGCTCGCGCACTTGATCCGGAAGATCGCGGCACTATCATCCTGTTTGGTGATGGTGCAGGCGCGGTCGTGCTGGGTCAGAGCGAAGAGCAGGGTATCATCTCTACCCATCTTCATGCTGATGGTCGCTATGCACAGCTGCTGACGCTGCCTTATCAGGATCGTGCGCATCAGGATCAGCCCGCTTATGTCACCATGTCAGGCAACGAAGTCTTCAAGGTTGCCGTCACCGAGCTGGCTCACATCGTTGATGAAACGCTGCAGGCCAATAATCTCGATCGTGAAATGCTGGACTGGCTGGTGCCGCATCAGGCAAACCTGCGCATTATCAGCGCCACCGCGAAAAAACTCGGTATGACCATGGATAAAGTGGTCGTCACTCTGGATCGTCATGGCAATACCTCTGCCGCATCGGTGCCAAGCGCACTGGATGAAGCGGTCCGTGATGGCCGCATCAAACCCGGACACCTTATTCTGCTGGAAGCCTTTGGTGGTGGATTCACCTGGGGTTCTGCGCTGGTTCGCTTTTGATTGACAGGAACGAAAAATGACGCAATTTGCATTTGTTTTCCCCGGTCAGGGTTCACAGACCGTGGGCATGCTGACTGAATTAGCGGCAACGTATCCGCTGGTAGAAGAGATCTTCCGTGAAGCCTCTGACGCGCTGGGATATGATCTGTGGCAATTAGTGAGTCAGGGTCCGGCTGAAGAGCTGAACAAAACCTGGCAGACTCAGCCTGCACTGTTAGCTGCCTCCGTGGCAATCTACCGTGTCTGGCAGCAGCAGGGCGGTGAACAGCCAGCCCTGATGGCCGGTCACAGCCTGGGTGAATATTCAGCGCTGGTTTGCGCGGGTGTGCTTAACTTTGCGGATGCAGTGAAGCTGGTTGAACTGCGCGGCAAACTGATGCAGGAAGCGGTGCCTGAAGGCACTGGCGCGATGCAGGCGATTATTGGCCTGGATGACGCGGCTATCCGCAAAGCCTGTGAAGAGAGCGCGCAGGGTCAGGTTGTCTCACCGGTTAACTTTAACTCGCCGGGCCAGGTGGTCATTGCGGGTAACAAAGAAGCTGTTGAACGTGCGGGTGCCGCCTGTAAAGCAGCGGGCGCTAAGCGTGCCTTACCACTGCCGGTCAGCGTTCCTTCTCACTGCGCACTGATGAAGCCTGCGGCCGATAAACTGGCGGTGGCGCTGGAGAGCATCACCTTTAACACGCCTGCGGTACCGGTGATCAACAACGTCGATGTGAAAGCTGAAACCGACGCTGCAGCCATCCGCCATGCGCTGGTCCGTCAGCTCTACAGCCCGGTTCGCTGGACCGAGAGCGTGGAAGCGATGGCAGCACAGGGCGTGACGCAGCTCCTGGAGATGGGGCCAGGTAAAGTCCTGACCGGACTGACGAAACGTATTGTCGATAGCCTGACAGCGGCTGCCGTTAACGATACTGCATCCCTGACGGCTGCACTCGGTAAGGAATAAGAGGAAAATCATGAGCTTTGAAGGTAAAGTTGCGCTGGTTACCGGCGCGAGTCGCGGCATTGGTCGTGCGATTGCAGAAACACTGGCGGCACGCGGTGCTAAAGTGGTAGGAACTGCAACCAGCCAGAGTGGCGCCGACGCCATCAGTGCTTACCTTGGCGACAAGGGCAAAGGCCTGTTACTGAATGTGACTGACGCTGACTCAATCAGCACTGTTTTAGAGAATATTCGTGCTGAATTTGGCGAAGTGGATATTTTAGTCAATAATGCAGGCATTACGCGTGATAATCTTCTCATGCGCATGAAGGACGATGAGTGGGAGGATATCCTGGATACCAACCTCACATCGGTATTCCGCCTTTCCAAGGCGGTCCTGCGTGCCATGATGAAAAAGCGCGTGGGCCGTATCATCACCATTGGTTCCGTTGTTGGAACCATGGGTAATGCGGGCCAGGCAAACTATGCGGCAGCAAAAGCGGGTTTGATTGGCTTTAGCAAATCACTGGCGCGCGAAATCGCGTCACGTGGCATTACCGTCAACGTCGTGGCTCCAGGCTTTATTGAGACTGACATGACGCGGGCACTGAACGAAGATCAACGTTCCGGTATTTTGGCGGAAGTTCCTGCGGGTCGCTTAGGCGATGCTCAGGAAATCGCCAATGCTGTGGCATTTTTAGCCTCTGACGAAGCAGCCTACATCACAGGTGAAACGCTGCACGTCAATGGCGGAATGTACATGGTCTGATAAATCACGAAATGATTTGCTTTATTTGCGGTTAGAACCGCAAAATAACGCAAAATCGTGGTTCGACCAGCCGGGATTTTGTTGCATCTTTTTCACCATTTTATACACTACGAAAACCATCGCGAAAGCGAGTTTTGATAGGAAATTAAATAGTATGAGCGATATCGAACAACGCGTTAAGAAAATCATCAGTGAGCAGCTGGGTGTGAAAGAGGAAGAAGTCACCAACTCTGCATCTTTCGTAGAAGACCTGGGTGCCGATTCTCTTGATACCGTTGAGCTGGTGATGGCTCTGGAAGAAGAGTTTGATACTGAGATTCCAGACGAAGAAGCTGAGAAAATCACTACCGTTCAGGCAGCGATCGACTATATCAATAGCCATAAAGGCTAATGAATATCTTCAGGCGGTCGCTCGACCGCCTGATTTTTTTGTTTGTCCCACATAGTTCCCTATTTCCCCTCCCTGGAGGACGAACGTGTCTAAGCGTCGTGTAGTTGTGACTGGTCTTGGCATGTTGTCTCCTGTCGGCAATACCGTAGAGTCTACCTGGAGTGCTCTCCTTGCCGGTCAGAGCGGCATTACCCTGATCGACCATTTTGATACCAGTGCTTATGCAACACGTTTTGCAGGTCTGGTAAGAGATTTTAATTGTGATGACTACATCTCGCGCAAAGATCAGCGCAAGATGGATGCCTTCATCCAGTACGGCATTGTGGCCGGTATGCAGGCCATGCAGGACAGTGGTCTGGTTGTTACCGACGAAAATGCAAGCCGTATGGGCGCAGCAATTGGCTCCGGCATCGGTGGTTTAGGTCTGATTGAAGAGAATCATACTTCACTGGTCAACGGCGGCCCGCGCAAAATCAGCCCATTTTTTGTGCCTTCAACCATCGTTAACATGGTGGCGGGTCATCTCAGCATCATGTATGGCCTGAAAGGTCCAAGCATCTCTATCGCGACAGCCTGTACCTCTGGTGTGCATAACATCGGTCATGCCGCACGTATCATCGCCTATAACGATGCTGATGTGATGCTGGCGGGTGGCACAGAGAAAGCCAGTACGCCATTAGGCGTCGGTGGCTTTGGCGCAGCACGTGCTCTCTCAACCCGTAATGAAAACCCGCAAGCGGCCAGCCGCCCGTGGGATAAAGATCGTGACGGTTTTGTGCTGGGTGACGGCGCTGGCATTGTGGTACTCGAAGAGTATGAACATGCGAAGAAACGTGGTGCGAAAATCTACGCGGAAATCGTAGGTTTTGGTATGAGCAGCGATGCCTACCACATGACTTCACCACCAGAAGATGGATCAGGCGCCGCGGCGGCAATGATCAACGCATTGCGCGATGCTCAGCTTACGCCAGAGCAGATCGGCTATGTCAACGCGCACGGCACCTCCACGCCAGCGGGTGATAAAGCGGAAGCGCGGGCGGTGAAATCGGTCTTTGGGGCAGCAGCCAGCAGCGTGATGGTGAGCTCGACCAAATCAATGACCGGGCACTTACTAGGTGCGGCAGGCGCGGTTGAATCGATCTATTCGATTCTGGCGCTGCGCGACCAGGCCGTTCCACCGACCATTAACCTCGACAATCCGGATGAGGGCTGCGATCTCGACTTCGTGCCTCACACCGCGCGTCAGGTTCCCGGTCTGGAGTACACCCTGTGTAACTCCTTCGGTTTCGGCGGAACCAACGGTTCGTTGATCTTCCGTAAAGTGTAATCGTTGTTGATTGCTAAAAAGGCCCGCGATGCGGGCCTTTTTTTATCCTGCAGAATGCGCTGAAATCACGAGTCACGCTCAGGAGAGAACCATGTGGATTAACGGGTTAAAACAATCGGTGCTGGCCGCCAGCGACCGTGGCCTGCAGTTTGGCGATGGCTGTTTTACTACCGCCGCCGTGCGTCAGGGTAAAATCGTGCTGCTGGAGAGCCACATTCAGCGACTCAAAGAGGGCTGTGAGCGATTATGGATTGATGGCGTCGACTGGCTTCAGCTTGAGACTGAAATGCGACAGGCCGCGCAGCAACAAACCCAGGCGGTGCTGAAAGTGATTATCAGTGCCGGCAGCGGCGGGCGGGGCTACAGCCGGCGCGGCTGTGGTGAACCCACGCGGATCGTCTCGCTGGCGCCCTGGCCGCAGCACTACGCCGATTTACAGCAGCGTGGCGCGTCACTCCGACTCAGCCCGATCCGTCTGGCACGTAATCCACAGTTTGCCGGAATCAAGCACCTTAATCGTCTGGAGCAGGTGATGATCAGAGCTCATCTTGACCAGACAGACGCCGACGAGGCGCTGGTGCTTGACACTGAAGGTTGGGTGGTGGAATGCTGTGCGGCCAATTTATTCTGGCGTCAGGGCTCGCAAATTTTCACGCCTGATCTGTCAGCGTCGGGCGTGGATGGCATTATGCGGCGGAGTCTGATGGCGCAACTTGCTGCCGCAGGCCAGGCTTGCCAGGTAATAAAAAGCGAACCGGCGCAGTTGCTGGCCGCCGATGAAGTGGTGATATGTAACGCGCTGATGCCGGTCCTGCCGGTCCGACAGATAGAAGCGGTAGAGTTTACTGAGCGCTCGCTGTTTAATCAGTTGCGCGCAAGCTGTGAAAAGATAATGGATGCATCATGATTCGAAGCAAAAAAATCGTCGTCAGCCTGCTGGCGATCGTGGGTCTCGCGGCTGTGCTGAGTTACTGGCAGGTTAAGCGGTTTGCGGCCACCCCGTTAACTCTGCAGCAGGAAACGATCTACACGCTGCCTGCCGGCACGGGCCGGGTCGCACTTGAAGCGCAGCTGGAAGAGCAGAAGATTATTCCGCACAGTATCTGGTTTGGCGCGCTGCTGCGTCTGGAACCTGAACTGGCGACCTTCAAGGCGGGTACCTATCGCCTTGAGCCGACCATGACGGTGCGCTCACTGCTACAACTGCTGGCCAGCGGTAAAGAGGCGCAGTTCCCGGTGCGGTTCGTGGAAGGCCAGCGGCTGAAAGAGTGGCTGAGTGAGCTGCGCAAAGCGCCTTATATCCGGCATACCCTGAAAGATGATCAGTTCGCCACCCTTGCCAGCGCACTAAAAGTTGAGCCTGAGCAGCTGGAGGGCAACTTCTTCCCGGATACCTGGCTCTACACGGCTAATACCACCGATATGGCGCTGCTGCAGCGCGCTCATGAGCGGATGAAAAAAACCATTGATGAGGTGTGGCAGGGACGGGCGGATAATCTGCCCTATAAAACCCCACAGGAGCTGGTGACCATGGCCTCAATCATTGAGAAAGAGACCGGCGTCAGCGAAGAGCGCGCGCGCGTTGCCTCGGTGTTTATCAACCGCCTGCGCACCGGTATGCGGTTACAGACCGATCCCACCGTCATCTATGGCATGGGCGACAGCTATAACGGGACGCTGACCCGCAAAGATCTTGAAACGGCCAGCGCTTACAATACCTATATCATTAACGGTCTGCCGCCTGGTCCGATCGCCATGCCGGGTAAAGCCTCCCTGCAGGCAGCGGCCCATCCCGAGAAAACCAACTATCTCTACTTTGTTGCGGACGGCAAGGGCGGCCATACCTTTACGACTAATCTTGCCAGCCATAACAAGGCGGTGCAGGTTTACCGGCAGACGCTAAAGGAAAAAAATGAACAGTAAGTTTATCGTCATTGAAGGCCTGGAAGGCGCCGGTAAAACCACCGCGCGTGACGCCATCGTCGCCACGCTGCGTGCACGTGGCATTCACGATCTGGTCTTTACCCGTGAGCCTGGCGGAACACCGCTGGCAGAACAGCTGCGGATGCTGGTTAAGCAGGGTATTGAGGGCGAGCAGGTTACAGATAAAGCGGAACTGCTGATGCTCTATGCGGCGCGGGTTCAGCTGGTGGAAACGGTCATTAAACCAGCGCTGGCTCGCGGTGCCTGGGTGATCGGCGACCGTCATGATCTCTCTTCTCAGGCTTATCAGGGGGGCGGACGTGGACTTGACGCCGATCTGATGCAGACACTGCGTGATACCGTGTTAGGTGATTTCCGCCCCGATCTGACGCTCTATCTTGATGTGACACCCGACATCGGTCTGCAACGCGCCCGTGCGCGCGGTGAGCTGGATCGCATTGAGCAGGAATCATTACGCTTCTTTGAACGCACCCGCGCGCGCTATCTGGCGCTGGCAGCGGAGGATCCCACCATCATCACAATTGATGCCACACAATCACTGGGTGATGTGACAGCGTCACTTCAGGCGGCGCTGGATGGCTGGCTGGCGGAGCAGGCGTGATGAACTGGTATCCGTGGCTGAATCAGCCTTATCGCCAGGTGATTGGCCAGCATCAGGAGAATCGCGCTCACCATGCGTTGTTGATCCAGGCGATGGCTGGTATGGGCGATGAGGCGCTGGTCTGGGGGATGAGCCGCTGGCTGATGTGCCAGCAGCGGGATGGCCTGAAAAGTTGCGGGCAGTGTCACGGTTGCCAGCTGATGCAGGCCAATACCCATCCTGACTGGTATCGGCTTGAAGCGGAGAAGGGCAAAAGTACCCTGGGCATCGATGCGGTGCGGCAGGTTACGGAAAAAATGTACCACTTTGGTCAGCAGGGCGGCGCGAAAGTGGTCTGGCTGCCGGATGCCGCGCAGCTTTCGGAAGCGGCGGCCAACGCCTTGCTGAAAACGCTGGAAGAGCCGCCACCCAACAGCTGGTTCTTCCTCAGCAGCCGCGATCCCTCGCGCCTGCTGGCCACGCTGCGCAGCCGCTGCATGGCGCTGCATCTGACGCCGCCGGACGAGGGACAAAGTCTGCTCTGGCTGAAGAAGCACGCTGCGCACGACGAACAGATGCTGCTGGCGGCTCTGCGCCTGAGCGCAGGTGCACCGGGTGCGGCACTGAGCCTGCTGGAAAACGGGCCCTGGCTGGCCCGGCAGAAGCTCTGCGATGCGCTGTCCGCTGCGTTGCAGCAGGACATCCTGCAACTGCTGCCTGCGCTGAACGCCGACGACGCTGCAGCACGTATCGGATGGCTGCTCTCTTTGCTGCTGGATGCAATGAAGTGGCAGCAACATGCAGGTCAGTGGCTGAGTAATATCGATCGTCAGGATGTGGTGCAGTTGCTGGCCGGATACTTTTCTGCCAGCGCGCTCAACAGCAGCATCCAGGACTGGATGCGCTGTCGCGAGCAGCTACTGCATGTGGCATCGGTAAATCGCGAATTATTGCTGACCGATCAGCTTCTGAGCTGGGCGGACAAACAGAAGCCCGCGCAGGTGTGCTAAACCTATCTGAGAGTAATTATGTTTATTGTGGATTCCCATTGCCATCTTGATGGCCTGGACTATGAAAAGAACCATCGTGACCTGGATGATGTGATCGCCAAAGCGGCGGCGCGTGATGTGAAATTTATGCTGGCAATCGCCACCACGCTGCCGGGTTTTCATACCCTTAAAAGTCTGGTCGGCGAACGGAAAAATATAGCACTCTCCTGCGGTGTGCATCCGCTGAATCAGGAAGAGGCTTATGATGTTGAGGAGTTTCGTCGGCTCTCTGCCGATCCTCAGGTAGTAGCTCTGGGTGAAACCGGGCTGGATTATCACTATCAGCCAGAAACGAAAGATCAGCAGCAGCGCTCGTTCCGTGAACATATCCGTACCGGTATTGCGCTGAACAAACCGATCATTGTTCACACCCGTGATGCCCGCGAAGATACGCTGGCGATTCTGCGTGAAGAGCAGGTTGAACGTTGCGGCGGCGTGCTGCACTGCTTCACTGAGGATCAGCCCACCGCAGCAAAACTGCTGGATATGGGCTTCTACATCTCTTTTTCCGGCATTGTTACGTTCCGCAATGCTGAGCAGTTACGTGAAGCCGCACGCTATGTGCCGCTGGATCGGATGCTGGTGGAAACGGATTCGCCTTATCTGGCCCCGGTGCCTTTCCGTGGTAAAGAGAATCAGCCCGCTTATACGCGCGATGTTGCCGAATATCTGGCTGTCTTAAAAGGGGTGGATTTAGAAACGCTGGCAGCCACCACCACCCAAAACTTCTCCACGCTGTTTCATATCCCGATGAGCCAGCTGGGCGCCTGATCAGCTATTATTTCAGCCTCTGTAATTAATCTGTAACCTGCGTATATGACCCTGTTTTTTCAGACAGGGTCAGCTTTTTATCGCCGATTACTGGTGCGGATCAGTAAGAAATTTCGTAAAGTGCGCCCTTGTGATTGTCGAAACGTGATACCCGTCAAAGTAACAAATCGGGAATTATTTTACCCTTCGTAATAAATCAAAAGGCGGTCACCGCCAGCCCGGCAAAGAATCCTCCCTCTTTGCCACGCGCACTGCGCAAATATGCACTCATACTCAGGAGCTTCACGCTATGTTCAAAAATGCTTTTGCCAACCTTCAAAAGGTCGGTAAATCGCTGATGCTGCCGGTATCGGTTCTGCCGATTGCCGGTATTTTGTTAGGAGTCGGTTCAGCCAATTTCAGCTGGTTACCTGCAGTGGTTTCGCATGTGATGGCAGAAGCGGGTGGATCGGTGTTCGCCAACATGCCGCTGATTTTCGCTATTGGTGTGGCGCTGGGCTTTACCAATAATGACGGCGTTTCGGCGCTGGCAGCGGTTGTTGCCTATGGCATCATGGTGAAAACCATGGCGGTAGTTGCCCCGCTGGTGCTGCATCTGCCTGCGGCAGAGATTGAGGCTAAACACCTCGCCGATACCGGGGTACTGGGCGGTATTATCGCCGGTTCCATCGCCGCATACATGTTTAATCGCTTCTACCGCATCAAGCTGCCAGAATATCTGGGCTTCTTTGCCGGTAAGCGTTTTGTGCCGATTATTTCCGGTCTGGCAGCTATCATTCTCGGCGTGCTGCTCTCCTTTATCTGGCCACCGATAGGTTCCGCGATTCAGGAGTTCTCACAGTGGGCAGCGTATCAAAACCCGGTTGTCGCCTTTGGTATTTATGGCGTAATTGAACGCGCGTTGGTGCCATTTGGTCTGCATCACATCTGGAATGTTCCTTTCCAGATGCAGATCGGTGAATACACCAATGCGGCAGGTCAGGTGTTCCACGGTGATATCCCGCGCTATATGGCGGGTGACCCGACCGCAGGTAAACTCTCTGGCGGTTTCCTGTTCAAAATGTACGGTCTGCCAGCGGCAGCGATTGCTATCTGGCATTCAGCGAAGCCTGAAAATCGCGCCAAAGTGGGCGGTATCATGATCTCCGCCGCGCTGACCGCATTCCTGACCGGTATCACCGAACCGATTGAATTCTCATTCATGTTCGTGGCACCGATCCTGTATGTGATCCATGCGCTGCTGGCGGGTCTGGCATTCCCAATCTGTATCCTGCTTGGGATGCGTGATGGCACCAGCTTCTCACACGGTCTGATCGACTTTATCGTACTGAGCGGTAACAGCAGTAAAATCTGGCTGTTCCCGATTGTTGGTATCATCTATGGTCTGGTTTACTACACCATATTCCGTGTACTGATCGCGAAGCTGGATCTGAAAACGCCAGGCCGTGAAGAGAGCAGCAGCAGCGAGCAATCTACCGCGACCGGTACCGAGATGGCGGGAAAACTGGTGGCAGCGTTTGGTGGTAAAGAGAACATCACCAACCTGGATGCCTGTATCACCCGTTTACGTGTCAGCGTCGCCGATGTGGCGAAAGTGGATCAGACTGAACTGAAAAACCTCGGCGCCCGTGGCGTGGTGGTTGCCGGTTCCGGTGTGCAGGCGATTTTCGGGACTAAATCCGATAACCTGAAAACCGATATGGATGATTACATCCGCAGCATGTAATGATATATAGCGATGAAAAAGCCCCGCTTAGCGGGGCTTTTTTTTGGCCGGGATTCAGAGGTAAACGCGCAGATACTCTGTCAGGCAGAGCAGGGCCATCGCCTGGCCGTAGGGCATAGAGGTCAGGGGAACCGTGCGGTAGTAATCCAGATCCTTGCCCATTGCGGTTCCAAAGGAGACCTGTTTTAACTCGCCATCATCATCAATATTGGCAATCACGCCGCGCAATGCTTTTTCTGCCACCTCACGATACTCCACGGGCAGATAACGCTTACGAACCCCTTTCAGAATGCCATAGGCAAACCCGGCGGTGGCAGAGGCTTCCGGGTAGCTGTGCGGATCATCAAGCAGGGTGTGCCACAATCCGCTGCTGTGCTGACACTCCCTGAGCGCTTTAACCTGGGTCTCCAGCACCTGCTGCAGGAAACGGCGGGTAGCGTGATGCTCAGGCCAGTTCATCATCTCCAGGAAGTCGGGAATGACAATCGTCACCCAGCTGTTACCACGCGCCCAGCGTGCATCAGCAAAGTTATGGCGGCCGTCAAAGTTCCAGCCGTGGAACCATAAGCCGGTTTTGCGATCCATCAGATACTGGGTGTGCAGCAGGAACTGATAACTCGCTTCTTCAATCCACTCATCGCGCTTCAGCAACTGGCCAATTTTAGCCAGCGCCATCACGCTCATCATCAGCGTATCGTCCCAGAGCTGCTGTGGGTTTTCATTGTTATAGACAATGTGCTGCAGGCCGCCCTGTTCGGTACGCGGCATCTCATACATGACCCATTCTGCCCAGCGCTCCAGCACCGGCACCCAGGCCGGGTTCCCGGTCTCTTCGTAACGGTAGGCCAGCGTCAGAAAAGGACAAACGGTATTCACATTTTTGGTCGGCGTGCCTTCCGCCAGACGCTGCGTAAACCACTCATCAATGATCGCCAGCGTCTGCTGGTCACCGGTCTGCTGATAGTAGTGCAGCATGCCATACAGACCGATGCCGTGTGTCCATTCCCAACCCGCCCAGCCTTTGGTATCAATCACCCGGCCATCGTCCAGCCGTAATAAAAATTCGCCTGTCTCATCGGTGATGTTAACCAGATTCTGTGTCAGCTTTTGAATCAGCTGTACCAGTTCGCTGCGTGGCAACAGATGCTCGGGCTGGCACAATAATTTGCTGTGTTTAACGGGAAATACAGTCATGGTTTATTCCTGTCGTTTTAAGGTCGGGTTTAAAGAAGGGTTTAAAGTGGGATGTGCGGACAATTTTTCCGGCGCTGGCTTATTACGATTAAGGAAGCCAATGTTGTTGTTGCCCCAGAGGTTTTCGTAAGGCATGCCAGCCAGCGTTTCTACAATTGCGCGTGCTTCCGGCGTGATGCTTTCCGGCACGATGCGGCCCGCGTCGCGCATCTTCAGCGTCTCCTGACGCAGCACAGTGTGGGTCTGGAGATTAAGTTTAAAGCGCAGTGACACGATAAAGCCGCAGGCCAGAACGGCCACGGTACCGATGCTGAGAATCGCCAGGATAGTGTGGCTGACGCCGGGTACCTGGGTTGCCTGGCCAGAGACAAAGCCGGAGAGCTGCAGCACGATACCGACCAGCATGACTGCGCCAGCCTGCGACGCTTTACGCGTCAGGGTCATGATGCCGGCAAAAATCCCTTCACGGCGCTGTCCGGTGATCACCTCATCCACATCGGCAATATAGGTATAGGTGTTCCACGGCACATAGTTAATACCGCCACGTCCCAGGCCTGCCAGGGCGGAGATCACCAACAGCAGTGACATGTTGTCGTTCATTCCGGCATACCACAATCCAGCGTAGGAGAGCGCCGCAAGGCCAAACAGCACAGCCACCAGGCGGTAGGCGGGCGCGGGTCCCATACGGATGCAGAGCGGAATCATCGCCATCACGGCAATAAACTGCAGCACCGCCATGGTGCCCATCAGGCTGGAGGCGACCTGAGCGCTCTGCATCAGCACAAATACCACATACCAGGTAAAGACGGCGTTAAACACATCCTGGGCGATATAGCCGCCGAGGTACATGCCAAGGTGCTGGCGGAAGATGCGGATGCGTAAGGTTGAAGCCAGTTCGACATAGAGCCGTTTGAGATTCTGCATCAGCGTCAGCTGCTGCTTTTCCTGCTCTGCACGGCGTGACTCGGCGGAAAAGTCATCGGGGTGACGCTCCCAGGTAAAGCACCACACCAGCGTCAGTACCAGTGCACAGATTACCGAGAACACCAGGCTGGCGTAGAAGAAGGAGAGAGGATTATCTTTGCCCAGCATACCCAGTAAAATACCGGGTAAAAAGGCGGCCAGAATGGCCGACAGCTGTGCCAGGCCGATGCGGGCACCGGAGAAGCGGGTTTTCTGTTTGAAATCGTCGGTCATTTCCGGCACCAGCGTTTCATAGGGCACCAGGATCATGGTGTAGACGATATCAAACAGCAGATACGTGCAGAGATACCACCAGAAACTCATGTCGCTGACCCACATCAGGCTATAACTGAATACACAGGGTATGCCGAGCAGGATAAAGAATTTGCGGCGGCCAAAGCGTTTGCCCAGCCAGGTCGAACCGAAGTTATCGGTCAGAAAGCCCATCAGCGGACTGACTATCGCATCCAGCACGCGGGCAGCGGCAAAGATCAGCGTGGCCTGAATCGGGGTTAACCCACAAAAGGTGGTGTAAAAATAGAGCAACCAGGCGGCGGTCAGCGCCGTGGTGCCTGCTCCAAGAAAATCTCCGGAACCGTAGGCCAGATAGTGGCCAAGACCAATTTTACGTGAGCGCATGTCTGAATGCTCCTTGATGTTTATGGCGGTTTATCCCTGGTGACGCCGGTCATCTCACCCGGACTGGTTAGCAAAGTAGAACTGACGGGGCGGCTAAACCTTCGCAATTTGGCAAGTGCTGGCGCTGAAGTGGCAGTCATACAAAGAAAAGGGTGGCGAAATTCTAATTTATAAAACAGCGTTTCATTTTCTGGTGTAGCAGGGGCATTGCCAGCATTCTGAACAGGGTGCGGTTCACGGAGAGAGGGTGCTGCTGCAAAGGCAGGCGAACAATGCAAGAAAAGTGGTCCTGAGGTTGAAAGAAAACAAATTTCTCCCGCATACTGATTGATTAAGACTCAGGCTAAAGGAATTGCACCATGGCAGAAGAAACCATTTTTAGTAAAATTATCCGCCGCGAAATCCCCGCTGATGTGGTTTATCAGGATGAGCTGGTCACTGCCTTCCGCGACATTTCGCCCAAAGCGCCGACCCATATTTTAATCGTGCCGAATGTGCTGATCCCAACGGTCAACGAGGCGGAAGCGGCGCATGAGCACGCGCTGGGACGTATGTTTACTACCGCGGCGAAAATCGCCCGTCAGGAAGGTATCGATCAAAATGGTTATCGTCTGATTGTGAACTGCAATCAACATGGTGGTCAGGAGGTTTATCACATTCATATGCATCTGCTGGGCGGTGAACCGCTGGGACCGATGCTCTCTAACTGACCTGATAACGGAAGCGTGCTATGCGATCCTGGCTGACTGGCCTGCCGATCCTGCTCTGCCTGACGGCCTGCAGCAGTGATAAACCGATGATTAATACGTCACAGTCGCTGGTGATGGAGTCCTCTGTGCTGTCGGCAGGGATCATTACCGATGAACCGACGCTGGATGAGAACGATGGACTGAAGCGTGCCACCAGCGTGCTCTATAATCAGCGCGAAACACCGGTTGTTGTGCACTATCGTTACTACTGGTATGACGACAAAGGGCTGGAAATCACCCCGCAGGAACCGGCGCAGACCGTTACCGTTCCGGCGCAGGGCAGCATTATCGCCACTTCGCAACTGGGTAACCTGACGGCCAGCAAGGTTCGTCTTTATCTCTATCTTTAAGGATTTTCTACGTGATACGCAGTGTTAATCGTACCGGAGCGCTCCTGATGGCGCTCATTCTGACCGGCTGTGTGGTGAAACAGCAGCAGCCTGCACCGGTTGAACCGACTCAGCCTGTGGAGCCGGTGCAGCCCGTTCCACAACCTGAACCGGTGCCGCAACCGCAGCCTGTGCCGCAGCCACCGAAACTGGTCACTATCAACTGGGATGCCAGCGTTCAGCCGCTGGTGGCGCAGATGTTACAGGCTGCCAGCGCCGAGCCGGGCAGCGTGTTGCTGGTGGATCGCGTTAAAAACAGCACCAACGGTGCGCTGCAAAGCGAGAAAGCGACGGCAGCTATCCAGAATGCGCTGAATAACAACGGCAAATTCACCCTGGTTTCTGCTGACCAACTGGCGCAGGCCAAGCAGACGCTGGGATTATCGCCGGATGACAGCCTGAACTCGCGCAGTAAAGCGATTGGCCTGGCGCGTAACGTTAACGCTCAGTATGTGCTTTACAGCAACGCGCGTGGCGATGTCAAAGCGCCGACGCTGCAAATGCAACTAATGCTGGTCCAGACAGGCGAGATCATCTGGTCCGGCAACGGCATTGCACAGAATTAATCCCGCTTTCCAGCGGATGATTCAGCAGGTCACCGGCGAACCAGAAAAGATATCCTTTACCTCGCTTGCCGGTCTGACCGGACACAGCCAGAAGATTGTCAGCCCGCGCGGAACCTTTATCGCGCGGGCGGCACCACAACCGGCTATTCCGTTTGTGGATCGGCAGCGCGAATTCCGTCTGTTACGCAAATTGCAAGCCAGCGGAGTGGCGCCGCAGCCCGTGGCGGGCCATCGTCAGGGGATTATCCTGACCTGGTGCGCAGGCGATGCGCTGGATGAACACCGCTTCAGCCAGCAGCGTCCACAGATCGTGGCTCTGCTACAGCAGCTGCATCAGCAGCCGCTGACCGGCTATCGTCTGCAGTTGTTGCCGCTGTTATGGCGCTACTGGCAGCTTACTCCACAGCGGCATCACCGCTGGTTGCGGGCGCTCAGGCGTCTGACGCAGCAGGGTGAACCCCAGCCGCTGAGGCTGGCTCCGCTGCACATGGATCTGCATGCCGGAAATGTCATACAAGGTCCCGAAGGTCTGCGTCTGATCGACTGGGAGTATGCCGCCGATGGCGACGTGGCGCTGGAGCTGGCGGCTCTCTGTGCCAGCGATCCGCAGCACCAGGCCGAGTGGCTGGCTGAGTATGCCGCGGCGATGCAGCTGCCGCTTACCGCGCTGGTGCATCAGGTCAGACGCTGGCAGCCCTGGCTGCAGTTGCTGATGGCCAGCTGGTATCAGCTCCGTGCTGGTCAGCGTGACGACGACACATTACAACAGCTGGCTCGACAGAGCTGGGAACAGATTTAATCGCGTTACGCAGGTGCGTTTCGCTACAGGATTCATGATATGAGATCAGATTTACCCGGCCCCCTGATGCTTGACGTCGAGGGTTATGAACTGGATGGCGAAGAGCGCGACATCCTGCAGCATCCGCTGGTGGGCGGTTTAATTTTATTTGCCCGAAATTATCATGATCCCGCACAGCTGGCAGAGCTGGTGCGGCAGATCCGCGCCGCCTCTCACACGCGGCTGGTGGTGGCGGTGGATCAGGAGGGTGGTCGCGTGCAGCGTTTCCGTGACGGCTTCACCCAACTGCCTGCCATGCAATCTTTTGCTGCGCTGAATGACCTGGATACCGCCGGTGAACTGGCACAACAGGCGGGATGGCAAATGGCGGCCGAGATGATCGCCATGGATATCGATATCAGCTTTGCGCCGGTACTCGATATTGGTCATATCAGCGCCGCGATTGGCGACCGTTCTTTCCATGCCGATCCGGCCATCGCCCTTGACGTCGCCCGCCGCTTTATTGCGGGGATGCACGAGGCCGGCATGAAGACCACCGGCAAACATTTTCCGGGTCACGGTGCGGTGAGTGCGGATTCGCATAAAGAGACTCCACGCGATCCGCGGGATGAAAAGACGCTGCGTGAACATGACATGGCAATCTTCAGCAAGCTGATTACCGAACAGGCACTGGACGCCATCATGCCGGCACACGTCATCTACTCCGAAGTTGATCCGCTGCCCGCCAGTGGTTCGCCATACTGGCTTAAAACCGTGCTGCGTGAGCAACTGGGCTTTGACGGTATTATTTTCTCCGACGATCTGTCGATGGAGGGCGCAGCGGTGATGGGCAGCTATCCTGAGCGGGCGCAGCAGTCCCTTTCCGCGGGCTGTGACATGATTCTGGTCTGCAATCAGCGTCAGGGTGCCATCAGTGTACTGGATAACCTGATCCCGGTCGGGTCAGAGCGGGTTACACAGCTGTATCATCAGGGCAGGTTTACCCGCGATGAACTGCGGGGAACGCATCGCTGGAAAAATAATGCTCAGCAACTGAGTGCGCTTCAGGAACGCTGGCTGGCTCATAAGGCGTCGTGGTAAGCAGTGACTGCCCGGCGCTATCACTACCTAGAGGATTATCATGATCATCTATCTGCACGGTTTTGATTCCAACAGTCCGGGCAATCACGAAAAAGTGCTGCAACTGCAATTTATCGATCCTGATGTCAGGTTGATCAGTTACAGCACCCGCCATCCCAAACATGACATGCAGTTTCTGCTAAAAGAGACCGATAAGATGCTGACGCTTTCTGACGACGACCGGCCGCTGATTTGCGGCGTCGGACTGGGCGGCTTCTGGTCAGAGCGCATTGGATTTCTGTGCGGCATCCGGCAGGTGATTTTTAATCCCAACCTCTCGCCGCAGGCAAATATGGAAGGGAAGATCGACCGGCCGGAGGAGTATCAGGATATCGCAACAAAGTGCGTCAGCGATTTTCGCGAGCGTAATCGTGACCGCTGTCTGGCCATTCTCTCCCGTCACGATGAGGCGCTCGACAGCCAGCACATTGCTGACCAGCTGCATCCGTTTTATGAAATTGTCTGGGATGAGACGGAAGGGCACAAATTCAAAAATATATCCCCACATCTTAAGCGGATAAAAGCTTTTAAAACATTAGGTTAAGCAGCAAAGGCACCGCAAGGTACCTGTTTTTATTACATAATTATCTGAGTTTTATTTTCCCGCTTTGATGTATATCAATATTCTTATGTTCTCCTCTTCCCGCCATGCTATTCTCCCAGCAGATTGCGATTTTAACTTCGCCAACCCTATGTTTCTTAAGGTTTAATTTAACCTTTGGTTAACTTTTGGTTCACAATTTGAGGGGGTCTTTGTTGACTACGTCTGTTAAGAAAATTGTTATTGTCGGAGGGGGAGCGGGCGGTCTGGAAATGGCCACGCAGCTGGGCCATAAACTGGGTCGTAAAAAGAAGGCCGAGATTATCCTGGTTGATCGTAACCACAGTCATTTGTGGAAGCCGCTGCTGCACGAAGTGGCGACCGGTTCAATGGACGAAGGCATTGATGCATTGAGCTATCTGGCTCATGCCCGCAATCACGGTTTTGAGTTCCAGCTGGGCTCGCTCACCGATATCGATCGCACCCGAAAAGTGATCCGCCTGGCGGAAGTGCTGAATGCGCAGGGCGAAGTGCTGGTGCCACAACGTGAAGTGGCCTACGACCAGCTGGTGATGGCGCTGGGCAGCACCTCGAATGATTTCGGTACGCCGGGCGTCAAAGATCACTGCATCTTCCTGGATAATCCGCATCAGGCGCGTCGTTTCCATAACGAAATGCTCAACCTGTTCCTGAAATTCTCCGCCAGCGAAGGCAGGGTTGAGAAAGTTAACATCGCCATCGTGGGCGGCGGGGCAACAGGCGTTGAGCTGTCAGCTGAATTGCACAACGCGGTGAAACAGCTGCACAGCTACGGCTTCAAAGGCCTGGGACGCGAAGCGCTGAATGTGACGCTGGTGGAAGCGGGTGAGCGTATTCTGCCTGCACTGCCACCACGCATTTCTGCTGCGGCACATCAGGAGCTGACCAAGCTGGGCGTTCGCGTGCTGACGCAGACCATGGTCACCAGTGCCGAGCGTAATGGCCTGAATACCAAAGGCGGTGAGTTTATCGAAGCCGATCTGATGGTCTGGGCGGCTGGGATTAAAGCGCCTGACTTCCTGAAAGAGATTGGCGGACTGGAAACCAACCGCATCAATCAGCTGGTGGTCAAAGAGACACTGCAAACCACGCTGGACGATGACATCTACGCGATTGGCGACTGCGCCTCCTGCGCCTTGCCGGGCGGCGGTTTTGTACCACCGCGCGCCCAGTCAGCGCATCAGATGGCCTCACGCGCCATGGACAACATTCTGGCGCAGCGTCACGGTAAACCGCTAAAAGCCTATGTCTATAAAGATCATGGCTCGCTGGTATCGCTCTCCCGCTTCAGTACGGTCGGCAGCCTGATGGGCAACCTGATGCGCGGCTCAATGATGGTGGAAGGGCGCATCGCGCGCTTTGTCTACATCTCGCTCTATCGTATGCACCAGATTGCGCTGCACGGCTACTTCAAAACCGGTCTGATGATGCTGGTCGGCAGTATTAACCGGGTTATCCGTCCCCGGCTGAAGCTGCACTAAGCAACAGCAATAACGCTGGCTAAATAATGTTAAGCCTCCTCGATTCTGAGGGGGCTTTTTTATGTCCTGGAGAAGCCCCTGAAACAGACGCTGGCGCAGGAGAGTGTGGTATCGACTAAAGCAAAATGCATTCATAACTTTGACTAAAGTAAAATTTTATGAGCATGGCAGGGTAGTATGTTGGTGATGCCTGAAATGCGTGCCATTCATAACAAGAGAGTAACCGTAAGGATATTTGCTATAGCCATAAAAATTTTCAGGTAACGAGTTCGGCTACTTCAGCTCTGTCGTTAGCCCGGCTACTGATCTGGTCTCTGACGCGCTAAACGAATGGCTAATTCCTTGTTATTCATTGGCTAAAAATATCCGTCTCTGCGCCTTAAGCTAATCCCGGCGATTCGCCGGACTCAACAATACCTGAGTTACGGGTAATTACTGGTACTTTTTTAAATGGCCTGCCCCACTAACTTTTGTAAGCTTAGTGTAAGTTTTTCTGTAATTTTTCTTGTGGTTTTTGATTCCAGCGCCATAATGTGCGCAGGAAAACAGTCATATACATTTTGTTACACCTTAACCACATGGATCGGTTATGCAGCCCCAAAAAAATGGAGTTTTAACAACGCTGGCACCTCTGCTTTGCGCTTTGCTGATTACCACCCTGCCAGTTTGCACTGTGCAGGCGGCACCGGGTGATGAGCAATTACAGCATCAGCAGGAGCAACAAAAAGCGCGTCAGCAGCGGCTGATGCCACAGGTGCCTGATGTGCGTCTCTCAGAAACGGTTCCGGCACCTTCCCACCTGACGTTCCCGCAGGAAACACCCTGTTTTGTTATTCAGCAGGTCAGTCTGTCCGGGCAGGAGGCGCTGCCGCACTGGGTGCCTCTGCAGCGTCTGGCCAGTCAGGCCAATGGTCATTGTCTCGGCGTAAAAGGCATCAGCCAGTTAATGAGCACACTGCAAAACCGGCTGATCAATCATGGCTGGGTCACTACGCGCGTGCTGGCTCCGCAGCAGGATCTGCGCCAGGGCGTGCTGCAACTTCTGATCGTGCCTGGCAAAATCCGCAGTGTGGAACTGTCACCCTCATCATCCCGCTATGTCAGCCTGTGGCCGACATTACCCGCCCATGCAGGCAATCTGCTGGATTTACGGGATATTGAACAGGGACTGGAAAACCTGCAGCGTCTGCCGACGGTGGAAGCGCATATGGCGCTCCGTCCTGGCCTCAATCCGGGTGAAAGTGACATCGTGATTGAACGCACGCAGCGCCGTTTCTGGCGACTCGGCGCATGGCTGGATGATTCCGGCACCGAAAGTACCGGGCGCTATCAGAGCGGGATTATGCTGGCGCTGGATAACCCGACCTCCCTCAGCGATCTCTTCTACCTGACCGCCAGTCGCGACCTGGGATTTGCTGGCAGAAAAAGCAGCAAAAGCCTGTCGGGACATTACTCGGTGCCTGTCGGCTACTGGCTGTTTGGCCTTACCGCCAGCGACTACGACTATCATCAGACAGTCGCCGGTTACAGCCGCGATTTTCTCTATGCCGGAAAGAGTCGCTCGCTGGATGTGCAGGCCAGCCGGGTGATCTACCGCAATGCCGCCGCCAAAACTACCGTCAGCGCCGATGTGCTGGTTAAAGAGTCGCGCAACTTCATCAACGACACCGAAATCAGCAGCCAGCAGCGCCGTACCAGCGCATGGCGACTCGGCCTGTCGCACCGGCACTACATCGGTCCGGCGACACTGGACGCCGGTGTCAGCTATCAGCGTGGTACGCGCTGGTTCGGTGCGCTGCCCGCCTGGGAGGAGTCATATCAGGACTCTACTTATGCCACCGCGCTCTCTAAAATCCTGACCTGGCAGGCGGGACTCACCACGCCGTTCGCGCTGGGTAATCAGCATTTAAGTTACAACATCCAATATCGTCGCCAGATGAGCAACACCCCGCTGACACCGCAGGATGAGTTCGCGATTGGCAACCGCTGGACGGTGCGCGGTTTTGATGGTGAACGCACCCTCAGTGCCAGTCGCGGCTGGACCGTTCAGAACACGCTGGCCTGGCAGACGCCGCTGCCCACTCAGGAGCTTTACCTGGGTGCCGACTATGGCGAGGTGGGCGGCAACAGCGCCTCCCAGGGTGGACCTCTGGGACGACATCTGGCGGGCGGCGTCATAGGATTGCGAGGCGCGATCACGCCCGCCAGCCTGAGCTACGACTTTTTTGCCGGGATTCCTCTGTCGAAACCGGACGGCTTCAAAACCGATCCTGTCACCTATGGTTTCAGCGTGAACTGGAACTACTAAACCTTTTATCGATATTGCTGACAATGGACTGTGCGCATTATGAATAAACTCTGCTATCGCCTTATCTTCAACCGGGTTCGCGGCATGTTAATGGTGGTGTCTGACATCACCCGTAGCGGCTATTCACGTGTTGCCCGAAGCCCGAAGCGCACCTCATATGCAGAGGCGAGGGTGCGGATCTCACCGCTCAGCTTTGCACTCTGGCTGGCAGCGGGTGTGGTCAGTCTGCCGGTGCAGGCCAACATTGTGGCAGACAGCAACGCGCCAGGCAGCCAGCAGCCTACCGTCATGGCCACCGCAAATGGTCTGCCGCAAATCAACATTCAGACGCCCAATAGCCAGGGTGTTTCCCGCAACCAGTACAGCCAGCTCGACGTTGACGCGCGCGGCGCAATCCTGAACAACAGCCATCAGAACACGGCTACTCAACTGGGTGGCATGGTGGCGGCTAACCCCTGGCTGTCAAAGCAGGAAGCGACGGTCATCCTCAACGAAGTCAACAGCCGTAATCCCAGCCAGCTTAACGGGTTTATCGAAGTAGCCGGTAAGCGGGCTGCGGTAGTCATTGCTAACCCGTCAGGCATTACCTGTAACGGTTGCGGATTTATCAACGCCAGCCGCAATACGCTGACCACCGGACAGGCGCTGATTGAAAACGGCCAGCTCAAAGGCTTTGATGTTAATGGCGGCCGAATCAATATCGAAGGTCAGGGCCTGAATGACAGCGATGCAGACTACACCCAGATCATTGCGCAGTCGGTAGCGGTTAACGCAAAAGTTCATGCCCGCGAACTCAATGTGGTCACGGGCAGGAACCAGGTTGCGACCGAAGGTACCGTCACTACGGTGAAAGCGGATAATGGGACGACACGGCCTGAGTTTGCGCTCGACGTCGCGGCAATTGGCGGCATGTATGCCCATAAAATCACCCTGACCGGCACTGAAAAGGGCGTTGGCGTGCGTAATGCCGGTGAACTGGGTGCCAGCGCCGGTGAACTGCACCTGACCGTGGATGGCAGACTGGAGAACAGCGGCACGCTGCAAAGTCAGGCCGCGCTGCAGATAGCCAGCACTGGCGATCAGGAGAACCGCGGCAACATCGTGTCACAGCAGGATGTCTCGCTGGCCTCCAGCGGCACGCTGCGCAACAGCGGGCTGGTGAGCGCAGGCCGTAACGCGACACTCTCCGGCAGCACCATTGAGAGCACCGCTGAAAGTACGCTGGCGGCAGGCGTTGGCGGCAATGAGACGCTGAGCCAGCCCGGTAATTTGTTGCTGACCAGCCAGGGTGAGCTTAAGGCGCGGGGTAAAAACCTGGCGCACGACCAGATTCAGGCGCGGGGCAGCCGGGTCGATCTTGCCGGGAGCCAGACCTCAGCAGATGCTATCGCGCTGACCTCTACGCAGGCGGATATCAGCACCCAGGGCGCCACGGTGGTGGGTCGTACACTCGGGATTCAGGCTGCGACAGCACTTAACAATGATGACGGCAAACTGGCGGCCGGCAGCCTCGCTGTCGCAGCACAAAACGTCAGTAACAATCGCGGCCTGCTGCGCCAGCAAAACCGCGAAACCCTGACGATCTCCACGGGGTCGTTGCTCAACAATCAGGGCACGCTGAGCAATGAAGGTGATACCCGGCTGCAGGCGCAGCATATTGAAAACCGCAGCGGGCTCATCGCAGGTAACGGTGACTCACTGCAGCTGGATACGCCATGGCTGGATAATCAGGGCGGCACCGTGCAACTGGCGGGCAATAATGGCGCGCTGAACCTTAATGCGACCCGGCTGGAGGGCAATCAGGGCAATCTGCTGTCAGCGGGTGCGTTAACGCTCAGCGGCGACAGGCTCGATCTCTCACAGGCACACACCCAGGCAGAGTCGCTGACGCTGACGGCGGGCACGCTGGATCACCGTCAGGGTCTGCTGTCGCAGCGTGGCGCTGGCGAGATGGCGATCGCGGTTTCGGGTGACACAGACAACCGCGGTGGACGGATTGAGAGCGGCGGTAATCTGCATTTTGCATCAGGCAGCCTGGATAACAGCGGTGGCACGCTGCTGGCTGCGGGCAGCGGCGATCTGCAACTGGATGTTCAGGAGACCCTGACGAACGCGCAGGGTGCGCTGCAGGCCAGTCGCAATCTGCAACTCACCAGCGCAAGCCTGAATAATCAGCAGGGCCTGATTGCTTCAACTGGCGGTGACGCTACGCTGAAGACCCGTGAGGCTATTGATAACACCCAGGGTCGCATCGAAGCGGGCCAGCAGGTCACTTTGCGCAGTCAGGCGCTGGATAATCAGCGTGGAACCCTGCTCGGCCGCGGCGTGACCATCGACACGCAGCAGGGTGAACTGAACAATACTGGCGGCAACCTGGTCGCCCGTACCGATCTCAGCATTTCCAGCGGGACAACGGACAATCACAGCGGTCTGATCCAGTCAGGCGGCGATTTGACACTTGATACCCACGGACAGGCGCTGATTAACCGTGACAGCGATAAAGCAGGGATAATCAGCGGTGGCGCACTTGCCCTTAACAGTGGCGACCTGGATAACCAGAACGGCGTTATCGCCGCTGCCTCGGCGGCCAACATCAGCAGCGGCCTGCTGACCAACATTGACGGCACACTGATGTCTGATGGGGCGCTGACGCTGAAGACCGGCGCGCTCGACAATCAGCGAGGCTTATTACAATCGGGTCAGGCGCTCTCACTGGATACTCACGGCGCGCAGCTGAACAACAACGCCAGCGGCGATCGCGGCGGCATTGTGGCGCGCGGCGATCTGCAACTCTTAACCGGAAAGTTAGCCGGTGATCACGGCATCATTCAGGGACAAAACCTGGTGATCGATACGCAGGGCCAGGCCGCTGATTTCAGGTCTGCTCTGCTCAGCGCCAGGGGCGAACTATTGCTGAGCAGTGGCGCGCTGGATAACAGCGGCGGGCGACTGCAGTCCGGCGGTGATATGCAGCTTAATACGCACGGAGAGGTGCTGAATAACACGGCATCAGGCGGCGTTATTGCTGGGGCTAATCTGCATATCAGCAGTGGTGATCTTGATAACAGCACGGGCTCGCTGGTCTCGGCGGGCGCTATGCGGCTCACCAGCGGTGGACTGAACAACGTCGATGGGATTATTAATGCCGATCATGGATTAACGCTGGAAAGCAGCAGCGTGGATAACCAGCGCGGCCTGCTTCAGTCGGGTGAGGCGCTGTCCGTCAACACCCAGGGCGGCGAACTGAATAACCGCGACAGCGGCGAACGCGGTGGCATTGTTGCAGGCGGCGATCTGCTGCTCTCCAGCGGCCAGGTTGATGGCCGTAGCGGGGTGATGCTGGGACAGAATATTCGCATCGATACTCATCAGCAGACCTTCGACCATCAGCAGGGTCAACTGGGCGCTAAAGGCACCCTGCAACTGGATAGCGGACTCCTCAACAACCGGGCAGGCAGGATTGAGTCGGGTGGCGATCTGCAACTGGACACCCACGGCAACAGCCTGATCAACCGTGAGAGCGGAGCCGCAGGCGGCCTGTTCAGTGCGGGCATGCTGAAGCTCTACAGCGGCGCATTGGATAATCTGCGCGGCTTCATCACCGGTCATAGCGGCGCGCAGGTTGTGACGGGCGATATCAACAACCAGTCCGGCACGCTGACGGGCGGCAAAGGGCGGCTCGATCTCACCAGCGGGGAGTTGCAAAACCAGGGTGGCCTGTTACAGGCTGGCAGCGACATGACGCTGGACACTCAGGGTCACGCCCTGATCAATCGCGACAGTGGTGACCAGCGCGGTATCGTTGCCCTCAACAGTCTGGATCTGCGCAGCGGGGCAATTGATAACCAGACGGGTTTCATTGCCGCCGGACAGCAGGCATCACTCAGCGCCAGTGAACTGAACAACAGCCAGGGACAGGTTGCAGGCAATGGAGGGCTGACTTTCAACGGTCAGGCGCTGAACAACAGTGACGGTAAACTGCAGTCGGCGGGGGATATCACCCTCACCACGGCAGGTCAGACGCTGACTAACCAGCGCGGACTTATTGCCGGTGCCGGTAACCTCAATATTGAAAGTGGCGCGCTGGATAACCAGCAGGGACAGATCCAGGGTGGGTCGGATCTGACGCTCAATGCGGGACAAAATGCGCTGCTTAATCAGGCGGGCAAACTCCTTTCGGCAGGCACGTTGTCGCTGACGGCGGGTCAGTTGAACAACAGTGACGGGGTAGTGCAAAGCGTCGGCAACGGCACCCTGTCACTGAGCCAGCAGATGGATAACCGTAGCGGGATGATTCAGGGCGGCCAGCAGATGACGATCACTACGCCATCGCTGATCAACCGCGATACACGACAGAGCGGCAAAGGCATTGAAGCGGGCAGTTTAACTATCGAAACTGGCACGCTGGAAAACAGCCAGGGCGCTCTGCGCGCAAAACAGAGGCTGGCGCTTACAGTGCAACAGGCACTGGATAACGTCAGCGGGCTGATCTCGTCAGCGGATACGCTGACTATTAAGGACTCAGCCCAGGGGCAGGCGCTCGCCATCAGCAATCAGCAGGGCACGCTGATTGCTGATAAAGAGGCGCAGATCAACGCAGCTTCCCTGAGTGGCGACGGACAGGTGTTGTCGCAGGGGAATCTCGGCATCACGCTGGCAGGTGATTTCCATAACCTCTCAGAGGTCAAAGCCAACGGTACGCTGCGGCTGACGGCGGGCGGAAACGTGACCAACGACGGCACCCTTGCTGCTCAGCAGGCGCTATTCCTTACCGCGCAAAATATCAGTAATCAGGCAAATGGCGAGATAAGCGGCGGGCAGACCGAAATTACGGCAGCCGACACCCTGAACAATCGCGGCTTGATTGACGGCGGACTGACACACCTGGTGGCGGGCGTCCTGAATAACAGCGGCACCGGCCGTATCTATGGCGATCACATTGCCATTGCGGCTACGCTGCTCAACAACCTCAGCGAAGCGGGCAAAGCGGCGGTGATTGCGGCGCGGCAGCGACTGGATATTGCGGCTGGCACGCTGAACAACCGCGACCATGCGCTGATCTACAGTGATGGCGATCTGCACATTGGTGGCCAGCTGGATGCGAATAATCAGGCCACCGGACAGGGGCAGCAGCTCAACAATGACGGGGCAACAATTGAGGCCGGGCAGGATGCCACGATCAGCATGGCGGAAATCAACAATACCAACCGCCACCTGACCACGCAGGTCGTTACGACCGAAGATAGCCAGCATCACGACGCGGTGCTAAAAGGCCACACCGATCGTTTTGACTGGGCCGACGTGGATACCAGCAAAAAAAACAAATATGGCGTGCACACGGCAAAAATGCCGGATGGCACCAGCGGCAGCGAGTTTTATGAGTATGACTACCGGCGGATAGTGAAAGAAACCCAGATCAAAGAGAGCGATCCGGGCAAGATTCTGTCGGGCGGTAACATGACCTTTAGCGCCGGCCGTCTTAACAACCACGACAGCCAGATTGTCGCGGGTGCTGTGCTCGGCGGTCAGATAGGCGAGCTGAATAATCAGGCGACAAAAGGAACGCGCGTTACCACGGACGACGGGAAATCGGTTCGCTGGTATGCGAAGAAGAAGAAAAAGAAACTGGGTGGAACCAAAACGTCGCAGGGCAAAGATAAGAAAAACTACCGCCCGGCGCCCGTGACGGAAACCATCGATCTGCAGACGCTGAGCTGGCAGGCGAATGCCGCGCCGCAGGGAAATGGCTATCAGACCGGCAACCGCCAGCAGCAGGGCGTCACCGCGCAGGCTGACCGCATCGACACACCTGCTCTCCAGCAGACGGTTGCGGCAGTGGCACTGAGTGCCACGGATAGCGGCAGTGCGTTACTGCCAGCCGGATTACGCTATGACAGTGCGCTGACACTGGACAAGCTCGGCAGCCTTAAAGACCGGCCGCTGCTGTTACCTGCCGGGCAACAATTCTCGCTGACACTGCCAGCAACGGTCGTCGACGGACAGACGATTACGCCTGTGATCCGCGCCGTCTCACCGGATATCCGGCTGCCGGACAACAGCCTGTACCAGCTGCAACCTGGCAGTGACAGCCATTACCTGGTCGAGACCGATCCGCGCTTTGTGAATCAGAAGCAGTGGCTCAGCAGCGACTATATGCAGAACGCTCTGACCACCGACAGCAGCCGGATCCTGAAGCGGCTGGGCGATGGTTATTACGAGCAGCGACTGGTGCGCGATCAGATTATTCAGCTGACCGGCAACCGCTATATCAGCGGGTATGGCAGTGATGAAGATCAGTATCGCGGACTGATGAATAATGGGGTAGCCTTCGGCAAAGCCTACGAACTGGAACTCGGTGTGGCGCTGACCCCGGCGCAGATGGCGCTGCTCACCAGCGATATCGTCTGGCTGGTGAATCAGACCGTGACGCTGCCGGATGGCACACAGCAGACCGTGCTGGTACCGCAGGTTTATGCGAAAGTGAAGCAGGGTGACTTAACCGGCGACGGCGCGTTGATCGGGGGCGGTAGCGTGGCGCTGAATGCCCGCAACGACATCACTAATAGCGGGACCATTAAGGGTCGCGACGTGACGCAGCTGACGGCGCAGTCGCTGACCAACAGCGGCTACATCAGCGGCAACACGGTCAGTCTCACCGCCCGTCAGGATATCACTAACCTGGGCGGCGTCATCGGCGGTGATAAGCAGGTGTCGCTGCTGGCCGGACGGGATATTACCAGCCAGTCAACGCTGCGCGGCGACGGCACCGACCGCTGGATAGATCGTCCGGCCGGTATCTACGTGCAGGACACCGACGGTGCGCTGACGCTGAGCGCGCTGAACAACATCACCCTGGCCGCCAGCGATATCGGCAACGCCGGAGAGAAGAGCACCACGAAGATTCAGGCGGGCAATGACCTGACGCTCGGCACCCTCAGCACGCAGCACACTGAAAATGACAGCTGGAACAGCAGCAACTACCGTCGCCTGTCACAGCAGAGCGATGCCGGGTCACGCATCACCGCCGGCGGCGCGCTGCAGCTGAGTGCCGGACAGGATATCCGCGCTACGGCAGCGGACGTCACGGCGGGCGGGACACTGACCGCCAGCGCCGGACGCGACATCGTGCTCAGCGCGGGCAACAGCCGTACCGATCTCACCGAACACAGCAGGCAGTCGAGCAAAGGCCTGCTGTCGGGCAGCAGTCTGGAAACCCACGACGAACTGCACAGCAGCGAGGCGCTCAGTACCACGCTTAGCGGCGACAGCGTCCGGCTTCAGGCGGGCCGCGACATTGCAGTAACAGGCAGCAACGTCGCCGGTACGCAGGATGTTGCGCTGACCGCTGGCCGCGATCTCAGCATCACGACCGCCACAGAAACGCGTGATGAAGTGCATCAGCGCGAGGAGAAAAAATCTGGCCTGATGGGCACTGGCGGCATCGGTTTCACCGTGGGTCAGGCGATGCAGAAGAGCAGCACCGATGCCAGCGGCGCACTCAGCCGCGGCAGCACGGTGGGGAGCAGCGACGGAAGCGTCACCCTCAGCGCCGGTAACCAGCTTAACGTGCACGGCAGCGACGTAATCGCCGGTAAAGATCTCTCCCTGAGCGGCAGCGACGTGACCCTCAGTGCGGCCGAAAACAGCCACACCGCACTGACGAAAACCGAGCAGAAGCAGAGCGGGCTGACGCTGGCGCTGTCCGGCACCGTGGGCGCGGCGCTGAACACGGCAGTGCAGACCGCCCGTACCGCCGATGAGAGCGGCGATGACCGGCTGAAGGCGTTGCAGGGCACCAAAGCGGCGCTGACGGCGGCCCAGGCCGCGCAGGCTTACCAGATGGACGGCGCGCAGACCGACGCGGCGAACGCCAGAAACACCGCCGCAGGCCTGAAGCCGGGCGACAAAGGTTATGAAGAAGGCTCCACCAACTCGATCGGCATCAGTCTTTCTTACGGCAGCCAGACGTCGAAAAGCGAGACCCGCACCGAAAGCCGTGAAGCGCAGGGCAGTACGCTGGGCGCGGGCGGTAACCTGGCCATCACCGCCACCGGCGCACAGCCGGGCAGCGCGGGCGACATCCTCGTGCAGGGCAGCCAGCTTCAGGCGGGCGGCGACCTCGGGCTGACGGCGAAAAACGACATCAGCCTGCTTTCAGCGCAGAACAGCGAGCGCACCGACAGCACTAACAGCAGCAAGGGCGGCAGCCTGGGTATCGGCCTGACCGCCGGGTCGGGCGGCTACGGCATCAGCGTTTCAGCCAGCGTCAACGCGGGCAAAGGCCGGGAGAACGGCAACGGGCTGACCCATACCGAGACTACGCTCACGGCGGGCAACGGGCTGAGCCTGAACGCCGGGCGCGACACCACGCTGACCGGCGCACAGGTGCGCGGGGACAGCGTGAAGGTGGATACCGGCCGCAACCTGACGCTGACCTCAGAACAGGACAGCGACCGCTACGATAGTAAGCAGCAGAACGCCAGCGCGGGCGGCAGCTTCACCTTCGGCTCGATGACCGGCTCCGCGAGCGTCAACCTCAGCCAGGATAAGATGCACAGCAACTGGCAGAGCGTGGCCGAGCAGACCGGCATCTTTGCCGGGAAGGGCGGCTTTGACGTTACGGCGGGTGAGCACACCCAGCTGAACGGCGCGGTCATCAGTTCCACCGCCACCGCCGATAAGAACCGTCTCGACACCGGCACGCTGGGCTTCAGCAACATAGAGAACCACGCGGACTATAAAACCGAGCATCAGAGCGTGGGCATGAGCACCGGCGGCAGCATCGGCAGCCAGTTCGAAGGCAACATGGCGAACGGTCTGCTGGCGGGGCTGAACGGCAGCGGCAGCGCCTCGTCGGTGACGAAGGCGGCGGTGAGCGACGGCACTATCGTCATCCGCGACACATCGAAGCAGACGCAGGACGTGTCGGCGCTGAGCC
The DNA here is from genome assembly GCF_014156615.1 of Pantoea pleuroti. Taxonomy (NCBI): domain Bacteria; kingdom Pseudomonadati; phylum Pseudomonadota; class Gammaproteobacteria; order Enterobacterales; family Erwiniaceae; genus Pantoea; species Pantoea pleuroti. Next base: position 98,585 of record NZ_SBFD01000002.1, on the reverse strand, counting down.
GCGACGCGGCGGGTGCGAATCCGGGGCTGGATAAAATCTTCGATAAGGAGAAAGAGCAGCGGCGGATGGAGACGGTGCAGCTGCTGGCGGAAATCGGCAGCCAGGCGGGCGACATCGCGCGGACGCAGGGCGAGATTGCGGCGACCAGAGCGGCCACGGAAAAGATGGAGAACATCTCGCCGGACCAGAAGAGGGACGCCGAAGCGCAGTGGCGCAAAGCGAACCCGGGTCAGGAGCCGACCGCGGCCGACATCACCGGACAGGTCTATCAGACGCTGTACAACCGGGAGATGCTGGCCGGCGGCCTGGGAACCGGCGGCTCGGTGCAGCAGGGCATCAGCGCGGCGACGGCGGCGATTCAGGGGCTGGCGGGGGGCGATTTGAAAGCCGGTCTGGCTGGCGGTTCGGCCCCTTACCTTGCAGAACTGATTAAGCAGAAAGCGCCGGATGAGGCCAGTCGTATAATGGCACATGCTGCGGTGGCCGGAGTTATAGCTGCCGCACAGGGTAATTCAGCGGCAGCAGGTGCGGCGGGCGCGGCTACCACCGCCGCGATGGGTGAAGCCATCAAAAATGTTCTGTACGGTGACGTGCCGGTCAGTCAGCTTAGCGAACAGCAGAAGCAGACGCTGGTTGCGCTGGGAACGGTTGCGGCGGGTCTTGCAGGTGGTCTGGCTGGAGAGACTACGGCGGACACGGTAGCCGGAGCGCAGGCGGGCCAGAACGAAATCAGCAATAACATGGTCAGCATGGGCATGTTGCAGATGATGCAGGCTAAATCGTTGCTGGATGCGGCGGCAGTGGCCGAAGCGGGCCAGGGCGGCGCAAATGAACAGGCGGCACTGGCGCTGACCAAAAAGGTAAAAGCAGGGCTGGACGCGACCTGCCTGGCGAATACCAGCTGTGTGATAATGGCTGTGGTTACGGCACAGCAGCACACGAACGGAGCAGGCAGCAAAACCGAAACCGTACCGGTTAATGATGATTTGACGGGTGGTAAGCTGGTCAATCCGGCGCAGGATGAGAATAAGGGAACTCCGCTGATCACGCCGGATCAGTCTGGTGAGCAGGGATCCAGCAATACCGGAAATACGGATGGTATGCCGGATACGGGAGGCAATACCACGGTTACGCCGATCCCTGAGCAGAATAAGGATGATCTGGCTTATCTGGCTAAGGATTTTGAGCCAAATAAAAATTCTGTAGGTAATATGGGTGAATTTCTAAAACAACCTGGGTTTGGTAATATAGTTAAGGATAATACTCAAAAAACTAATCAGCAGTATCAGGGGCAAAGCATCTATAAGGCTACGGACAAAATTGGTGATTATATTAAAAAAGGCGATCAATTCTATCTGGATGGTTTACACAAGGATCATATCGAAGTTTTTGATAAACGAGGAAACTTCAGGGCTGTTCTGAATTTGGATGGTTCTGTAAATGAAAGAAAAACTCAACAAGCTGAAGCTGAAGGTCGAAAAATAAAATGATGTCATCTTTGAATAAACTCAAATACAGCCTGCTCAATGTCGTAGTTGATCAAAAAATAGAATCCAACATCAATATTGAATCAGAGGTTGTTGAAAACTATGAAGACTATGTTGCCGATTTTCTTAATGCAACGGAATTGCTTGAAAAAACAATAAAAGCTAAAGATAAAATAGCTATTAGATGCGCATTGACGCGAGTGAGAATGGCATCGTTAAACATGTCAAATCTTTATCAAGATATTGTAGATGACGTGATAATGATAAATCAGCAGGACACTTGGCCTGAAATACCTGAAGGATACAAACTCCCAGAACATTACAATAAACCTCAATGAATTAAGTAAAAAAACTAGCCCTCCGACCGGGGTTTTTACTTTATAACTAGTCAGTTACCTGATAATCGCAGCAATTCGATTAACCTTATCATCACCGCCACCCCACCGGCGCGGAGCCGGGCAGCGTGGACGACATCCTCGTGCAGGGCAGCCAGCTACAGGCGGGGAGGGGGGGCACGGCCTCGACCTGACGGCGAAAAACGACATCAGCCAGCTTTCAGCGCAGAACAGCGAGCGCACCGACACCACCAACAGCAGCAGGGGCCGCGCCGTACCTGGCGGAGCAGATACACACGCTGACGACCACAAAAGGCCCGGATGGCAAAGAGGTGGTGAATGTTCAGGCAAACCTGATTGCGCACGCGGTAGTGGGCGCGGTGACGTCATACGCGTCGGGTAATCCTGCACTTGCGGGTGCTTCTGGCGCGGCGATGGGCGAATATATTGCGCAGCAGATGTATCCGGGAGTTAAGCGCGAAGACCTCAGTGAGGAGCAGCGGCAGACCATCAGCGCGCTGGGGACGCTGGCGGCGGGCCTTGCGGGCGGCGTGGCCGGAGACAGCACGGGCGGTGCGGTGGCGGGCGCGCAGGCGGGTAAAAATGCGGTTGAGAATAACTGGCTGCACGTTAACGAAAAGACAGAGCTTGAGATAGCGAAGCAAAAACTCAAGAGCAACGACCCGGCAGAGCGTGAGCAGGCACAGCAGAAGATAAACGACCTGCGTGAGAAAAACATCAGCCGTGACAAGAAAGTGACGGATGCCTGTGGTAATGGCCGGGCTGCCACCCCCGCATGTGCTTCGGCAAGGTTAGAAGCTTATTCGGTCAAAGGTGAGTATGAGACCGGAAACTACAATAATAAAGTCAGCGACATGTACCCGGATGCCTACGGGCAGATAGTGAACCTGCTGAATATCACCAGTGTTGATGCGCAGAATCAGCAGCAGGTTAAGGATGCGATGGTTAACTATGCCATGTCGCACTTTGAGGTTGATAAAGCGACAGCTGAGCAGTATGTGTCAACATATGAAGGGATGCAGATAGTTGCTGCTTCCATGACGCCTGTAATTGGGTCAGCAGCAGCGGGTAAAATAGAAGCACTGGCAGGTAAACAACGCCTGAACAGTAGTTTTGAAATACAGTCCTTGCCGGATGCTAACGGAAAAAATCATGTTACAGCAGTGAAAGGGGATGCGAAAATACCAGTCGATAAGATTGAGCTCTACATGCGTGGAAAAGCTTCTGGCGACCTGGAGTCTTTACAGGGAGAATACAATTCTTTAAAAGATGCAAAAATTAGCAGTCAAAAAGAGTTTGCAAAAGATCCAAGTAATGCGAAAAGAATGGAAGTGTTAGAAAAACAAATCCATTATATTGAACGTTCTCAAGATATGTCTCGGGTATTAGATGAGGCAGGCATAGGAAATACTGATAGCAATAACAGCATGATAATGGATAAGTTATTGGATTCAGCACAGGTTGCTACGCTAGAAAATAGAAAAACATCTGCTGTTGTATCAGGGCCTAACGGTAGAGTAAGAGTTTATGCTACATGGACAATGCTTCCTGATGGCACGAAAAGACTTTCAACTGTTAATACGGGGGCCTTCAAATGATGAAAGTGAGTAGAATAGAAAAAAATATTGAAGGTTTAAAAAGTTACTTGACTAATGGCTATGTAGATTCGGAGTCATACAATTATCCTGAGGATGATGCGTTAGAATGCCTTAGTGATTTATTAGTTAAAGATCAAGATCAGTGCATGTTATTTTGTAAAAAAATACTCAACTCAAACAATGTCGATGGTATTTTTATTAAAGGTTCAGCACTAAGCTTTTTATTTTTGTCAGAGCAATGGTCTTATGCGTTCGAATATTTAAATAATAATTCTGAGAATATATCCATAGCGGAGCTTGAAAAAGCATTATTTTATTTTTACTGTGCAAAGAATGAGGCAGTTCCTTATCCTGCACCTGAGGGATTATTCAAAAAGCTAATGAAAAGATATGAAGAATTGAAAGATGATCCCGATGCAAAATTTTACCATCTTCATGAAACGTATAATGATTTTGTAAAAGCTTACTCATTAAGTCACTGAAGAAATCCCGGCCGCACAGCGCCGGGAATTTTTATCTGCCGATCACTCCCCAGCCAGCCGGATGATCAACTGCCCCGGCCCGGTGATCACCTCGATCTTCTGCCCGGTAGTAAAACCCAGAGCTTCCAGCCAGCGGCCTTTGATGGTGAGCTGCGGCAGCGGGTTCGGCTGGCCCCTATTAGGGCGGTATCCCACTCTGTAATAATGCGCAGCGGTTGTGGCCGTGCGGGTTCCTGGCTTATGATGCGTGTCAGCCATAATCAACTCCTTATCAGTTGGTGGTGGTCAGCGGGCTGTTGGTGTTCCACCACCTTCAGTCCGCGCTAAAAAAATCTCTCGTTATGTGCTTCCTGTTCTGTTTTTACCTGTTTAAATATACACCACCTGCCAGGTAAACTCGCTAAAAGCTAAGTAATAAATTGCGAGTTGTCTCTGAAAACCAGATAGTTTTTCTCCGGTCTGGCTTTCATTCACTTCTTCTTCCTGTAGCCTTCTGTATTAACTGTTACGGGTTGGCTTTCATGCTGTGAATCCGCGTTAACCAGCTTTTATTCTGTCTTCCGGGTTACGTCCATATATCCACCAAAACCGGTAATAAGGGTTGCGACATGGCACCGTTTTGATATGACAGCAGGTGAGCACACCAGGTAGAAGGGTGCGGTGATAGACTCCACCGCCACCGCCGATAAAGACCATTTCGACATCAATACACTGGGCTTCAGCAACATTGAGAACCACGCGTACTATAAAACCGAGCACCAGAGCTTAGGCATGAGCACCGGCGGCAGCATTGGCAGTCAGCTTGAGGGTGACGCTTTTTGGGAAAATACAGGTGTTATCTTTCCGAATATTTTCATTGTATTCAGGAGGGGTTAAATAAAACTGTAACTTAGTCTTTTAAAGGGTTGGGAACATTTCAGGCAAGTTAGTAATCTGCGTTAATGGATTGTATAACGCAGTATGGTTTTCTGGATCTATGTGCAGTAATGGTTTTCAGGGGTTTTTGCTTTTTTATGGCAACTCGGCCTTGATACCTCTAATTCTTTTTGGTCTAATAATGCCATTAAGAATTGATTGATAACTAACCGTCAGGATGAATCCTGTGGTTAAATTCTTTACTTAACCTAAATTAAGTGGCCGAAGTGCCATTTAATAAGGCTGGCGTTTAAGTTTCACATTGACTCAGGCCAGCCTGTTTTAAAAAATCCGGGTATGAATAGATGCTCTCCGACCGATCTGAACATCAGGCGCGGAGCGCTACATGAAATTCCTGTCCGATAAAGACGGATTGATAAAAACTCTATCCTGTCCGTCGGGTATTGGTGATTCAGGGAATGAAGTCCTGCGTTAAGCGCAGGAAAATAATGTTAAATTATGAAAAGGAATTAATTACATGACCTCTAAAATGACGATGCTGGCATTACTGTGTGGCGGTCTTCTCGTGGGCAGCAATGCGCTGGCTGATAATCACACCGTCTCGGTTGGATATGCACAAAGCAAAGTTGAAGACTTTAAAAACATCCGTGGCGTCAACGTTCAGTATCGCTATGAATGGGAGTCTCCTCTCAGTGTGATTGGCTCATTCAGCTACATGAAAGGCGATGAAAGTTTTTCTGAGCGAGAAGATTTTTATGGCGATGTCAGCGGATATGATGGAAAAACCAAAGTGAAATATTACTCACTGATGGCAGGTCCGGCATATCGCATCAATGAATACATCAGCTTCTATGGATTAATTGGTGTTGCCCATACCAAAGTGGATGAGAACGTGACTTATCCCGGAGTCTTTTCCGAAGAATATAGCGAAAATAAAACCTCTTTCGCCTATGGCGCTGGCGTTGTCGTGAATCCTGTCAGCAACCTCTCTGTAAGTGTTGGCTATGAAGGTACTCGCGTAAAATATAACGAAGATGTTGCCATCAATGGTTTTAACATCGCTGTAGGTTATCGGTTTTAAGCCGTTGAGATGATCAAGCATTCCGGTTAACTGACCGGAATGCTTAGCCTGCCAATCCCGACATCAAAAAATCACGAACTCCCCGTACTCCCCCGCTTAAAGTAACAACCGCATACGTGGCGCATGCTCCCCGATGCCGTAAATGTGGTAAGCAAACGGGGCAGCCCCGATCATAACCCTGGCGCACCTCAGTTGCTAAAATGCATTGTAGCGGCAACTATCTGACTGTTTTTTAAGTTGTTATCTTCTTTGTGGCCGGGTTATCGCTGCTGCTTTTCCAGCCTCAGAACTCTCCTAAAAACTGGTCCTGATAGCAAAGTGACCAATTTCCTCCATTTATCTGATGTTGCATTTTCGGTCCATCTGTAAAACTTCATCTCAACAAACACGGCGCGTCGCGCACGCCGGTTATACCTCAGTTAACGAGGATGCTTTAGCAGCAGGATTGCGCGGTAACACTTTTCAGGAGGAACTTCCTGTGAATAAATCAATGTTAGCGGGTATCGGTATTGGTGTGGCAGCAGCTCTGGGTGTTGCAGCCGTAGCAGGCATGAACGTGTTTGATCGCGGTCCTCAATATGCTCAGGTACTGTCTGCAACGCCAATCAAAGAGAGCATTAAACAGCCTCGTCAGGAGTGCCGTAATGTCACTCTGACTCACCGTCGGGCCGTGCAGGATGAAAACCGTCTTGCCGGGTCTGTATTAGGTGCAGTGGCAGGTGGAGTGCTGGGTCACCAGTTTGGTGGCGGTCGCGGCAGAGATGTGGCGACAGTAGCAGGTGCGGTAGCGGGGGGTTATGCCGGTAATCAGGTCCAGGGCGGACTGCAGGATCGGGATACCTACACCACAACCGAACAGCGCTGCAAAACCGTTTACGACAAACAAGAGAAAAAACTGGGATATGACGTGACCTATAAAATAGGCGATCAGCAGGGTAAAATCCGTATGGAAAATGACCCCGGCACGCGTATTCCACTGGATCGCAATGGTCAGCTGGTTCTCAACGGCGATCAGGCGTAATTGGGCAAAGCTTTGCCGCTCACGCGGCCACACAGCACAACGTAATACAGCAGTAATGAAAAAGGCGCATCTCAGGATGCGCCTTTTTTTGCGGCAAACTAACCGGCGCTTTACCGGTTAGCTCAGCAACGCACGGGCAGGGTGTTACGCCTGCCGTTGAGCCAGTTGCGAAACGAATCCCTGCACCCACTCAAGCCGCACTTTTCTTTCCGATAGCTCACGGGTAAACCGCAGTCGCGTCGGCCCATCCAGCTTCCACTGCTGAGGCTCTTTCTGCAGCAGGCCTATCAGCCATGCCGGATCCACGTTGTTCTTCGGCGCAAAATCGAAATAACCGCCTTTGTCGCTGGCTTCGATCTTACGCAGACCGACAGCGCGGGCTTTCAGCCGGATAATCGCCACATCCAGCAGGTTACGCGCCGGATCGGGCAGCAGGCCAAAGCGGTCGATCATCTCAACCTTCAGCTCCTGCAGCTCCTCTTCAGCCTCCGCGCTGGCGATGCGTTTATAGAGTGAAAGACGGGTACTGACATCCGGGATAAAGGTCTCGGGCAGCAGGGCGGGCATCCGCAGCTCCACCTCGGTCTGGTTGCTGGTGAGATCTTCCAGTGACGGCTCGCGACCCGCTTTCAGCGCCTCGACCGCATTCTCCAGCAGCTCCATATAAAGCGTGAAGCCCAGCGTCTCCATCTGTCCGCTCTGCTCATCACCCAGCAGTTCGCCAGCACCGCGAATCTCCAGGTCATGCGTTGCCAGGGCAAAACCGGCTCCCAGATCTTCCAGCGAAGCGATCGCCTCCAGCCGCTTATGCGCATCGGCGGTCATCGACTTCGGATGCGGTGTTAACAGCCAGGCATAAGCCTGATGATGCGAGCGCCCGACGCGACCACGCAGCTGATGCAACTGCGCCAGGCCAAAGTGATCGGCCCGCTCGATGATGATGGTATTGGCGGTCGGAATGTCGATACCGGTTTCGATAATGGTGGTACAGACCAGCACGTTGAAACGCTGATGGTGGAAATCGTTCATCACCCGTTCCAGATCACGCTCACGCATCTGACCATGACCAATAGCGACACGCGCTTCCGGCACCAGTTCGCTGAGACGCTGCGCCGCTTTCTCGATATTTTCTACGTCGTTGTAGAGGTAGTAGACCTGTCCGCCACGCAGAACCTCACGCAGGATCGCTTCCCGGATCACCAGATCGTCAAATTCACGGACAAAGGTTTTCACCGCTAAACGGCGGGCAGGTGGCGTGGCGATGATCGAGAGATCGCGCATGCCGCTCATGGCCATATTCAGGGTGCGAGGGATTGGTGTTGCGGTCAGCGTCAGAATGTCCACATCGGCGCGCATCGCCTTGATGCGCTCTTTGTGACGCACGCCGAAACGGTGCTCTTCATCGACAATCAGCAGACCGAGATCGTGCCATTTGAGATCGCTCATCAGCAGCTTATGGGTGCCGATTAAGATGTCGATCTTGCCATCGCTGGCCTGTTCCAGCACCTGCGCCTGCTCTTTGGCAGTACGGAAACGGGAAAGCATCTCAATGCGAACCGGCCAGTTGGCGAAGCGATCGCGGAAGTTATCGTAATGCTGCTGTGCCAGCAGGGTGGTCGGCACCAGCACGGCCACCTGTTTATGGTTCTCAATCGCCAGAAACGCCGCGCGCATGGCCACTTCGGTTTTACCGAAACCAACGTCGCCGCACACCAGACGATCCATCGCCAGCGGCTCGCACATATCACTCAGCACCGCGTTGATCGCCTGCGCCTGGTCCGGGGTGGTTTCAAACGGGAAGCTTTCGCAGAACAGCTGATACTGCTCGCGATTATGCTTAAAGGCAAAGCCGGTTTTGGCGGCGCGCTGAGCATAGATATCCAGCAGTTCAGCCGCCACATCACGCACTTTCTCAGCCGCTTTCTGCCGTGCGCGCGACCAGGCATCGCTGCCCAGTTTGTGCAGTGGTGCATTATCGTCAGCACCGCCCGCGTAGCGGCTGATCAGGTGCAGCGATGAAACCGGCACATAAAGTTTGGCGTCATTGGCGTAGGAGAGCATCAGATATTCCGCCTCAATGCCGCCGGCTTCCAGTGTGGTGAGGCCGATATAACGACCCACACCGTGTTCCAGATGCACCACCGGCTGGCCAGGATGCAGCTCCGCCAGGTTACGGATCAGAATGTCCGGATTGATAGTGCGACGGGTATCCTGACGGCGACGGCTGACGCGTTCGCCCAGCAAATCGCTTTCGCAAATCAGCGCCCGGTTGCCCTGGGTATCGATAAAACCGCGCTCGCTGGCGCCGATCATCAGTCGGAAACGCTCTTCGCAGGTTTCATCGAAGCGGTGCACAGGCTGAGGACGCAGTTTAATCCGTGCCAGCAGATCCTGCAGGCTCTCACGGCGGCCTTCACTTTCCACCGAGAAGACCACGGTGCCGCTGAAGGTCTCAATAAACTGACGCAGATGATCCAGCGGCGCTTTCGCCTGCGCCTGAACGGTCAGATCAGGCAGTGGGGTATAGCCGAGGTTGGTATTCGCGGCTTTGGCGGGCAGCACCTCATTGGTCATCTGGATGCGCGGCCAGGCTTTCAGCTCTCCCATTAATGCATCCGGACGCAGCCACAGGGTGACCGGCTCCAGCAGTGGACGCATCGGATCAACGCGGCGATTTTCATAACGCGCCTCGGCATCCTGCCAGAAGCGGCTGGCGCTGCCTTCAAGATCGCCGCAGTTCACAATCAGGGTATTGTCGGGCAGATAGCTGAACAGGCTGGGTAACGGCTGCTCAAAAAACAGCGGCTGCCAGTATTCGATGCCCGCTGGCAGCGTGCCTTTGCTGACCTGCTGATAGACATGCTCCGACTCACGGCGCACATCAAACGTTTCACGCCAGCGGCTGCGGAACAGCTCAATGGCGGCTTTGTCGCTGGGAAACTCATGCGCAGGCAACAGGTTAATTTCGGGGACCGCTTCCAGCGTGCGCTGACTGTCGACGTCGAACAGGCGCAGGCTGTCGATCTCATCATCGAAAAAGTCGATGCGGTAGGGCTGATCGCTGCCCATCGGGAACAGATCGAGCAGGGCGCCGCGCGTGGCGTATTCACCGTGCTCCATCACCTGATCGACATGGCGATAACCGGCCTGCTCAAGCTGGTCGCGCAGCCGGTCGCGAGACAGTTTTTGTCCCTGCTTCATCACCAGCGCATGGCCGTGCAGGAAACTGTGCGGGCAGACGCGCTGCATCAGGGTGTTGACCGGCATGATCAGCATACCGCGCTGCATCACCGGCAGCTGGTAGAGGGTCGACAGGCGGGCGGAGATAATATCCTGATGCGGCGAAAAGCTGTCGTAGGGCAGCGTTTCCCAGTCGGCAAGGTGCGCCACCGGCAGATCGGTAAACTGGCGGATTTCATCCAGCAGACGCAGAGCGGTTTGGGTATCGGGTGTAATCATTAACACCGGACCAGCATGTCGTTCGGTAATGCTGGCACACTCCACCGCGTGCGCCGCGCCTATGAGCTGGCCGAGCTGACGGTGATCGCCGGATTTAACGGGCAGGGTATAACGAGTCTGTTCGGGCATGGGATCTCGGGGTTGCTCCATTTTTCCAGGACGTAATCATTCCATATTATGTCAGGGGGATCACCTCTGCGGCACAATTTTCCTGCCGCGCCGCGCTGAACCAGGGGAGCGGTCAGCCATTACCGGGCGTCAGCGGTAATCGTGCGGATAAAGAGAGGATAGACGGAGTCTGGCAAGGGATCAGAAAAAACCGCCGTCGCCATGCAGCGACGGGGTTAAGCGGGCATTTTATTTTATGGATTGCTGTGTGTAATGCATGCGTGGGCGGTCGATATTCGCCCAGGATAACTCCTGCTCAGGATGATAGCTGAGGTTACCGTCGTCCCACTTTACGTAGTAGCCGGCTGGTGCGTTTCCCTGCTCAAAGACGTTGATGATTTCGCCTCTGATCTCCCCGGATTTATGTTTAACGATGCTGCCTTTGGGAAATTTCAACATGGTCGCTACCTCATACTGCCCGGCGATAAATCACCCGTGATCGTGGTACTGATTGTAGTCTACCCCCCTGGGCGCTGAATAATCAGCCAATAAGCGGCGGCTTTATCGGCTATTCCGCTGCTTTGGCGCGGAATGTGACGCATCCGGATGCAACTTTGCTGCCGACTCAGAGGGTTAGAGGTTTCATAAAGCCAGCCGCTCCTTTATCATCCCACTACCTATTTTCAGGCAACGGCTTACTGGATTCCATGTATCAACCTGTCGCGCTATTTATCGGTCTGCGTTATATGCGTGGACGAGCATCGGATCGCTTCGGTCGCTTTGTCTCCTGGCTCTCAACGATTGGCATTACGCTCGGCGTGCTGGCGATGGTCACCGTGTTATCGGTGATGAACGGTTTTGAGCGTGAACTCGAAGGCAATATTCTTGGCCTGATGCCTCAGGCGCTGATCACCAGCGACAAAGGCAGTCTCAATCCACAACAGCAACCCGCCACTTCGCTGAATCTGCAGGGTGTCAGCCGTATCGCGCCGCTGACCACCGCCAATGTGGTGCTGCAAAGCCCGCACAGCGTCTCCGTTGGCGTGATGCTGGGCATTGAGCCGGCTGAAAAAGATCCGCTTACCCCTTTCCTGGTCAATACCCGGCAGAGCGTGCTGCAGGCCGGGCAGTATAATGTCATCCTCGGCGAACAGCTGGCATCCCAGCTTGGCGTAAAACGTGGCGATCAGCTGCGTCTGATGGTGCCGTCGGTCAGCCAGTTCACCCCGATGGGACGCGTGCCAAGTCAGCGTCTGTTTACCGTAGCGGGCACCTATGCCGCTAACAGCGAAGTCGATGGTTATCAGATTCTGGTCAATCTTCAGGATGCGTCGCGCGTGATGCGCTATCCGGCCGGTAATATTACCGGCTGGCGACTGTGGCTGGATAAACCGCTGTCGGTCGACAGTCTGAGTCAGCAGACACTGCCTGCGGGCCTGGTCTGGAAAGACTGGCGTGAGCGTAAAGGCGATCTCTTCCAGGCAGTGCGTATGGAAAAGAACATGATGGGCCTGCTGCTGAGCCTGATCATCGCGGTGGCTGCCTTTAACATCATCACCTCGTTAGGCCTGCTGATCATGGAGAAGCAGGGCGAAGTGGCGATCCTGCAAACCCAGGGCCTGACGCGCCGGCAAATAGTGGCGGTGTTTATGGTGCAGGGTGCCAGCGCCGGGATTATCGGCACGCTGCTCGGCACGCTGCTCGGTGTCTTGCTGGCCAGCCAGCTCAACAACTTAATGCCGGTGATTGGCCTGTTCCTTGATGGTGCCGCATTGCCGGTTGATATTAATGTGTGGCAGGTGGTCACCATCGCCCTCAGCGCCATGATTGTGGCGCTGTTGTCTACGCTCTATCCTTCGTGGCGCGCTGCCGCCGTTCAACCTGCTGAGGCTTTACGTTATGAGTAACACTCCTTTGTTGCAGTGCCGCGACCTGTGCAAACGCTATCAGGAAGGCAGCGTGCAGACCGATGTGCTGCGCAATGTGGCTTTCAGCCTCCAGCCCGGTGAACTGACAGCGATTGTCGGCAGCTCCGGTTCCGGTAAAAGTACGCTGCTGCATCTGCTCGGCGGCCTGGATGCACCGACATCGGGCGACGTGGTGTTTGATGGCCAGTCACTGAATGCCATGTCCTCGTCGGCCAAAGCGGAACTGCGTAATCGCGAGCTGGGCTTTATCTATCAATTCCACCATCTGCTGCCGGACTTCAGCGCGCTGGAGAACGTGGCGATGCCGCTGCTGATTGGCAAAACGGCTAAAACGGAAGCGCAGGATCGCGCCCGCGAGATGCTGGCCGCGGTCGGGCTGGACCATCGCGCTGCGCACCGGCCTTCTGAACTATCAGGCGGCGAACGCCAGCGCGTGGCGATTGCCCGGGCGCTGGTTAACCGCCCACGGCTGGTGATGGCGGATGAGCCAACCGGTAACCTCGATGCGCGCAACGCCGACGCCATTTTTGAATTACTGGGCGAACTGAACGTGCGTCAGGGCACCGCGTTTCTGGTGGTAACCCACGATCTGATGCTGGCAAAACGCATGACGCGTCAGATGGAGATGCGTGATGGTCAGTTAAGCGAGCAGCTCACCATGGCAGGAGCGGTGTAATGGGTTCGTCGTTATCCCTGTTGCTGGGCCTGCGCTTTAGCCGTGGCCGCCGTCGTGGCGGCATGGTGTCGCTGATTTCGGTGATCTCCACCATCGGTATTGCGCTGGGCGTGGCGGTGCTCATTATCGGTCTGAGCGCCATGAATGGTTTTGAGCGTGAGCTGAACAACCGCATTCTGGCGGTGGTGCCGCATGGCGAGATCGAGGCGGTCAATCAGCCATTCCAGCACTGGCAGTCGATGATTGCCCCGATTGAAAAGGTGCCCGGCATTGCGGCGGCGGCGCCTTATGTTAACTTCACCGGCCTGATTGAGAGCGGCGCCCGGCTGGAAGCGCTGCAGGTAAAGGGCGTTGATCCGGCACAGGAGCCGCGCCTCAGTGCCCTGCCACAGTTTGTGGCAGATAACGGCTGGTCCTCTTTTGCCGCCGGTAAGCAGCAGATCATTCTGGGCGGCGGCATTGCTAAATCGCTTAATGTGAAGCAGGGCGACTGGATCACCATCATGATCCCCAATAACGATGGTGATAACAAACTGCTTCAGCCTAAACGTATCCGGCTTCAGGTCAGCGGTATTCTGCAACTGAGCGGCATGCTCGATCACAGCCTGGCGCTGGTGCCACTCGCCGATGCGCAGCACTATCTGGAGATGGGTGACAGCGTGTCTGGCATCGCCCTGAAGATGACCGACCCGTTCCAGGCGGTCAAACTGGTGCGGGATGCCGGTGAAGCGACCCGTTCCTACGTCTACATCAAGAGCTGGATTGGCACCTACGGCTATATGTACCGCGATATTCAGATGATCCGCGCCATCATGTATCTGGCGATGGTGCTGGTGATTGGCGTCGCCTGCTTTAACATCGTCTCAACGCTGGTGATGGCGGTGAAGGATAAGAGCAGTGACATTGCGGTGCTCCGTACCCTCGGTGCTAAAGACCGGCTTATCCGCGCCATCTTCATCTGGTACGGTTTGCTGGCAGGCTTGCTGGGCAGCGTCAGCGGCGTGGTCGCGGGCGTGCTGGTGGCGCTGAATCTGACCTCACTGGTGCGCGGGCTGGAGTCGGTTACCGGCCATCATCTGCTGGCGGGTGATATCTACTTCATTGATTTCCTGCCGTCGGAACTGCACTGGATTGATGTGTTCTCAGTATTGATTACCGCGATTCTGCTGAGCCTGCTGGCGAGCTGGTATCCCGCCAGACGCGCCAGCCGCATTGACCCGGCTCGGGTATTAAGCGGTCAGTGAAAAAATGCGGCGCGAATCCTTTCGCGCCGCATCTGTTTAAGACCTTTGCTGTTGGGCGCGACCCTCAGCAACCGTTACTATCGGGTGATGTTAACCCGGAATCTGTTTAGAGCGGCTCGCCGCAGCTGCTACGCCAGGAGATTTTATGCGTACACCACGTCGCCGCATACGACTTGCCCGCCTGAAGAAAACCCGGAGAAAAGTGCATCAGCGCTTTCGCCAGCGCATATTTGAGCGCGATCGTCAGGCCGAACTGGCCGCCCATCCTCAGCCGCATATTGTCGTGCTGACCGGCGCAGGCATCTCAGCGGAGTCCGGCATCCGGACCTTCCGCGCGGCTGACGGCCTGTGGGAAGAGCACCACGTTGAAGATGTTGCGACGCCCGAAGGATTTCAGCGCGATCCTGCGCTGGTGCAGCGCTTTTACAATGCGCGCCGTCAGCAATTGCAGGAGGCAGAGATTCAGCCTAACGCGGCCCATCTGGCGCTGGCGGAGCTGGAACAGGTATTAGGCGATAACTTTTTGCTGGTCACGCAAAACATCGACAATCTGCATGAGCGTGCCGGAAACAGCCGGGTGCTGCATATGCATGGTGAGCTTTTAAAAGTGCGCTGTGTCACCAGCGGTCAGGTCATTGAGTGGACCGGTGATATCAACCCGGACGATCGCTGCACCTGCTGCCAGTTTCCCTCGGCGCTGCGGCCGCACGTAGTGTGGTTTGGTGAGATGCCGCTGGGCATGGAGCAGATTTATCAGGCGCTGGAACAGGCCGATTACTTTATCGCTATCGGCACCTCAGGCCATGTCTATCCGGCGGCGGGTTTTGTCCATGAAGCCAAACTGCAGGGCGCGCATACTGTTGAGCTGAACCTGGAGCCAAGCCAGGTGGGCAATGAATTTGCCGAGCGACATTACGGCCTGGCGAGCGAAGTGGTGCCGGAGTTTGTGCATAAGCTGCTGCGCGCGCTTTATAAGTAAGCAGGGGCGGCTATGGCCGCCTCGCCGTTTTTTTGCCCATCATGCTGATTCCAGCCGCCCGGTGCTTATCAACATTGCGAGGCTTGCCGCAACAATCTCGTAATCAGCCGTTTTTTTCGGGCTTATTGCTTTCCCAAAGGTCATCGACAGCGCTAACCTGTCTGCGAATGATTTTACGCAACGTTGTAACCGGCTGGTCTGTTAATAATACCGGATGGCACTTTTAAAGGATGGGATATGGAACAGTTACTTGAGCGCTTTTTAAGTTATGTGGCCGTTGAGACACAGGCTAAGCCGCAGGCGCGCCAGGTGCCCAGCAGTGAAGGGCAGTGGACTCTGGCGCGTCAGCTGCAGGAGGAGTTGCTGGCACTGGGTTTTGTCGATGTCTCCTTAAGCGATCACTGTTGCGTCATGGGCACGCTGCCCGCCAATGTTGACTGGCCGACGCCAGTCATCGGTTTCATCTCTCACATGGATACCTCGCCAGACTTTACGGCGAAACATGTTAATCCGCAGATTATTGAAAATTATCGCGGCGGAGACATTGCGCTGGGTAACGGCAACGAAATTCTCTCGCCGGTGATGTTCCCGGTGCTGCACAAGCTGATTGGGCATACGCTGATTACCACCGATGGCAAAACCCTGCTGGGCGCGGATGATAAAGCAGGTATTGCCGAGATTATGACGGCAATGGCGCAACTGGCTGCGAGCGATACGCCGCACGGTGCGATCCGTGTTGCCTTTACGCCCGATGAAGAGATTGGCCGCGGCACTTCTCACTTTGATGTGGAAGGCTTTGCTGCTGACTGGGCCTACACCATTGATGGCAGTGATTTAGGGGAGTTCGAATATGAGAACTTCAATGCTGCTTCGGCCACCGTCAAAATCGTCGGTAACAACGTGCACCCTGGCTCCGCCAAAGGGGTGATGGTCAATGCGCTGGATCTGGCAAACCAGTTTCATGCCGCCGTCCCGTCCAGCGAAAAACCGCAATATACTGACGGCTACCAGGGCTTCTATCACCTGCATCAGATCAAAGGCAGCGTTGAACACGCCGAGATGCTCTATATCATTCGTGACTTCGAAACGGAGAGTTTTGAACAGCGTAAACAGACGCTGCTGCAGATTGCCGCAGAGATCAACAAAACCCTGCACCCGGACTGTTCAGTCATCGTCGAAATCACCAACAGCTATCGCAACATGCGTGAAAAAGTGGAGCCGTTCCCGCACATCATCGAACTGGCTTTACAGGCGATGCGTGACTGCGGCATTGAGCCGGTAGTGAAACCGATTCGCGGCGGTACGGATGGATCGGCGCTGTCGTGGAAAGGGTTACCTTGCCCGAACATCTTTACCGGTGGCTATAACTATCACGGTAAGCATGAGTTTGCTTCGCTGAATATCATGGCGAAATCGGTGGAAGTGATTGTGCGGCTGTCAGAGCTGGCGGCGCAGAAGAAGAATTAAACCCGCAGACACAAAAAAGGCTCTCTGCCACGGCGGCAAGAGAGCCTGTTTCAGTATCAGCTCAGATTATTCGTCGCCGAAGTACCAGTATCCGGCATTGACCAGATCAGCAATCTGCGCCAGTACCGACGGGTCATCCAGCGCATCCCCCAGATCGTCCAGTGTGATGCGATAGTGGCGCGCCAGGACCGCCATCACATCGGGATGTGAACACTCAACCCGCTCACCGTTGACATAGACCGCATCACCAATCGTCAGGACACGCAGGCCACCTAACCGGCTCAGGGTATCGCCCTGTTGCAGCGCATCATAAATTTCATCGGGCTGATAAGGCGGTTCCGGCGGCGCGACATCGAGTTCGTGACGTGACTGGGAAATGAATTCGCCGAACCATTGAGCGAAATGCTCCGGCTGATTGACCACATCCAGCATCAACTGACGTACGCCTTCGATCTCCTGCGGCAGAATCTGCGACGGGCAATCACGTGCAGGCACATCCGGATCGCTGAAGCGCAGGCTGCCCAGCTCATTGGCCAGCGCGTAATCCGCAAAGCCGCTGATTAACTCGCGTCCGCTGGGGGCACGGAAACCCACGGAGTAGTTCAGGGCGTTTTCCAGCGAGTAGCCTTCATGCGGGAACCCTGGCGGAATATAGAGAATATCACCCGGCTCCATCTCTTCATCGATGATGGCGTCGAATGGCTCAACCTGCAGCAGATCCGGGTGCGGGCAGTGCTGCTTCAGCGGCACCTTTTCACCGACGCGCCAGCGACGGCGACCGGCACCCTGAATAATAAAGACATCATACTGATCAAAATGGGGACCGACGCCGCCGCCAGGCACGGCAAACGACACCATCAGGTCATCAACACGCCAGTCAGGCAGGAAACGGAAAGGGCGCATCAGTGCGGCAGAGGGTTCATGCCAGTGATTGACCGCCTGTACCAGCAGCGACCAGTTGTTCTCACCCAGATGATCATAGCTCTCGAACGGGCCGTGGCTGACCTGCCATTTGCCATCCTGATGACTGACCAGGCGGCTATCCACCTCGTTTTCCATCGCCAGACCGGCCAGTTCATCCGGTGAAAGAGGATCGACAAAGTTTTTAAAACCACGCTTCAGCACTACCGGGCGTTTCTGCCAGTAACGCTGAATAAAATCGGGCCAGTTAATATCGAGCTGATAGTCCATAAAAGGGTTCCGCTTAGGGCTGTAAATGCCAGCAAGTATAACAGCCCTGAGGGTTTTCTACTCGCGGCGATGTTCGACTTCCTGGCGCTGAAAGACCACTTCCATGCGTGTTCCGCCGAGTGCGCTGCTGGAGGCGATGACGTTGCCCTCATATTGCTCAAGAATATCGCGCACCACCGCCAGACCCAGTCCCTGACCGGGACGCAGGGTATCGGCACGCTGACCCCGGACAAACACTAAATCGCGCTTGCTCTCGGGAATGCCCGGACCATCATCGTCAATATAGAGATGGAGTGCATTTTCGCTCTGAAAAGCGCTGATTTCGATAAATTCCAGGCAATATTTGCAGGCGTTATCGAGCACGTTGCCGAGCACTTCCATAAAGTCATTCTGGTCGCCAACAAAGGTCAGCTCCGGTGAGATATCCAGCGAAATCGCCACGCCTTTACGCTGATAGACTTTATTCAGGGCCGAGCAGAGCTTGTCGAGCAGACCGGAAACGGAATGCAGATCGCGCTGCAGCGGATTGTGATCGGCCTGCATACTGGCGCGATGCAGATAATAACCGACCTGCTGCGAGATACGACTAATCTGCTCCAGCATCACCGGCTCAGCCTGTTCCACCGTCAGTTCCTTGCCGTTGCGCAGCGAGCGCAGGGTGCTCTGCAAAACGGCCAGCGGCGTTTTCAGGCTGTGGGTCAGGTCTGAAAGCGTGGTGCGATAGCGGGTATAGCGTTGCCGCTCATTGGTCAGCAACAGATTGAGGTTACGCACCAGACTGCGCAGTTCCTGCGGCGGATTATCCGCCAGATTTTCGCGCTGACTGGTCTCCAGTTCGCGCACCTGCTGCGTCAGCGCGCCAATCGGCCGCAGACTCCAGTGCGCCGCCAGCCACAGCAACGGAATGATCAGTATCAGGTTGGCTGCCAGCACATAGCTGAACCACGACCAGACCACATCAGAATGCTGCAACTCCTGCGGGATAGAGTCGACCACCACAATAGTGAGCGCGGGCAGATTCGTTGTGGCATCGTAACGGTTAACGGCGACCGAATGGGTAAAGGTATCGTTGCTGTCATTGTCCCAGTCGTTGAGTCGTTGCTGAGCATTCAGGTTATTGCCCATCGCCACCATGCTGGTACGGTTACTGGTATCAATCTCGTAGAAGTCAGGCTTCAGCAGCCATTCACGGCGGATCTTCTTGCGGATCTCCGGCACGTCGCGTTGCTGCCACAACAGCTTGCCGTGCTCATCGTAAATAAATACCAGCGTCGGGAAGTTGAGCGTCATCCGTTCCGGCTGGGCGATGGTGAGTTTGTTGTCATGCCATTGCGCCAGCGTAAAGAACAGGTTGCTCTCGCCGCGCA
This sequence comes from Pantoea pleuroti, assembly GCF_014156615.1. Taxonomy (NCBI): domain Bacteria; kingdom Pseudomonadati; phylum Pseudomonadota; class Gammaproteobacteria; order Enterobacterales; family Erwiniaceae; genus Pantoea; species Pantoea pleuroti. The sequence continues at coordinate 79,265 of NZ_SBFD01000002.1, read as the reverse complement.
TCACGCGGTAGGTATTTTTATCGAAACTGACCACATAGCCAATCACCGCCACCATGCCGTAGGAGAGTGAGAGGAAGAGGACGATCGCTGCGGAGGCCAGCAGAAAGCGGGCGCGCAGCGAAATAGGGCGATAACGATTAAACCAGGACATGGTCAGAGATCAAAGCGGTAGCCCTGGCCACGCACGGTGGCGATCACGTCAGTAGGATGCAACGCCAGAATTTTTTTGCGCAGACGACCCATAAGAACGTCGATGGTGTGGCTTTCACGCAGTTCAGCGTCAGGATAGAGCTGCAGCATCAGCGAGTCTTTGCTTACCACTTTGCCCGCGTTACGGATCAGCGTCTCGACAATGGTGTACTCAAAGGCCGTGAGCTTCACCGGCTGTTCATTGACCGTCAGTTCACGGCGGGAGAGATCAACCTGAAACGGGGCCATATCGATGATTTGCGAGGCATGACCGCTGTTACGACGCATCAGCGCCTGCAGGCGTGCCGCGACTTCTTCAATATGAAATGGCTTGGTGACGTAGTCATCCGCACCGGCTTCCAGCGCCTCAACTTTGGCCTGCCAGCCTTCACGGGCGGTCAGCACCAGAATCGGCTGGCGCACGGCATCGCTGCGCCAGCGGCGAATCAGAGACATCCCATCTTCATCCGGCAGGCCGAGATCCACCAGCGCGATATCGGGCAGATGTTCCCGAAGAAAATAGTCAGCTTCTTTGGCGTCTTCGGCGGCATCGACCTGGTGGCCCATGTCACGTAACTGGACGGCGAGATGATGGCGCAGCAGGGCATTGTCTTCAACAACCAGAACACGCATAGGAATTCCTTACACTCTGTTTGAGTCAACCTGCAGAAAGTATACGCGAAGTGTATTAAACAAGATGTTAACGCAGACCGGACTGGGCCGGTCTGCGGCGGGCATTATTTCAGATCGTCAACCATCTGGATAGCGCGACCAATATAGTTTGCAGGCGTCATCTGCTTCAGACGGACTTTTTCCTCTTCCGGCAGCGCCAGGCTGTCGATAAAGGCCTGCATGCCGGCGGCATCGACGCGTTTACCGCGCGTCAGCTCCTTCAGCTTCTCATAAGGCTTCTCAATGCCGTAACGGCGCATTACCGTCTGGATCGGTTCTGCCAGCACTTCCCAGTTGTGATCCAGTTCATCCAGCAGACGATCGCGGTTCACTTCCAGTTTCGAGATGCCTTTCAGGGTCGCCTGATAGGCGATCAGCGCATAACCGACGCCCACGCCGAGGTTACGCAGCACGGTGGAGTCGGTCAGATCGCGCTGCCAGCGTGAGACCGGCAGTTTGCTGGCCAGATGCTGCATTACCGCGTTCGCCAGGCCCAGATTGCCTTCGGAGTTTTCGAAGTCAATTGGGTTCACTTTGTGCGGCATGGTCGATGAGCCAATCTCGCCCGCAATGGTCTTCTGTTTGAAATGGTTCAGCGCCACATAACCCCAGATATCGCGATCGAAATCGATCAGGATGGTGTTAAAGCGGGCGATGCAGTCGAACATTTCGGCAATATAGTCGTGCGGCTCAATCTGCGTGGTGTAAGGGTTCCAGGTGATCCCCAGCGAGGTGACGAAGTTCTCGCTCAGCGCATGCCAGTCCACTTCGGGATAGGCGGCAATGTGGGCGTTGTAATTCCCTACAGCGCCGTTGATTTTGCCCAGCACCTCAATCTGTTTCAACTGACGTAACTGACGCTCCAGACGGTAAGCGACGTTCGCCATCTCTTTACCCATCGTCGACGGTGTAGCCGGCTGGCCGTGGGTGCGGGAGAGCAGCGGAATGTCACGATATTCGCTGGCAAGATCCTTCACAGCAGTAATCAGCTGCTGCCAGTAAGGCAGGATCACGTCACGACGGGCTGTTTCCAGCATCAGGGCGTGCGACAGGTTGTTGATATCTTCAGAAGTACAGGCGAAGTGGATAAATTCAGAAACAGCATGCAGGGCAGGGACGTCGGCAACTTTCTCTTTCAGGAAATACTCAACCGCTTTGACGTCGTGGTTGGTGGTGCGCTCAATGGTTTTGATGCGCGCGGCATCTTCTTCGGAAAAACCGGCGACAATCGCATCAAGGAAAGCGTTTGCGTCGGCATCAAATGCAGGAACTTCCTTGATCTCTGCGGTCGCGGCCAGTTTTTGTAACCAGCGAACTTCAACCTCAACGCGGAATTTCAGCAAACCGAATTCGCTGAAAATCGCACGCAGCGGGCTGACTTTATCGCCGTAACGACCATCGACAGGTGAGACGGCGGTCAGAGAGGATAATTCCATCAGTGCAACTCCTGAATCATTTAGCAGTGTTTTGCCGCACCGACTTAGTAAGTCAGTGGCAGCCGGGATAAGAGGGTTTTCGCTTCACGCAGCAAACGCTGACGCGAGAACATCAGTTGCAGTCGGCCACCACCGACCTGCTGCCACAATACGGCAGCACGGATACCGGCTAACAGGGTAGCGCGCACTTTACTCTGTACCTGCGTATTCTGCAGTACCGCAGGCGAACCGGTGACCTGAATACGCGGGCCAAGCGGGCTGATCACATCCACATAGATGGCAGCCATCGCGCTGAGAATGGTGTCTGACTCCAGTTCATAATGCGCCAGCTGGCGATCCAGCTGAGTGATGCGCTGGGCCAGCGTCGCCATGGCCGTTTTACTGGCGCTGAGCTTGCGCTCCAGCACCATCATGCTCAGGGTGTAACGCGTCAGTTCTGCACCTGCACCCTGACGACTGCTGCTGTTCAGCACCGCCATCAGCGTTTCAAGTCCGAGGCGCAGGTTGGCTTCATTGTTGCCAAACACCGCCAGCGTTGAGCCAGGATTGAGGTCCAGTACGCTGCGCAGCGACACGGTCAGCGCCTCCGGCTGGCAGTGACCCTGCTGAGCCAGCTGCTGCACCAGATGGGCCGACTGACAGATGCCCGCCAGCGCCAGCGTAATTTCCTGATAATTTTTCGCCACGGTTACTCCTGTTTACGCGTCATCAATGCGGGCTGAGCCCGCTTACTCCGCCACTAACGGCAGACGCTGTTCGATAATACCGCCACCGAGGCAGACCTCACCAAGGTAAAACACCGCAGACTGGCCCGGCGTCACCGCTGCAACCGGCTCGTCGAAACGCACCTCAATCCGATCGTCGCCGTGTGGGATAATCTCACAGGGAATATCGGTCTGACGATAGCGGGTTTTCACGGTGCAGCGAAGCGGGGCGGTAATCGGCTGGCGATCAACCCAGTGCAGCTGCTGCGCAATCAGGCCGACGGACATCAGACGCGGATGATCGCCGCCCTGGGCAACAATCAGGCGGTTACGCGCCACATCTTTGTCGACCACATACCAGGGATCATCTTTGCTCTCTTTCAGGCCGCCAATACCCAGGCCTTTACGCTGTCCCAGAGTATGGTACATCAGCCCCTGATGTTCACCGACGATCTGGCCTTCGGTGGTTTCTATTTCGCCAGGCTGAGCCGGGAGATAGCGCGCCAGGAAGTCGCGGAATTTGCGCTCACCGATAAAGCAGATGCCGGTCGAGTCTTTCTTCTTCGCGGTGATAAGGTCGAGCTGTTCGGCAATGCGGCGCACTTCCGGTTTTTCCAGCTCGCCAACCGGGAACAGACTTTGGGCGATCTGCTGGTGGCTCAGGGTATAGAGGAAGTAGCTCTGATCTTTGTTGCCATCCAGACCGCGTAGCAGCTGGCTCTGGCCAGCCACGTCCTGACGACGCACGTAGTGACCGGTGGCGATAAAATCTGCGCCGAGATCCTCAGCCGCGAACTCCAGGAACGCTTTGAATTTGATCTCTTTGTTGCAGAGGATATCGGGGTTGGGCGTGCGGCCTGCTTTGTACTCTTCGAGGAAATGCTCAAAGACGTTATCCCAGTATTCAGCGGCAAAGTTAACTTTGTGCAGCTTCATACCCAGCTTGTCGCACACCGCTTGCGCATCCGCCAGATCGTCCGCGGCGGTACAATACTCCTCGCCATCGTCCTCCTCCCAGTTCTTCATGAACAGGCCTTCAACCTGGTAACCCTGCTGTTGCAGTAACCAGGCGGAAACGGAAGAATCGACGCCGCCGGACATACCGACGATCACTTTTTTCTGGCTGTTGTCAGACATGACACGCTCGCATTACGATAAAAAAACAGGCGGCGCATTCTATCATGCAGAAGGCGCGCACGCACCCTCGTGAAACGGCCACCGGAACGGGCTGACCAGATGTAGCGGGTAGCGCGTGCCCTGTTGCCACAGGCGAACGCTTTCCGCGACCAGCGGCGAACGCAGGTTAGAGGCAGTGAGAATCTGCGCTGGCGGCAACCACCAGCAGCAATCGATGTCGCTGTCCTGCGGCTGGGTTGGCATTTTTTCCGCCAGATCCACGCCAAACAGAAAACGCACAAAAGGCGTACTGTCGGGCGCGATCCACTGGTTTATCGCGATGAAATAGTGCATCGGCGTGGCGATGCCGGTCTCTTCATAGAGTTCGCGCTCTGCGGCTTCCAGCAGAGTTTCATCCGCTTCAAGATGCCCGGCGGGCTGGTTCCAGGTGGGGCGACCGTTGATCGTCTCTTCCACCACCAGTAATTCACCTTCTGCCTGAACCAGACAGGCGACAGTAACATGAGGTTTAAACATCACTTCTCCGCAATTGTTAACCTGAGGTTATAAAAAACCGGTTTTCAGAGAGCACTTTCACTGAGTTCGCGCCACGCGCCCGGAGCCAGATCGTCCAGCGAATAACTCCCCATCGCGTACCGAATCAATCGCAATGTGGGAAAGCCAATGTGGGCGGTCATCCGGCGAACCTGTCGATTTCGGCCTTCATACAGCGTGATTTTCAGCCACTGCGTCGGGATGTTTTTACGTTCGCGTATAGGTGGCTGACGTGGCCAGAGCCACTCAGGTTCAGCCACTTTTTCTACCCCAGCGGGCAGCGTCAACCCATCTTTCAGATTAACCCCATCCCGCAAAGGCTGCAGATCCGTCTCCTGTGGCTCGCCTTCCACCTGCACATAATAGATCTTACCTGTGCGTTTGCCGGGCTGAGTCAGCGCAGCCTGCAGCGCGCCGTCGTTGGTCAGCACCATCAATCCTTCGCTGTCGCGGTCGAGGCGACCTGCGGCATAAACCTCAGCGACGCTGACAAAATCCTTCAGTGTTCGGCGGCCCGCTTCATCGGTGAATTGCGGTAACACGTCAAACGGTTTGTTAAACAGAATCACGCGGTGCGGAGCCGCAGGGCGGGCAGGGGAACGCCGCGCATCACGCGTCGGGCGGCTGAATCGTTTATCCTGGTGAATTCGTTGAGAAGTTTTTCGCATGGGCTTTGCAGTCAGAAACATTCGGCGCATTATAACGTGAAATTGCGGTGATTGGCGTGGCGGAAATATTCAAGTAGTATTGACGCGCATCTTACAAATCATTAACAAACGCCCAGGAGAGGTTAATGGAAAGCAAAGTAGTTGTTCCGGCGGAAGGTCAGAAAATCACCCTGAATCAGGGCAAGCTCACAGTGCCAAACAATCCGGTCATTCCTTACATTGAGGGTGACGGTATCGGTGTTGATGTTTCCCCGGTAATGCTGAAAGTCGTCGATGCGGCGGTGAAGAAAGCCTACAACGGCGAGCGTAAGATCTCCTGGATGGAGATTTACACCGGTGAGAAGTCAGTTGAACTCTACGGCCAGGACGTCTGGCTGCCACAGGAAACTCTCGACTTAATCAAAGAATATCGCGTGGCCATTAAAGGCCCACTGACCACCCCGGTCGGCGGCGGTATTCGTTCACTAAACGTGGCCCTGCGTCAGGAGCTTGACCTCTACGTCTGCCTGCGTCCGGTACGTTACTACAAAGGCACGCCAAGCCCGGTTAAACGTCCTGAAGAGACCGACATGGTGATCTTCCGTGAAAACTCCGAAGATATCTATGCGGGTATCGAGTGGAAAGCGGGCTCTGCCGAAGCGGACAAAGTGATCAAGTTCCTGCGCGAAGAGATGGGCGTGAAGAAAATTCGCTTCCCTGAGCAGTGCGGTATCGGCGTTAAGCCGTGTTCAGAAGCGGGCACCAAACGTCTGGTGCGCGCGGCAGTGGAATACACCATCACTAACGATCGTGATTCACTGACCCTGGTTCACAAAGGCAACATCATGAAGTTCACCGAAGGCTCTTTCAAAGACTGGGGATACCAGTTAGTGAAAGAAGAGTTCGGCGGCGAACTGATCGACGGCGGCCCGTGGATGAAGTTCAAAAACCCGAACACCGGCAAAGAGATCATCGTTAAAGATGTGATTGCTGATGCGTTCCTGCAACAGATCCTGCTGCGTCCGGCTGAGTATGACGTTATCGCCTGTATGAACCTGAACGGTGACTACATCTCCGACGCTCTGGCAGCGCAGGTTGGCGGTATTGGTATCGCTCCAGGCGCCAACATCGGTGACGAGTGTGCGCTGTTCGAAGCGACCCACGGCACAGCACCTAAGTATGCAGGTCAGGATAAAGTGAACCCAGGTTCAATTATTCTGTCCGCAGAAATGATGCTGCGTCACATGGAGTGGTTCGAAGCGGCTGACCTGATTGTTAAAGGTGTTGAAGGCGCTATCGCTAACAAGACCGTGACATACGATTTCGAACGCCTGATGGATGGCGCTAAACTTCTGAAATGTTCAGAGTTTGGTGACGCGATCATCGAAAATATGTAATCGGCTTTACGTAACATACAGCCAACACGAATGTAAAAATCGTGTTGGCTTTTTATTTCACGCCTTCTTTCCCCAAAACTCTTCATAAAATCACCTTCACACAGCAACCACAATCCCGTCTTTTCCTCGATCATCGTTATAGCGATTACTCATCTAAGCGCTTATTGCTTTCGCACCGTGCTGTTTAAGACATTTACTCCGTGAGAGTGCTGCTAAATCATTTCCCGCTGACTGGCATTTTACTCTCTCTGCAAATTGAATTGTCTGATGCCACGGTAAAAGAGTGAGTGAACGCATATCTGTCATCCACCCTGTCACGCCTGATTTGTTAAACGACCCTCTGTTAATCTCTTTCAGTACCAGTTAAGCGCCCGGCATTAAATGTGTCGGGCCACGTTATTTGATCCTTACAGCTGATTCATTTTTGTAACCTGTACCACAAAAAAATAGAGTTACGCATGATCCGGTTGCCGCAGACGTGTACGCTTCTGCCGATACAGAGGGAGAGCATTATGGATGATGAAGCGGTAAGTGATGCTATTGCGGCATGTCGCCTGCTATTTGGACAGGCGGTGATGGAAATCGTGGCTGAAAATAAGCCTGTGACTGGTGAAGCCATTTCTGAAAAAATTCATCAAATGTTTACCGGAATCAACCCGGAACCCGTGATGACGCTGGCTATCAGCCTGCTGACAACCCGCGCCGACTGACCGATCCCGGTCATCAAGCCAAAGACCTCAGGCCGCCATGGGCGGCCTTTTCCTTTCTAAACGCTGGCCCGGCAGGGCCGACGCCGTAAAAATAATAATCCGGTTAATAATTCAGGCCTGTCTCTGGTCTGTCGTGCTGGCCTCATATTTTAACAATATCGCAACTATGGAACCAATCTGACACTGCGCTGACTAATTTGCTGACTATACCGTTACGTTACCGTTTTCAGAACGTTAACCGGGCGAGTCTTACTTTTATTCAGCCAGAACGGCGTAGCCTGTGCGCAGAGGATGTCAGACATGCGGGTTTTAATTATTTGTCGGGATAATATTGGCGACACCTTACTGACCACGCCGCTGATCAGTGCGCTGGCGCATTCGGGGCAGCATCAGGTCGACGTGCTGACTAACAATTACGCTGCGCCAGTGTTGCAGCATAATCCCGATATCCGGCAGCTCTTCTATTACACCAAACTGCATCACCGTGAGGCAGGGCAGGGACGACTGGCCTGCCTCTTACAGCGACTGAAGCTGATGCTGACGCTGAAAAAACAGCGTTACGATGTAGTAATTCTGGCAAAAAGCCGCTGGGATCAGCATGGCCTGAAGTGGGTTAAAACAGTGCGTCCCGCCAGAGTGATCGCACTGGGTCATCCCCATCCGCTGATTACCGATCTGTTGCCGCCACCCAGCCAGTCGCCGTGTCATATCAGTGAAACCCTGTTTAGCCTGGGGCGGCCTTTCAATCTCAGCGTCACAGCGCCAGGCAAACTGACGCTGCTGCCGGATGCGGCAATCGCGGCCAGCCTGCGTGACACCTGTGCGATTGATCCAGCTGTTCCGGTCTATGCATTGCAGATCAGCGCCCGCAAGCCGAGCCAGCAATGGGAAGCCGCGCGGTTTGCCGGGCTGGCTGAAAAAATCGCGGCGCGTCATCCCTGCCAGATTATGCTGCTCTGGTCACCTGGCAGCCGTGATAATCCGCGTCATCCGGGAGATGATGAAAAAGCGCGTGAAATTATGGCGCTCTGCCCGCATCTGCCGATCAAGGCGGTGGCTACCACCAGCCTGCCGCAGTTAATTGCAGCAATGTCGTTGTGTCAGGGGCTGGTGAGCAGTGATGGCGGGGCAATGCACATAGGTGCGGCGCTGGGATTGCCGGTTGTCGCGCTGTTTGGCGACAGCGATCCGGCGTGCTGGCACCCGTGGCAGGTTAATTATCAGGTGCTGCAACCGGCGTCACGTGAGGTCAACGCGCTGAGCAGCAGCGAGGTCTATGACGCCTTCGCCCATACCATTACTCAGTAATCCTCTTCAGGCCAGCGTCCCAGTCTGGCCGCTTCACACAGCATGGCGACCGTCAGTGGACGATAAGGCTGTGCTGTGCCCGCAGTAAACCAGCTTGCCACTGCAAAGCGACGTCGGCGCGGCTCCGGAAAATAGCGGGCTTCATCATACTGTTCTGAACAGACGCCGAAAGTGATAAAAAAGTCACTCATCAGAATGGCAAAGTCCACCTCACTCAGCGGTAACTGCTGCAGATGAAATCCCGTCCGATCCACTTTCCGGAACCAGCCCAGTGCGGTTGGCTGATTGTGGTGCTCAATCAGCGCAATGATGGCTTGAGAAAGATCGTTCATTACCCCACCAGCTTCGCCACGGCCTGCCCGACCTCATCCGCCTTGATCGTTGCCATCGGATGCTGTGAGGCGGTTTTATCCGGGCGATGAATAATGATGTGGCGATCGCTGTCCTGGCAGGGACCGGTATAGCGCGGATTGGCGGTGGAGAACAGGCTGACCGTCGGCGTCTGCGCGGCCACGGCGATGTGCAGTGGACCGGTGTCCCCGGTAACCAGCACATCCAGCGTGCGAATCAGGCTAATCAGGCCGCTGAGATTCGTTTTACCCGCCATCGGCGTCACACGCTGACGGCAGTGCAGTGGCAGGCTTTCAATAAATTCCTGCTCAAGAGGCTGCTCAGCGGCGGTGCCGGTAACGATAATTTCCGTGTCAGGCCAGCGTTCAAGCAAGGCTGTCGCCAGCTGGCTGAAGGAGGCCAGCGGCCAGCGGCGAATATCTTTTGATGCCCCTAACTGAAAACCGATACGGCGATGGTCAGCCTTTGCAGTCGGAATGTTGTTCAGTTCTGGAAGGTGCATCCGGGTCTGCTCTGTCTCTGCGCCCAGGACTTCAATCAGTTTCAGCTTACGCTTGATGGTATGGTCATCAAAATAGCCTGAATAGTGATCGAGATATTTATTTAGCAGAGGCGACTCGCGGCCGTAATGATCGCGCACAATCACCTTACTTCCGGTCAGTACCGAGCTCATAATATCGTAGGGGAAATGGGCGTGTAATATTACTGACAGGTCAGGTTTCTGGCGGCGCAGTTTGAAAAACAACGGTAAAAAATTCGCCAGTTTGTTATCCCAGATATAGATCTTATCAAACCAGTTATAACGGCTGACAAGATCCTTATTTTTCTTGCTTGAAACCAGAATAAACTTGCTGGCGGGAAAGCGATTTTTCAGGCTCCAGATAGCCGGCGTATTCATCAGAAAGTCGCCCAGTGCCGTGGTGGAGTAAATCACCACTGTTTGTGGGGCCAGGTCTTGCAAGGCCTGTGGTTTTGTTCTGCTGGAAAATCGAGAATAGAGCGTTAAAATTCGGTCTATCAGATAAATCTTTTTTTTCTTCACGTGTGAATTCTCTTAAACGTATCAATAATATTTAACAAAAGGTGTTGTGAGTTATTAGAGAATATTTCTGCGACTAAAGTTCATTATTAAGGTTTATTTTTCGCGGCCGTAGACGTTTCGTTTAAATTGTTTCCACAGTTTTAATGTTGTTTATTCAGGGTATATATACAGAATTGTGTAAAGGAAGTAAGGGATTATTAAAAAGAGATGGGATGATTCTTATAAAAAGGAAACTATGGAAAATGTTCTAATTCCGGCCATAACTAATAGCAGGTTAATTATTAGCGGAATTATTCTGTGATCTCTATGTATTACAAAACATGCGATAAAACAAACCCCGGCACGTGTGCCGGGGCAGGGTATTACGATTGTGGCTGACCCACCGGGCCTGAACCCAGCGTACCGCCCGGTGACGACTGACCGCTTGGTGCATGAGGGCGGCCATCATCTTTAATCGCGTCGCTCTTCTGCGAGCAGCCCGCCAGAGAGGTTAAGGTTGCTGCAACCAGCAGCAGGGCAGGAATTGTTTTCATAAGATCACCTTGATGTTGTCAGAAAGAGACGAAACCAGACTAAGCATAGATACTTACCGCAATCCGACCTCAAAAGGCTTATCTTTCAGATGTTTCTCAGCCGGAGGAAGGCGTCCAGGCAAAAAAAAACGGAAGCCAGTGGCTCCCGTTCTGTTGACGTTCAGCGCGATTATTTGCGGCCCAGCAGGAAGCCGATGAATACGCCAACGCCTGCAGCAACGGCCAGACCTGCAACAGGATTGGATTGAACCTGATCCTTGATACAGTCAGCAGCATCGCGGGCAGCATAGCTTGCCTGGTTGGTGTAACGGCGTGCTGCGCCTTTAGCCTGATGCTCAGATGAACCGGTTGCTGCACCCCATTGTTCCTGAACTGCGCCAGCGGCTTCTTTTACTTTATCTTCAATTTTTCCTGACATTTATTGCTCCTTGGTTTTGAGTGAGACCCTCAAAGCGTAGCAAAGATAGTGAATTCTGCTCCTCCAGCGGAGGAAAATGGGCTAAAAAATCATTTCTGGCTGTTAATGGCGCTGCGTTTGCGGGTAAGGGATTTACTGTCTAGCCTTTGGAAAGAGAGGCGCACTCAGGCGCTGCCACAGCCATAGTTAAAGCTACACCCGGAGGATAAGCAATGAAACGTGATGCACTGAATGATGACGACTATGACGAAGTCTGCCGGGTCATTGGCGATGCGGTCATTGTGCTGTCGGAGCGCGGCCATGACACTCGCCGTGGCGAAATCTACGACCTGCTTAAACGTATACGTCAGCAGCGGGCCCACAGTGAACGGGATGAGCAGCGGATGCTGGATCATGCTATCCGGCTGATTAAGCCTGAGATATAGCATAGTGCGGAAACGCTGCGCTACTGCAGCAGCACGCCCTGAATCAGACTGGCCTCAACAATCGTAACCTCATTGATTTTCAGCGCCTGCATATAACCTTCAACCAGTAAGAGATTGCTGACATCAGTAACCCGGTAGTCGCCCGGGAGTTCACTGTCGCCTTTCCAGACCTGCTGCTGCGACAGCTGACTTAATGCCGTCAGACTGTAACGATGGGGTTTGCCCGGTAACTGATTGCGGATTGAAAAACCATGGACGCCGCCGATGCCAATGACCTGACGGCTTGCCAGATCCTGTTTAATCTGCGGGCTGACCTCATTAGCGGCATAAAATTGCACAAAGCGCAGCACCGACTGCCGCCATGAGCCAATCGGGTTGGGGATTTGGCCTCCGGGCTGTTCTTCAGCACCGTCAGAATAAAATTTTTCAGCGTTACCGAGGCCAGTTTGCCCTGATAGATATCTGCAACCGGCTGACCCGCCTGCTGTCGCCAGGCAGTCATCTGCATCGATCCTCTACCAATATCCCAGACCAGCAGCTGCTCATCACGGATCGCCGGATCGTTAAGCGCGGCTTTGGCCGAGAGGAAACCGAGTTTCGCTTCCTGCTGCTGCGAGATGATGCTGATTTGCGCACCGGTCTGGCGCTGCAATTGTTCGATGACCGCCTGACCGTTGCTGGCGTTGCGGAACACCGCGGTGGCAACGCCGCTGATCCGCTGTGGATGAAAGCGCTGTGCCTGCGTTAAAAGCTGCTGCAGGGCGGCGGCACCTTCATGAGTCATCGCCGGGCTGAGCTGATTATCTGTTGAGTGGGCTAAAGCCTCGTTCCAGGCCACGGCGCGCTGATCCTGATACAGCATCTTTTCGATGCGCAGCTGGCAGACATTGACACGGGCTACCGCAATTTTGGTGGTGCCGGAACCGATATCCAGACCGGCGCGAATTTGCTGGCAGCGATCGGCCTGGGCAGCAGTGGCAAAAAACAGTGAGCAGAACAGCGTGACAGCAGACAGCGCAGCAGAACGCATAGCGACTCCGGGGGCAATGAAGATCAGAGTGAACGGGCGGCGACGCAGGCCGGATAGACGCTCACCAGGAAGTGACGCAGATGATCAAAACACCATTCGGCGTCATCCGCCTGCGGACAATAGAACTGAATGGTGATCTTTTCATAATCGCGCTGACGCTGGCGCAGCGGCGACCAGCTCCAGTCGAGTACCGAGCGGGCATAATTGACCAGCGTCTCGGCGGGCATCTGGTGTTGCTGCTCCTGCCCGGTCAGGTAGCGATAAAAGTTCGCTTCCAGCTGCAGCGCCTCCTCAAAGCCGTGTTGCGGCAGGTCGGGACGAAAAGCCACATCGATAAAGCCACAGACCGCATCTGCCTGCTGCTGCCAGTCGCAGGCCAGGGTCATAAACAGCCCCTCCTGCAGATTGATCTCCTCGACCAGCCGCCGCAGATTCACTGAATGGTTCAGCACCGCGATCTCCTCAAGGCGACCTGTTTCCAGCGTCAGATCAAAGCCACAGGGATTCACGGAGCCATCCGCATTGCGGGTGGCGGGGAAGGGGAAGTCGATATAACCGTTGTTATCCAGACGCTTTTCCATCGGGGAGACCTGCTGCTTGACGTTTCCTGACAATAAACCATCTGGCAGCAGGATTCATCACTTATGGACAGGTCCAGGTGATTTGGGTGTCCTGGTAAGGGTTGATCAGGCGGAACTGCTTATCTGACAGGCGCTGCGCGTAATAACCCTCAGGCGTGACGGCGGAGGGAACATATTTAAACCGATCCAGCGACTGCAGCGGGCCACTCTTAACGCTGACCTTATCCCGGGTCACGGTGAAGCTATTAACCAGATCAAAAATCACGCCCTGGGTCTGTCCCAAAGACTGACCATAAATTGTCGAGACCTCACCCGGACATTCCACCCCTTTCGGGCCAGATGAACATCCAGTCACCATCGCGATGAGGATAAAAATGCTGAGACGCATCATGATTTTCTACCTGCTTCAATCCCTGGGAGTTTCGTGGCGCAGAGTCTATCCTGCTGCGTCACTGATTACTTAATCATAGCAGTTTACGCTGCGCTTCCTGTTTGAGATTTGTTTAATCGTTAAGCAACAGGAATGTAAAAGGGTGACTTTGCTTATCAATAAACGTTATTCTTGGCTTCTTTGCGCACCACTTAGGCAAATTCAGGGATAAATGATGAACGAAGAAGAAGCAAGTCTAATGATTATTCGCCATGCGATTGACCAGTTAGAAGCCGATAAGAAGCAACAGGTGATCGCTTGTTCAGCGGATATACGTGCAGCAATGCAGGCTTATGATAGCGAGAATGCCGGGCTGGCACTGATGTTAGTGGCCGCCGAGGTAGCAGCCGAATAATCATATCCGGTCAGTGTGGCAGCCTGTTACGCTGGCCGGATTACTTTATTTTTTCTCAACTTTCAGATTTCTTCGCACGCCGATTCTATCTTTCAATGGTCTTGCTGTGGGTTACCCCGCGTCCCTTCTCTGTCCTGTGATGTGTTAAGCTAAAAAACCTCAATAAAATCAGCGGAGACATAGCATGAAGGCAGCATTAATTGCCCTGGGCCTGCTGGCCTGTCACATCGCACCCGCCTGGAGCGAGACGGAATTTCAGCTTAACTGTCCCGGCCGGACAACCATGACCGTTTCGCGTGCCGAATATGGTTTAACCACGTTAATGTGGCCGCCGGGGCATTTCCAGATTGCCGCTGGTCAGCAGCGTACCCGTTTAGAGGCGGGTGATAAGGTGGCGATTACCCGCTTTCGCAATGGCGATCAGCTGATTGTGAACCAGCGCAGCCAGGCGACCTTTTTTGTCTACCGCGACAGCGATAAACTGCTGCCCTGCAGCCGCAGCGAAAAACGCGATGTTGATGCGTTGAGCCTGGAGCGCTACGACGATCGTCAGCACTCCGACACTTAACCCCCGGAGCCACTATGCAACCCGAGATTACCGATAAGGTCACGACGCAGGATCTGGATGAAGTCAGGCTGGGTCTGACTGCGTTCAACAGCAAATATATTAATATTGATGAGATCAGATCGATCGGCGTGTTTATTCGTGATGACCAGGGCAGAAAGCTGGCCGGACTGACCGGATCAACCGCCGGAAACTGGCTGCGGATTGATATGCTGTGGGTGAGTGAGGCGCTGCGCGGGCAGGGAGCGGGCAGCAAGCTGATGCAGGCGGCAGAGCAGGAGGCGCGTGATCGCGGCTGCCGCTTTGCCCAGGTGGATACCGCCAGTTTTCAGGCGCGGCCGTTTTATGAAAAGCTCGGCTATACGCTGCGCTTCAGCCTGGATAACTATCCGCGGCATCATCAGCGCCACTATCTGACGAAAGCCCTGTAATCAGAACAACGGTTGCTGTCGCAAATCCAGCGGATGCTGTTCAGCTTCATCAATGGCGGCCAGCCAGCTCTGCAGCGTGACTTTTTTCCAGGAGAGATGCCCGCGCGTGGTACTCATCAGTACCACGTCGGGACGCAGGGAGCGGTAAAACTCCAGCGTCTGACTCAGTTCAGCCGGATTACTGTCCGGCACCAGCACCGTGATCCAGCGGTCATGCGAACGCGTCACGGTATCGCCAACAAACAGATAGGTAAGCCCCAGCGGCGAGGTGTAGAGATAGCTGCAACTGCCCGGTGTGTGTCCTGGCGTTGGCAGCAGATGGAAATCCCCGAAGTGCGTCTCCTGCTGCGAAAAGGTGTCATCAGGCTCAGCAAAACGGCTTATGGGGCCCAGCGATCGGCTATGGCAGTAAAGTGCGCTGCTGAAGCGCTGCTGGATCAGCGCCGCACCGGGCGCGGATTCATGCCAGTGGGTAAGATAGTGGCGGATCACGCCGCCGGTATCGGCCATGACTTCATGATCGAGCGGATTTTCTACGCGGCCAATCAACAGATTGCCGCGCGGGTGACGCAGCATAAAGCCATGCATCATCAGGTCATTAACGGCATCTTCCACCGGAAATTCCGGGGTTGAGATCCACAAATCGTCATACAACGGCTTCAATGTCGATCTCCTGAAACAAACGCTATTCCCGCAGGACGGGATGCCCGGTCGCCTGCAAACGGGCGTGGCCCTGGCTGACCGCTAATCGTGCGCTGGCACCCAAAGGCAGTGTTACGGTGTCAGCGGCATGACCAAAATCTAATCCACAAATCAGCGGCAGACCGGTGGTGTCACGCAGTCGCTGCCAGACGGTGCTGAAGTCAAACCCGTTGTCATATTCTGTCAGGGCTGTGCTGGTGAAGCTACCGGTAACGATCGCCCGCTGTCGCGCCAGAATGCCGCTCTGCTGCAGCTGAATCAGCATGCGTTCAATGCGGAACGGATGCTCATTCACATCCTCAATCACCAGAATGCCGTTCTCAAACTGCGGCATCCACGGCGTACCAATCAGTGAGCAGATCATCGCCAGATTCCCGCCCCACAGCGTACCCTGCCATTCGCCCTCATCAGGCGTTTCGCTTTGCCATGTCACCTCTACTGTAGGTGAAGTCAGTGCCTGCCAGAAGTGGTGAAGGGTAAATTCAGATAAGGTCGCGGCGCCGAAGTTACCGGCCAGCATCGGTGCGCTGAAGGTAATCAGGCCGACCTGCGCCAGCAGCGCCAGCTGAATCGCGGTGAAGTCGCTGTGGCCGCACAGCGCCAGCGGCTGATTCAGCAGCCGGCGTTGCAGGCCGATGTAGTCGATGGACTCCAGTAACCGGCTGGCACCATAACCGCCACGCACCGCCAGCACCACATCGGGCAGCGTGCTGAGGCTGGCAAGCTGGTTGATATCCGCCAGGCGCTCCGCGTCCGTACCGGCGAAGCGCTGAAAACGGCGGGTGATCACCTGCTCGTTCTCTACCTGATGGCCGGCCGCGCGCAGTCGTGCAATGCCCTGCAGCGCCGCAGGCTGATTGTGACAGTAACCGGAGGGGGAGATAAGACGAACTGAACGTGAAATCATCATACTTTCCTGCTGTTAGCGCCTGACTGACGGCGATGATGGCGAAAAGCGCCGCTGAAGTCACGGTACGCGCCGCATTTTCATGCATTTAGGATAAACGGTAATTTTGCTCTCAGGCTGCCTGGGTATGATAGCATTCGCCACAACAGCTACGAGATGAAAAATTGCTGAAAATCCGACACCTTATACTCTCAGCGTTACTCCTGACCGGCTGTGCCAGCGAGCCACCGCACCATGCCGTTAAGCAGCGCAACACGCCGTTAACTCAGGCACCGCCGTCCAGCGTCAATGGCACCTGGGCGATGTTTACCGAAGATGCCGCCAGTCATTATGGCGTTGATGAGAAGTTGATCAGCGCCATTATCAGTGTCGAGTCGGGTGGAAATCCGGGCGTGGTGAGCCGTTCAAATGCGGTGGGGCTGATGCAGATTAAAGCTTCGACCGCCGGGCGCGAAGTCTATCGCACGCTGGGCCGTCGTGGTCAGCCATCGAATGCCGAGTTGCGCGATCCGGCCAAAAATATTGATATCGGCACCGCCTATATCCGCATTCTGCAGAACTCCGCGCTGTCGGGCATCCGCGATCCGCTGACCCTGCGCTATGCCACCATCGTCTCTTATGCCAACGGCGCAGGGGCGTTACTGCGGACCTTCTCCAGCGATCGCGATCGGGCCATTGCGATGATCAATGCCATGTCACCGGATGAGTTCTATCAGCATGTGCAGAACAAGCATCCGGCGGCGCAGGCCCCGCGCTATCTTTGGAAAGTCACCACGGCTTACCGCACTATCTGACCGGTTGTGATTAATCCTGCGGCGTGAGCAGTAGCCGCGCCGTGGGATAGTCGATGATCAGCACCTTGATATAGCCGCCCAGCAGCGCACCGCGAATCGCCTGCGCTTTCTCTCTTCCGCCTGCCAGCCCGACCACCTGTGGACACTGTTTTACCTGTGCCAGCTCCATACCAATCACCGGATCTTCTTCTGCTTTCAGTACCGGCTGTCCGCAGGCGTCGAAATAGTGCAGACAGATATCGCCTACCGCACCGCGCGCTGCCAGCGTTTGCAGCATCCTGCCATCGTAGTAGTTGCCCGAATTACGTAACAGTGCCGACGGCTCCAGATCGCCAATGCCGACAATCGCCAGATCGACCTGCTCAAATTTACTCAGTACCTCGGCGACCTCCGCGTTGGCAGAGAGCCGCTGGCGATCGCTGACCGAATGCTCAATCGACTGGGACGGCAGCAGCCAGGCGGGGCAGTTCAGCAGCGCCGCCAGATTTTGCGTCAGAATCGTGGCCTGCACATTGCCGTTAGCCCCGACGCCACCCAGCAGCTGGATCACCCCTTTGCAGGCGCTGTTGAGCGGATGCAGCGCATCCACCATCGCCCGGATTGTGCCGCTCCACGACGAAATACCAATCAGCTCATCGTTTCGCAGTCGGGTCTCCAGATAGTGAGCGGCCGCCGATCCAATCGCCTGCTTAATCTGCAGCGGCGACGCCTGATCCGGCACATCCACCACAATCGCCTGCGGCAGGTTATAGGTCTGCTCAATGGCCTTTTCCAGCTCAGGGTAGACGTTGGCTGGTGGCACCACGCTGATCTTGACCACACCTTCTTTCACGCTGCGATTAAGAATGCGTGAGACAAACGACTGCGATAGGGTCAGCGACTGCGCAATCTCTGACTGCTTCAACCCTTCGACATAGTAAAGGGTGGCAATCTTTACCATCAGTCGCTGTTCATCCTGTTTTGCCATCGGTTTTTCCCTCTCTGATTCTGCCCGGTATTGTTAACCAGGATGATCAAAATCACAACGCAGGCTAATTTGTGATCGTTTTCGCTTTTTGACGATCGCGCATTGGACGGCACGTCAGCGCGGGCGCATAGTCATTATGCATATAAAATCGCGTGTGAATATATATTCAAGCGGAGAAAAATAATGACTCGTCCTCTGATCAAACTGACCCTGCTCGCATCGATGCTCGCCTTTTCAGCGACCGCGCTGGCGGCAGAGCAAGGCCTGCTGGCGATTATCACCCCATCCCATGACAACCCGTTCTTTAAAGCCGAGGCGGAAGGGGCCTTAGCGAAAGCCAAAGAGCTGGGTTACGCCACCCTGGTGGCGTCGCACGATGATGACGTAAACAAGCAAAACCAGCTGATTGAGACCGCGATTGCGCGCAAAGCGAAAGCGATCATTCTTGATAACGCCGGGGCCGATGCCACCGTCGGGCCGGTGCAGAAAGCCAAAGATGCCGGGATCCCGACCTTCCTGATTGACCGGGAGATCAACAAAACCGGCATCGCGGTGGCGCAAATCGTCTCTAACAACTATCAGGGGGCGCAGCTGGGCGCGGAGAAATTTGCGAAATTGCTGGGCGGTAAAGGGGACTATGTTGAACTGCTCGGCAAAGAGTCTGACACCAACGCGGGCGTGCGGTCGCAGGGCTATCACGATGTGCTGGATGACTACAGCGACATGAAAATGGTGGCTCAGCAGAGCGCCAAC
Source organism: Pantoea pleuroti (assembly GCF_014156615.1). Taxonomy (NCBI): domain Bacteria; kingdom Pseudomonadati; phylum Pseudomonadota; class Gammaproteobacteria; order Enterobacterales; family Erwiniaceae; genus Pantoea; species Pantoea pleuroti. Next base: position 60,247 of record NZ_SBFD01000002.1, on the reverse strand, counting down.
TGGAGCCAGACCGAAGCCTTCAGCCGCATGGAAACCCTGCTGCAGAAACACCCCAACATCGTGGGCGTCATCTCCGGTAACGACACCATGGCGCTGGGTGCCGAAGCCGCGCTGAAAGCCGCCGGGAAAACATCGGTAATCGTGGTGGGCTTTGATGGCAGCGACTACACCCGCGATTCGATCCTCAACAAAGGCAATATTAAAGCGACAGTGCTGCAGCCGGGCTGGGATCAGGCGCAGATGGCGGTCACGCAGGCGGATTACTTTCTGAAGAACGGCAAAGCGCAGAAACAGGAGAAGCAGCTGATGGACTGCGTGCTGATTGACGACAGCAACGCCGCTAAGCTGAAAAACTTCAACCTGGCGAAATAACCATGAAACGGATGCTGGCGGTATTGACCGGTATGGCGCTGCTCAGCGCCTGCACCGTGGTGGATCTGGATGCGGACGGTAAGCCGATCCTGCCGAAGGATCCACACGCGAAACCCAGCTATACCACCCAGACACCGCAGCAGATTGCGGAAGAGACCTGGCAGCCGCGCGTGATGACCACCGCGAACAGCCATGCGCTGAGCTGGGCCGACATGGAGGCGAAAAGTCAGACGGTCAAACCCGGCGGGCGCGAAAGCGTTTTCGTGCGAGCCGGCGGGACAGCCAGCGCCTTTGATGAGAGTAACCCGCGTGAACGCACGCTGACGCTAATGATTAACGGCAAGCCGGTGACGGTCAGTGTCGGGCCGGTGCTGCGCAGTAACGCTATACGGGATGCCGCCGGATTCCGTTTTGAAGAGTTTACCAATCAGGTGCAGTACGCCCAGCTGACCCGGGCGCTGAACCGTCACGCGGTGAAGCAACTGCCACCGCTGGATGCCAGCTGGGTCAACCAGCCGGTGCAGGCGCTACTGGCCGTAACCATCGGGCAGAACAGCGTTGATGATGTGGTAGCGGTTGAGCTGAAGCGGGGGACGCCCTGATGGACGATGAGATCATTCTGCGGACCGAACAGATATCGATGCTGTTTCCCGGCACGCTGGCGCTGGATCGCGTCGACTATCGGGTCTGGCGCGGCAAAGTTAACGTGATCATCGGTGAGAATGGGGCGGGCAAATCGACCCTGATGAAAATTCTGGCCGGGGTACAGCAGCCCACGGCCGGTTCGCTGTTCCTGAATGGCGAGCCGCTGACGCTGAGCAGCACCCGCGACGCCGCCCGGCACGGCATCGGCATGGTGCACCAGGAGCTGAATCTGTTTGAGAACCTGACGGTGGCTGAAAACCTGTTTCTGGGCCGGGAGATCCAGCGCGGCCTGGCCCCGATCAACGAGGCGGAGCAGGCTCGCCGCACCGCCGCGCTGATGGCGCGCCTCGATCAGCCGATTTCACCCCATGAGCGGGTCGGTAATCTCAAAGTGGGTCAGCAGCAGCTGGTCGAGATTGCTAAAGCGCTGGCAGAAGATGCGGACATCCTGATCCTTGACGAGCCGACTTCGGCGCTGAGCAAAACCGAAGTGGAGATCCTGTTCCGGGTGATCCGCGACCTGACGCAGCAGGGCGTTACCGTGATTTATATCTCCCACCGGCTGGAGGAGCTGATGGCGATTGGCGACGTGATCACCATTCTGCGCGACGGGCGCTTCCAGGCAGAAGCGCCGGTCAGCAGCATCGATGTGCCGTGGATCGTGCGTGAGATGCTGGGCAGTGAACCGGTTACCACCTTCCTGCCGGAAGCGCGTGAGTTTGGCGCGCCGGTGCTGGAGGCGCAGCACATCACCTGCGTCAGCCCTAATGGCAATACCCTGGTGGATGACGTCAGCTTTCAGGTGCGGGCCGGGGAAATTGTCGGGATTTACGGGCTGATGGGTGCGGGTCGCACCGAGCTGTTTGAGTGTCTGCTTGGCAGTCAGCGCCACTATCTGGGCAAGCTGTGGCTCGACAGCAAACCGCTGCCGACCCGTCTGCCCACCGCCGACCGTATCCGCATGGGCATGAGTCTGGTGCCGGAAGATCGCAAACGCGCCGGGATTTTCCCGGTGTCATCGGTCGCCAGTAATCTCACCATCGCCAGCCTGTGGCGGCGTCTGTCGCATCGCTTTGCCATTGCCCATCAGGCGGAGCAGCAAGCGGTAAGCCAGACGGTGGGTAACCTGGCGATCAAAATCTCCTCGCCGGACGTGGCCATTAGCGCACTGAGTGGTGGCAATCAGCAGAAAGTGGTGATTGGCCGCGCGCTGCTGACCAATCCGCGTCTGCTGCTGCTGGATGAGCCGAGTCGCGGCATTGATGTCGGCGCAAAAGCAGAGGTGTTTCGCATGATGGTGGCGCTGTCACAGCAGGGCATTGCGGTTCTGTTCTCCACTTCGGACCTGAAAGAGATTATGGCGGTAGCCGATCGCATCCTGGTGATGTCGGGCGGCAAACTTACGGCTGATCTTCCCCGCGACCAGGCGGAAGAGGCAGCGCTGGTGAAAGCAAGTGCGCAGGGGTTCTGAGCATGAAAAGCAATGACAGCGTCGCGCTGACCACACTTCCGGCTAAGGCGTTCAGTTCACGTGAAAGCATTCTGCTGCTGCTTCTGAAGCTGCGCACTTTTATTGCGCTGATTCTGATCGTCGGCTTCTTCGCCATCACCGTGCCGGACTTTCTCGCCACCGGCAGCCTGGTGATCATGGTGAAACACATCGCCATCAACGCCTTTCTGGCGCTGGGCATCACCTTTGTCATTATCACGGCGGGAATTGACCTGTCGATTGGGGCAACGCTGGGACTGTGCGGCATGATCGCCGGCTGGCTGATTACTAAAGGCATTGTGCTGCCGATGTTTGGCATCGCTATTTTTCCCAGCGTCTGGGTGATTGTGCCGGTAGTGCTGCTGATCGGCGCGCTGATTGGCGCGGGCAACGGCTGGATCATTACCCGCTACAACGTGGCACCCTTTATCTGCACCCTCGGTACCATGTACATCCTGCGCGGCGCGGCGATGCTCACCTCCGGCGGCGAGACCTTTCCTGGTCTGCAGGGGAATCCGCTGCTGGGCAACACCGGTTTCGATCGGATCGGTGCCGGAACCTTTCTCGGGCTGCCCTACGCCATCTGGATGATGGTGGTGCTGGCGCTGGTGATCGCCTATATCGCCCGTCGCCTGCCGTTTGGCCGTCAGGTCTATGCCATCGGGGACAATGAACGTGCCGCTGAACTGTCAGGTGTGAAAACCCGGCAGGTAAAAATTCTGGTCTACACCCTGTCGGGATTCTGCGCGGCGATTGCTGGCATCGTGGTCTCATCGCAACTGGTCGCCAGCCATCCGGCTAACGGCACCGCGTTTGAGATGAATGCCATTGCCGCCGTGGTGCTGGGTGGCACGTCGCTGGCGGGCGGACGCGGCACCATCCTCGGTACGCTGATTGGTGCGTTCGTCATTGGCTTTCTGGCGGATGGCCTGATCATGATGGGTGTCAGTGAATTCTGGCAGATGGTGATCAAAGGCATCGTGATTATCATCGCGGTAATTATCGATCAGACCCAGAGCCGGATGCAGCAGAAGGCGGCCGTGGTGGCTCAGAAAGCGTTAATCGAGGAGGGGACACCGGCAAAACCCTGACGGGGAAGTGCGTGGAACCAGACAGGGGGAGCCGCTGTGTGATTCCTGGCAGCGGACGGCCCGGACGGCCTGCCCGGTTTAACGGGCAGAGTAGCGAACAAAGGGCGGTTCAGTTTATTAGCCCCTTTTTTCAGGCACAAAATTTTTTAACCAACGTGAATATATATTCATAATCGATTTAAAATTCAGAGGTAGTGTATGAATCCTTTCAATCTTCCGGTCGATGACCTTGAGCGTCGGGCGCGGGCAATCCGCCGCCGCATCATCCAGCTTAACGCGGGCAGCCCGGCAGGCGGTCATACCGGCGCTGACCTGTCACAGGTAGAGATCCTCACCGCGCTCTACTTCCGCATTCTGAACTGCGCCCCGGATCGCACAGAGGACGATCAGCGTGACATCTATATCCAGTCCAAAGGGCATGCGGTGGGGGGCTATTACTGCGTGCTGGCGGAAGCGGGCTACTTCCCGACCGACTGGCTGGCAACCTATCAGCATGCCGACTCGCATCTGCCCGGCCATCCGGTACGACAGAAAACGCCGGGCGTTGAGCTGAACACCGGCGCGCTGGGTCACGGCCTGCCGGTGGCGGTGGGCATCGCTATCGCGGCGAAAAAAGATAACAGCCCGCGCCGCATCTTTGTGGTGACCGGCGATGGTGAGCTGGCTGAAGGCAGCAACTGGGAGGCGGCGCTGGTGGCGGCGCATTACGGCCTCGACAACCTGGTCATCATCAATGACAAAAACAAGCTGCAACTGGCGGGCGCGACCCGCGACATCATGAACACCGATCCGCTGCCGGAAAAATGGCGCGCCTTCGGGCTGGAGGTCACCGAATGCAACGGCAATGAGATGGCGGCGGTGGTCGACACCATTGAAAATCTGCCGAAGAACGGCAAACCGCAGGTGATTGTGGCGCATACCGAGAAGGGATTTGGCGTCTCCTTTATCCAGAGCAAGGCGGAATGGCATCACCGGGTGCCGAAAGGCGAAGAGATCGCACTGGCACTGGAGGAACTGAAAGATGAGTAATGCACAACATTTAGCAAGCGTCATGGTCACGGCCTTTATCGACGCGGTGAATCGCGGTGTGGATCTGGTGCCGGTGGTAGCCGACTCCACGTCGACGGCCAAAATCGCCCCCTTTATCAAGGCCTTTCCCGACCGGCTGATTAACGTCGGCATCGCTGAGCAGACGCTGGTGGGCACGGCGGCCGGCCTGGCGCTGGGCGGCAAAGTCGCAGTGACCTGTAACGCTGCGCCGTTTCTGGTATCACGCGCAAATGAGCAGGTAAAAGTCGACGTCTGCTACAACAACACCAACGTCAAACTGTTCGGGCTGAATGCCGGGACCAGCTATGGCCCGTTAGCCAGCACCCATCACAGCATTGATGACATCGCGGTGATGCGCGGTTTCGGCAACATCGAGATCTATGCGCCTTCCTGTCCGCTGGAGTGCCGTCAGATCATTGATTACGCCCTTGAGCATGTCGGGCCGGTCTATATCCGTCTGGATGGCAAAGATCTGCCGCAGCTGCACGAAGAAAGCTACCAGTTCAGGCCGGGCGCGATCGACCTGTTGCGTGAAGGCAGCGACATCGCACTGGTGGCGATGGGCTCAACGGTTCACGAGGTGGTTCACGCTGCTGAGCAACTGGCTGAGCAGGGCATTTCAGCCGGTGTGATCGCGGTTCCATCGATTCGACCTTGTGATACCCAACAGCTGCGCAACCTGTTAAATCACTACCCAGCGGTAATTACCGTAGAGGAGCATAACGTTAATGGCGGTGTCGGCAGCCTGGTGGCCGAAGTTCTGGCGGAAGGCGGCTGCGGCATCCCGCTGTTGCGGCTCGGCATTGCAGATGGGGAATATGCGATTGCCGGCGATCGCGCCTCTACCCGCGCCCATCATGGCATTGATGCCAGTAGCGTGGTGAACAGTGCAGCGCGCATCTGCGCAGGAGCATAAATATGGTGGGACCCCTGATTCTGGCAATCGATGAAGGCACTACCAATGCTAAAGCGATTGCGGTTGATCGCGATGGCCGCGTGGTGGCACGCGGCAGCCAGAGCTTAACCCTGCAACACCCGCAACCAGGACTGGCTGAGCAGGACCCTGTGGCGATCTGGCTGGCGGTAAAAGAGGCCATTACCCATTGCCTGGCAGACTGTGGTGGCGCGTCTGTCGCGGCAGTTGCGATCAGTAATCAGCGCGAGTCGGTGCTGATCTGGCAGCGGCGTGACGGCAAGCCGCTGACGCCGCTGGTGAGCTGGCAGGATCGACGATCCGAGTCACTCTGTCGCGACCTGCGTCAGGCGGGCAAAGCGCCTCGCATCACCGGTTTGACCGGACTGGCCGTTGACCCGATGTTTCCGGCCGCCAAGCTGACCGGGATGCTGGCCGCCATTCCCGACGGCGCGGCGCGGGCGGCGGCGGGTGAGCTCTGTATCGGCACGGTCGACAGCTGGCTCAGCTGGCAGCTCAGCGCAGGCGAGGTATTTATTACCGATCATGCTAACGCCTCACGCACTCAACTCTACAGCCTGCATCTTAATGACTGGGACGACGAGCTGCTGACGCTGTTTCAGCTGCCGCGCGCCGCGCTGCCGCGCATCACCGCCTCAGCCAGTGAACAGGGCGTGGTCGCGGTGAGTGATATTCCCGGCTTAGCGCCAGGCACGCCGATTCTGGCGCGCATCGGCGACTCTCATGCTGCGCTGCAGGCGCAGCGGCGCGGCGAGTCTGAAGTGGTGAAAGCCACCTACGGCACCGGGTCTTCACTGATGATGTCCATGGCGACGCCGCTGCTGACGGAAAATGGCCTCAGCACCACCGTGGCCTGGCACGACGGCACGCTGCGTTATGCCTTTGAAGGCAACATCACCCACACCGGTTCCGGTGCCGCCTGGCTGGGCAGAATGCTCGGCGTGCAGGAGCCGCGCGAGCTCACCGCGATGGCGCAGCGCTGCGGCGATAATCAGGGTATCTATTTTGTCCCGGCGCTCTCTGGCCTGGGCGCACCCTGGTGGGATCTGCAGGCGCGCGGCATGGTGTGCGGACTGACGGATGCCGCCACACCCGCTGTGCTGGCGCGGGTGGCGCTGGAATCCATCGTCTGGCAAATCGCCGACGTCTTTTTTGCCATGGAGCAGGCCAGCGGCCAGCAGCTTCCGGCGCTCTGTGTGGATGGCAGCGCCACTGAAAATAGCTGGCTGATGCAGTTACAGGCGGATGTGTTACAGCGGCCGTTGCAGCGGGTGCCTACCGCCGAGGTCTCCGCGCTGGGCGCGGCACTGCTGGCAGGCAAAGTACTGGGATGGTGGCAGCAGGGCAATGATATGCAGGCGCTGCAGGGCGGCAGCATCATCATGCCGCGTGAAGAGAACGCGCAGCATATGCAGGAAAACTATAAAGGCTGGATTGACGCCGTTGCACGCTGTCGTTATCAGCCACATTAATCCTTATCCGGAGCAGAGCCATGTCAACACTTCCTCAGCAGTTAACCTTCGGCGTCATTATTGGCAACCGGGGTTTTTTTCCCAGCTATCTGGTGGGCGAGGCGCGCCAGCAGGCGGTCGCGCTGTTTGAAAAGATGAACATTAATACGGTGATGCTGGATGAGACCCAGACCAATCTGGGCGGCGTCGAGACGCGTCAGGAGGCCAAAACCTGCGCCGCGCTGTTTCGCCAGCATCGCGAAGCGATTCACGGCATTGTGGTGCTGCTGCCTAACTTTGGTGATGAAAAAGCTATCGCGGAAGCGCTGCGTCTCGCCGGGCTGAACGTGCCGGTGCTGGTGCAGGCCGAAGAGGACAATCTGGATAAAATGGGACTGGCGACGCGCCGCGACAGCTTCTGCGGCAAAATTTCACTCTGCAACAACCTGCGGCAATATGGCATCCCGTTTACGCTGACCCGCCAGCACGTCTGCGCCCTGAGCGGCGAGGTGTTTATGCAGGATCTGCAGCGGTTCAGCCAGCTCTGTCGGGTGGTGAATGCTATGCGGCGGGTACGCGTCGGGGCGATTGGTGCCCGGCCCGCCGGATTCAACACCGTGCGCTACAGCGAAAAGCTGCTGGAGAAGATGGGTATCGCGGTGGAGACCCTGGATTTATCGGAGATCTTTACCCGCACCAACCGGCTGCGTGATGACGATATCCGTGTGGCAGAGAAGCGTGAAATCCTGGAGGCCAACGCCGATGCGCGGGGGATTCCGGGTGACAAACTGGTGACCATGGCCAAACTGTTTGTGGTGATCAGCGAGTGGATCAGCGACAACGATATCGATACCACCGCCATTCAGTGCTGGACGTCGTTGCAGGAGAACCTGGGCATTAACGTCTGCTCAATCATGAGCGTGATGTCGGGCCAGCTGATGCCCAGCGCCTGCGAAGTGGATGTGATGGGGGCGCTGTCGATGTACGCGCTCGCCAGCTGTTCGCTCAACCCCGCCTCGCTGGCAGACTGGAACAACAACTTTGGCGACGAGCGGGACAAATGTGTGCTTTTTCACTGCGGTAATTTCGCCAGCGCCAGCCTGGAGTCACCGACCATGGGCACGGCGGATATCATCGGCACCACCGTGGGCAAAGAGAACACCTGTGGCGCAGTGCATGGCCGGATGAAGCAGGGGGATCTGACCTATTTCCGCCTCTCTACCGACGACTTCAGCGGCGAAATCAAAGCCTATGTGGGAGAGGGAATGTCGGTCACCGATCCGCTGGACACGGTAGGTTGCCGTGCGGTGATCCAGGTGCCGCAGCTGGAGACACTGCTGGCGTGGATCTGCCGTAACGGCTTTGAGCATCATGTAGCAATGAACCACTCTGCCACAGCTGGTGTGCTGCAGGAAGCGTTCAGTGAGTATCTCGGCGTGAGCTGCTACCGGCATCATTAAGCGGTAAGGTGGAACTGCTGAATGCAAGGGGTGAAGCAGCCGGTGCGGTCACGATTCCGCCCGCACCGGCCTGTATGCCCGCCACGCCTGAAAAGGAAGGCGGGCTCTGACTTAGCGCGCCATTCTGCGCACCTCGTCATCGTCATTCTGCACCGCAACCAGATCCACCGGCGGCAGATTGCCGCCGCTGAACTCCACCTGACGAATCGGGAAGGCGAAGCGGATATTCCGCTCTTCCAGTGCCGCCATCAGCTGCAGGTTAATCTCCTGCTGAATATCCATGTACTTGTTGTAATCCGCATCCAGCACAAAATAGACCACTTCAAAGGTCAGTTTTGAGTCCTCAAAGGCCAGGAAGTGGGCGCGGTCAAAACGGGTGGTCTCAACGCCCTGGATAATCTCTTTCACCAGCGGGCTGATCTCCCGGACCTGCTCTGACGGCGTGGCATAGCTGATACCAAACTTAAAGACGATGCGGCGCTGCTGCATGCGCTTATAGTTGTGGATCGTCTGCTGCAACAGAATGGTATTGGAGCAGACAATCTGCTCGCCACTCAGGCTGCGCAGTCGGGTGGTTTTCAGACCGATATGCTCGATGGAACCGGCAATGTCACCAAAGACAATAAAATCGCCATGCTCAAACGGTTTATCAAAGCCTATCGCCAGCGACGCAAACACATCACTCAGTACCGTCTGAATCGCCAGCGCAATCGCGATGCCCCCGACCCCGAGACTGGCGACCAGTGCGGTAATGTTGATACCCATGTTCGACAGAATGGCCAGGAACATCATAATCCAGACCACTACCCGCAGCAGAATACCGAGGATCACCGTAGTGACCGGGTTGCGCACGTGCAGCGGGTCACGCAGCAGGCTTTTCAGCCATAGCCGGATGCCACAGTCGAGCCACAGAGCGAGCTGCACAATCAGCGCCAGGAACCAGCCGTGCGCGATGGTTACACTCCACGACGCGGGCAGATCGACAAACTTCAGGGCAATCAGCAGCGAAAAGATCAGCAGCAGGGTCTGGCTGGTACTGCGCAATATCTCCACCAGAATCGCGGTGGCGCGAACATGCCGATGTTCGCTGTAAAGGGCAATCCGGTTGGAGATAAAGCGAATCAGGGTACGTAATATCCAGTAAATCACCAGCGTGGATACCACCACGATGGCGCTGTTTAGCCAGAGTTCCTGATTAAAAAAGAGGGAGTGAAAACGACGTGAAGAGAGCCAGTTTTCCATTGGGGAGGGTCTCCTTGCTGGGTTCCGGTTTAAAAGAAAACAAGCAAGAAGCATAGCCTGGATGCGGCCCACCTGTGCGGCGCATCCGTAAAGTGGTTACTGGAATCGGGTCGATTTATCGCGAGCCAGGCGCTCGAGGGCAAAAATAATCTGCTGAAGCTGCCGCTCCTGCGCCGGGTTCAGCGTGGCAAAACGAAAGCTCAGTCGCGGTGTGATGCGGGTTTCATTTTTGCCGGTTACCACGCTACGCTCGCCAATGCTCAGCAGCTTTACCGGCACGTCAAAATGGCCATACTCGCCCAGCTCGACCCGGAACGGGTTGAAGCTGTCACCATCCTGCAACCCGTCCGGCAGCGCTTCATCGACCAGCACGCCGATACCGCCCAGCGACAGATCCTGCAGACGCAGGCGCGTTTTCCTGCCATCGGGCCACACGGTATGACACCAGAACTGCGGCTCCAGCGGGGCGCAGACCCGGAAAAACTCACGTCGCTGGATCTGCCACAGCAGGTCTGGCAGCGGCGCGCTGAAAGCGGGTAACCCTTCAAACTCCACGATTTCCAGCGCGGCGAGGCTGAACTCCACCTTAGCGCCGTAGGTTTCCGCGGTGATACTGAGATCGTCGCTGGTCAGGGCATAATCGTTATCCAGATTATTACTGCCGAGGTCAAACAGCAGGCGATCTTCATCGGCAGCCAGCATCCGGCTGATAAACTGCCCACGCGGAAAGCGCACCAGTAATGGCGTCTGCAATCGCAGCAGATCTTTCATAACGCCAAGAACCGCCAGCGTGCCACGTTTTAGATATTGTTCCTGGTCGGCTTCTTTCACGTCCTGCTCCACAAGGGGGGTTACTTTATTGATGCTGTTTTTTTTGCCTCGTCTCGGTTATCGGCGCGGCAAAAAAAAGCTTTAGCATGCTATTCATCAATAATAACTGTGAGCAGGCAGGCATTTTTTGAAAAGCTGGTTATACTTATCGCGGTAAACCGCTTGATTAATCAGGCGTTCACGATTTAATCAAAAAAGGAAGGAGCAACAGATGGGTATTATTTCCTGGGTCGTCTTTGGCTTAATCGCGGGTATTCTGGCGAAGTGGATTATGCCGGGTAAAGATGGTGGCGGTTTCATTCTGACTATCGTTCTGGGTATTATCGGTGCAGTAGTGGGTGGCTGGATCAGTACGCTGTTTGGCTTCGGCCGCGTCGATGGGTTTAACTTCGGAAGTTTTGTGGTCGCTGTTATCGGTGCCATCGTGGTGCTGTTTATCTACCGCAAAGTACGCAGTTGACCGTAAAGGTTTAAACGAAAAAGGGGACGAAGCGATTCGTCCCCTTTTTTTATCTCTTATTTTGCTATCAGAAGTCGTAACCGACTGTCGCCATTACGCTGCGCTCTGCGCCCCAGTAGCAGTAGCCGGTGCCATAACAGCCCGCCACATAGGTACGGTCGGTCAGGTTATTGGCGTTGACCTGCACCCATGCACCTTTCAGGCTGCTGTTCCAGACGCCGAGATCGGCCCGCACTGACGCATCAAACAGCGTCACAGACGGCACACGCGTAGTGTTTTCATTGTCCGCCCACTGTTTGCCGATGTAACGCACGCCCGCACCCGCGCTCAGACCGTAATCAAACTGATAGTGACCCCAGAGTGCAGCCATGCTGTTAGGTGTGACATATGGCGTATGTCCGTCGTTGCCATCCACCGACTCTTTAAAGCGCAGATGATTCAGCGTATAGCTCGCCACGGTGCTCAGACGCGGGGTTAACTGATTATGCGCTTCCAGCTCAATGCCCTGTGAATGCACTTTGCCCGATGGCGTATAGGTTCCATCCTTAACATTGCGGTTTGCCACATCTTTCTGCGTCAGGTCATAGACCGCCACGCTATAGAGATCGCGGGTGCCGACCGGCTGATATTTCACCCCGGCTTCATACTGCTCGGCGGTAGTCGGCTTCAGCAGGTTGTCGTTGGGATCGGTGAGCGCGGTCGGGGTAATCGCCTGGCTCCAGCTGACGTAAGGCGAGATACCGTTGTCGAAGGCATAGAGCAGTGCTGCGCGGCCGCTGATGTGATCATCCTGACGGCGGTCGCTGCCGCTGTTACTGGCGACAATGCGGTCATAACGACCGGAGAGATCCAGATGCCAGCGATCCAGCTTCATCTCATCCTGCAGATAGAGGCCGGTCTGATAGTAGCGACGGGTTTTATCGGCCCAGGTGTAATCAGGCATGTCGCCAACCTGTTCACCAGTCCGTGCATTAAGCTGGTTGGCCGAACCGGAAGCCTCACTGATCTCATTTTTATAACGATGATACTCAGCACCCAAGGTGACGCGGTGCTCCAGTTCTCCGGTGCCGAACTCTGCCTGTAAGCGGTTATCGGTGGACCAGGCCGAGAGCGAAGAGCGCTCGCCAGAGTAATATCGGTTCAGCAGATCGGGAGTCACGCTGTCCCAGCCAATCTGATAGACCTGATCGAGATCGACATTCGAGTGGCTGTAGCTGCCGGTCGAGGAGAATGACCAGACGTCGTTAAAGCGATGGGCGAAATCGAAGCTGTAGATCTGCTCGCGACGCTTGAACTGATCGAGATCGCTGTTGCCCTCATAAAAGCCGTTGCTCAGCTTGTAGCCATTGTGTTCGGTGAGGCTGCCGTCACCCGGTACCGAACCGTGATAGCCGCCCGACGGATCCTTCTGCAGATAGGCTTTCAGGATCAGATGCGTATCTTCATCCGGCTGCCACATCAGCTGCGGCATCAGCGCATATTTCTCTTCGCGGGTGTGATCGTACTGGGTATCGCTGTTGCGGGTCACGCCGGTCAGGCGAAACGCCCACTGATCGTTGATGGCATTGGTGTAGTCAAACATCGTGCCGGTGGTGGCGTTGCTGCCCGCCTGCAACTGGATGTGACCCTCTTCGCTGAACTGAGGACGCTTGGTGACCATGTTCACCAGCCCGCCCGGCACCGTCTGACCATAGAGCGCAGAAGAGGGGCCTTTGATCACGTCGATGCGCTCAAGGAAGGCGTTATCCACCTGCAGGCCGTTGAAACTGCCGCCGTCGCTCATCAGCCGCATGCCGTCGAGGAAGGTGTTATCGACATCGCCGCCATGGAAGCCACGCAGCGCAATGGTGTCGTAACGGGTAGCGGCGCCGCCGAAATTGGTGAAGACGCCGGAACTATAGCCCAGCGCCTGATTCAGGGTCAGCGCGCCCTGATCCTGCATCTGCTGGCGGGTAACCACGGAAATCGATTGCGGCGTGGTGATCAGAGGACGATCGCTTTTGGTTGCGCCCTGGCTGGTCGTCGCCAGATAACCCTGGGTCGGCGAGGTCGAATCTTCCTGCGGTTGCGCAGTCACCACCATATCGGCAGCAAAACTCAGAGCAGGCGCGGTCAGCGCCAGGGTGCAGAGGCGAACATAACCTTTCAGCGACAATGACAGTTTCATCAAAATTCCTTTCTTGGCAAAGGTTCAGGCAGGTGAATAAAAGATTTGATAGGCAATCTCATTATCATAATGAGAATTATTACCTTTTGTAAATTGGCTGCAATTTTGCCTGTTGATGAAAGAAGGTCAAGTAAAATTCGCGGAAATGAAGTGGGGATACCCCCGGCAAGGCCAGAGGTATCCAGAAAGGATTAAGGTTGTGAGGCAGACGCCTGCGGAATATCGTGGGCGCTGTTACAGGTTTTATCTTTCGGGCAGTACTTATCCAGCAGTTTCAGCGTGACGCCGTTAGTCCAGCCGAAGCCATCCTGCAGCGGATATTCACCGCCACCACCGCCGCCGAGATTTTTGCCATCAACGACATATTTCTCCACCAGCTTATGCTCACGGTCATAGGTGTTCTGAACGTTTTGCAGGAAGCGTAATCCCACTTCTTTCGCCAGTTTTGGCTGGTTGTAGTGCTCCAGACCTTCCACAGCGACCCACTGCAGCGGTGCCCAGCCATTGGGTGCATCCCACTGCTGACCGTTGTTTACGGTGGTGGTCACCAGACCGCCAGGTTTCAGCAGCTGTTTTTCAACCGCGCTGGCGGTGCTTTCAGCCTGCTTATCGCTGGCGACCTGCAGATAGAGCGGGAACAGCGCGGCAGCAGTCAACTGAGGATGGACCTGCTTTTTCTGCCAGTCATAATCGGCGTACCAGCTCTGCTTGCTGTCCCACAGATAGCGGTTGATCGCCGCCTGGCGTTTCTCCGCGCGATCGGCAAACTGCTTCGCCAGATCGCTCTGCTTGTTCATCTGATAGCCTTTCGACAGGGTCTGCTCCAGATGGAACAGCAGGCTGTTGAGGTCAACCGGGGCCAGCTGCGTGGTACGAATTGTCGACAGGTTATGCGCATCGGTAAACCAGCGCGAACTGAAATCCCAGCCCGAAGCCGCACCGGAACGCAGCTCACGGTAGAGTTCAGCTTTATTGCGCTGCGGCGCTTTCTGCGCGGTGGTAATGTCATCCATCCAGGATTCAGTGCGAGGCACGTCGCGCGCATCCCAGTAGCGGTTGAGCAGGCTACCGTCCGCCAGCTTAATCACGCGCTTGCTGGCTGCGCCCGCCGCGACTTTATCGCTGTCTGCCATCCAGTAGTCATACTCTTTCTGCAGCTGCGGGAGATAACGAGTATAGGCTTTGCCGTTATCGTGCGTGGCCAGCAGATCGACCATCAGGCTGAAGAACGGTGGCTGTGACCGGCTCAGGTAGTAGCTGCGGTTGCCGTTGGGAATATGGCCATAACGGTCGAGCAGGGAGGCGAAGTTATCCACCATATCCTGCACTTTATCCCAGTGCCCGCTCTCGGCCAGCCCCAGCATGGTGAAGTAGCTGTCCCAGTAATAGACTTCGCGGAAGCGCCCGCCGGGCACCACATAGGGTTTGGGCAACGGCAGCAGCGAGTCATACTGACCGGCGCTGCTGGTGGTGCGCGTCAGAACCGGCCACAGGCCATCAATGTGGTCACGCAGGTTTTGTCCGGCTGGCGGCACATATTTGTCACCGGCCGCGGGCAGGGTAAAGTTGGCATCCACAAAACGCTTAAGATCGAAATTGCGCTGTTTCTTCTGCATCTGCCAGTCGGCAAGAATTGAGGCGGGATCGAATTTCGGCACCGCATCAGCAAAGGTCTTTTGATCGGGATAGAACTTCGCCTGTTGCACGGCATTAAACAGCGGTCCTAAACGAACGTCAGGCGGCTGCGGCTGATTATTCAGCATGCGACTGTTGTCGTCGGCCTGGGCAGTGAAGGCAGGTACGCTCAGCAGCAACGTGAGCAGAAAGGGCGCATAACGCTGACGCCGTGGAGCGGCGTTTACCTCAATTTTTGTCATCGGTTTTTCTCCTTGTCCGAAATGCGGCCGCGCGTAACGCATTGACCACAGGACCAACTTTAGACCTTATCTGAACACTTCACCCTGAAGCGAGCCGGAAATGTGAAGCCACGGGAATTATTTTTATGGAAAAAACCGCTTTATTACGCTGGTTTTTTCTTGCTCTCACCTCGCTTTTCCCTGACGCTGAAAGAAAAAAGGAGAGCAGGATGGAGATCATCTGGTATCACCCGTCGCAGTCTGCAGCGGCCTGGATTAACGGTTTACAACAGCGTCTGCCCCAGGCGCGGGTGCGTGCATGGCAGCCAGGCGATAACGGTCCGGCTGATTACGCGCTGGTCCGTTCGCCGCCTGCAGAGATGCTGCAGGGACGCGCCACCCTGCGCGGCGTCTTTGCGCTGGGGGCAGGCGTGGACGAGATTCTGAAACAGCTGCAGCACAACCCTGAGATGCTGCCCGACAGCGTGCCACTGTACCGGCTGGAAGATACCGGCATGGCGCGGCAGATGCAGGAGTATGCGGTTCATAGCGTACTGAGCTGGTTCCGTCGTTTTGACGATTACCGTCTCCAGCAGCAGCAACAGTGCTGGCAGCCGCTCCCCGCTTACACGCGCGAAAACTTTACTATCGGCATCCTGGGGGCGGGCGTGCTGGGGCAGAGCGTGGCGGAAAGTCTTAAACCCTGGGGATTCCCTCTGCGCGTCTGGAGCCGTTCGCCCAAAGAAATTGATGGCGTGACCAGCTTTGCCGGTCGCGATGCATTGCCTGCCTTTCTGCAGGAGACGCGGGTAGTGATCAACCTGCTGCCGAGCACGCAAGAAACCATTAATCTTATCGACCACCACTTTTTACAGCAGCTGCCGCACGGCGCTTTCTTCCTCAACATCGCGCGCGGCGCGCAGGTGGTGGAAGAAGATCTGCTGGCCGCGCTCAATAGCGGACAGCTGAAAGCGGCGGCGCTGGATGTCTTTCAGGTTGAACCGCTGCCCGAAGCGCATCCGCTCTGGTCACATCCGCGCGTCACAATCACGCCCCATAATGCGGCGGTAACCTTGATCGACGAAGCTATCGACTACATCGCCCGCGCCATCACCCAGGACCAGGCAGGCGAGCCGCCGCAGGGCAGGGTGGATCGTCAGCGCGGCTATTAATGAACCGGCCCCGTCAGGGGCAATCAGCAGGAGAAGAGGATGTATCCGGTAGATCTGCATATGCACACCATCGCCAGCACCCATGCTTACAGCACGCTGCACGACTACGTGACTCAGGCGAAGCAAACCGGCATGAAACTGTTTGCCATTACCGATCACGGCCCCGACATGGCCGACGCGCCGCATTACTGGCACTTCATTAATATGCGCGTCTGGCCGCGCGTGATCGATGGCGTGGGTATTCTGCGCGGTATCGAAGCCAATATTAAAAATCAGCAGGGCGAAATCGACTGTTCCGGCCCGATGCTCGATGCGCTGGATTTGATCGTCGCCGGTTTTCACGAGCCGGTTTATGCGCCGCGCGACCGGAAGCATCACACGGATGCGATGATCGCCGCGATGGCGGGCGGGCTGGTCCATATCATCAGTCATCCGGGCAACCCGAAATTCCCGGTCGATATCACGGCTATCGCCGAAGCTGCCGCGCACTATGATGTGGCGCTGGAGCTGAACAACTCCTCCTTTACCCATTCGCGTCCGGGCAGTGAACCGAACTGCCGGGCTATCGCCGCCGCCGTGCGCGATGCTGGTGGACGGCTGGCATTTGGCTCCGATTCTCACACGGCGTTTACGCTCGGAAATTTTGAACATTGCCTGCGCATCGCCCGCGAGGTGGATTTTCCTGAGGATCGGGTGTTAAATGTCACGCCGCGTCGCCTGCTCGACTTTCTGGAGCGGCGCAGCGGCAAACATATTGCTGAACTGGCTGACTTTTAGCGCCAGGCCAGGTAAGCAACACGCTCACCATGATGAAAATCCCCGCTTTTATCTGCGGGGATATAATGACAGAGGCGAGTATTTTACCGTAACCTGTTCTCTTATCAGCCGGGAAAGGGCGTGTGGCAAGACCTGAAGCTTAAAGCCGAGAGAGCAGTTAATAACTGAAAAATGGTCTCAATCGTTCGGGTTAGCAATGTCAACGGGGCGGTTCGTCCGGGCGGGTAATGGCGTAAACTTTAAGTTCTACTCTGCTCTTTATTGATCGCGTTAGATCAAAGCGTAGAATTACCACGCCTGGTAACGCGCTTTATTAATTTAATAGTTAACCATGCTAATAGCAAAGCGGAAATTATTATTGCTATGAATAATGCATTCGCTGTTGAAGGGAAAATTTGAAATGGATTTACGATTTCACCGAGCTTCATGTAAGCATCTTCCGAAAGGGTTCTGAAGATGATTTCCGGGATCACTATAAGATAAAATAGAGTAAATACGGTGTATAAAGCCAGCCACTTGATCCTTTTCATAAGCCATTCTCTTTGCATACCTTTCACTTCAGTATACAATCGTTGCATAAGGAATTCTACACAAAGGGATGAGTATGAGCATGTCTTATCTTAAGATTAAACTTCAGGCAGAGCGAACCATTGCGCTTAACTTTGAGAAGGCACTTGCTGAGTTACATCAAACAATGCTTGATACAGGAAGGGGGATTGTGTCTGGCGCTCAACGTGCAAGCGGCTATGGTTCATGCTTTTTTGATGACTACAAGGATGTTTGTAATCAACTTAAGCAGGAAGATTTGCGATACCTGAAGCAACTCAGAATGCTGTTTACCCGGCAGGACGTGGTTTTAGAGATGGTAGAAATATACTTCAGAAAAAAACTGAGCCGTATTGGTGATACAGGCATCCAGAACATACAGAGACTGTTAGCTGAAAAAGCGTCTGATTATGCTTCTGGTAAATTCTCTAAACTTGCTATAGCACAGTTAATCGCTCTCGTTATTACATAATCCCGGGATTTCAAACAGTCACACATTAATGTAATTAATGCTACAAGTTCGTATGCCGTAACCGCTTTTAAATTTTATGGTAAGTTTGAGGTTGCCACAAAAGCAGCAAGAAAATTACGCTTAGATGATGCGGAGTATTACTTCGACTTATATAATGCTAATTTAGAAATGTTCAATTATTTGATTGAGCCGGAAATGTCTAGAATAATCTATTTGAAAAATTCAGGTTCCACCAGCGAAGAGCAGATTTTAAATCTACTAAACAAGATTTTAATAAAATGAAGGCGATCCTTCGCTGGCTATATGCCTGGGTAAGTCAATCCTTTTTTGGACTTATACCACCAGCGGCCGGTCTGGTCGGGGCCATTTTTTTTGTAAGCGTCTTTCCTACATATGGTCTGCTGTTCGCTTTTCTATGGATCCTTTTAATTATTTATTTTTGTGGAAAGTATTTTCGCTATTACTAGTGGAGGTAAGCCCCCGTATGAAAAGTGCTTTTTATTTTATTCTATTTTTTTTATGAAAATTTACGAGTTTGATTAGCCTGTTATTGCATATCTTCATTCCGCCTGGCTAATAGTTCATCAGAATCAGAAGTTGCTGGATGATGTATTCTGAAGTTTTCTATGCAAAATTAACCAGTTGCTTTAAGATTTTTTCTGAAGTATGAACTCACTTTCTGGCTGAGATAGCCAGGTGTAAGGGTCGATTACTCAGAGTCCCGGTCATCGCCGTTGTTAAGACCGCCGATGCCGGTGGACGGCTGGCATTTGGCTCCGATTCTCACACGGCGTTTACGCTGGGTCACTTCGATCACTGCTTGCGCATCGTCCGCGAGGTGGATTTTCCTGAGGATCGGGTGTTAAATGTCACGCCGCGTCGCCTGCTCGACTTTCTGGAGCTGCGCAGCGGCAAACATATTGCTGAACTGGCTGACTTTTAATTTACTTGCCTCAAGGAAATCTGACTCATGAATGAGTTTTCCATTCTGTGCCGCGTGATCGGCTCACTGTTTAATCGTCAGCCGCAGGATCCGCTGCTGGTGCCGCTTTTTACGCTGCTGCGTGAAGGCAAACTGCAGTCGCAGTGGCCGCTGGAGCAGGATGAGCTGCTGACCCGTCTGCAACAGAACAGCGATCCCCAGGCACTGGCCGCCGATTACAACGCGCTGTTTGTTGGCAGCGATTGCAACGTGCCGCCGTACGCCTCACAGTGGCCGGAAGGCAAAACGGAGCCAGAAGTGCGTGCGTTTCTGACCTCACGCGGAATGCCGCTGAGCGATGCGCCTGCTGATCATTTTGGTGTGCTGATGCTGGCGGCGTCATGGCTGGAAGATCAGTCAGCGGAAGATGAGAGCGCAGCGCAGATGGCGCTGTTTGAAGAGTATCTGCTGCCGTGGTGCGGTGCTTTCCTGGGGAAAGTGGAAGCGCACGCGACCACGGCCTTTTATCGTACTCTTGCCATGCTGAGCCGCGAAGCGATCCAGGCGATGTACAACGAACTGCTGGATAGCAGCGAAGAGACGCCTGACGCCTGATTCACCACGTCGCCGGGTGTGTACCCGGCGCACAGTGCTGAATCATCTTTCTCAATGGGTTCTGAGGGGATTCTCTGGATCCGGCGTGCTTTTTTTCGGGCACCTGAACCCTCTTAACCTGCTTACAGGATTAACTGCCCGGGCCGGCAGCCATACAGTTTTGCGAGACGTTCACGCGTCTTTTTCTGCGGCTTACTTTCAATACGCTCCAGTTGAGAGATCGCACTTTGCGTGGTTCCCAACTGCTGAGCCACATCATGCTGGCTCAGCCCCCGCCAGATGCGCCATGCCGCCTGAAGACTCACTTCCTGCTCAATCATGATCCCTGCAACGTCGTGCGGGATCGTCTCATCGTCGTGCTCGTCAGCCTCCACAGGAATCGTCTCCCATTCGCCATCGCTGGCCGAGAGCAGCCTTTCATATTCCGCCACCGGCAAGACCACAAACTGGGGTTTGCCTGCTTCATCATAGATGTACTGTTTTGACATAGTTTATCCGGGTAATTGTGTGTCGCAGCAGAGGTCGTGAGTGCGTAAGGCTATGCAGGTATCCCAAAAGCTTTAGTAAGTGACGGATGTTCTTCTTGCTACCTCTGTAATTTCCAGTATCACCGGTTCGCCCCGGGTTAACGTAAAAAGGACCCGGTAGTTGCCAACCCGCGGCCGGTAGTGGTTATCGCTGCCCTGCATTTTTTTAATGTCCAGTGTGACGACCGGGAAACTGACTAACTCACCCACCTTCTGGTAAATGATTTTCTGGTAACGTTTGTCGATCTTCATAAGGTGCTTCAATGCCCGCCTGGACCAGTCTACCCTGACCATTCTGCACCCCGTTTCAATGAACTTCGTCCCTGAGTCAGGTGTAAATAATAAGATGGAAATCTAATGTCATCAACATTATTTTTCTAATTATCTAATGTTTCGCTTAACCACGTCGCCGGGTGGGTACCCGGCGCGCACCCTGGCGTCGCACAGAGCTGTGGGGTGCCGGGCAGCCAGGCGGCCGCTCGCAGCCTCACTCCAAATCCCCACGGCGTTAATTCGTAACAAGGCAGGTTATCCTTAACCTGCGGCGCAATGCCGGAGCCTGTGTGCTGATCGGTGGGATGCTGCTGCAATAGCCACGCGGTGCGCGCCAGCGACAGCCGGACCTGGCTGCCGTGACCCTCAGAGATGCGTCGCCGTAATCCCTCCAGCACCGCCGCCGCCAGCAGATAGCCGCTGGCATGATCCAGCGCCTGCACCGGCAGCGGGACCGGTTTGTCGCTGTGCTGCCACTGCATGCCTCTTTCAGCAATGCCGCACCCCATCTGCACCAGACTGTCAAAACCCCGGCGATTGCGCCACGGACCCTGCCAGCCCCAGGCATTCAGGCCGGCATCGACCAGACCGGGTGAGAGTGACTGAAGGGTCTCCGCGTCAAACCCGAGCCGTTCCAGCGCATCCGCCCGATAGCCATGCACCAGCACATCCGCTTCACGCAGCAGGTGGATAAACTGCTCGCGATCGGCGGGCTGAGTCAGATCCAGCACCGCTCGTCGCTTGCCGCAGCTCATCTCCTCATCCAGCGTCGGCTCCTGCCAGCCGGGCGGATCGATGCGCAGCACGCTGGCTCCCAGGCTGGCAAGAAAACGGGTAGCAACCGGCCCGGCAATAATCCGCGTCAGATCCAGGACTTTGATGCCCAGTAAAGGACGGGCTTCGGCCAGCGGCCACGCCGGCGCAGCTGCCTGTTGAGTGGACTGCCAGCTAAACAGCGGTTCGCGCTGTACGGCCTGGCCCTGCGGATGCTGCTGCCAGGCGGCGGCGCTGCGCATTTCTGCGGCACAGCCACCCGCATCAATAACGGCCTGCTCCAGTTCGCTGGCCTGCCACTGTTGCACCTGCTGCGCCAGTGCTGCGCGATCGGCGTGCGCGCCCAGCACCCGTTCCATCGCCAGCCGGTGATGCACGGCGTTGGTGTGCAGACGGATCCAGCCATCCCGGCTGCGATAGTCACCGGCAAACGCATCCCACATCGCGGGCGCCGCGCGATTCAGCGGATGAAAGCTCTGCTGAAACCAGCGTGACGCCAGCCGGACGTTAACGGTGACGGGCGGAGAGGCGAATTCAGGGCGGGATGTGGCCATAAGCGCAGCAGCAGCCTGCGTTGCCAGACCGATGCTGGTGGCCGCCAGCTCACTGACGGCAAAGGCAGAAGAGAAGGTGGCGAGATCGACGAAGGCGGGGAGAGGCCAGGCGGCGTCGCGACCTCGCAATCCCTGCTGCATCTGCTGCCAGAGAGAGGCGGCAAGCGGTGAGTCCATGTTGTGCTTCCTGAGAGAGGTGATTTCTCAAGCATAGCACGCGGGATTAACGCCGCCGCAGGCGCGGGAAGCGGGCATGCATCCGCAGGCTACGCAGGTTGATTACGGCAATAGCGGTACCAAGGATTACCAGCGACGCACCGATAATCTTGAAGCTGTTAAGGCTGTCGCCCAGCACCACAATGCCCATCAGCACGGATAATACCGGCGTCAGCAGTGAGTAGGGCATGATCAGGTTGACGTTATATTTCTTCAGCAGCATATACCACAGTGTATAGGCGACAATCGACGAGGCGATAGCGCTGTAAATAATGGCAAACCAGCCGTGCCAGCCCGCATTTTGCAGGGCGTAGAGCTGATGTGATTCCATCAACAGACTGGATGCACCGACGACAGGAATGGCCAGAAACGCAATCCAGCCGGTCATGGTCAGCGGTTTAATCGGCGGTGACTTTTTCACAATCAGGTTGCTGACAGCCCAGCCGGTGGCGCTGCACAACAACAGACAAAGCACCCACCACGATGGAATCGTCGGGCTGCCGGAGAGCACGACGACGCCGCTCAGCGAGATCATAATGCCCATCAGCTGCACCAGCTTCAGCTTCTCTTTCAGTACCACCATCGCCAGCAGCATGGCAATGGGTGTACCGAGCTGAACCACAATCGCGCCGGTGCCGGCATCGGTATAGCGCAGGCCGACAAACAGCAGCGAGAAGTGCATAAAACCGAACGTGAAAGCCAGCAGCAACAGCCAGGGTAGCTGCTGACGGTTAATCCGGCAAAACGGTACCAGTACGATGGCGACGACCACAAAGCGCATAAACGTCAGGAAAAGTGGCGGAAGCTCCAGCAGGCCCCATTTCACCGCAACGTTGTTGAAGGCCCAGATTGAAACCACCATCAGAATCAGAAAAAAATGCCGCACAGCCACGATAATATCCTTTCGATGTTTTTTTGCTTAGCCCGCTAATGATGGCACGAACTGCGGCATTGCAGCCAATCGCAGGGAGAAATTTTCTGCGATTGCGGCGCAGCCTGATGAGACTTTCGGGCGCGTTGCTGGCAGACTGATTTGAAACGACTTCTTAAAGGAACTGATTCGGTATGACCTACACGTCCGCCTTACCCCTTGCGTTAATTCAGCTTGAAGTCCCACCTGCTAACGTCGTCTCAGAGATTGGTGAACAGCCGCGCTGGTTCATCGACGCGTTAAACCTGCAACCCGATGAATACCTGATTGTACGGCCCCATCTGGGCGAGACGCTACCCGCTTTCGACCAGATTTCCGGGGCGATCCTCAGCGGTTCCTGGGCGATGGTCACCGATCATGCTGACTGGAGCGAACGCAGCGCCGTATGGATTCGGGCAGCGATGGATAACGGCTTGCCGCTGCTTGGGGTCTGCTACGGTCACCAGCTGATGGCCTATGCGCTGGGCGGCGAGGTGGCGGACAACCCCAATGGCTGGGAACGCGGGCTGTTACCAATCAACTGCATGCCGGAGGCGCAGCGCGATCCGCTACTAAAGAAATTGCCACAGGACTTCAGCGTCTGGCTGTCACATCGCCAGTCGGTGATCAGCGCGCCACAACAGGCGCAGGTGCTGGCCGCCTCTGCGCGCGATGGCTGTCAGATTGTCCGCTATTCGCCGCAGGCGCTGTCGGTGCAGTTTCATCCTGAATTTTCACGGCACATCATGAACGTTTGTATGCCCAGGGGCTGTACAGAAGATGGGGCAAACGAGATGGAGGGGAAAGACTGGGCGCGTGAGTTGCTGGTAGCGTTCTGGCAACAAACGCGCCCTGCAATGGCGCAAGCTCAGGGCGCGTAGTGACGCGTGCAGCGATAGACCCAGGCGGGTGGCACGTTTTTCAGCACCCGCTGGCGCTCCCAGGTGAAGTAGCGCGACAGGTCTGGCTGGGTCAGCGAGGTATACTGGAACTGCACAAAGACGCCGCTGGGCCCGAGGGCGCTATATACCGCGCGCAGAATCGCCTCACGCAATTCAGTAGGTAAGGAGAGCAGCGGCAGGCCGGAGAAGATCACGTCATATTCTCCGCTCAGGTACTCCGCTGAACAGGTGCGCACCGTCATGCGCGGATCGTCCAGCGCATTAAGTTTATCGGCCAGCGTGCTGCTGATCTCAAAGGCATCCAGCGTGGCATCGGGTGACATCTGCGCCAGTATCTGCCGAGTCAGCACACCGTCGCCCGCGCCGAGTTCGGCGATACGTAACTTTTCAGGCCATTCCACCGACGTAATCATGGTGCGGCACAGCGCCTCTGACGAGGGCGTAATGCTGCCCATCTTGCGCGGGTTGCGGATAAACTGATGCACGAAATTGGCTTTAGCGCGCATCAGGGTAAAAGCTGAAGCCAGCATGCTCATCTCCAGAATGAATTCATCCTCACGTTGACCCCTTTGTGCCGCACAAGTTTCTCTCTGACCAGCCTTTTGGGTAAAAGTCGGAATTATCTAAAGACGAAGCGTAAACACCCCATTCCTTCGGGGCGGTCACAGTTTCCGGTTAACAGAACTGACAGGCTCTTGATGATGCTTCATGTTAATAATAAGTTTCATCATTGTTACATCAGTCACCTGTCAGGAGAATGATCATGCGTTATGCCGCCCCCGGAGAACAGGGTTCTCTGATTACCCTACAAAAGAATTATGGCAACTTCATTAATGGTGAATTCGTCGCGCCGGTGAACGGCAACTACTTCACGAATACCTCCCCGGTGAACGGCTCTGCGGCCGGTGAGTTTCCGCGCTCAGACGTTGCCGATGTTGATAACGCTGTGGCTGCTGCTGCGGCGGCGGCGGAAGCCTGGGGCAAGACCTCGCCGCAGCAACGCTCGCTGCTGTTACTGAAAATCGCCGATCGGCTGGAACAGCACCTGGAGACGATGGCGGTCTATGAAACCTGGGATAACGGTAAACCGGTACGCGAAACCCTGGCGGCCGATATGCCGCTGGCCGTCGATCACTTCCGCTATTTTGCCGGTTGTGTCCGGGCGCAGGAGGGCAGTGCCGCCGAGATTGATGAGTTCACCGCCGCCTATCATTTCCATGAGCCGCTGGGCGTGGTTGCGCAGATCATTCCATGGAACTTTCCGCTATTAATGGCGGCGTGGAAACTGGCCCCGGCACTGGGCGCGGGTAACTGTGTGGTGCTGAAACCGGCTGAGCAGACCCCGCTGTCGATCACCGTTTTTGTCGATCTGATTAAAGATCTGCTGCCGCCGGGCGTGCTGAATGTGGTGCATGGGTTCGGCAAAGAGGCGGGTGAAGCCCTCGCCTCCCATTCCGGCATCGCCAAGGTAGCCTTCACCGGCTCTACCGCAACCGGCGGTCATATTCTGGAGCTGGCAGCAAAAAGCCTGATCCCCTCGACCGTTGAACTGGGCGGTAAATCACCTAACATCTTCTTTGAAGACATCATGCAGGCGGAGGAGAGCTTTATAGAGAAAGCGGCCGAAGGCGTGGTGCTGGGCTTCCTGAATCAGGGCGAAGTCTGTACCTGTCCGTCGCGTGCGCTGGTGCAGGAATCGATCTACGAACCCTTTATGGCGGCCGTGATGAAGCGGGTAAAAACCATCAAACGTGGCGATCCGCTGGATACCGAAACCATGGTGGGCGCGCAGGCGTCGCAGCAGCAGTTTGATAAAATTCTCTCTTATCTTGAGGTTGCCCGACAGGAGGGCGCTGAAGTGCTGGTGGGCGGTGGCGTAGAGAAGCTGGATGAGTCACTTAACAGCGGCTACTACATTCAGCCGACACTGCTGAAAGGCAACAACAGCATGCGCGTTTTCCAGGAGGAGATCTTTGGCCCGGTCATTGGCATCACCACCTTTAAAGATGAGGCAGAAGCAATCAGTATCGCCAACGACTCCATCTATGGGTTAGGTGCTGGCGTCTGGACCCGCGATATCAACCGTGCTTACCGTGTGGGCAGGGCGATTAAAGCCGGGCGCGTCTGGACCAACTGTTATCACCTCTATCCGGCGCACGCCGCCTTTGGTGGCTATAAGAAGTCGGGTATCGGGCGTGAGACCCACAAAATGATGCTGGATCACTATCAGCAGACTAAAAACCTGCTGGTCAGCTACAGTATCGAGCCGCTGGGCTTCTTCTAGTTCTGGCCCGCAACCTGCCAGGATAACCCTGCACTCTTATCTCAGAACCACGCTACGGCGTGGTTTTTTTTGCTCCACGTAGCCGGGCATGCTGAGAAGCATCAGAAGCGTGGCGATGGCTGCAATGCCGATAAAGAACAATTAATCAGTCCTTTCTTAAAGCGATGCCGGGCCGTTTTGCGCTTCGCTTACCTCGCTTCAAGACCATCTCCTCCTCAGCCCTTTCTGAAGCGTCTCATAATAGATCAACTTACTGATGTGTAAGCATTATCCCACTGTTTTTTTGCTAAAAACTGCCACGTATTACGGTCACCCCGCCGTTAACCTTTATTCCGGCCTGGTGAATCAGAGCCATTTTTTACATGAGTTTTTTTAATGCTGACTACAGAGGAATCTGGTTTCTGTGTAAGAATACTTCATTGTTACTCATATTGTTAAGAATAATCCTAAGAGAGTGATTAAAAGTAACACATATTTGCACTAAGTAAATTACTTAAACTTTACTTAAGTAAAATCTTCTGAAAGTGGCCCGTTGAAATTTTGTCAATCTTCTGTAAACTCGCAGCTTATGTTTACAAAGGAATTGTGATTTCATACCCACGGGCAGGATATACCTGGCTCGTGCGGTAGCTATGAACTTATACACATCTTGTAACTTACTGAATGTGATCGTGAAATCAGGAAAATCAGCCTGTGCGCTGAGGTTTTTCCTTTTGTCAGCGAATAGCGTCACAACTGTAAATCTGAGTCAATATGTCAGTTTTTCGGCCAGGGATGGCATAAGTAAAGCTTGGGTTTTGCCTTCCTCATCCAATCTGACGGAAAAAAATAGATCATGTTTCTGATCATTTATTGCCAGCTCAGATTTCTCCCTGCGCCCGTCCCGGTCGCCAGAGTTGCTTTTTAATAGTTAAAGTTAGTTGATCTGTTAAAGTGCCACGCCATGGCACTTTAACGCTATTTGCTTAAGATTTTTCTTTTAGGCTGGCACTAAGTGGCGCTCTTTCAGCACCACATCCCCGATTTTCATTACTGACAACCGGCCTCTGGCCACTCTCCAGGATATGAATGGAACACAACATGAAAAAAATGGTGAAGCTCCGTATTGCGTTAGGCCTGATGTTTGTTTTTTCTGTCGCGGGTTGTAAAACGCCGCCAAAAATGACGGATGACACGCTGGTCACCAGCACCGTGGATGGCGTGGTGATCAGTCACCGTTATGCGGTTAAACCGCCTGCGCAGTTCAGCCCGGTCAATGAAACCTACCGTGCGCTCTATCCCGCTTCGGTGATGAGCCATCCGAGTTTTGGCGGCAAGGTGGTGGAGACGCTGAAAACCGGCGAAAGCTACACCGTAATTGGTCAGGTAGAGAACAACTGGCTGGCGCTGGGTGAACCCGCTCAGGCGTCAGCAGAACCTGAACCGGGTAAAGCCAGCAGTGCCGTTAAAGAGACAGCACCCTCCGCAGCGCCGCAGGCAACCGTTCAGCTGACCGGCTATGTGCCGTTTCGCGCCGTGGTGAAAAGCGAGCTTTACGATCAGACGATTAAGGCTGACCAGCCGAAGCGCCGGGTGCGCAGCAGCAAGAAGAAAACCTGTGTTGCGGTAAACGGTGACAGCACCGCCTGCCAGAACAGCACTAACGGAACCTGGATTATTAACTAATCGCACTAAGCAGGGAGGGCGGGATGATGACAACAACGCAATGGCGTGGGGCGCTGATAGTGCTGCTGACGTGGCTGATGACAGCGTGCAGCAGCACTCCACAGCCCGTTGCCTGGTACAACCTGGACGTTCAGGCGCAAAACCAGGTTAACGGCGGTGCGCCGCTGAAAGTCCGGGTGGTATTACTGACCTCCGATGCGGAGTTTATGTCGGCTGACTTCTACTCCCTGCAAAACCCGTCCGCTAATGCGCTGGGTAATGCGCAACTCAATACGCAACAGTTCTTCCTGACTTCCACTCAGCCCCACAAAACGCTGCGGATTAAGAGTCTGCCCGAGGCGCGCTTCATCGGCATCATGGCGGAATATCAGGCGCTGGATGGCAAGGTCTGGCGACTGTCGCTGCCGGTTCCCGAAGGCGAATCACCCTCATTCTGGGCGTTCTGGAAGCGTGACGATGGTGAGCTGAATGCGCGCATCGTGGCGGGGATTAACGGCCTTCGCGTGGAAAAACAGTGATGTCTATGAACAGAGCCGAAAAGGTGGTCTGGACCGAGGGGATGTTTCTGCGTCCTCACCATTTCCAGCAGTCAGAAAATTATCTTCTCAGCACCCTGCGTGAGTGGGGCCAGTCGCAGCGCGCCTATACCTGGGGTTTTTACGATATTGAGTTCGATGAAGCGCTGCTGCGCCAGGGGAAACTGGCGCTGAGCGCCGCCAGCGGCTGTCTGCCTGACGGCACGTTTTTTGCCTTCAGCCAGCCACAGCACGGTCCGGCCCCGCTTGATCTGCCTGCCTCCGTTGACCGCAGCAAAGTGGTGCTGGCCATTCCGGCACGCCGCAATGGCCGAGAAGCGGTGGCCTTTCAGGAGTCGCAGGATTCTCTGGCGCGCTACCTGGCCTGGGAAGCGGAAGTGGAAGATGACAATGCCCAGGCCGTGGGTGGCGCCACGGTGCAGTTCGGCAAACTGCGTCTGCGGCTGATGCTGGAACAGGATCTGACCGCCGAGTGGACCGCCATGGGCGTGGCTCAGGTGATTGAAAAACGCAGCGATAACCATATCCGGCTCGACAGCGACTACATCCCGCCGATGCTGACGCTTAACAGCAGCCGTCCGCTGCAAAACATGTTTAACGATCTGCACGGGCTGATCCAGCAACGCAGCCAGCAGTTGAGTCAGCGTGCGCCGGGCACCGGTCGTTTCAACAGCGCGGATATGGTCGATTTTATGCTGCTGGCGCTGCTCAATCGTCAGCTTGGCCTGCACACTCATCTGCAACATCTGCCGCTGCTGCATCCTGAAACGCTCTACAGCCACTTGCTGCAACTGGCGGCGGAGCTCAGTACCTGGACGCCATCCCGCGCGCCCGATGGTCTGCCGCTCTACGATCATGACGATCTGCACAGCTGTTTTACCCGTCTGTCACTGCTGCTGCGTCAGGGGCTGTCCCAGGTGATGGAAGAGAGCGCGATTCAGCTGCCGCTGATTCAGCGCTCGCACGGTCTTAACGTCGCGACCGTGCCGGAGAGCAGTATGGTGCATGAGTTTGGCTTTGTGCTGGCGGTGAAAGCCAGCGTGCCAGCCGACACCCTCAAAACCCACTTCCCGGCGCAGATGAAAGTCGCCCCGGTCAGCAAAATTCGCGATCTGGTGCAGTTGCAGTTGCCCGGTCTGGCACTTCGGGCCATGCCCGGCGCGCCGCCGCAGATCCCGTGGCATGCCGGATACAGCTATTTCGAACTGGATAAGAACAGCGAGCTATGGAAAGAGATGGAGCGCTCGGGCGCTTTTGCGCTGCATCTTGCCGGTGAGTTTCCAGGTCTGAACATGGAGTTCTGGGCCATTCGTAGTCAGTCAGAATCATAAACTGAGCACGCAGCATGATGCAGGAACAACAAAAATCACACAGCGATCTTGCGCCGGAGGCCAGCCATCAGAATGTGCTGGTCGCGGCGGCCAATCCCCTGATTAACGCCATTCCTCAGATCCGTCACTCGGTATCACATGAAGATCCGGCACAGTTGCGTCACCAGCTGATCGATCAGATTCGGCGCTTCGAGCTGAGCTGCCAGCAGTCAGGCCTGGGCTATGAAGTGATCATCGGCGCGCGATACTGTCTCTGTACCGCGCTGGATGAGGCGGCGGCGCTGACGCCGTGGGGCAGCCGCGGCGTCTGGACCAGCAATGGTCTGCTGGTCACCTTTCACAATGAAACCTGGGGCGGCGAAAAGTTTTTTCAGCTGCTGGCTAAGCTGTCGCAGAACCCCAGACGCCACATTCTGATGCTGGAGTTGATCTACTTCTGCCTGCTGCTGGGGTTCGAAGGACGCTACCGGGTGCTGGACAACGGTCGCTCGCAGCTGGAGACCATCAAACAGCGCCTGCTGCAGATGATCAAAAGCGTGCGTGGCAATTATGCAGCAGCGCTGTCTCCGCATCCCACCGATCAGCCGGTCCTGCGCAAATTGTGGCGACCAATGATCCCGCTGTGGGCCTGTGCGGCGGTGGCGGGGCTGGCGGCCTGTCTGTTCTACATCGTGCTCAACTGGCGTCTCGGCGATTACACCTCGCCGGTACTGGCCCGTATCTATCAGACGGCGCTGCCGGAAGTGAAGATTGGCAACCCTGCGCCACCACCGCCCGCCACGCTGAACCTGCGCGCTTTCCTGAAACCGGAAATTGATGCCGGGCTGGTAGCGGTGCGTGACGAAGCGGACCGCAGCGTGGTGACGCTGAAAGGGGACGGACTGTTTGCCTCGGCGGCCACCGAAGTACGTGGACGTTACACCGACGTAATCCAGCGCATCGCTGCCGCCATGAACAATGTCAGCGGCCAGATTCAGGTGATTGGCTACAGCGATAACGTGCCGATCCGCAGTGCCCGCTTCGCCTCCAACTTTGAGCTTTCGCTGGCGCGTGCCCGGTCAGTACAGACCCTGTTGCAACAGCAACTGGCGCAGCCGTCACGGGTGAAAGCGGAAGGACGCGGTGAAAGCAATCCGCTGGTGCCTAATAACAGCGCAGAAAATCGCGCACGTAACCGTCGTGTTGAAATTACCCTGCTGGTGGCGCCGGATGCGACGCATGCCGAACTCAACGGCCTGGCGAGAGGGAACTGATCCATGCTGAATATTCTGTTTGCGGTGCTGACCAGCCGCCTCGCGTGGGGCTTTGTCGGCATTACCGCGCTCTCTTTTATCATCTGGGTGATTGGCCCGGTGTTCTCAATCGTCGATTCGCGCCCGCTTGAGCCGGAGCAGAACCGCATTATCAGTATCGCGCTGCTCTATCTGGTGTGGGGCCTGGGCCAGGCGATTCCGCGGCTCTACAACATCTGGCTCAATCGCAAGCTGATGTCGAGCCTTGAAACCGGCAAAAGCGATACGCCGGAAGCCGATCGTCAGCGTCTGACCAGTGAAGAGCAGGTGCTGGCAGGGCGTTTCTCCGAAGCCACTGACATGCTGAAAAAGGCGCACTTCCAGCGCCACAGCAGCAAGGGCACGCCGTTCTGGGCACAGCGCTTTGGCCGTCAGTATCTCTATCAGCTGCCGTGGTACATGATCATCGGCGCGCCCGGTGCCGGTAAAACCACCGCGCTGGTCAACTCGGGCCTGCAGTTTCCGCTGGCAGATAAGTTCGGCAAGTCGGCGCTGCGCGGCATTGGCGGCACCCGCAACTGCGACTGGTGGTTCACCAATGAAGCGGTGCTGCTCGATACCGCCGGGCGCTACAGCACCCAGGAGAGTCAGCAGGAGCGTGATGCCAGCGAATGGCATCATTTTCTCGACCTGCTGCGTAAATATCGCGGACGTCAGCCGATCAACGGCGTCATCGTCACGCTGAGCGTTTCCGATCTGCTGTCGCAGTCGCCCGAGGCGCTGCGTAATCAGGCGCTGGCACTGCGTCAGCGGCTGATGGAGTTGCACGATCGCCTTGGCATCCGTTTCCCGGTCTATGTGCTGGTCACCAAAGCGGACTTGCTCAAAGGCTTCCGCAGCTACTTTGCCTCGCTGGATAAAGCGCAGCGTGAACAAATCTGGGGATTCACTTTTCCCTGGGCGAAAGCGTCAGCCGCCGATTTTGAGCTTAACAACCAGTTCCAGCAGGAATATTCCCTGCTGCAACAGCGTCTGGATGCCGGACTGGCCGATCGGCTGCTGACGGAAAGCGATGCGCAGGCGCGGGCTGAGAGCTACCTCTTCCCGCAGGAGTTTGCGGCGCTGCGGCCGTTGCTGGCAGACGCGCTCGACACACTGTTTGCCCGCTCCGATTTTGAAACCCAGTTCGCGCCGCGCGGTATCTACTTTGCCAGCGGCACCCAGGAGGGACTGCCGTTTGACCGGGTGATGGGCGAGCTGAACCGCGCACTGAATCTGCCGGGGCAACAGGCTGGCGAGTCAGGAAGCTGGGATAAGGTCGATAAAGAGTCGCCCATCCCGCAGAACAAAGGGCAGAGCTTCTTCCTGAAAGGGGTACTGGAAAATGTGATTTTCCAGGAGTCCGGTCTGGCGGGCAGCAACCGCTGGTGGGAGCTGCGCAACCGCGCCGGACTCTGGTCGGGCTATCTGGCGCTGCTGCTGATATTGCTGGTGGCCGGGGCGCTGTGGCTCACCAGCTACAGTAAAAACAAAGCCTATCTGCAGGAGATGGCCGCTAAAGCGCCTCAGGTTGAACAACTGGGCGATCAGCTTCAGCAGCAGGTCAATGGCGATCTCTTTGCGCTGGTGCCTTATCTCAACACTCTGTTGCACCTGCCGGAGAGCGCCGACTTCTCTCTGGAAGCACCGCCGCTGACGCGCCGCATGGGGCTTTATCGCGGCACCGAGGTCAGCGATGCCACCCGTGCGCTCTACGACAAGGCACTGAAACAGCTGCTGTTGCCACAGGTGGCGCAGAACATCACCCGCTGGTTACGCAATGACAACGGCAGTGATGCTGACTACAGCTACGAAGCGCTGAAGGCGTATCAGATGCTCTATCAGCCAAAGCACTACGATGGCAAATTCCTGCAGACATGGCTGATGCTCAACCTGTCACGCGAACTGCCGCAGAACGTCACTCAGCAGCAGGTGAAACAGCTGGCGTGGCACCTGCAACAGTTGCTGGAGACGCAGATTCACTCGTCGCCGTATGCGAAGGATGAAGCGCTGGTAAAGCGCGAGCAGGCGCTGATTAATCAAATGCCGCTGTCACAGCGCGTCTATGGACGGCTGAAGCGCCTGCTGCAACGTGATGACAGCCTGCAGCCAGTGACGCTGGCGGCGCTGGGTGGCCCCCAGAGCGAGCTGGTGTTTTCCCGCAAAAGCGGTAAATCGGTCAATGATGGTGTGGCGGGTCTCTATACGCCGGATGGCTACTGGCAGCACGTGGATAGGCAGATTGCCCCGGTGACCCAGGCGTTATATCAGGATGATCTCTGGGTGCTGGGCGGCGCGGCGCCGCAGCAGAAAAGTGAGCAGACGGATCTTGCGGTGCGCCAGCTCTACGTGCAGGACTATATCCGGCAGTGGGAGCAGTTCCTCAGCGACATTCAGCTCAACAGCAGCGCCGATCTGTCGCAACGCATCAACACTGCCCGTTTGCTGTCGGGCAACCATTCGCCGCTGCGCCAGCTGGTGATCAACCTCGGTGGTCTGCTGACGCTGAACCGGGCGCAGCCGGATGAGAAAACCGCGCAGGCAGCAAAGCCGTCGGATAACAGCGCTACCCGCACCCTTGAAGCGCTGTTTACCTCTCCCGAGGCCAGTGCCGCGCGCGGACAGGCTGCCACCCAGGCATCACCGGAGCAGGCCGTCGCGCTGCACTTTGCGCCGGTTCTGGAGCTGGCCCAGCCGCTGCAGCAGGGCAGCAAGGTGCTGGCGGTGGATGACTTCCTGCATCAGATTGATGATCTCTATCGCTACCTTACCGCCGTGCAGGATGCGGCGAACAGCGGGATGCCGCCACCGGCCAGCGATGCCATCAGTCGTCTGCAGGCCAGTGCCGGCCGTCTGCCGGGTTCATTGCAGAACATGGTTTCCAGCATGGCGGTGGGTGCCAGCAGCGACGCACAGCGCCGCGATATGGATAACGTCCGCAAACGCATCACCATGGAAGTGGGCAGTTTCTGCCGCCAGGCGATCGCCGGTCGCTATCCGCTGGTTCGCTCTGCGCGCAGTGAGGTCACACCAGACGATCTGGCGCGGATGTTTGCACCCGGCAGCGGCATGATGGACAGCTTCTTCCGCGACAACCTGGCCAGCAAAGTCGACACCACCAACGCGGCGTGGCGCTTTACGCCGGGCATTGACGGTAAAACCCTGCCGGGAGGCGAAGCCCTGCTGCGGCCTTTCCAGCAGGCGCAGTCAATCCGCGATGCCTTCTTTGCAAACGGTGCGACCACGCCCGGCTTCCGCGTCACGCTGCGCACGGTAAAAATGGATAACGACATCCTTAACCTGACGCTGGATGTGGATGGGCAGATTTTACGCTACAGCCACGGACCGCAGGCGGTGCAGATGGTCAGCTGGCCCGGCCCCGGCGGCACCAGCCAGGTGCGGATGCAGTTGGGTCTGACCAACGGCACCACCTCCACGCTGGTCACCAGCGGTCCCTGGGCGCTCAATCGCTTCTTTGACCGCGCCCGGCTGACTGCGGCAGGCGGTCTGACCCGCGAAGCGAGTTTCAGCGTGGACGGTCATCAGGTCACGCTGTCGTTCACCCCTGGCAGCATTCGTAACCCGTTCCAGCTTCCCGGCTTTAGCTGCCCCTGAAACAGGACCCGACAATGACTCATTACGCTGCACCCTGCTGGTACGGCAAAGTGCCCAGCGCG
This sequence comes from Pantoea pleuroti, assembly GCF_014156615.1. Taxonomy (NCBI): domain Bacteria; kingdom Pseudomonadati; phylum Pseudomonadota; class Gammaproteobacteria; order Enterobacterales; family Erwiniaceae; genus Pantoea; species Pantoea pleuroti. Next base: position 25,775 of record NZ_SBFD01000002.1, on the reverse strand, counting down.
GGCGACTTTGTGAAGCGCCGCTTCCCGGACGTGCTCTATCGCCAATGGTCCAGCTGGTTTCAGGTGGGCCTGCATCACTGGCAGAGCAGTCAGGAGAGTGATAACGCCCCGTCGCGCCCGTTCCTCAACGCGCCGGTCTGGAATTTTGTGGTGCCGCCGATGCTGGGCAGTCAGCTGATTCAGATGGGCTGCCTGATTGCCGCGCGTGACAGCGTGGGCCGTAACTACCCGCTCTGCGCGCTGCGCCACTTCACGCCCGCCGAGTGGTCGCCAGCCCTGCTGGCGCGCTCCGGCGAGTGGTATCAGCAGGTCGGCAATACGCTGCTGCGGGTGGTGCAGGGCGGCGGGTCACCGGAGCAGCTGGATCAGGCGCTGATCAGCATTCCTCAGCCGCAGCCGCCGCAGGAGTCGGACGAGACGTCAGACATTCTCAACGTCATCGGGCATGGCGATACCCCTTCGACGCTGAACTGGACACTGCCGGGCGAGAACTTCGACCCGCAGTTCTACACCAGTTTCTGGTGGACCAATCAAAGCGACGGTTTCCCGCTTTATACCCAGGTCCACAGCGGTAATTTTACCGCCCAGCTCTTTTCGTTGCTGTTTGATCCGGCCGGTGGGGCAAAGCCGGGACGAAACGGACTTTATCCCCCGATGTTTGAATCCTGAGGCGACACGCATGACGATGAATACAGAGGCTCTGCTGGCTCCGGTGAGCGAGGACAATCCCGGCGGCGATAACCTGGAGTATCACGCCGATTTTCAGGCGATGGAGCAGGCCAGCGCCGGTAAAGCGGAGCAGCAGTTCGGCAATACCATCATTCCGGCAGAACCGGCCGACTGGAACAGAGTTGAGAAGCTGGCGATAGCGCTGCTGGCGCGCAGCAAAGATTTACGGGTAATGCTGGCGCTGACCCACGCCTGGACCGAACTGAAAGGGCTGCCGGGCTATGCCCAGGGCCTGAAGCTGATTGAACAGGCGTTGTTGCTCTACTGGGAGCCGCTGTGGCCCCGGCTGGAGGAGTTTGGCGAGCAGGATCCTTTTTACCGCATTAATGCGCTGGCGTTGCTGGGTGACAAAACCGATCTGAGCGTCGCGGTGCGTCAGTGCTGGCTGCTGCGCTATCCCTCTGACGGCATCACGCTGCGCGATGCGGCCGCCCTGTGCGACGGCAGTAAAACCGAAGTCGCGGACTATCCTGGCGGCCTGCCGCGTCTGATCGACGAACTGGCGCGCGGCGATCAGCCCGGTATTGAGGCGGTGCTGCAGATTCATGAGCGGCTGCAGACCATCTGCGAAACCGTGACCGAACGGCTGGGGGAAGCCGCGGTACCGGAACTCACACAGCTGCGCAGACAGATTGCGCTGATCGCTGAACGTTGCCAGGCCACCGATCTCAATGCGCTGATCCCCACAGCCGCCGTGGAACAGCCCGCAGAAACCGCGGCATCGCCTGCACCGGCCAGCCCGCGCGCTGCCGCTGACTGGCGCACGGTGCAGATCAGTTCCCGCGCCGACGCGCAGCTGATGCTGGAGAAAGTGAAGCTCTACTTCACCCAGCATGAGCCGAGTCATCCGGCCCCGCTGATGATCGACCGTGTACAGCGCTTAATCGAGCGCGACTTTCTGGAGATAATCCGCGAACTGGCACCCGACGGCGTACATCAGCTGGAAACCATTTTCGGACGTCGCGATTAAGCAGGCGTGACGCACACACACTCAGCGGGACCTGCGCGCCTGCTGTGACACTTTATCCGCGCATCATGTATGGAGAAAACCATGGCAACAAGCAAATCCAGTGGGCAGAAGTTCATTGCCCGCAATCGCGCGCCTCGCGTTCAGATTGAGTATGACGTGGAAATTTATGGCGCGGAACGCAAAATCCAGCTCCCGTTTGTAATGGGCGTGCTGGCGGATCTGGTGGGTAAACCGCTGGAGCCACAGCCAGGCATTGATGACCGTAAATTCATGGAAATCGACATTGACAACTTCGATGAGCGCATGAAAGCACTGAAGCCGCGTGCCGCGTTCCAGGTAGACAATACCCTGAATGGCGAAGGCAAGCTGAACATCGATCTGACCTTTGACAGCATGGATGACTTTTCGCCGGACGCGGTGGCCCGCAACGTGGAGCCGCTGAGCAAGCTGCTGGAAGCGCGTACCCAGCTGGCTAACCTGCTGACCTATATGGATGGCAAAAATGGCGCAGAAGAGCTGATTGGTAAGGTGCTGCAGGATCCTACGCTGCTGCAGGCCCTGACCCATCTGCCAAAGCAGGATGAGGCCACTGAAGGTAAGGAGCCGCAGGCATGACGCAGACTTCACAACAACCGCAGTCGCAGGGCGCAGCCAGTTTCAGTCAGGATGAGTTCAGCGCGCTGCTGAATAAAGAGTTCCGGCCAAAAAGCGATCAGGCGCGTGCCGCGGTCGAAAGCGCGGTGAAAACCCTGGCGCAGCAGGCGCTGGAGAACACTGTTACTGTCTCCAGCGATGCCTATCGCACCATTCAGGCGCTGATCGCGGAGATCGACGAAAAGCTGTCGCAGCAGGTGAACCAGATTATTCACCATCCGGAGTTTCAGTCGCTGGAAAGCGCCTGGCGTGGCCTAAGCTATCTGGTGAACAACACTGAAACTGACGAGATGCTCAAAATCCGCTTTATGAGCATCTCCAAGCAGGAGCTGGGTCGCACCCTGAAGCGTTACAAGGGTGCCGGCTGGGATCAAAGCCCGCTGTTCAAGAAAATTTATGAGCAGGAGTATGGTCAGTTCGGTGGCGAGCCGTTTGGCTGCCTGGTGGGCGACTACTACTTCGACCACAGCCCGCAGGATGTTGAGCTGCTGGGTGAGATGGCGCGTATCGGCTCAGCCGCGCACTGTCCGTTTATCACCGGCACTGCGCCCGAAGTGATGCAGATGGAGTCCTGGCAGGAGCTGGCGAATCCACGCGATCTGACCAAAATCTTCCAGAACACCGAATATGCTGCCTGGCGCAGCCTGCGTGAGTCGGAAGATGCACGCTATCTGGGCCTGGTAATGCCGCGCTTCCTGGCGCGTCTGCCTTACGGCATCCGTACTAATCCGGTTGACAGCTTTGACTTTGAAGAGCAGACCGATGGTTCCGATCATGGCAACTATACGTGGAGCAATGCGGCTTACGCGATGGCCGCCAACATCAACCGCTCCTTCAAAGAGTATGGCTGGTGCACCGCAATCCGCGGCGTGGAGTCGGGCGGGGCAGTGGAAAATCTGCCGTGCCACACCTTCCCGAGCGATGACGGCGGCGTGGATATGAAGTGCCCGACCGAAATCGCCATCAGCGATCGTCGTGAAGCCGAACTGGCGAAAAATGGCTTTATGCCGCTGGTACATCGCAAAAACTCTGACTTCGCTGCCTTTATTGGTGCGCAGTCACTGCAGAAGCCGATGGAGTATCACGACGCCGATGCCACCGCCAATGCCCGTCTGGCCGCGCGTCTTCCTTACCTGTTCGCCTGCTGCCGTTTTGCGCACTACCTGAAGTGCATCGTGCGCGACAAGATCGGCTCCTTCCGTGAGCGTGATGAAATGGAACGCTGGCTGAACGACTGGGTGATGAACTATGTCGATGGCGATCCGGCTAACTCCTCGCAGGAGACCAAGTCACGCAAGCCGCTGGCGGCTGCCGAGGTGAATGTGGAAGAGCAGGAGGATAATCCTGGCTATTACTCCGCGAAATTCTTCCTGCGTCCGCACTACCAGCTGGAAGGGCTGACGGTTTCTCTGCGTCTGGTCTCTAAGCTGCCGTCGCTGAAAAATGACAATGCGTAAGGGCTGAAAGGGAGTCGTGATGCCGGGGATGACCTGGCATCATTCATCCTCTGAATTACAGGTTTATCAGGCGCGAAAGGTTTTTGCGCCTGATGGCTGACAGAAAGGTTGCTGAGATAAATGTCAGGGAGGAACAGGATGTTTAAAATCAGCTTTGCACCTGCTGCATTATCTGCTGGTTTTTATTTCTTCTCTTATTTTAATCACCTGTGCAGGTTATTAGCTTTTCTCACTGGAGTATTGTAGTGCGAGGAAAGATTGTTAACGCAGTTCTGGTTAATGTTTCTATGGATGGCGTCAATATCGCTTTATGCCGTAGCAGGAAAGTTGAAGCAAATTAATTAACCGGCTTTCTGCGCGCTATTTTAATTAAAATAAAAACAAAGGCCAGGCAGACAGCGGTAAAGAGAATTTTACCGGCAATGAGACCGGAAGAAGAGAGAGTAAATTCTTCATAGCGAGCAACCAGATATATCGAACCAATAATATCAGCGATGGCGTAAAGAGAGAGCAGCGACAACACGACTATCAGGAAAAGTGAGATGATCTTTTTCATGTTCATTCCTTCTGTGAACTTTTTAAGCGCCTGCCTACTATAAACTATCGGTCAGGATTATGTCTATGAAATGACCACCTGAAAGCGCGGGATGCAGCAGGGTATCAGGTTATCGATGTTGGCCTCGCCATGAAAAACGCATACTGATTTTTGCCTGGTTAAATAACTGGCAATACGACGTCTGAAATATGGTTTATGACGATATTTCAGAAGCAAGGCAAAGGTAAAATATGGACTGTTTTATTCAGCCCCATGCTTTTCTTTTTGCCATATCCTTGCTTTTTTTGAAAGCAATAATCTCAACCAATAAAGAGTGAAAGATAATGGCTATTGATATGTTTATGAAGGTTGACGGAGTCACCGGCGAGTCTAAAGACTCAAACCACTCTGGCTGGACTGATATCACCTCTTTCTCATGGGGTGCTTCTCAGCCAGGCAACATGTCTGTTGGCGGCGGCGGCGGTGCCGGTAAGGTTAACTTCAACGACCTGCACGTCAATGCACTGATCGACAAATCCACCACGGCGTTGCTGAAGAACTGCGCAAGCGGTAAACACCTCGCTAAAGTTGAACTCTCAATCTGTAAAGCGGGTGGCTCTCAGGTTGAGTATGCACGCATTACCCTGGAAGACGTTCTGGTGACCGCTGTGAATTACAATGGCTCTGACAACGGCGATACCCTGGGAATGACTTACTCCTTCCAGGCTTCTAAAGTGAAGCAGCAGTACTGGGAGCAGAGTTCTTCCGGCGGCAAAGGCGCAGAGAGCAGCGCCGGCTGGGACATCAAAGGCAACAAAGAAGCGTAATAAAATACGCCTCCGAACAGGGGGCGTATTTTCATGAACATCGAACAATATGGATGCAGTAGTTATACGTTTCAATGATTTAATTGTAAAAGGAGGTTGTTATGGCTGAAAGAAATCCAATTGAGCCTGGGTTTTGCGTTGTCCAGCGTCCGGGAAGACTGACTGAGCAGGCAATGTGGCTCTATGGCACGCGCAATATGTCTGCCGCAGACTACTTTTTGCAATTAAATGCCGATGTTGCATGGGCTAAACCAGGTCAGATTTTGATAGTTGCCGATCCGAATGGTAACAATCATCCTGCAGCCATGCGCACTCTGGAAGAGGCTAAATCCAGAACCAATAATAGTGTCACTCATTTGACCGTTGATGAGGCTGATTTCTTCAACCGCCATTATGCTTCCATTGCTGCCATTACCAATTTTATGGATAAAGCCTCAGGTCTTATAGGCGATGCGGGAGAAAAATATTTTAACGAAATTGGCAAGAAACTCGTTGCTATTGAAACCGCCTACCGTAACCAATACCTGACATCAGGAACATTGTTTGGGCAACAGTTTTTTATCGAGCGGAAACGCCTGTTTGATGAACTTGAAGTGTTACTGAATCGCCTATCCCGATTTATGTTGAATTTGCGCCCCTATGAGAAGATTAAGCATGCATTAAACCTTTCCAGCTCCTCTATTATTCATGACTGGCAAACTGCTGGGACTGGAGTAATACGCGGTTATTCAACCTATGTAGATGGTGCAGCCAAGGCAGCGAAATTTATGAAAATGGGTGGGCTGGTATCCATCGGGTTCGGTGCTGCAAATACTTCTAATGACGTTTATCAAGCTTGTACTGTAGACCGGCAGAATGAATGTGTTAAAGTTGCCGTAACTAAGTATGCTCAATTTGCCAGTAGCACCGCTGCAAGTATCTATGGTGGTACGTTAGGATCTGCTTTGGGGCCGGGAATTTGTCTTGCTGTAGGGGTAGGAACTGGTCCCGTAGGCTATCTGACCTGCAGTCTGGTCGGGGCAGCTGTAGGGGGATATATTTCTGGTGAAATTGCCAGCTGGTTTACGGGATTAACAATGGATAAAATTTTATGACTTGGCCAAGCATTTTGATCTCTGTTTCGGTGATTTCATTCCTGATTTCAATTGTTTTGCAATTCATTGGCTACATAATATTCAGAAAAAACGCTCAAAATTTTGAATCATTAATTAGCGAGTTCCGTAAAAGAAGATTGGATCTTGATTTCAGCACTCAGGTTAGTTCCTTTTTAAGCCCATCGTTCCATCCTGTAAAAATTTCCTGGTTTGCACGCTTATATAAAGGTGTAAAACTTCAGCGTAGAGGTAACGAAAGCGTTAGTCAGGAAACTTATGATTTTATTCAATCGTTACCTGAAAAAGAAATTGGCTGGCTAATACGCCTTCATACTTTAAATATGGTGACTGCGGTAATGATGATTGGCGGAGGCTTAGGTTTTATTATCTGGCGTCATTTTTATAAGTAATATATGCTTAACTATGATCATGGAAATAGCTGCAGCAATGCCCGTGGGCACGTGACACTCTGGAACGGCAATATCTGCTCTGATACCTGTCACTTCCTGGGTGGCGCAGAAAATGGTAGTTTTGTTCCTGATGTTGCCTCCTTGTGGATACTGAAATGAAAAAATTCCTGATGTTATTTGCTCTGACTTTATCTCCTGCGGCGCTGGCGATAACGCCACCGGTGCCAGACTCCTTTAAGCAACCACAAATTTTCAGCAACTGGCTTCTGAACCGTTGTGCAGGAAAAGCTTCGACTGACAAGGCTTTCACCGATGATGCATTTAAAAGCGCGTCAGCCTGGTTAGAGGTAAGTCATCTCCCTGTTGAAGCATTCAGTGATGGTGATAAGTTAATTAATGCGTATCTGAAGATGAACCTGAATGGCTCGGTCACAGGAAACTTCAATATGATGAAATGCACGTTGCTTTCGCAAAGTCAGGATGCCGAGGCGCTCTACAATAAGTATAAGAAATAGCGTTTATTTTTAGGAGAATTAAAAGTCGATGCAGCGCTAAACATCAGCAGCGAATTTTCAAAAGAGAATATGTTTAGTTAAATGAAGCCGATAATTAAACCTGAAGTTGAGCAGTGTAATGTAAATTACTCTTATACGGAACTTGCCACATGATGAAGAAAGTAAGTCATTTGATTATGATAGTGCTTATAGTTTCACCTTCATTTGCTTTGGCGAAGTCAGTTTCACACTTTGAAGGAAAAATATTCAAAGCGGATATTGAATATGGTTGTGATGAAGGAAACGTCACCTGTGATGACGTTTCGCTTAAGTCAACCAGAGTAAAAGACAATTCATCGATATTTCTTAAAGGTGAAACGATAAATTCAAATTGTCCTGACGTCTGCGACTTCCGGGGTTATCGCTTTACTAACGGCCAGTATGATTATTCGTTTTATCCAAGCCAGAAGGGCAACGGTCTCTGGGATTATATCGTAACCTTTAAAAGTAAAGTTATTGCTCAGGATCTTGGGGTGATTAAATAACATCGTTTATAAAAATCCTGGCATATTAAGTCTGCACTTGTTCTCAGGCATAGGTGTGTTATTACAGGTGAAGTTTTTAATGAGAACCTATTTTTCTTTGTTGCTGTGTGCCACAGTTTTTTATGTTTCCCCCGTCTACGCAACCAGTGATTGTTCAAGCGGCAATAATGACCAGGAAGTTTATACCTGCACCCAGAAAAACAGGAACGAAACTGAGCTTGATTTAAATAAAGAATATAAGCTAGCTAAGACCAGAGTTGAAACGCTTTTTAAAGGTGACAGTAAAGAGTTAAGCCAGTATATGGATGCGTTGACTGAAGCTCAACGAGCCTGGCTGAAGTATAGAGAGAATGATTGTAAACTGGCTTCTTATGCTGCAGATAAGGGAAGTGATTTAAGTAACGCTAATATTAATATGTGTACTTCTGAACTTAGCGAGAAAAGAATTAAAAAACTTAAGTTAATTCCTTATCATTGATGGTACAGACTGCTGAGAAAAATATGAAGAGACTACATAAGTTGGCTTTAATCGCTGTGTCTCTTGGCATCAGCGCTTCAGCGCTCGCTAAGGAACCTTGTGCAAAACAGCCTTCAGACGGTGCGCTATTTCAGTGTACTGTTCAGCAGAAGAAGCTGGCGGAAGATGACCTCAACAAAGAGTACCAGACGGCTAAAAAACGCATTGTTCAGATGTACGGCACGCAGAAAAAACTGGCTGATGACTATGTCGCCACGCTGGTGGATACTCAGCGCAGCTGGCTCAGGTATCGTGACGGTCAGTGCAAACTGGAAGCCTTTGCCGCTGAAGATGGCAGCAATGCGAATGCGGTTGCCACCAACCTCTGTGTGATCCGCATCGACAAAGAACGCACTGCTATTCTGAAGCAACTGCCTTACTGATTATGTCGTCGTGCTCAGGGTTTACAGGCTGGGCACGACATTCTTTATGAATATCACTCTCTGCATTACGCTTTGATCCCGTTTTATCAATGCCGGTAAGTAATTCTGTATAAATGATATTTCAGCAGAGTAGGCTCTGGTGATTGTAATGCAATCATCTTTGCAACTATTTTAATGTTTACCCTGCATGTTAATTAAAAATAAGCCGTTAACGCAGCTTCATCTTCTTAAATAAATATAATTTCTCTCTATTTAAATAATTGAATTGATCCAGTGGCAGAGTATTTAAAAAACAACTCTCAAAATTAAAACCTCCCGCTCTCTATACCCCGCGCCTTTCCCCGAGAGGTGCGCGGTATAGATGCCGAACCGCTAACCGCAGGAATCCGTTATGCGCTTTACGATAATAACGACTAAACCCGGCCAACAGCCGCCGCAAACTCATTGTGATTTCTTTCCGCCTGGCGGCACCATTGGTCGTGGTGTGGATAATAATCTGGTGCTGCCGGATGACGATCGCACACTCTCCCGCCTGCAGGCGATTGTGCACATCACGGCAAATGGCGAATGTCGCCTGACCAACCGTGGCAATGTGACGCGCGTGTTACTCAACGATATTCCGCTGGAACGCGGACGTCAGGTTGAGCTGCAGGATGGAGACATACTGGGCATTGATGATTACCAATTGCTGGTCAGCGATCTCAACAGTGCGCAGCAGCCGCAGAGTGAAAGAGCCGTTCCGCGTCCTGAGCCGGTGCAGCCCGTAGCACCCGTCCGCGAACCGTCAGCGGAAAAAGCCAGCACCACCGCCGCCATTCCCAGCGAAATCTGGGACAGCCTGGCGAAGGAGTTTTCGATTTCGGACGATCTCTCTAAACGCAAAGCTGCGCCAGAGATGCCCGAGGCCCATCCGCTGACCGCGCCCGCTCGTCCTGACCGAAATCCGGAAGATCCGCTGGCTCAGCTGATTAACGACGCGCCGCTGGATTATGGGCAGCAGCCAAAAAACAGCAGCCTGTTTGATGAAGGCGATGCGCTGTTCGGACAGCAGAGTATTTTTGACGACCGGACGCCAAGCACGCTGTCTGCTCAGCAGAACACGGCACCACAGCAGGCTGAAACGCCTGCCGCTGAACTTGATCCGCTGAGCCTGTTTGACGGCGAGAGCAGCACGGATGCACGCAACCATGATGATCCGCTGGGTCTGATGATGGGCAACGCGGTGCCGCTGGCCCAGCCGGAGCTGACGACGCCGAAACCGGCCACGTTGCATGTGCCACCTCAACCGGTGGCAAAAACTGAGCCGATGGCCGCACGTTCATCGGAGCAGGATCCCGCCAGCCTGACCGACATGGATCACTCACCGCTGTTCAGATTCGACGAATCACAGCATGAGACTCACAGCCAGCCTCACCCTGAGGCACAGCAGCAGTCGCCGCTGATTGACGAGGCGCTGCCCGGCCAGTCTGACGCGATAAATCCACAGATCGACTACGGCGGAATTACGCTGCCCACGCCGCAGGCGGTACAGCGTACGCCATCCCCGACGCCGAAAGGGCGGTTGCGCATCGATCCCGTTGCTTCCGGTCGCCACCATGCCGCCGCTGCGCACCCGACGACACCCAGCGAAAGCAGCGGTGATGCCCTTAAAGGCGAACTGCTGGATGCGTTGCTGGAGGGAATGGGTCTGCGCGACCTGCAGCCGACGCCGCAATTTGACCGTGAGCAGATGCTGCAATTCGGGCAGATGCTGAGCATGTTTTCGCAGGGTACGGTGGCGCTACTCTCTTCGCGTTCGATCCTCAAGCGCGGGGTGAAGGCAGACATGACGGTAATCCTCGACGACGCCAACAACCCGTTCAAGCTACTGCCTTCGGGCAAAACCGTCTTAATGCAGATGTTTGGCAGCCGGATGCCGGGCTTTATGCCGCCGCGTCAGGCTGTGCGTGATGCGCTGATCGATCTGCAGGCGCACCAGCTGGGCATGATCGCCGGTATCCGCGCCATCATCGCCTCAATGCTGCAATCCTTTAACCCGGAGCAGTTGGAGGAGGAGGCGCGTCAGGCGGGATCGGTATCACGTATCGGCCTGCCGGGCAGCCGTAAAGCGGCGCTCTGGGAGCATTTTGTTGAGCGCTACGGCGAGACGGCGGGCGAGATTGAAGATGATTTCCACACCCTGTTTGGCGAAGCGTTCCTGCACGCCTATGACCTGGAAGTTAATCAGTACAAAGACTCACAAACCCACACGGATGACGCATGAATATCACTATTGCCTCGACGTCGAATCAGGGCGATCGCGCCAGTAACCAGGATCAGATCGGTGATGTCATCGGTAAGCGCTCGGCCTGCTTTGTGGTCTGCGACGGTGTAGCCGGATTTCCCGGCGGGGACATCGCGGCATCGATAGCCCGTAGCAGCCTGCTGCAGTCGTTTGATGGCGATGCGCATCTCAATGCGCAGTCGATTCGTAACTACGTCAATCAGGCGAATCACGCCATCCGCCAGCAGCAGAAAGCCAGCAGCGAACACAGCCGGATGGGCACCACGCTGGTCAGCCTGTTCATCGACCGCGACTACCATCTGGCCTGCTGGGCCCATGCAGGCGACAGCCGCCTCTATCTGTTCCGTCGCGGCTATCTCTATCTGGTCACCACCGACCACAGCCTGGTGCAGCAGATGAAAGATGCCGGACATCGCACCGAAGGCATCAACAGCAATCTGCTCTATTTTGCGCTGGGAATGGGCGATGAGCAGCGCGACGCCAGCTACAGCGAGGTGGTCGGGATTGAAGATGGCGACGCCTTTTTACTCTGCACCGATGGTTTCTGGCACGGCGTGACGCTGGAACAGATGCAGCAGTCGCTGCACATGGTGAATACGCCGGAAGAGTGGCTGACGCTGATGCAGCAAATCATCAGGAACGATCAGCCGGATCAGGGGCAGCAGGATAATTTCAGCGCGCTGGCCGTCTGGATTGGATCACCTCAGGACACCACCTTGCTGCACTCGCTCTCTGAAGCGGCGCAGTTCTTCCCTCTGCGAGATTGAGAACGCCAACATGAAATATGGATTACTGGGTCTGGCTGCGCTGCTGCTCAGCACGCACGCTTATGCTGAAAACTATCGCATCGTACAGTCCCCGGCACAGAAACTGGATGTCTGGATTGATGACGTAAAAAACAATCAGCTGTCGAGCTGGTGTAACAGCACCATTAACCTGCGCATCGTCACTCTGGGCGAAAAAAACGCCGCGGTGCTGAAAGATTTTCTGCCCCGCGTTGCCGGACTGATGGCGTCGCAGTGTAAACCGCTGCAACAGTTGCACTGGCAACTGACCGATGCGCAGGGGAGTGAAATTGCTACTGGCAGCGCCGCCCGTGCGCAGCAGTGGAAAACCGTGGTGACGCCGCCCGCGACTCAGCCGGTCCAGCCGACGGCTACGGCGGTCCCCGCAGACGCATTGCGCAACGCCGCTCAGGCCGACACGTCGCCGTGGCTGCAATTCAGTCTGCTGGACGGCTGCCATTTCCGTACCTGGTGGCAGCACCCGGCACAGGGCAGCGCGCTGTTTGTTCCGGCAAATCAGGGGCTGATCTGTGGTTCGGATGGCTGGCTAAGCGGACACAGCCGCCTGACGCAACAGGGTAACGGCGCTCCTGCGGCAGTCGGCGTGACTTTCCTGCAGGGTTTTCCGGTGATGGGGCTGAGCAATCAGTCGCCCACTGCCGAACTGCATATCACCACGGTCAACAGTGAACGCATGGTGCTGAGCAATGAAAAATCCCCGGATAGCTGGCTGATTCTGCCATTCAGCAACCGCTTTAACGGCTGGCAGGCAACGCGTCAGGTGGTGGTGCAGATGCCCGTCAGCGAAGCCGCCGATCAGAGTGCGCTGCAGGCGCGTCTGCAGGAAGTCCGTAAAGTCTGGTCGCCGTGGATCAGCGGCGATGCCGCACTGAGCGTGCAGCTGGTGGAAAAACTCCATCCTGAACTGAAAGATCCCGCCGCTGCGGTCTACCGCACCCTTAACTGACGCAAAAGGAGTTTGCATGGAATCCTTACAACACCGTCTGGCCAGCGCCACCCTCAGCGAGACGCTCGCTGACGTGACCCGCCAGATTCAGGCGAATCCGGCGAATGCTGACCTGCGGGCCGCCTTTGTGCAACTGCTCTGTCTTTCCGGCAACTGGGCGCGCGCGCAGACGCAGCTGCAATCCTGGCTGGCGTTAAGCCCGCAGGCGCAACCGACAGTTAATCTGCTGCAACAGGCGATCGCCGGTGAATTACAGCGTGACGCGGTGCTGCGTGGCGAGGCCGGGCCGGTGCTGCCGGGCAGCGCCTGGCACTGGTGCGACACACTGCTGGCCGCCTTGCAGGCCGAGGTAGCGGGTGATGTCGCGCGCGGCAGCACGCTGCGGGCTGAAGCGCTTGAGCTCGCGGCTGCCAATCCTGGCACCGCGACGCAGCAGGATCAGCCCACCGCATTCAGCTGGCTGATGGATGGCGACAGCCGTTTCGGGCCGGTGTGTGAAGTCATCAGTCAGGGCCGTTATTACTGGATCCCGTTTGCCGCTATTCGTGAGATGCAGTTTCAGGCACCCGCCAGCGTCACCGATCTGGTGTGGCGTCACACGCGTGTGCAGCTGGTTGATGGCAGCGAGCAGGTGTGCCAGATTCCGGCGCGCTATCCGCTGCTGGCGGCATCTGACGAACGTTTTCTGCGCGCCAGCGTCACCGAATGGCAGCCGCTGGGCGACGATCCGGACCAGTTCATCGGCCAGGGGCAAAAAATGTGGCTCAGTGACAGCGCGGAATTTTCGCTGCTGAGCCTGCAGCAGGTCGCGTTTGACAGCGTTGAGTCCGCCGATGAGCCATGATTCAGGCGCGCAAAACGACGGCTATGCCCAGCTGCATGGAGGCTTTCGCGCGCGTAAAAAACGTGATGCGTTAACCGCCCGCGACAAGCTGCAATCCTCGCTGCTGGATCGCCTGACCGACAACGCGCCGGATAAACAGCAGGAAGCGGACAACAGCATGCTGATCACTCACAGCACCCTGCGCCGCCACGTACTGCGCGATCTGCAGTGGCTGTTCAACACCATCAACAACGAAGCGCAGCAGGATCTCAGCGGCTTTGATCACGTGCAGCGCTCGGTCTGGAACTTCGGTGTGTCACCGCTGGCCGGGCAGAACGTCTCCGATATCGAATGGCAGGATATGCAGCGCAAAATGACCAACGCCATTCTGCACTTCGAGCCGCGCATCCTGCCGCAGGGTTTACAGGTGCGCTGCGTCAGCGATCTCGGCTCGCTCAGCCTGCACAACGTGCTGTCGATTGAGATCAAAGGGCGGCTCTGGTGCGTGCCTTATCCGCTGGCGTTTCTGTTCCGCACTCAGGTTGATCTGGAGAGCGGTCATTTCGAACTACAGGATGCAGGGTAATCATGGACAGCAATCTGCTCGACTATTACAACCGTGAACTCGCCTACCTGCGTGAGATGGGGGCCGAGTTCGCTGCGCGCTACCCTAAAGTGGCAGGACGTCTTGGCATGCGCGGCATTGACGTGGCGGACCCCTATGTCGAGCGGCTGATGGAAGGTTTTGCCTTCCTGACGTCGCGCGTGCAGCTGAAGATGGATGCGGAGTTTCCGCGTTTCTCGCAACGTCTGCTGGAGATGATTGCGCCATCCTATCTCTCGCCAACGCCGTCAATGGCGATCGCTCAGCTGACGCCGGACAGCCGCAAAGGCGACATCACCCAGGGCTTTCGCGTACCGCGCGGCACCATGATGGAGAGCCAGAACCTGAAAAAAACCGGGGTGACCTGCAGCTACACCACCGCACACGATGTGGTGCTGCATCCGCTGCGCATCAGCGAAGCCAGTCTCGGCGGCGTGCCCGGCGATCTGCCCTCTGGCGAGCTGAAACTCGGCGGTCTGGGCGCGGTCAGTGCGCTGCGTATCCGCATCAGCTGCGAAGGGATCTCCTCGCTCAGTCAGCTCAGCGTGGACGATTTGATGCTGTTTCTCAGCGGCCCGGATATCCAGGCGCTGAAACTGCTGGAATTGCTGATGCAGCACCGGGTGGGCATCGTGCTGCAGTCGGTTGAGAAGCGGCCACAGCGTCAGGTGCTGACGGACGACGCCCTGCAGCAGCAGGGCTTTGCGCCGGAGCAGGCGCTGCTGCCGGACGATCTGCGCAACTTTGACGGCTATCGTCTGTTGCAGGAGTATTTCGCCTTTCCGGCACGCTTCCAGTTTATCAGCCTGAGCCAGCTGGCCCCGTTTCTGCGCCGCTGCGACAACGCCATGGCGTTCGATATCATCATTCTGCTCGACAAAGCGGACAGCGCGCTGGAAAGCGTGGTCGATCACAGCCATCTGGCGCTGCACTGCACGCCCGTCATCAATCTGTTTCCGAAAACTGCCGAGCGCCTGAAGGTCAGCGACAGCCAGCATGAATATCATCTGGTGGTCGATAACATCCGGCCGCTGGATTATGAGGTGCACTCGGTACAGCGGCTGTTCGCTACTGTAGAGGGCAAGCGGGAAGAGCAGGTCTTCCGTCCGTTCTGGAGCACCTTCAGCGGTGACCAGGGCGATTACGGCGCCTATTTTTCACTGCGCCGCGAACAGCGCACGCTGTCCGAGCAGGCGCAGCGCTACGGCACGCGCACGGGCTATATCGGTTCAGAAGTCTTTCTGTCGCTGGTGGATGAGCATCACGCGCCGTGGCACGACGAGGTGCGCTATCTCTCCGCCGACGTGATGTGCACCAGTCGCGATCTGCCGCTGATGCTGCAGCAGGATCAGGGCAACTTTGTGATGCCGGACTCCATTCCGGTATCGGAGCTGAAGCTGTGCAAAGGGCCGACGCCTCCGCGTCCGGCGCTGGCCGAGGGACTTTCCGCGTGGCGGCTGATCAGCCATCTGCAGATGAACTACCTCAGCCTGATGGACAGCAGCGACGGAGAAGGCGCGGCGGCGCTGCGCCAGCTGCTGAGCCTATACGCCAACCTGGCGGAAGCGCCGGTCGCACGTCAGATTGACGGCATCCGACACTGTACGCTCAGCGCGGTCAACCGCCGCGTGCCGGAGCCGGGTCCGGTGGTGTTTGCGCGCGGCGTCAGCATCACGCTGGAAGTGGATGAGCAGGCGTTTTCGGGTGCCAGCCCGTGGCTGTTTGGCAGCGTGCTGGAGCGGGTCTGTGGCCGCCTTGTGGCGCTCAACAGCTTCACGGAGTTCACCCTGAACAGCCAGCAGCGCGGAGAAGTGGGCTACTGGCCGCCGCGCATGGGCCGGAAAGCGCTGATATGAGTGGCGAAAAGGTGATTTCGCTGCCCCGGCTCACCCGTCTGCCGGATGATTTCTGGCAGCGGGTGATGGCCGCGCCGTGGCGTTACGATCTGTTCCAGCTGCTGCGGCGGCTGGATGCGCAGGGCGGTCAGCGCTATCCGCTGGGCCGTGCGCCGCTGCCGAAGTTCGAATCGGTGCGCATCGGTCAGACACCGTCACTGGCGTTTGCACCCGCCACCGTCGCCAGCGCCACGCCGCGTGACGAAGCGGGACGTCATGAGCTCTCCATCTACAGCTTCGGCCTGTTTGGCCCCAACGGCCCGCTGCCGACCCATCTGACCGAATATGTGCATGAACGTATCGTGCATCATCAGGATCACAGCCTGTCGGCGTTTGCTGACCTGTTTCACCATCGCGCTACGCTGCTTTTTTATCGTGCCTGGGCCGATGCGCAACCGACCGTGTCGCTGGATCGCCCCGACGACAGTCGCTTCCTGAACTATCTCGCCTGCCTGGCCGGCATCGGCTTACCGGCCCAGCAGCAGGCCAGCTCGCTCAGCCTCCATGCCCGACTGATGCTGGTGGGCCACCTCAGCCGTCACGGCCACGACGCCGAAGGGCTGGTGCGCATTCTGCGCCACTACTTTGGCGTGCCGGTCAGGCTGACGCAGAACCTGCCGCACTGGCTGACGCTGGACAGTCGCGATCAGGCCCGACTGGGCGCGGGACGCCATATGCCCCGGCTGGGCGCCTCTGCATTTCTCGGCGTGGCGGTGCGAGATGTGCAGCACCGTTTTCGCCTGCACCTGGGACCGCTCAGCGCCGCGCAGTATGCCCGTTTTCTGCCGGATGCCCCCGGCGCGCGTGAAGTACGCGACTGGGTGCGTCACTACCTCGGCATCGAAATGCAGTGGGATCTCAGCCTGATCCTGGCCGCTGACGAGGTGCAGGGTGTGGCGCTGGGTGGAGATGCCCGACTCGGCTATACCAGCTGGCTGGGGCATGCGCCGCAGCCGCAAGATCGTGAAGATTTTATGTTTGAGGTTGAGGCTGCTTCGCGCTAGCCCAGCCGCTTTCCCTGTTACACAGCCTGCGTCTTTCATTGAAGAGAGCCCCCTATGTCAGAAATCAGCCGTGCCGTGCTATTCGGCAAACTGGATACGCTGTTATTTACCTCGCTGGAAAGCGCCACCGCCTTTTGCAAACTGCGCGGCAATCCCTATGTCGAACTGGTGCACTGGCTGCATCAGCTGATGCAGCAGCAGGATGGTGACTTACAGCAGGTCATCACACATTTTTCACTGGATGAAAAGGCCCTGACTCAGGACATCGTTGCCGCGCTGGATCGTCTGCCGCGCGGTGCCAGTGCGGTCTCCGACCTCTCCGAGCATATCGACAGCGCCGTTGAACGGGCGTGGGTTTATGCCTCGCTGAAATATGGCGCGACCCGCATTCGCGGCGGGCATCTGCTGATCGGCATGCTGAAAACCTTCAACCTGGCCAGCGTGCTGAAAGGCATCTCCGGTCAGTTCAGCCGCGTCAACGCCGATGCGCTGCTGGCGGCGTTCGACACGCTGCTCGGCAACAGCAAAGAAGCGCAGCAGGCGCTGAGCGCACCGGCAGATGCTGGCGGCGCACCGCCCGCCGCCAGTGGCAGTACGCTGGCACAATATGCGCAGGACCTGACGGCGCGCGCCCGTGAAGGCCGTATCGATCCGGTGACCGGACGTGACGACGAAATCCGCCAGATGGTCGATATCCTGATGCGTCGCCGCCAGAACAACCCGTTGCTGACCGGCGAAGCGGGCGTCGGGAAAACCGCGGTGGTCGAAGGCCTTGCGCTGCGTATCGCGGCGGGCGATGTGCCTGCGCCGCTGCGCGATGTGCAGCTCTGGCTGCTGGACATCGGCATGCTGCAGGCGGGTGCCGGCATGAAAGGGGAGTTTGAAGCACGACTGCAGGCGCTGATCAATGAGGTGCAGTCCAGCCCGACGCCGATTGTGCTGTTTGTTGATGAGATCCACACCCTGGTCGGGGCAGGCGGTCAGCAGGGAACCGGTGATGCCGCCAACCTGCTGAAACCGGCGCTGGCGCGTGGACAGTTGCGCACCATCGGCGCGACCACCTGGGCCGAATACAAAAAGTACATTGAGAAAGATCCGGCGCTGACCCGTCGCTTCCAGACCGTGCAGGTGCAGGAGCCGGATGAAGCCAAAGCGATTCTGATGCTGCGCAGCACCGTCAGCGCGCTGGAGAAACATCATCGGGTGCTGCTGCTGGATGATGCGGTCAGTGCGGCGGTAAAACTGTCGCATCGCTACATTCCGGCGCGCCAGCTGCCCGATAAAGCGGTGGCGCTGCTGGATACCGCCTGCGCCCGTGTAGCGGTCAGTCAGGGTGCGCAGCCCGCGGCGCTGGAAGATTGTCTGCACCGTCTGGCGGCGCTGGAGATTGAAGCAGAGATCATCGAACGCGAAATCCGGGTGGGCCTGGGCGACGCCACCCGCCAGCAGGCGATTACCGCGCAGCGCATTGCGCTGGAAGCCGAGCGGGATGCGCTGCAACAGCGCTGGCTGCAGGAGCGCGAACTGGTCGAGACGCTGATTGCGTTGCGCGCCCGCTGTGTGACAGAAGAGGATGCGGCGCTGCGTGAACAGCGCGATGCGACGCAGCAGCAGCTTACTGCGCTGCAGGGCGACACGCCGCTGCTGTTTGCCGCCGTCGATGCAGGCGTGGTGGCTGCCGTGGTGTCGGACTGGACCGGCATTCCGCTGGGCAGAATGGTGAAGAATGAGATCGACGCGGTGCTGAATCTGGCCGACACCCTGAACCAGCGGGTCATCGGCCAGCGTCACGGTCTGGATCTGATCGCCAGACGGGTACGCACCTCGCGCGCGCGCCTTGATAATCCCAACAAGCCGGTCGGTGTGTTTATGCTGTGCGGCCCTTCCGGTGTGGGTAAAACCGAGACCGCGCTGGCGCTGGCCGAGTCGCTGTACGGCGGCGAGCAGAACATCATCACCATCAACATGAGTGAGTTTCAGGAGGCGCACACCGTCTCGACGCTGAAAGGCGCACCGCCGGGCTACGTCGGCTACGGCGAAGGCGGCGTGCTGACCGAAGCCGTTCGCCGTCGCCCCTACAGTGTGGTGCTGCTGGATGAGATTGAGAAAGCCCATCCGGATGTGCATGAACTCTTCTTCCAGGTGTTTGATAAAGGCTGGATGGAGGATGGCGAAGGCCGCCATATCGATTTCCGCAACACCATCATCATTCTGACCTCGAACGTCGGCACGCAGTTGATCAGCGCGATGTGCGCCGATCCTGAACTGATGCCCGATCCCGACGCCCTGAGCACCGCGCTGCGTAAGCCGTTGCTGGAGGTTTTCCCGCCTGCGCTGCTCGGCCGCCTGCTGGTGGTGCCGTATTACCCGCTCAGCGACGCGATGCTGGCGGAGATTGTGCGGTTGCAGCTGGCGCGCATTGTGCGTCGTCTGGCCGAGAACCACGGCATTGAGGCACAGATCGACGAGTCAGTGGTGAGCCAGATTGTGCAGCGCTGCACCGAAGTCGAGTCGGGCGGTCGCATGGTGGATGCCATTCTCACCAACACGCTGTTGCCACAGATGAGCCAGATCCTGCTGAGCGCCCACGCCCGCGATGAACGCTATCGCCGCGTCGATGTGCGTTGTGAGCAGGGTGAATTTGTCTGCCAGTTCGCGGTTTAAAGCCTGGCTATCAGAGAGTAATTGAATATGTCGGAACATGATCAACCCCTGAATGTCCCCAACGCCTTGCCGCTGGGTTACCGCTTCAATGAGTTTGAAATCAAAGAGGTCATCGGCGGTGGCGGCTTTGGCATCGTCTATCGCGCCTGGGATCACCAGCTGGAACGTGATATCGCCATCAAAGAGTTTATGCCCGCCTCGCTGGCAGTGCGCAGCGATGACCTGAATCTGGTGCTGCGCAGCGAGCGGTTCAGCAAAACCTTTCACGCCGGACTGAACAGCTTTATTCAGGAGGCGCGGCTGCTGGCGCGCTTTAATCATCCCAACCTGCTGCACGTGCTGCGTTTCTGGGTGCAGAACGACACCGCCTATATGGGCACGGTGTTCTACAGCGGCACCACGCTCTCGAACTTCAGCGAACGCAATCCGCAGTCGGTGAATGAGGCCTGGATCCGTCGCATGTTGCCACCGCTGCTGGGCGCGATCAAAACCATCCATGAAGCGGGTTATCTGCATCGCGATATTTCCCTGGATAACGTCCAGATCCAGAGCAGCGGCGAGCCGATCCTGCTGGACTTTGGGTCGGCGCGTAAAACCATCGGCAATCTGTCGGATGAGAGCGAGACGATGCTGCGTCCCGGCTATGCGCCGATTGAGCAGTACAGCGACAACGACGAGAGCGAGCAGGGCGCGTGGACCGATATCTACGCACTGGGCGCGGTGCTGCATACCCTGATTACCGGTACGCCGCCGCCGGTCAGCGTGGTGCGCAGCATCGAAGATAACTATCAGCCGCTGGTGCAGCGTCGTCTGGCAGGCTACTCGACTGCGCTGCTGAGCGCCGTCGATCGCGCGCTGGCGCTGAAACCGGAAGATCGTCCGCAGAGCATTGATGATTTTGCTGCGCTGATGGCGCTGCCGGAACGTGAACCGGAACCGCTGCTTAGCGCAAAAATCAGCGGACCGGGCACCATGCTGGTGCCGATTGAAGAAGAAGAGGAGGTGATCAAACCCGCCTCGAAACTGAAAACGCTGCTGGGGCACCGTTTTGCACTGCCGGGCCTGGTTGCCGCTGGCGTGCTGGTCGGCCTGGGCGCCGGTCTGCTGATGTCACGCGGTAACGAACAGACACCGCCGGCTGAGACCGCGCAAAACGACGCGCCTGCCGTCACCGTCGCGCCGGTTAACCAGCCGGTTGCCGCGCCACCAACCCAGGCTGACGCCTCACCGGATACGGTTGCCAGCACTCCGGCTCAGACGTCTGAGCCCGCGCAGACCGCCGCGCGTGAACCCGATCCACAACCGGCACCACCGCCCGCTCCGGTCGCCCAGGTCTATATCCGTCTGCAGCAGGGTGAACGCGTTCAGGTGAACGGTCAGCCGCAGGCGCTGGTGCCGGCGGTGAATGGCTTCGCCACGCTGCAACTGGCACCGGGCAACTACACCTTTGCCATCAGCGGCCAGAGTGGCACCCGCGAACAAACGCTGAACATCAGTGAAGAAGGTGTCTGGTTGCTCGATCCACACAGTTAATAGTCAGGGATTACTTATGTTCTCACGCATTACTGCACAGCTGCCGGCGGACGGCCTGCTGTTCCATACGCTTAAGGGCACCGAGACGCTGTCCCGCCCTTTTGTGCTCACCGCTGAACTGCTGGCCACCGACGCGCGCATCGACCGCCACGCCCTGCTGGGGAAGCCGGTGACGTTTACGCTGCCGACCGATGGCCTT